>NZ_DDCI01000033.1:0-570382 GCF_002335265.1 Cupriavidus sp. UBA2010
CCTATAAGCTGGGGGTTTTGCTTTGGCGGCGCGGTTTTGTTGCGTGCATGTCTTTACCCGTTGTATTCAGGGTACCGGAGGATTCCTCCGGCAAAACGCATCTGATATGTTTCTCCCCATGCGTTGGCAATCTGCTGACGCAAGGTAGTCCGCAACAGTAAAGCCGCGATCGACAGTGCCCATGTTTCACAAATTGGGCTCTTGAAGCGCTGGCAAGCAATACGGGTACAGGGGGTTACATGGCCAAGAAGTTTGGGCCAGCGCTCACGATGATCGTGGGTGCATTGATGCTGACAGGCTGCGCATCAACATCAAGACAGACAATCGATCCATCGAAACTGGCAGCCGTCTCTGACGGCGATTGCAAGGCGTTCGCCGCAAAAAGCCGCCCGATGGATGCAAATTCAGGCGTAGTTCCGGATTCGCTCGAACTGGCCAATCTTGCCGGCGAGAGCGCTGCAGATGCCGAAGGCGGGGCCGACGGCGATTCCGAGCCTACGACGCCGCTGGCGCTCTCCCAACTTCCACCGTTCTCGGCCTCAAATGTGGCCAGCCCGATGCCCGTCGGGTGGCGTCCCTGGAAGATCAATCGCAACAAGACACCAACACGCTATGCGCTGACGGAAGTCGATCACCGTCTCGTGCTTCATGCGGAGGCTGACAGTTCCGCATCGGGGCTCTACGTGCCACTGGTCGAGCGAGAGGCCGGCGCCTTGCGCTGGATGTGGAAGACGCGCGATGTCATCCGCACTGCCGACAATGGCGTCAGCCATCGAGAGGATTCGCCGCTGCGCATCTTCGTCGCCTTCGATGGCGATCGCTCCACGCTGCCGCTACGTGATCAGTTGATGTACGAAATGGCTCGCATCACCACCGGTCGGGAAATGCCATACGCCACGCTGATGTACATCTGGGGCGGACGGCTGCCGCCAGGAGCGGTCGTGAATAATCCCCATACCGATCGCGTGCGCATGATCATCGTCGACTCAGGTACGCGCCATACCGGCGAGTGGCGCTGTCATGAACGGGATCTGCGCGCGGACTACCGCAAGGCATTCGGCACCGATCCGGGGAAGGTGATTGCCGTCGGTCTTATGACGGACACCGACAATACCAAGACCCGCGCGGAGTCTTGGTACGGCGATATCACCATCGAATAACCAAAGTCAGCCGACAGCCGAATCCGTAAGGGCCAGAAGGGCGAACGTAGCCAGCCAATGGGTGGCTACGTAATGCCCTTCGACGGCTTGGGGTAGCGATGCCTCGAGATGATCCGACCATGCGCGAAGCGCAAGGGGTTGGAGCACCGGCGGCAGGCTGGGGCCCAGCACCCGCCAGCACCAGGCACGGGACAGATTCAGGCCATCGAGGTGGGACATCTTCGGATCGGTCCGATCCGCGACGGTCACTGGTGTGAGCCACATCGCCAGTTCGGCCTCTCCAGGCGAGAACATCTCCCACCAGTCTCCGAACGAGCAGTCGTCCAGGACGTGGCGCATCAGCATGGCCTCGACCAACCCGCCCGATAGAAACTCGTCGCCACCAGGTTCATAGCGTGCCGGATAACGCTGGTCATGCCCAAACCAGCGATGCGCCTGTCGCACGACCGCCTTGCGTAAAGCAAGATGTTGATCGAACTTGGCATAGAACAGCGCCATGATGAGTGCAAATGCGCTATTGAGATGCGTGCCGGTACGAACGGGAAAGTCGGCGATGTCGATGTAGTCGATGAGCCGCTGCGCGAGATGATCGGCCAGTGGCGCGCAGGCGGTGGCCCAACTCGCTGCCTGGGCATCGTGCGCACCAAGCGCGCGCAGTTCGGCCTGTAGTCTCAGGAACCATCCCCAACCGTACGGCCGTTCAAACGTTCGCGACGCCGGCCGCTCGAAGTACGCCAGCTCAGCCGCAATTGCCTCGGGGCGCAATTGCCTGTCCAGGGCAGCACGAATCCGATCGGCCACTGGCAGCGCAGGCCGCAGCGACAGCACGCGCACGAGCAGCCAGTGCATGTGCACCGATGAATGCCAATCGTAGCTCCCGTAAAACACTGGGTGCATGACGGCTGGGGCCGACAGATCGTCGGCGCCCACCATCAGATGGTCGACCTTATAGGGATATTGACGCGCGATGTTTTCAAGCGCCACGTGGGCAAACCGCTCCGCCGTGGCGTCATCCAGGTGCGTATGCGTCATCGTGCGTCCGTTGTGTCAATACGGAAGGAAAAGCCGGGAATCAGGCCGGCGCCAGCCACTTCTCCACCAGCTTCACGAAGAACGACGAGCCGATTGGCAGCAGTTCATCGTTGAAGTCATAGCTCGGGTTGTGCAGCATGCACGGGCCCATGCCGTGGCCAGCTTCGCGGTGCGATCCTTCACCATTGCCGATAAACAGGTAGCAGCCGGGCTTTGCCTGCAGCATGAACGAGAAATCCTCGGCACCCATGGTCGGCTCGACGTTGCCATCGACATTCGATGCGCCCACCAGCTCGGTGGCCACCCCCACGGCGAACTCGGCTTCGGCCGCACTGTTGATGGTCGGGGGATAGTTGCGGCTGAATTCGAACTCGATCGTGCAATCGAACGCCTGTGCCACGGCCCGAGCGACTTCCTCCATGCGGCGCTCGATCAGGTCAAGCACCGGGATCGTGAACGTTCTCACGGTGCCGCCGATCCATGCCGAGTCCGGCACGATATTGGTGGCGTCGCCCGCGTGGAACTGCGTGACAGAGATCACCGCTGCGTCGATCGGGCGCTTGTTGCGCGTGATGATGCCCTGCAGCGCGGACACGATCTGCGCACCCGTGAACACCGGGTCGCAGCCGTTGTTCGGCATGGCCGCGTGCGCGCCCTTACCACGCACCGTGATCTTGAATTCGTTGCTCGATGCCATCAGCGGGCCCGCTGTGGTGCCGAACGTGCCCACTGGCATGCCGGGCCAGTTGTGCATGCCGAATACCGCATCACATGGGAAACGGTCGAACAGCCCGTCCTTGATCATCTCGCGCGCGCCGCCGCCGCCTTCCTCGGCGGGCTGGAAAATCACGTGAACCGTGCCGTCGAAGTTGCGATGTTCAGCCAGGTGGCGGGCCGCGCCCAGCAGCATCGCGGTATGGCCGTCGTGGCCGCACGCGTGCATCTTGCCTTCGTGTTGGGAGCGATGGCCGAACGTGTTGGCCTCCTGCAGCGGCAGCGCATCCATGTCCGCGCGCAGGCCGATGGTGCGGCCGCTATTGCCGTTGCGAATCACGCCGACCAGGCCCGTCGTGCCCAGTCCGCGATGGACTTCGATCCCCCAGGACTCGAGGCTCTTTGCCACCAGATCGGACGTGCGCTGCTCCTGGAAGCAGAGTTCGGGATGGGCGTGGATGTCGCGTCGGAGGGTTCGGATTTCGGCTTGCGCCTGCAGAATTTCGGGGATGAGCTTCATGATGCCAGTCCAGGCGGATGGGGCGATTGGATACCCCCGATCATACGATGCCTGTACACAAAGCGCCAAAACGCGGCGGCGCTGCGGCTTGTCGTGGGTCGCCTGATTCCCGCTTGATCCCTGTCTGATCTCACATGGTGCCGGCCACAAGCCATTGCCGATGCAACAGTTACGGTCCGATTGTGGCGCGGCGCAGCATTGCGACAGCGCGTCCAACCGGGTGGGTTTCCCCGCATGGCGTACCCATTGCAGTGCTGGAACAGTTCATGCTTGAAGTGCCTGGCCGGCCGCGTGGCATCTTGCCTTGCAGAATCGTCGCACCAAAATGCGGCCTTTCGCACGGGCAATCGACGTGGCTGATCCTAACCGTCATTTCAAGACTTCCCCCTGGGAGAATCGCGCGATGTCCCTTCGTCACATCAGGAAGGCCATCGGCAAGACGATCAACACCGTCCTGCTGACCAGCGCCCTCGGCCTCGGTTTGGCCGCGCCAGTTCACGCCGTGGATCTGAAGATCGCCATGAGTTCGCCACCGACCTCGATGGATCCGCATTTCTACAACCTGTTCTCGAACATCAACGTGTCCGAGCACGTGTTCGAGACCCTGATCAAGCTTGATCCGGACAGCCGCGTTATTCCCGGACTTGCCGAGTCGTGGAAGCTCGTCAACAACCTGACCTGGGAATTCAAGATCCGCAAGGGCGTCAAGTGGCATGACGGCACGGAGCTGACCACCGAGGACATCGCCTGGTCACTGGACCGGCCTGCCACGATCCTCAACAGCCCGGGCAAGTTCGATGTGTACACCAAGGCGATCATCAACAAGAAGATCATCGACAAGTACACGATCCAGCTGACCACCAACCAGCCGTACCCGTTGATGCTCAACGACCTGACGGCGGTGTTCATGGTGCAGAAGAAGGCCACGCAGGGCCTGTCTTCCGACGACTTTGCGCAGGGCAAGGGCATGATCGGCACCGGGCCGTTCAAGTTCGTCAGCTACGCGCGCGACGATCGCGTCGAGCTGGTCAAGAACCCCGACTACTGGGGGCCAAAGCCGGCCTGGGACAAGGTGACGCTGCGCTTCATCCCGAACCCGGCCACGCGTCTGGCGGCGCTGCTGTCGGGCGATGTGCAGGCGATCGAGAACGTGCCGACGCCGGACCTGCCCAAAGTCCGCAACGATCCCAAGCTTTCGTTCTTCTCTAAGATCTCGCATCGGGTGATCTATCTGTACTTCGACGCCAAACGGGACAAGTCACCGTTCGTGACTACGAAGGACGGCCAGGCGATGGACAAGAATCCGCTCAAGGACCCGCGCGTGCGTCTTGCCATCAGCACGGCCATCAATCGCCAGGGCATCAAGGATCGTCTGATGGAAGGGCTGTCGGAGCCGACCAACAACCTCGTGCCGCCGACGATGTTCGGCTACAACCCGGCGCTGAAGACGGTCAAGTACGATCCCGAGGCGGCGAAGAAGATGCTGGCCGAGGCGGGCTACCCCAATGGCTTCGGGTTGACGTTACATACGCCGAACAACCGGTACGTCAACGACGAGAAGATCGCGCAGACCATCGCGCAGAACCTGACGCGCATTGGCATCAACACCAAGGTGGAAGGGATGCCGATGGCCACCTACTCGGCGAAGGGGATCAAGCACGAATGGTCGTTCGGCCTGCTGGGCTGGGGTGCCCAGACCGGTGAGGTCAGCTCGCCGCTGCGCGCACTGCTAGCCTGCGAGGACTCCAAGAAGGGCTTCGGTACCACCAACTGGGGCGAGTACTGCAATCCGAAGATGGATGTGGTGCTGGAGAAGGCGCTGGCCACCGTGGATGACAATGAGCGCTCGAAGCTGCTGCAGGAAGCCACTGCCATCGCCATCCTCGATGATGGCATCATTCCGATCCATCATCAGGTGACCACGTGGGCCACGCAGAAGGGCATCGTGTACATCCCCCGTACCGACGAACGGACATACGCGCATAACTTCAAGCCGGCCGGCGCGCAATGATTCTGCCCGCACGCGGGCCTTTGATGGCTCCGGTATGATCGCGGCCCCGACTGCGCCCATGCAGCCGGGGCAATCCGCCCACGCCTGCCCCCGTGGGCCGCGAACACGCTGACGGGCCGCATGCGGCGGCCAGCGAAAGGATAGTGGTAAGAACATGCTGGTCTTCATCATCCGGCGGCTGATGCAGAGCGTGGTTGTGCTCCTCGTCATGTCGCTGCTCGTGTTTCTTGGCGTCTTCGCGATCGGGAATCCGGTCGATATCCTGATCAGTCCGCAGGCGGACCAGGAAGACATCAAACGTACGATCGCCGCGCTCGGTCTCGACAAGCCGCTTTGGGAGCAATACTGGATCTTCCTGCAGAACGCGCTGCACGGTAACCTCGGCACCTCGTTCGCGCACGGCACGCCCGCGCTCAAGCTGATCTTCGAGCGGATGCCCGCCACGCTGGAGCTGGCCGTGTGCGCGATCCTGCTGGCGATCGCGCTCGGCATTCCGCTGGGGTTGTGGGCCGGGCTCCGGCCGAATGGCATCGCCGGCAAGTCGATCATGACCGTGTCGATCCTCGGCTTTTCCCTGCCCACGTTCTGGGTGGGCCTGATGCTGATCATGGTCTTCGCGGTACAGCTTGGATGGCTGCCATCCAACGGCCGGGGAGAAACGGTGCGCGTGCTGGGTGTGCCGCTGAGCTTTCTGACCGTGGACGGTATCCGCCACCTGATCCTGCCGGCCGTCACGCTGTCGCTGCTGAATATCGCGATGGTGATCCGTCTGACACGCGCCGGCACGCAGGAGGCGATGCTGCAGGACTACGTGAAGTTCGCACGCGCCAAGGGCCTGTCGAACACCCGCATCGTCGGGGTGCACGTGCTGAAGAACATCATGATTCCGATCGTGACCGTGATCGCGCTGCAGTTCGGGTCGATCATCGCCTTTGCGATCGTCACGGAGTCCATCTTTGCCTGGCCCGGCATGGGCAAGCTCATCATCGACTCGATTCAGTTGCTGGACCGCCCGGTGATCGTTGCCTACCTGATGGTGATCGTGACGTTGTTCATCCTGATCAACCTGCTGGTCGACATCCTCTACAGCATGCTCGATCCGCGCGTGCGGATTGCCGACAACAAGGGCTGAGCCATGAGTACTTCGACCGTACCGCAAAACGCGGCCAAGGCGGCCGGTACCGCCAAAGAGCAGACGCCGTTCCGCCGCTTCGCCAGCCAGTTCATGGAGAGCAAGCTTGCGATGATGGGGCTGGTCATCCTTGGGCTGATCATCCTGATCGCGATATTCGCGCCGTGGCTCGCGCCACAGAATCCCTACGACCTCGCGACCCTGGACGTGCTCGACGCCCGCCTGGCTCCCGGCGAGCAGGCGGGCAGCGGCATGACGTTCCTGCTGGGCTCCGACGAACAGGGCCGCGACATGCTCTCCGCGGTGATGTACGGCCTGCGCATCAGCGTGGGCGTCGGGGTGGTCAGCACCGTGATTGCGCTGCTGCTGGGTGCCACGCTCGGCTTGCTGGCGGGCTTCATCGGCGGCCGCACCGAGGCCTTCATCATGCGCGTGGCCGACCTGCAGCTTTCGTTTCCGCCGATCCTGCTGGCGCTGATCCTGCTGGCGTTCCTGCGTCCCGGCATCGGCAACATCGTCATCGCGCTGGTGGCTGTGCAGTGGGCCTACTACGCGCGCACCACGCGTAGCGCAGCGCTGGTCGAGCGGCGCAAGGAATATATCGAGGCGGCCACCTGCCTGGGCCTGCCGCCGGGGCGCATCATGTTCCGCCATCTGCTGCCGAACTGCCTGCCGCCGCTGATCGTTATCGCCGCGCTGCAAGTAGCGTCGGCCATCACGCTGGAGGCCACGCTGTCGTTCCTGGGGCTTGGTGTGCCGGTTACCGAGCCGTCGCTTGGGATGCTGATCGCCAATGGCCAGCAGTACATGCTGTCCGGCAAGTACTGGATCAGCTTCTTCCCGGGCATCGCCCTCGTGATCACAATCGTGGCGATGAACCTCGTGGCCGACCAGTTGCGCGATGTGCTCAATCCGCGCCTGCAAACGCAATAACGGACCAGGAGCCGACATGACGCAACCGACCCTGGTCGTCGAACACCTGAAAACGCAGTTCTTTACCCGAGCCGGCGTAGCGCGCGCCGTGGACGACGTGTCGTTCACGGTTGGCCGTGGCGAGATCATGGGCCTGGTCGGTGAATCGGGCTCGGGCAAGTCGATGACCGGCTATTCGATCATGGGGCTGATCGATCCGCCGGGCAAAGTGGTCGAAGGCCGCATTGCGCTGACCAGCCGGGACGGCGTGACTCGCGACCTGCGCGCGCTGACGCCCGCGCAGCAACGCGACGTGCGCGGCAACCGGATCGCGATGATCTTTCAGGACCCGATGATGACGCTGAACCCGGTCCTGCGCATCGACACCCAGATGATCGAAGCCGTGCGCGCGCACGACGATGTCAGCAAGGCCGCCGCGCGTGAGCGCGCGCGCAATGCGCTGGCACGCGTCGGCATCCCTTCGCCGGACGAGCGGCTGCAGGCCTATCCGCATCAGTTTTCCGGCGGCATGCGCCAGCGCGTGGCGATTGCGATTGCCCTGCTCAACAAGCCCGACCTGATCATCGCCGATGAGCCGACGACCGCGCTCGACGTCACGATCCAGGGGCAGATCCTGTATGAAATGCAGACGCTGTGCCGCGAATCCGGCACCGCGCTGATCTGGATCACTCATGACCTTTCCGTTGTGGCGGGGCTGGCCGACAAGGTCTGCGTGATGTACGCGGGCAAGATCGTCGAATCGGGCGACGTGCGGCAGGTGCTCGAAGCTCCCCGGCACCCTTATACCCACGGGCTGATCGACTCGGCGCCGTCGCGCAATCCGCGTGGTGCGCCGCTGCGACAGATTCCGGGCATGACGCCATCGCTGCTGAATCTGCCGAGCGGCTGCGCGTTTCGCGAGCGCTGCCCCTATGCCACGGAGATCTGCGCCACCGAGCCGCCGCTTGAACTGTCGCCAGATGGGAGGCAGTTGCGCTGCTTCCATCCGGTACACGCCCAGCAGGAGGCCGCATGAGCTCGAACGTGATGGATACCCCGGGCGCCCTGGCCTCCGGCGTGGCGGCGGAGACGGCCATGCCGCCGGCACCGCTGCTGGAACTGCGAGGCGTCTCCAAGCGCTTCGTCAAGTCGCTCGACATCGCGGCGAAAGTCGCCAATGTCTTCGGCGCGAAGCAGCGCGTGGAGATCGTTCATGCGGTGGATCGTGTCGATCTCTCGATCCGCACTGGCGAGGTTGTTGGTCTCGTGGGGGAATCGGGCTGCGGCAAGTCCACGCTGGGCCGCATGGCCGTGGGCCTGCACACGCTGACCGAAGGGGAGCGATTCTGGCGCGGGACGGATCTTGACCGGCTGCCGCCAGACCGGAAGCGCGAGAAGCAGCTTGCGATCCAGATGATTTTCCAGGACCCGTACGCGTCGCTGAATCCACGGATGCGCGTGCTCGACATCGTCGGCGAGGCGCCTGTCGTCCACGGCATGGTGGAGAAGGGCGCGCAGAAGGCGTATGTGGAAGACATGCTCGTGCGCGTGGGGATGGATCCGACCGTGCTGCGCCGCTTCCCGCACCAATTCTCGGGCGGTCAGCGCGCGCGGATCGGCATTGCGCGCGCGTTGGCGGTCAAGCCGGAGTTCCTGGTTTGCGATGAATCGGTGGCGGCGCTAGATGTATCGATCCAGGCCCAGGTCCTGAACCTGTTCATGCGCCTGCGCGAAGAACTGAACCTTACGTACCTGTTCATCAGCCATGATCTGGGCGTGGTCAAGCACATCAGCGACCGCGTGGTGATCATGTATCTGGGACGTGTGGTGGAGTCCGCGCCGACCGAGGAAGTGTTCGCCGCGCCGAATCATCCCTATACGCAGGCGTTGCTGGCCGAGGCGCCGAAGCTTGAGGTTGGCAAGAAGACTTACGTGGCGATCCGGGGCGAGATTCCGTCGCCGCTGAATCCGCCCACCGGCTGCCACTTTCATCCGCGCTGCCCGCACGCGATGCCACGTTGCAAGACCGAGCAGCCGGTCCTCAAAGAGATCGCGCCGCTGAGGTTTTCAGCGTGTCATCTGAACGATCAGACCTGACGGGGTGAGTGTTTTCTCCCCTCTCACGCAGTGCGGGAGAGGGGAGAAAAGGGAGCAAAAAAAGGCCGTCAGCGAATCACCACGCCCCGCGAGTTGATGATCGTCATCTCGACGAACTTCGAGCCCACATGGCTCTCGGGCGAGAACTGAACGATATAGCCACCGAGGTCGACGTTGCGCATGGTTTCCAGCGCCGTCACCAGGCGCTCGCGCGTCAGGTCCTTGCCCGCGCGCCGCAGGCCCTCGACGAACGACTTGGCAGCGATGAAGCCCTCGATGCTGGCGTAGTCGAAGTCATTCTGCTTGCCAGCCGCCTGCAGCAGCCGCAGGTACTCGCGCACCACCGGCAGCGTGGCGTTGCCGGGGTGTGGCATCACCTGCGAGATGATCACGCCGCTGCCCTGCGGCCCCACTTCCTTGGCCAGCGCCTGGGTGCCAACGAACGACACGTTGTAGAACTGCCCGCTGTAACCGCGTCGCAGCGCTTCCTTCACGAAGGCGCCGACCGTGCGGTAGGCGCTGATCAGCACGACCGCGTCCGGCTTGGCCTTCATCGCCGTCTGCATGGCATCGCCGATTTCCACCGTGTTCCGGATCACGCTTTCCTGGGCCACTAGTTGCACGCCGCTGTCGGCGGGCAGGGCCTTGATGGCGTGCTCGACGCCGGAGAGGCCGGCACGGCCGTAAGCGTCGTCGTTGAAGACCACGACGATGCGCTTGAGGCCGGTGGTACGGATCTGGCGCACGATCGCGGCGGTTTCTTCCTCATAGCCGGCGCGCACATGGAATACGTAGCGGCTCTGCGGGTCGCGCAGCGACTGTGCCCCCGTGAACGGCGCGAAGAACGGGATGCGTGCCTGGTTGACCAGCGGCATCACGGCCTGGCTGGTCGGTGTGCCCACGTAGCCGAACAGGGCGAAGACCCGGTCTTCCTCGATCAGCTTCTTCGTATTCCTGACGGCCTCTTCCGGCTCGTACATGTCGTCGAGCGCCTTGAGCTCGATCTTGCGGCCGAACACGCCGCCCTGCTTGTTGATGTAGTCGAAGTAGAGGCGGGCGCCGGCGTTCATCTGCTTGCCGAGCACGGCCGTGGGGCCGGACAGCGCGGCCGACTGGCCCAGCAGGATGGTGTCGGTGGTGACGCCCGTTTCGCCAGCCGTGGTGTTGGCGGCAAAGGCGGCGCCAGTCACGCCGCAGCTACCGATGGCGCATGCCATCAGCAGGCCGGCAAATGTCCGGCGATTGACCCTAGATTGCAAAACCATGTGAATCCCCGTCAAAAAATCCGTCAACCATTCTTGTTACTGCTGTGTTGCTTCTCGGATCCGCGTCCCCTCGCGATCTGACGTCGCTGCGGGTTCTTTCCGACCCAGGGGGCGGAACGCGCCGGCACATCATAATCGAATACAATCGGAGCCAAACAATTTCTCCCGGTTGGGAATGTTCTGGCGAGGCCGTTGCGCCACAGTCACATGGCGGAACATGGAAGAGGCGAAGTTCGATTCGCCCTGACGCTGGCCCGTTCGCCGTACTTCATTGCCCACACCGGGCGCCCCACTGAAGTTATCTGCCTGCCGATACCGCCATGGCCACCCGCATCGTCCGCGCCGCCTGCCCCCACGATTGCCCCGATACCTGTGCACTGCTCGTCACCGTCGAAGACGGCCGGGCGATCAAGGTCGCCGGAGACCCCGAGCATCCGGGCACCCAGGGTGTGCTCTGCACCAAGGTTTCGCGCTATACCGAACGCACCTATCACCCGGACCGGCTGTTGACCCCGCTGCGGCGCGTGGGCAAGAAGGGCGAGGGCAGGTTCGAGCCAATTTCGTGGGACGAGGCGCTCGACGAAATTGCCGGGCGGCTGTCATCGATCGCCGCCCGGAATCCTGAGGCGATCGTTCCCTACAGCTACGCCGGCACGATGGGCCTGGTACAGGGCGAGAGCATGGCAGCGCGCTTCTTCCACAAGCTCGGCGCCTCGCTGCTCGATCGCACGATCTGCGCCAGTGCGGGCGCCACGGCCCTGCGCCATACCTACGGCGCTAGCGTCGGCATGGACATGGAGCAGGTGGTCGACGCGAAGCTGATCATTATCTGGGGCAGCAATCCGATTACGTCGAACCTGCATTTCTGGACGCGCGCCCAGGAAGCCAAGCGCCGTGGCGCGACGCTGGTGGCGATCGACCCGTACCGCTCGCTGACGGCGGAGAAATGCCATCGTCATATCGCGCCGATGCCGGGCACCGACGCCGCGCTGGCGCTGGCGATGATGCACGTGCTGATTCGCGACGACCTGATCGACCACGACTACGTCGCCCGCCATACCGTTGGCTTCGATGCGCTGCGCGAACGGGCGATGCAGTTCTCGCCGGAAACGGCGGCGCGGATCTGCGGGATTCCGGTCGATGACATCGAGTGGCTCGCCGGGCTGTACGGCAAACTCGCCGTGCGCGAGCGCCAACCGGTGGCGATCCGCCTGAATTACGGGATGCAGCGCGTGCACGGTGGCGGCCAGGCAGTGCGTGCCGTGGCGTGCCTGCCTTCGCTGGTCGGTGCATGGCGCGAGGCCGCAGGCGGCCTGCTGTTGTCGACGTCGGGCTTCTTCCCGGTCGACAACGCGGCGCTGCAACGGCCCGACCTGCTGCCTGGCTGGCCGAACCTGCCGCGCACGATCAACATGAGCACGATCGGCGACGCGCTGCTGGACGACGGCACCACCGGCAACGGCCCGAAGATCGAAGCCGTGGTGGTCTACAACAGCAACCCCGTGGCAGTGGCGCCGGAATCGGGGAGGGTGGCAGCCGGGTTTGGACGCGACGACCTGTTCACGGTAGTACTGGAGCACTTCCGGACCGATACGGCCGATTACGCCGATATCGTGCTGCCGGCCACGACGCAGCTCGAGCACGTTGATGTGCACAAGGCCTACGGCCACACTTACTTCCTGGCGAACAACCAGGCGGTGGAGCCGCTCGGGCAGGCGCTGCCGAACACCGAGATCTTCCGCCGGCTGGCCGCGCGCATGGGATTCACGGAGTCCTGCTTTGCCGACAGCGACGAGGCGATCGCATCGCAGGCCGTCCTGCGTGACGACAAGCGCGCGGCGGGTATTAGCTGGGATTCCCTCAAGGCCCGGGGCTGGCAGAAACTGAATATCGCCAAGGCGCCGTTCGCCGAGGGCGGCTTCCCGTCGGCATCGGGCAAGTGCGAGTTCTATTCGGAGACAATGGCGCGAGAGGGGCTTGATCCCGTTCCCGCCTACGTGCCGCCGTACGAAGCGCCTTCCTCGGCCCCCGAACTGTTCGCGCGTTACCCGCTGGCGATGATCTCGCCGCCGGCACGCAACTTCCTCAACAGCACATTCGTCAATGTCGACAGCCTGCGCGCCACCGAAGGCGAGCCGCATCTCGACATCCATCCGCTCGACGCCGCGGCGCGTGGCATTGCCAATGGTGCGCAGGTCCGCGCCTTCAACGATCGCGGCAGCATGCAGGCGCGTGCCCGCGTGACCGACCGCGCCCGGCAGGGGCTGGTCGTCGGCCTGTCGATCTGGTGGAAGAAGCTCGCGCCGGATGGCAAGAACGCCAACGAACTGACCAGCCAGCGATTGACGGACCTGGGGCGCGCGCCGGTGTTCTACGATTGCCTGGTCGAAGTGGAGCCGGTGCCGGTGCCCGCCGAGGCGCTGGCATCATGATCCGCTGGCCGGCCCGCCGGCGCCTGGCGAGTGCCCTGGCGGTGCTCGGCGCGGCGTTGCTGGTGGCCGGTTGCGACACACTCGGCTACTACTATCAGTCGATCGGCGGCCATCTCGGCGTGATGGCGCAGGCACAACCGATCGACGATGCCATTGCCACGGCCAATGACGCCCACGATGCGCGCCTGGCTCAGCGTCTGACGCTGGCCCGCGAGATCCGCGACTACGCCTCGCGCGAGTTGAAGCTGCCTGACAACGGCAGCTATCGCCGCTACGCCAACCTGCATCGTCCCTATGTAGTGTGGAGCGTGTTTGCCACGCCCGAGCTGTCGATGGATCTGCGCAAGTGGTGCTTTCCAATCGTCGGTTGCATCACCTATCGGGGCTATTACGACCAGAAAGCTGCCGACCACTACGCACTGGGGCTGCGCCGTGACGGGCTGGAGGCCTATGTGGCCGGCATCCCCGCGTATTCCACGCTTGGCTACTTCGACGACCCGCTGCTCAACACCTTCGTCTACCTGCCCGAAGGCGAACTGGCGCGGCTGATCTTCCACGAGTTGGCGCATCAGGTGGTCTACGTGCGCAACGACACGGCGTTCAACGAATCGTTTGCCACGGCGGTGGAGACGGCCGGCGTCGAACGCTGGCTCGCGCAGGAAGGATCGCCCGAGGTGCGCGCCAGCTATCAGATCTACGACAAGCGGCGGCGCCAGTTCCGCACCATGCTGCTGGGCGCGCGCGAACAACTGGTCGAGCTTTACCATTCGCCGCTCGACGATGGCGCCAAGCGGCAAGGCAAGGCGCGCATCTTCGACGAACTGCGCCAGACGTACGCGAACCTCAAGAAGGACGAGTGGGGCGGCTACAGTGGCTATGACCGATGGTTCGAGCAGCCACTGACCAACGCCCATCTCGCCGCTGTCGCCACGTATCAGCAATGGGTGCCGGCTTTTGCCGCGTTACTGGCGCAATGTGATGGTGACTGGGAGCGCTTCTACGCAGCCGCGCGCAAGATCGGCGATCTCCCACCGGCAGAGCGCGACGCGGCTTTGCGCAAGCTGGCGCCGCCCGCCACCGAGGTGAAGCCGCTGACCGCCTTGCGTGCGACGGACGCCGGCAGTCAGACATCCGCTACCAGCCAGGGGCAGTAGCCGCAGAGGTCAATCGCGGGAGTTTCCCAATGGTGGTGCGCGCGGGCCGTGCGAGAATGGCCGACATGCCTCGCGCCCTCAAAAGAACCGGCCATACGCCTCGTGCCACCGAAGCCACCACGCTGGCAGAAAGCGGCCCTGCGCGTGCGCACGTCGCCGAACGTCAGGAAGCGCGTCGTCGCCAGATTCTCGACGCGGCGGGCCAGCTCTTCTACACGAAGGGCTACCCAGGCATGACGATGAACGATCTGTGCCGGGCGCTCGGCGTGACCAAGCCCGCCGTCTATTACTACTTCGCTGACAAATACGAGATCTTCGACATCCTGTGCCGCGAGTCGGCACAGACCTGTCTGACGGTGATCCGCGAGACCGCCGACCCGGCACTGCCGGTTCGTGAACGGCTGAGCGCCTGCTTGCTGGAAATGGCGCGACGCTGTGTCCGCTGCCATGTGGCCGCCGCCCTGAGCTTCCGCGACAACCAGTACCTGAGGCCGGACACGGTGGACTGGCTCAACACCATGGCGCGCGATTTCTATCGCGACCTGTACGCGCTTCTGGAAGAAGGACGCGAGGCAGGCGTGTTCGAGTTTGGCGATGCGCGCGTGACCGCGCATTCCATGGGCGGCGTGATTGGATTCATGTACACCTGGCACGAGCCGGGACGCATGGACCCAGAGACGCTGGCGCAGGAGTTGGCCAGGAACATGATGAAACTGGTCCTGCCGAATTGACCGCAGTCAAAGCCGGTTGAGGCCGTCAGGGTATTCCCTTGGTCATCTTATTGGGTGACGCATAATCCATGATTTCACGGTCGTATTCGTGGAGGACTTCGTCTAACGTGTTGTCTCGATAGCATCGCGCGTTTAGCATTGCGAAAAAATCGAACGACCATTCAGAAATTCAGGAGACGGTATGGAAAAGCTGTGGCTGAAAAACTATCCGGCAGGCGTGCCAGCAGAGATTGACGCCAGCCAGTTCCGTTCACTGGCCCAGTTGCTCGAGGAATCGTTCCGTACCTATGCCGATCGCCGGGCATTCATCTGCATGGACCATGCGATGACCTACGGCGAACTCGATCAGCTTTCTCACGCCTTCGCCGCGTGGCTGCAGTCGCGGGGCCTGCGCCCCGGCGCGCGCGTTGCGATCATGATGCCGAACGTGCTGCAGTATCCGGTGGTGCTGGCGGCCGTGCTGCGGGCCGGCTACGTGGTGGTCAACGTCAATCCGCTCTACACGCCGCGTGAACTCGAGCACCAGCTCAAGGACAGCGGCGCCGAGGCGATCGTCATCCTCGAGAACTTCGCGTCGACGCTGCAGGCCGTGCTGTCGGCCACGCCGGTCAAACACGTCGTGGTGGCCAGCATGGGCGACCTGCTTGGTACGGTGAAGGGCGCGATCGTCAATTTCGTGGTCCGTAACGTCAAGAAGATGGTGCCGGCCTGGGAGCTGCCCCACTGCGTGCGCTTCAAGGACGTGCTGGCCGAAGGCCGCAAGATGACGCTGAAGCCGGTCAATACCGGTCCCGATGACGTGGCGTTCCTGCAGTACACGGGCGGGACCACCGGCGTGTCGAAGGGGGCCACGTTGCTGCATCGGAACATCGTGGCCAACGTGCTGCAGTCCGAAGCGTGGATGCAGCCGGCGCTGGCCAAGGGCGCGCCTATCGACCAGGTGGTCACCATCACCGCGCTGCCGCTGTACCACATCTTCGCGCTGACCGTCTGCTGCCTGCTGGGGATGCGCAGCGGTGGCCTGAGCATCCTGATCCCGAATCCGCGCGATATCCCGGGCTTCATCAAGGAACTGCAGAAGTACAAGTTCCACATGTTCCCGGCCGTGAACACGCTCTACAACGCGCTGCTGAATCATCCGGACTTCGCCAAGATCGATTTCTCGGGCCTGCGCGTGGCCAATGGCGGCGGCATGGCCGTGCAGGAAGCCGTGGCCAAGAACTGGCTGGCGAAGACGGGCTGCCCGATCATCGAAGGCTACGGCCTGTCCGAAACCTCGCCGTCGGCCACCTGCAATCCGACCGATACCGATGCGTTCTCCGGCACGATTGGTCTGCCGCTGCCGTCGACCGACGTGTCGATCCGCGACGACGACGGCAACGAACTGCCGCTCGGCCAGCCGGGCGAAATCTGCCTGCGCGGGCCGCAGGTGATGGCCGGCTACTGGAATCGCCCCGACGAGACCGCCAAGGTCATGACCGCCGACGGCTTCTTCAAGACGGGCGACATCGGCGTGATGGACGAGCGCGGCTATACCAAGATCGTCGATCGCAAGAAGGACATGATCCTGGTGTCGGGCTTCAATGTGTATCCGAACGAAGTGGAAGGCGTGGTGGCGGAATGCCCGGGCGTGCTGGAAGTCGCCGCCGTGGGCGTGCCGGACCAGCACTCGGGCGAGGTGGTGAAGCTGTTCGTGGTCAAGAAGGACCCGGCGTTGTCCGAGGCCGACGTGATTGCGTTCTGCAAGGAACGCCTGACCGGCTACAAGCGCCCCAAGTACGTCGAGTTCCGTACCGAACTGCCGAAGACCAATGTCGGCAAGATCCTGCGCCGCGAACTGCGCGATAGCCGCAAGGCAGCCTGACGCAGGATCTGGCGCCTCAACACTCGTTTGACGGCGCCATCTGCGGTTGTGTCGATCCGTCCGGATAGATCAGCCGCACACACGCGCCGGGCTCCAGTCCCGGCGCCGCCGGCGCATTCACCTGCGCCATGGTGCCATCGGCCGCCCGTACCTTGTACTGGTAGAGATCCATCTGCTGAGGCGGCTGCCGGTTGAACAGGCGGGTCAGATCCATCGAGAATCCCACACCAACGCCGCCACCGCCACTACCGCCGCCAACACCGGCGGCTCCCACACCGACACCGTAGCCGCTGTCGTTCGGATTCGCGACGTCGATCCGCGTCAGGAACGTCTTTTCGGTGACGCGTCCGAGCTTGACTGTCGCGTTCACCGGGGTGATCTGCGGGCCCGAAGGCGTCGAGGAGGCACATGCCGCCACGACGCACGCGGTGGACAAGATGCCGATGAGTTGCAGCGGACGAGACAGTAACTGGGTCATGACGTGGGCAGGCTGGTCTTGAGGCGGCCGAGCAGCCGGAACAGCGCGCGGCGATCGGTTTCGGCCAGGCCGGAGAACAATTGCTCGATCCACCCCTCGTGCGCGCGCGCCATGCTGGAGAACGCTGCCCGGCCGGCAGGCGTCAGGCGGATCAGATAGGCGCGGCGATCGGTGGGCAGCGCCTCGCGCGTGACCAGGCCTTCCTGCTGCAACTGGTCGGTGATGCCGGTGACATTGCCACCGGTCACCATCATGCGGCGAGACAACTCGCCCATCTTGAGGCCCTCAGGATGCCGATCGAGCTGCGACATCAGATCGAAGCGGGGCAAGGTGACCGCGAAATCCTGACGTAGCCGCGAACGGATGTCGCCCTCGATCAGGTTCGTGCAGGTCAGCAGGCGCAGCCAGAGGCGCAGCGCCTCATGCTCCGAGTCGCCAGCGCTGGTCTCCAGATCGACCGGCGCCGGCTCGTCGGTATTGCTGGCGGAGGAAGGATTGGGCATCGTGGTTAGGGCAGGCGAAAACTTGATATTTCAAGTATATGCCTTGCCCGGCCACGATCGGTTGTCGTCAGTCGACCTTTGCGCCGGAATCCTTGACCACCTTGGCCCATTTGATGTGCTCGGCGCGGATGAGAGCGGCGAACTGGTCGGGTGTGTTGCCGACCGGATCGGCGCCCTGGGCCATCATTCGGTCGCGCACGGCAGGGGTGCTCAGGCTCTTGGCGACTTCCTGCTGGATGCGATGGATGATCTCCGGCGACGTGCCAGCCGGTGCCAGCAGCCCGAACCACGAACTGGCCTCATAGCTCGGCAGGTTCGCCGCGGCCGCCACGGTGGGCACGCCGGGCAGCGCCGGCGACGGCTTGGCGCTGGTCACGGCCAGCGCCTTGAGCTTGCCGGCCTTGATCAGCGCCATGGAGGAAGGCAGGTTGTCGAACATCACCTGCATCGTGCCGCCCGTCATGTCGGTCAGCGCGGGGCCGCTGCCGCGGTACGGGAAGTGGACCATGTAGGTCTTGGTCTGGGTCTTGAACAGCTCGCCGGCCAGGTGGATCGACGTGCCGTTGCCGCTCGATGCCATGTTCAGCTTGCCAGGATTAGCCCGTGCGTAGGCAATGAGATCGTTGACGGTATTGATCTTGTTCTGTTGCGCGAAGGCGGGGTTCACCTCCAGCACATTGGGTACCGACGCCACCTCGGTGATCGGCGCGAAGTCCTTGATCGGGTCGTACGGCAGCTTGCCGTACAGCGACTGGTTGATGCCGTGCGTCCCTACGGTGCCCATCAGCAGCGTGTAGCCGTCCGGCGCCGACTTAGCGACGATGTCCGAGCCGATATTGCCGCCGGCGCCGGGTTTGTTGTCGACCACCACGTTCCAGCCGGGCAGCTTCGACAATTCAGCAGAGACTGCGCGCGCCAGGATGTCAGTGGTGCCGCCGGCCGGGAATGGCACGACCAGACGGATCGGCTTGGTGGGATAGGCGTCGGCTGCATGGGCCGAAGCGGCCGCCAGCGGGCTCAGGGCAATCGAAAGCAGCAGCGCGACAGTGCGCCGGCGTGGGTGTGACATGGCGAGGTCTCCGTATAAGGGCCGGCTAATGGCCGGTTGTCCCGGTCTCGGAGCCATTCTAGTCTGGTGCCCGCCACCTGGCGGATGGGGTGAAGCCCTTATGCGTGTCTCGCATCTGGCAAAAAAAAAGGCGCCCGTGGGCGCCTTGAAAGGAACGATGAATCGGTTCGATCAGAACTTGTGGCGAATACCCAGGGCCACGCCGACCTGGCTGTTGGCGCCTTGCTGCAGGTAGTAGCCGTTGGCGAAGCTGACCGCCGACGTGTCGAAGTTCAGGCCCGAGTTCTTCGCGTAGGCCATCGTCAGGTAGACGTCGGTGCGCTTCGAGAAGTTGTAGTCGGCCACGAAGCTGATCTGCCACGGGTTGGCGGGATTGTTCGACGGCAGGGCGGCCTGGCCAACCCCGGCAGGGGCGCGCAGCTGCGTGACGTCGTCGTAGAAGTAGGCCAGCGTCAGACCCAGCGGAGCGCTGACCTGATAGTTCAAGCCGATCCAGTAGTAGTTGTCGCGGATCAGTTCGTTGCCGCTGCTGTCCGTGGTACGGCCATAGCGGTAACCAGCCATCAGCTTGGCCGGGCCATACGTGTAGCTACCGGCTGCGCCGATCTTGCGCGACCGGCCAGGCGAGCCAATGTTGACCGCCGGACGCCATTCGTCATAGGCAACCGTCAGGCCAAGGGGGCCGCTCATGTACAGCACGCCAGCGCCACCGCCTGCGTTGTTGTTGAAGTTGCCCGGCACTTCGCCAGCACCGCCGCCGGCCAGCGGGGTCGTGCCGATCGCGCCGACGCCCGTGCCGAAGCTCCAGTGCGCCTCGGCGGTGACTGGGCCGATCACGGCGGTGTACTTGGCCGTGTTGTCCGAGCGGAAGTTCGTACCCAGTTGGGCCACCACCGGTTCATACAGCGTCGCGTAGCCGGTCGGCGAGAAGTTCGCGAACATGTCGAACATCGTGGTGTACTGGCGACCGAAGGTCACGCGACCCAGCGTATCGCTTTGCAGACCCACGAATGCCTGACGACCGAAGAGGCGGCCGCCTTGCTGCGACTTGCCATCGTCAAGGCCAAAGCCGCTTTCCAGCACGAACAGTGCCTTCAGGCCGCCGCCCAGATCTTCGGTGCCACGCAGGCCCCAACGCGAGCCGGACAGGCCGCCGCCGCCAGACAGACCAACACGGCTGCCGCCGCCCGGCGCCGCTTGAGGAACGCCGCTGGCGTTAGGGGCGCCCAGGCCCGGTGCCAGGTGGTTCGTGTATTCGATCGGCAAGTCCACGACACCATAAAGGGTCACGCTCGATTGCGCATTTGCCGCAGTGGCAAACGCGCTCATCGCGGCAAGCGCGAGAAGCGACTTTTTCATGCTGGGTGATCTCCACTTAAGAATTATTAGATAAAGCCCGGAAGGGACCTCCATAAGTCAGCCCTCTACACCCTTCCGCACTTGACTTCCTTGGAAGCTGCCGACCACTCTAACAAAAGAGCACTTCTTTTGACCCTGTGGTAAACGTCTTGTCTGGTTTTCACAACTCAGGGTTTTTAAGTACCTGTAAGCGACAGATGCCAGCACAGACGCGGCGTTGCGGGCGATGTTGCGGGCCTCGCGCGGGTCGCGCGGGTACAATGGGGGAATTCCCGAAGGCGCGTTTGGTGCGACCTACCTCTTCAGTGGGGCGAAGGTTCGATATGCGCGCAGACCATCCCTAGACAGACATGGATACGTTGATCCGAGAATTCGATGTCGCGTTGCGCGCGATTGCCGGTGCGACCCGCGCGGAGCGCGCCAACCCTGCAGACAGGCTGGCTCCGGAAACGGAGCAGATGAACCCCGAGGAGCGTCGCCACGTATCCGGCCTCATGCGCATCAATCATGTTGGAGAGGTTTGCGCCCAGGCCCTCTACCAGGCGCAGAAGCTGACCGCGCGAACGCCGGCCGTGCGCGCGCAGATGGATGCTGCCGCCAAAGAGGAAGAGGATCATCTGGCCTGGTGCGCGGACCGCCTGCGTGAACTGGGCTCGCGTCCGAGCCTGCTGAATCCCGTCTGGTATGCCGGCGCGTTCGCGATCGGCGTTCTGGCGGGACGCGCCGGCGACAAGGTCAGCCTTGGCTTCGTGGCCGAGACTGAGCGTCAGGTCGAGCATCATCTGACCAGCCACCTCGACCGCCTGCCCACCACGGACAGCCGCTCGCGCGCAATCCTCGAACAAATGCGCGACGACGAGGTCCGCCACGGCGATGCCGCGAGGAACGCAGGGGGTATCCCACTGCCGGGACCAGTTCGCGCATTGATGCAAGTCGCATCGCGCGTCATGACCACCACCGCCTACCGCATCTGATCGATAAGGATCGGCGCGTCTCGAAGCGCTTCGTCGCGATCCAATTCGCGATGGGTCGCGGACCTGCCTGTGGTGGTTGTGGAAAAGTCCCCTGAGCCCTTGCCTGACAGGGGCTGACAGCAAAACGTTGTATCCTTCCCGACGGCGTGAAACCGATGGCGTTTCACGCTGTCGGCAGTATTCCCTCCGGTAGTTCTCAGGTGGTTTCTCTGCTTTCCTCCCCAAGTTCTTCATTTCATTAAGGAATCACCTTTGCGGTGCGTGAGGTTGACGCGCTAAGTCTTTGTTCTGATTAAAAAAAGCTTGTTTCTTGCCCCATAGCGAGCCTTGACCCGCCAAAACGCTTCCTCTAAAGTGGGAAATAGTGTGAGGAAGTGTATTTTTGTGTGAAAAACCGGGTTGGCTCTGCGATGATTTATCTCAGACCGAACTGGTAGCGGAAGGGATGAATCGACCTGCCGGACGGCTCTGAGGCCGACGGCTACCAGGGGGGCGAGCTTGTTTCAGGGAGCATCGGCGCTTTCGCTTGATGCCAAGGGTCGGATGTCCATTCCGGCCAGGCACCGCGAAGCGCTGCAAACACAGGCCGAGGGCCGGGTTACGCTGACCAAGCACCCGGATGGATGCCTGTTGCTCTTTCCCCGCCCTGAGTGGGAGGTTTTCCGAGGCCGTATAGCGGCGCTGCCGATGGATGCCCATTGGTGGAAGCGGATTTTCCTCGGTAACGCCGCCGACGTGGATATGGACGGCGCAGGCCGCGTGCTGATAGCACCGGAATTGCGCAGTGCCGCCATGCTCGACAAGGAAGTGATGCTGCTCGGCATGGGCAGCCACTTCGAAGTTTGGGATGCCGCGACCTACGCCGCCAAGGAACAGGCAGCGATGGCGCAAGGCATGCCGGAAGCATTGAAGAATTTCTCCTTCTGAAGAGGTCATGAGCCCTACCGAATCGCCGGGGACCACCACCCTGCGCCATCGCACCGTGTTGCTGGACGAGGCCGTCGATGCGCTCGTCTGGCGGCCCGACGGCGCCTATGTGGACGGCACCTTCGGCAGAGGGGGGCACAGCCGGGCAGTACTGGCCCGGCTGGGGCCGGCCGGCACCCTGGTCGCCTTCGACAAGGATCCGGCAGCAATCGCAGAAGCGGGCACCATCAAGGATGCCCGCTTCTCCATTGAGCACGCGAGCTTTGCGGAAATGGGCGATCGGCTGGCCGGCCGTGGCCCGGTAGCTGGCGTGCTGCTCGACCTGGGAATCAGCTCGCCCCAGATCGACGAGGCAGCGAGGGGGTTTTCCTTTCGTTTCGAGGGCCCGCTGGACATGCGCATGGACACCACGCGCGGCATTACCGCCGCCGAGTGGCTTGCACAAGCGGACGAGCATGACATTGCCAGGGTGATACGAGACTATGGGGAAGAACGGTTTGCTCTACAGATTGCAAAGGCGATTGTTGCTCGCCGGCGCGAATCCGGCGATGGCGGAGCACTCGCCACTACTTCAGACCTTGCCGCGCTCGTGGCGAAAGCCGTCAAAACACGCGAGAAGGGCCAGGACCCTGCGACCCGCACCTTTCAAGCTTTACGGATTTACATCAATCAAGAGCTTGAGGACCTCGAAAGAGGCCTGAAGGCGGCGTACGAACTGCTTCAGGTCGGGGGCCGCCTCGTGGTGATCAGCTTTCACTCGCTCGAGGACCGTATCGTCAAACGGTTCATGCAGGCGCACGCCCGTCCCGAGCGGGATGCCGATCCGGCCCTGCGCCGCGCACCGTTGCGCGCGGCCGACCTGCCGCAGCCGACGATGAAACTGCTGGGCCGATTCAAGCCGGGCGCCGAAGAGGTGGCCGGCAACCCGCGCGCCCGTTCCGCGGTGATGCGCGTGGCCGAAAAACTCGGAGAGCAGTCGGCATGAACCGCCTGACCTTCTTCCTCCTTGCCGCCCTGTTGTTCTGCGCGCTGTCGCTGGTCAGCGCGCAGCATCAGGCACGCACGCTGTTCGTGGCACTCGAACGCGCGCAGTCGGAGGAGAAGCAGCTCGATATCGACTGGTCGCGCCTGCAGTACCAGCAAAGCTCGCTCAGCAAGAGCGCGCGCATTGCCGAGGCCGCGCGCACGCAGCTCAAGATGTCGCCGGCGGTGGCCGGTCGTACCCAGTATCTGCAGGGCGTGGTGCTGCCATCGACGCCGCCGGATGCCGAACAACCCGCAGAGGGGGCAGCCAAATGAGCATGGCCCGGCCAACCATGAACCGCGCCCGCGCCGGCAACAAGTCGCGCGGCGAGGCAGCCCGTCCGCGCACCGGCCAGTTCTCCGCCAGCCCGGTGCTGGGTCTGCGCCTGCCGATGTGGCGCTCGAAGTTCGTGGTGTTCCTGATGTTCGCCGCGTTCCTGGCGCTGGCCGCGCGCGCGATGTGGATTCAGGGCCCGGGCAACCAGTTCTACGAGATGGAGGGCAAGAAGCGCTTCCAGCGCACGCTGGAGCTGCCCGCCACGCGCGGCAAGATCCTGGATCGCAACGGCCTGGTGCTGGCCACCAGCCTGCCGGTCAAGGCGATCTGGGCCGTGCCTGAGGATGTGCCGAACGATCTCGATCCGCAGCGCATGCGCCAATTGGCCAAGCTGCTGGACATGTCCGAGAAGGAACTGCGCGCCAAGTTCAACGAGGACAAGAGCTTCGTCTACCTGAAGCGCCAGGTGCTGCCCGATGCGGCCGACAAGATCGCCGCGCTCAAGATCGATGGCGTTCACCAGACTCGCGAATACAAGCGCTTCTATCCCGAAGGCGAGGCGATGGCGCATATCGTCGGCTTCACCAACGTCGAGGACAAGGGGCAGGAAGGCGTGGAACTGGCGCGTGAAAGCGTGCTGGCAGGCCGTGCCGGCGCGCGTCAGGTGATCAAGGATCGCCTGGGCCGCGTGGTGGAGGACGTTGGCATCCTGAAGACCCCGCGCGACGGCGAGGACATGCAGCTGTCGATCGACGCCAAGATCCAGTACCTGGCCTACAACGAGGTCAAGGCCGTGGTCGAGCGTAGCAAGGCTAAGGCCGCCAGCGCCGTGGTGCTCGATGCGCAGACCGGCGAGGTGCTGGCGCTGGCCAACTGGCCGACCTACAACCCGAACGACCGCAGCCGCCTGTCGGGCGAGCAGCTTCGCAACCGTGTGCTGACCGATACCTTCGAGCCCGGCTCGATGATGAAGCCGATCTCGATCGGGCTGGCGCTGCAGCTTGGACGCGTGACGCCGTCGACGACCATCGTGACGACCGGCAAGTTCAACTTCGAAGGCGCGACGATCTCCGATACCCACAACTACGGCACGCTCACGGTGGGCGGCGTGATCCAGAAGTCGAGCAACATCGGCACGACGAAGATCGCGATGATGATGAAGCCGCAGGAAATGTGGGACATGTTTACCAGCGTCGGCCTGGGGCAGGCGCCAAAGATCGGCTTCCCGGGTGCCGTGGCGGGTCGCGTGCGGCCGTGGAAGAGCTGGCGCCCAATCGAGCAGGCGACGATGTCCTATGGCTATGGCCTCTCGGTGTCGCTGTTCCAGATCGCGCACGCCTATACGATCTTCGCGCATGACGGCGAGCTGATTCCCGTGTCGATCTTCAAGACCAACGGCCCGACAGACGGCGAGCGCATCCTGTCGCCGCAGGTTGCCCGCCAGGTGCGCGGCATGCTCGAAACCGTGACCGCGCCCGGCGGTACCGCGCCGGAGGCCCAGGTGATGGGCTACCGCGTCGGCGGCAAGACCGGCACTGCATACAAGCACGTGGGCCGCGGCTACGACCGCAGCAAGTACCGCGCCTCGTTCATCGGCCTGGCGCCGATGTCGAACCCGCGCGTGATCGTGGCTGTCAGCGTGGACGAGCCGACCTCCGGCAGCCACTACGGTGGCGCGGTCGCCGGCCCGGTCTTCTCGGCCATCACCGGCGGCGCTCTGCGCGCGCTGAATGTCCAGCCCGACTCGCCGATCCGGCAGTTGATGGTCACCGACAAGGTGCCTGAGAGCGAACCATGGAGCGCCACCCAATGACGCGCCAGCCGCTGCTTCCGCTTGAAGTCTCCGCCCAGGCCAGCAACGCGCTGGCCTGGCTGCGTACGCACGTCCCGGAAAACGCGCAGTTGACCGGCGATACGCGCCGCCTGCAACCGGGCGACGTGTTCTTCGCCTATGTGCTGGGCAATGAGCGTCTGGCTACCGATGGTCGTCCGCATATCGACAAGGCAATCGCTGCCGGCGCGTCGGCCGTCGTCTACGAGGCTGACAACTTCGCATGGCCCCATGACGATCGCGTGCCCCACCTGGCAGTGTCCCACCTGCACGAACTGGCAGGCCCCATCGCGGCTGGCTGGTACGGCATCGCCGCGTGCAATCTGACGGTTACCGGCGTCACGGGCACCAACGGCAAGACCTCGTGCGCGCAATGGCTGGCACGCCTGCTGCAGATTGCAGGCACGCGATGCGCGACGATCGGCACGCTCGGCTCGGGCTTCCCCGACGCGCTCAAGCTCACCGGCTTCACCACGCCGGACGCCGTGCAGTTGCAGGCCAGCCTGGCCGAACTGCACGATGCCGGCGCGCGCGCCGTGGCGATGGAAGTTTCCTCGCATGGGCTGGAGCAGGGCCGCGTGGCCGGCACCGGGTTTGCCGTTGCCGTGCTGACCAACCTGACCCAGGACCACCTCGACTACCACGGCACGATGGCCGAGTACGAGGCAGCCAAGGCGCGCCTGTTTGCGTGGGACGGCCTCAAGGCGGCGGTGATCAATCGCGACGATGGCATGGGCCAGCGCCTGCTAGCCAGCAACGCGGTGGCCGTGAGAGCCCCGCAAGTCATTGAATATGGCATCGACGGCAAGGCCGGCGCTTCGACGGCACGCGGCCAGTGGCTGCGCGCGACTGGCGTGCGGGCCACTGGCGCCGGCACGGCGTTCCACGTCGATGGCAGTTTCGGCACCGCGGACGTGACCACGCCGATGATCGGAGCATTCAACGTCAGCAATCTGCTGGCCGTGCTCGGCGCCGCGCTGGCGCAGGGCGTGACCTGGGATGCCGCCATCGATGCGCTGCGTCGCCTGACGCCGGTCGATGGTCGCATGGAATTGTTCGGCGGCCACGATGCCCCGCTGGCCGTGGTCGACTACGCCCATACGCCCGATGCGCTGGTCCAGACGCTGATCGCGCTGCGGCCCGTGGCCCAGGCGCGTCAAGGCAAGCTCTGGTGCGTGTTCGGCTGCGGCGGGGATCGCGACGCCACCAAGCGCCCGCTGATGGGCGAAGTGGCCGAGCGCCTGGCCGATGAAGTGGTGCTGACCAGTGACAACCCGCGCAGCGAAGATCCGCGCGAGATCCTTGAAGCGATCGCCGACGGCATGAACGACCGCGCCCGCGCCGCGCTGATCGAGGACCGCGCCGCCGCCATTCTCTACGCCATCAAACATGCCGCCCCGGCCGACGTGGTGCTCGTGGCCGGCAAGGGCCACGAAGCCACGCAGGAGATCCAGGGGCGCAAGCGCCCGTTCTCCGACCGCGAGCACGTGCGCCTGACCCTGGGCGCGCGGGGGGTGTCGGCATGAACCGCCAACCGATGACGACTCTGCAGCAAGCCGCTGGCTGGATTGCCGGCGCAAGTATTTCCGGAGATGCTGCGCGCTCGTTTTCGCGCGTGCATACCGACAGCCGTACCGTCGAGCCCGGCGACCTGTTCGTCGCGCTCAAGGGTGAGCGTTTCGACGCCCACGATTTTCTGGCCGATGTGGTCGCGCGCGGCGCCGCCGCGGTGATGGTGAGCCGCAAGGTCGACGTCGACGTGCCGGCGCTGATCGTGCCCGACACGCGCACCGGCCTCGGCCAGTTGGCCACGGGTTGGCGCCGCACGTTCACGCCGCCGACGGTGGCCGTGACCGGCAGCAATGGCAAGACCACGGTCAAGGAAATGATCGCGGCGATCTTTGCCGCGGCCGTGGGTGAGGGCGATCGTCTGGCAACGGGCGGCAACCTGAACAACGATATCGGCCTGCCACTGACCGTGCTGCGCCTGCGCGCGCATCACAAGCTGGCCGTGCTCGAACTGGGCATGAATCACCCGGGTGAGACGATCTACCTGGCCGGCATTGCCCAGCCGACCGTGGCGGTGGTCACCAACGCCCAGCGCGAGCACCAGGAATTCATGGTCAGCGTGGAGGCCGTGGCGCATGAACACGCCAGCGCCATCGCCGCGCTGCCCGCCGATGGCGTGGCCGTGTTTCCGGTCGATGCCGAAAGCGGTGGCGCCTATGCGGCCATCTGGCGTCAGGCCGCCGGCACACGGAAGGTGCTGTCGTTCGGGACCGATGCTTCGGCTGACGTACGGGCCACGGTATCGCTGGAGAATGGCGTGCAGGTGCTGGACGTGACCGCGCCAGACCTGCGCTTCACGCTGCGCCTGCAGGTGCTGGGTGTGCACAACGTGCGCAACGCGCTGGCGGCCACGGCGTGCGCGCTGGCCGCAGGCGTCGATGTGGCGGCGATCCAGACCGGCATCGCCGGCTTCACCGCCGTGAAGGGCCGCCTGCAGGTGAAGCACACGCCAGCGGGCATCGTCGTTATCGACGACACGTACAACGCCAACCCGGATTCGATGCGTGCCGCGATCGACGTGCTGGCCGGATTTGCGACGCCGCGCCTGCTGGTGCTGGGCGATATGGGCGAGGTAGGGGACCAGGGTCCGATGTTCCACACCGAGATCGGTGCGTACGCGCGCGAGCGCGGCATCGACGCGCTCTGGGCAACAGGCGAACTCGCACCGCACGCGGTGCAGGCATATGGCGGTGGCGCACGGTATTTCGCTCGCGCGGAAGACCTGGCGCAGGCGCTGGAGGCAGACAAGGAGGGCACGGTGGCCAATGCAGCGGCCGTGCTGGTGAAGGGATCGCGCTTCATGCGCATGGAACGGATGGTCGATGCGCTTGTCGCATCACCTTCCGCTCATTAACGAAACAGACCAACGATGTTATTGACACTGGCCCAGTGGCTGCAGAACGACTACAGCTTCCTGCGGGTCGTCAACTATCTGACTTTCCGCGCGGTGATGGCCAACGTCACCGCGCTGGTGATCGGCCTGGGTTTCGGGCCGTGGGTGATTCGCCGCCTGACCGAACTGAAGATCGGTCAGGCCGTACGCACGATCGGCCCGCAGACGCACCTGGTGAAGGCCGGCACGCCGACCATGGGTGGCGTGCTGGTGCTGATCTCGATCGCGATCTCGACATTACTCTGGTGTGACTGGGGCAACCGCTTCATCTGGGTTGTGCTGCTCGTGACGCTGGGCTATGGCGCGATTGGCTGGGTCGACGACTACCGCAAGGTGGTCTATCGCGATCCGCGCGGCATGTCGAGCCGCGAGAAGTTTTTCTGGCAGACGCTGATCGGTCTGGTTGCCGCCGTGTATCTGGCGTTCTCGGTGTCCGAGGCCAGCAACGTGCGCATCTGGAGCCTGTTCCTGAGCTGGATCGAGGGCGGCATGTTCGCCGACGTGCCGTACAAGATGAACCTGATCGTGCCCTTCTTCAAGGAAGTGAGCTACCCGCTCGGCGTGACCGGTTTCATCGTGCTGACCTATCTGGTGATCGTTGGCTCGAGCAACGCGGTGAACCTGACCGACGGCCTGGACGGCCTCGTGATCATGCCCGTGGTGTTGGTGGGCGGCGGCCTTGGCGTGTTTGCCTACGTGATGGGCAATGCGGTCTACAGCAAGTACCTGCTGTTCCCGCACATTCCCGGCGCGGGCGAACTGCTGATCTTCTGCTCGGCGATGGCCGGCGCGGGTCTGGCGTTCCTCTGGTTCAACGCCCACCCGGCACGCGTGTTCATGGGTGACGTCGGCGCGCTGGCGCTGGGCGGGGCGCTGGGCACGGTCGCGGTGATCGTGCGCCAGGAGATCGTGCTGTTCGTGATGGGCGGGATCTTCGTGGTGGAAACGCTGTCAGTGATGCTCCAGGTGTCGTGGTTCAAGTTCACGAAGCGTCGTTACGGCGAAGGCCGCCGGCTGTTCCGCATGGCGCCGCTGCATCACCACTTCGAACTGGGCGGCTGGAAGGAAACACAAGTGACGGTGCGCTTCTGGATCATCACGATGCTGCTGGTGCTGATCGGGTTGTCGTCGCTGAAGCTGCGCTGAACCCGGGCTGAAATTTTTAATCTACGGACTCTACAAGGCAGGAAAACGAAGTGTTTGGCGTGTTGCAGAAACCTCATGTGCTGGTACTTGGCCTCGGTGAATCGGGGCTGGCCATGGCACGCTGGTGCGGCCTGAATGGCTGCCGCGTGCGCGTGGCCGACACACGCGAGGCGCCCGCCAACCTTGTCTTCCTGCAGGCGGAACTGACCACGGCCCAGTTCGTGGGCGGGCAGTTCACCGAGAACCTGCTCGACGATATCGGTCTGGTGGCGATCAGCCCCGGGCTGTCCCCGCTCGAACCCAATACGCGGGCGCTGCTCGAGGCGGCGCAGGCACGCAGTATTCCTGTCTGGGGCGAGATCGAACTGTTCGCCCAGGCGATTGGCTACCTGGAGGCCACGTCGGGCTACGCCCCGCGCGTGCTGGCCATCACCGGTACCAACGGCAAGACCACGACCACCGCGCTGACCGGCCGGCTGATCGAGCGCGCAGGCAAGACCGTAGGCGTGGCAGGCAATATCAGCCCGTCCGCGCTGGACAAGCTGTCGGCCTGCATCGCAAGCGCCACGTTGCCCGATGTCTGGGTGCTCGAACTGTCCAGCTTCCAGCTCGAATACACGTTCTCGCTGGCGCCGCACGCGGCCACGGTGCTCAATGTCACGCAGGACCACCTCGACTGGCACGGCAGCATGGAAGCGTATGCCGCCGCCAAGGCGCGCATCTTCGGCCCGGCCGAGAAGGGTTGCCTGCAGGTGCTCAACCGGCAGGACCCGCTGACGATGAACATGGCCCGCCGCGGCACCACGCTGGTCACGTTCGGCACCGACCTGCCCGAGACGCCGGGCAGCTACGGCGTGCTGCGCGAAGGCGGGATGCCATGGCTCGTGCTGGCCGAGCCCGACACCGAAGCCGATGCCGAGCAGAAGCCGCGCCGCCGCAAGAAGGACGATGTCGCCGCCGACGCCGTCGTGCCGGTACGCCACAAGCGCCTGATGCCGGCCGACGCGCTGCACATCCGTGGCATGCACAACGCCACCAACGCGATGGCCGCGCTGGCGCTGTGCCGCGCGATCGACCTGCCGCTGAACGCGCTGCTGCACGGCCTGCGCGAGTATCGCGGCGAGCCGCACCGCGTGGAATGGGTGGCAACGATCGATGAAGTCGAGTACTTCGACGACAGCAAGGGAACGAACGTCGGCGCCACCGTGGCTGCACTGAGCGGGCTGGACAAGCACGTGGTGCTGATCGCCGGTGGTGAGGGCAAGGGCCAGGATTTCTCGCCGCTGGTCGCGCCGGTGGCGCAATACGCGCGCGCCGTGGTGCTGATCGGCAAGGATGCGGGCGCGCTGCGCGAAGCGCTGGAGGCGACCGGCAAACCGCTGATCGACGCCGGCTCGCTGGAGGAAGCGGTAGAGAAATCCGCCAGCCTCGCGGAAGCGGGCGACGTGGTGCTGCTGTCGCCGGCCTGCGCCAGCCTCGACATGTTCCGTAACTACGTGCATCGCGCCCAGGTGTTCCGCGGCGCGGTGGAAGAACTGGCTTTGTCCCGGGGGATCATGCCATGAGCGACTCGCAGGTCAAGCGCAGCGGATTCATCGGCGCCACCATTGGCAATGCCTGGGGTGGCCTGCGTGATGCGGTGTCCGGCGTCAAGCCGACCCGCTCCCGCATGATGGAGTACGACCAGCCCCTGCTGTGGGTAGCGATCGTACTGCTGACGTTCGGCCTGGTGATGGTCTACTCGGCGTCGATCGCGCTGCCGGACTCGCCGCGCTACGCCAACTACCGCGAGGCCCATTTCCTGGTGCGCCACGCGTTCAGCCTGGTGATCGGACTCTCCACGGCGCTGGTGGCGTTCCAGATTCCAGTGAAGGTCTGGGACCGTTACGCGCCGAAGCTGTTCATCGTCGCCCTGATCCTGCTGGTGATCGTGCTGGTGCCGTTCGTCGGCAAGGGCGTGAACGGCGCGCGGCGCTGGATTCCGCTTGGCCTGATGAATTTCCAGCCGTCCGAACTGATGAAGCTGGCCGTGGTGCTGTACGCGGCCAACTACACGGTGCGCAAGCAGGAGTGGATGCAGACCGTCTCGAAGGGCTTCCTTCCGATGGGGGTGGCCGTGGTCGTGGTGGGGATGCTGCTACTGCTCGAACCCGATATGGGCGCGTTCCTGGTGATCGCGGCCGTGGCGATGGGCATCTTGTTCCTGGGCGGCATCAACGGCAAGCTGTTCGCCGGCCTGGTCGGCGTGGCCGTGGGCGCGTTCGCGCTGCTGATTACGGCATCGCCGTGGCGTCGCGAGCGGATCTTTGCGTACCTGAATCCGTGGGAAGAAAGTAACGCGCTCGGCAAGGCTTATCAGCTCACGCACTCGCTGATCGCCTTCGGCCGTGGCGAATGGACTGGTGTGGGCCTGGGCGGCAGCATCGAGAAATTGCACTACCTGCCGGAAGCCCACACTGACTTCATCCTGGCGGTGATCGGCGAGGAATTCGGCTTCATCGGCGTGCTCGTGATGATCGTGCTGTTCTACTGGATGGTCCGCCGCTGCTTCGACATCGGCCGTACGGCGCTGCAGCTCGACCGTACCTTCGCCGGTCTGGTGGCCAAGGGCATGGGCATCTGGATCGGCTGGCAAACGTTCATCAACATGGGCGTGAACCTGGGCCTGCTGCCGACCAAGGGCCTGACGCTGCCACTGGTCAGCTATGGCGGCTCGGGCATCCTGATGAACTGTGTGGCGTTGGCGATTGTCCTGCGCATTGACTACGAGAACAGGGTGTTGATGCGCGGAGGGAAGGTATGACCGCACGCACGCTGCTCGTGATGGCTGGCGGCACCGGGGGCCACGTGTTCCCGGGGCTGGCGGTCGCGCGTGCGTTGCGTGACGAGGGCTGGCGCGTGGTCTGGCTCGGCAATCGTACGGGCATGGAAGCGACGCTGGTGCCGAAGCACGACATCCCGATGGAGTACATCCAGTTCGGTGGACTGCGTGGCAAGGGCCTGCTGACCAAGCTCCTGCTTCCGCTGAACCTGCTGCGCGCGTTCTGGCAGAGCATCGGCGCGCTGCGTCGGGTGAAGCCGGACGTGGTGCTCGGCATGGGCGGCTATATCACCTTCCCGGCAGGGATGATGGCGTCGCTGCTTGGGCGCCCACTGGTGCTGCACGAACAGAACTCGATCGCTGGCCTGGCGAACAAGGTATTGGCGAAGGTCGCGGACCGCGTGCTCTGCGCGTTCCCGGACACGTTGCCGAACAGCGAATGGACCGGCAATCCGGTACGGGCCGAACTGGCGCAGATTCCGGCGCCGGAGTCACGCTACGACCATCGCACCGGCCCGCTGCACGTGCTCGTGGTGGGTGGCAGCCTTGGCGCGGCCGCACTCAACGACGTGGTGCCGAAGGCGATCGCGCTGCTGCCCGAGGGGCAGCGCCCGGTCGTCAAGCATCAGGCCGGCGTGAAACAGATCGATACGCTGCGTGCGAACTACGCCGCGGCGGGCGTGGCCGGCGATACCGTGCCATTCATCGACGACATGGCGGCGGCCTATGCCGACGCCGATCTGGTCATCTGCCGCGCGGGCGCGATGACGGTTTCCGAAGTGGCGGCCGCCGGTGTGGCGGCGCTGTTCGTGCCGTTTCCGCATGCGGTGGACGATCACCAGACCACCAACGCGACGTTCCTGTCGAAGCAGGGCGCTGCGTTGCTGGTGCAACAGAACGAACTGACCGCGGAAGGTCTGGCGAAGACGCTCGCCGGCCTGTCGCGGACGCAATTGAAGGACATGGCGCGCGCTGCGCGCGGCCTGGCCAAACCGGAGGCAACCCGGCGCGTCGCCGAGATCTGCAGCCAGTTGGCGGGTAAATCGTGAAACGAATTCAATGAAGCATATTGTCAAGAACATCCACTTCGTAGGTATTGGCGGGGCCGGCATGAGCGGCATCGCCGAGGTCCTGCTGAATCTGGGCTACAAGGTCTCGGGTTCCGACGTGGGCAGCAATGCCGCCACGCGGCGCCTGGCTTCGCTCGGCGCGCGCGTGGCTCATGGCCACGACGCGGAGAACGTGACGGGCGCCAATGCCGTGGTGGTATCCACCGCGGTGACCAACGACAACCCCGAAGTGCTGGCAGCCCGCGCCAGGCGTATCCCGGTGGTGCCGCGTGCGGTGATGCTGGCCGAGCTGATGCGCCTGAAGCAGGGTGTGGCCATTGCCGGCACCCATGGCAAGACCACCACGACCAGCCTGGTGGCATCGGTGCTGGCCGAAGGCGGGCTCGATCCGACGTTCGTGATCGGTGGCCGCCTGAATTCAGCCGGCGCCAACGCGCGGCTCGGCACGGGCGATTTCATCGTCGCGGAAGCCGACGAGTCCGACGCGTCGTTCCTGAACCTGTTTCCGGTGATGGAAGTCATCACCAATATCGACGCCGACCACATGGACACCTACGGGCATGATTTTGCCCGGCTCAAGCAGGCGTTCGTGGAGTTCACCCAGCGCCTGCCGTTCTACGGCATTGCCGTGCTGTGCGTCGATGACCCGAACGTGCGCGAGATCCTGCCGTTCGTGTCCAAGCCGGTGGTGCGCTACGGATTTGCCGAGGACGCGCAGATTCGCGCCGTCAATGCGCGCGCCGTCGATGGACAGATGCACTTCACCGTGCTGCGCCAGCTCAATGGCCACGCCGAGCCGCCGCTCGACATCGTGCTGAACCTGCCGGGGATTCACAACGTGCAGAACGCGCTGGCCGCTATCGCGATCGCCACCGAACTCGAAGTGCCGGACGCGTCGATCGTCAAGGCGCTGCGCGAGTTTCACGGCGTGGGCCGCCGCTTCCAGCGCTATGGCGAGGTGGCGACGCCCGACGGTTCGGGCACGTTCACGCTGGTCGACGACTACGGCCACCACCCGGTCGAGATGGCCGCGACGCTGGCCGCCGCGCGCGGCGCGTTCCCGGACCGCCGCCTGGTGCTGGCGTTCCAGCCCCATCGTTTTACACGCACGCGCGACTGTTTCGAGGACTTCGTCAAGGTGCTGGGCACCGTCGACGCGCTGCTGCTGGCGGAGGTGTACGCCGCCGGTGAATCGCCGATCGTCGCGGCCGATGGCCGCGCGCTGACGCGCGCGCTGCGCGTCGCAAACAAGGTAGAACCCGTTTTTGTCGAGCAGATCGAGGACATGCCCCAGGCCATCCTGAATGCCGTACGGCCCGGCGATGTGGTCGTAACCATGGGCGCTGGCTCGATCGGCGCGGTGCCGGGCCAGTTGGTATCGCATCAACAAGGGGGGCAGCAATGAGCTTCGTCGCCCATCCCAATATCGATCCGAAGTCGCTGGGCAAGGTTGGCGTGCTGCTGGGCGGCAAGTCGGCCGAGCGCGAGATCTCGCTGCTGTCCGGGAACGGCGTGCTGGCCGCGCTGAAGTCGCGCGGCGTCGATGCGCATCCGTTCGATCCGGGTCTGCAGCCGATCAGCGAACTGGCTGCGGCAGGTTTCGACCGCGTTTTTATCGCGCTGCACGGCCGCTACGGCGAAGACGGCACGATGCAGGGCCTGCTCGAGCAGCTTGGCATCCCCTATACCGGCAGCGGCGTGCTGGCGTCGGCGCTGGCCATGGACAAGCAGGCTACCAAGCGCCTGTGGATGACGCATGGCCTGACCACGCCGCGCTTCGCGATGCTCTACGCGAATACCGATTTCGATGCCGTGGTTGCCGATCTTGGCCTGCCGCTGATCGTCAAGCCGGCCCGTGAAGGGTCGTCGATCGGCCTGACCAAGGTGGTCGCCGCGGACCAGATGCGCGCTGCGTTCGAGAAGGCCGCAGGGCTCGATGCCGACGTGATCGCCGAGACGTTCATCGACGGCGCGGAGCTGACTTGCCCGATCGTGGGCGAGGGTCCGACGGCCGAAGCGCTCCCGGTTATCAAGATTGTCGCGCCGGAGTCGAACTACGACTATCAAAATAAGTATTTTACTGACGATACCCAATACCTGTGCCCGTCGACATTGCCCGACGCGCTGGAGCGCGAAGTACGCGCGCTGGCCGTGGAGGCATTCCGGGTGCTGGGGTGTCGCGGCTGGGCCCGCGCGGACGTGATGCTGACGCGTGACGGCAAGCCTTATCTGCTCGAAATGAATACGTCCCCCGGCATGACCGGCCATTCGCTCGTGCCGATGGCGGCGCGCGCGCAGGGCATCAGCTATGAGGATTTCGTCATGCAGGTACTGGCGGCCGCCACGCTGGACCTGCATCCGAATGAACACTGGAAACCCGAATAACCGCAGTACCGACCGCCTGACCGACGACACATGTGGCATAACGCGCGCCTGCTCAACCTGCTCGCCTCAGCGCTATACGCGCTGGTGGCGCTCATGGCGCTTGGGGCTGGGCTGCTGTGGCTGGCCCAGCGGCCGGTGTTCGCCATTACGCATGTCGAGCTGACGTCGATGGATGGCGAGCCGTTGCGCCACGTGAACGCGCCGAGCGTGCGGGCGAACGCGCTGGGCAAGCTGGCCGGCAACTTCTTCACGCTCGACCTGAACACGGCGCGCCAGGCGTTCGAGTCGGTGCCCTGGGTGCGCCACGCGAGCGTGCGACGCGAGTGGCCGAACGGCCTGGCGATCCAGGTGGAAGAGCATGAGCCCCTCGGTACCTGGGGTGGTCCGGATAGTGGCAGGCTGATCAATACCTATGGCGAGGTATTCGTGGCCAACACCGCCGAGGCCGAAGAGGATGCCCAGCTGCTGGCGCTTGACGGACCGCCGGACAGCGAGGGAGACGTGGTCGAGAAGCTGGAGATCATGCGCGAGTGGTTCAAGCCGATGAAGCTCGAACCGCTGGCCGTCGCGCTGTCGGGGCGTTATGCATGGCGTGCCAAGTTGTCTAACGGCATGGTCGTCGAATTCGGCCGCGAGCAGAACGACGAGGATCGCACGGCCATGGAGGCGCGGGTCAAGCGCTTCGTGGCGTCGTGGCCGCAGGTCACGGAGCAGATGGGCAAGCAGATCGAGTATGCCGATCTGCGCTATCCCAACGGATTCGCGATCCGGGCGGCCAGCGTGCGCTTCCTGACCGATGCGCAGGCAGCGGCGGCGGCCAAGGCGGCGACCAAGGCTGCCAGCGGCACGGCAACCCCCCAGGCGGCTTCGGCCGGTAACACCAACAACAATCCGACGCGACTCAAGAGTAAGAACGCGGAGAAAACTCGATGAGCAAGGAATACAAGGACCTACTGGTCGGTCTAGACATCGGCACCTCGAAGGTGGCGGCCGTGGTGGCGGAACTGCGCCCCGACGGCAGCTATGAGGTGATCGGGATGGGCCAGTCCGAGTCCAAGGGTTTGAAGAAGGGGGTCGTGGTCAACATCGAGGCAACCGTGCAGTCGATCCAGCGCGCGCTGGAAGAAGCCGAGCTGATGGCTGACTGCAAGATCGCCGAGGTGTTCACCGGCATTGCCGGCAGCCATATCCGCAGCTTCAACTCGAGCGGCATGGTGGCGATCAAGGACAAGGAAGTCACGCAGACGGACGTGGCCCGGGTGATCGAGACCGCCAAGGCGGTCAACATCCCGACCGATCAGCAGATCCTGCACATCCTGACCCAGGAATTCATCATCGACGGCCAGGAGGATGTGCGCGAGCCCATCGGCATGAGCGGTATCCGGCTCGAAGTGAAGGTGCATATCGTGACGGGCGCGGTTAGCGCGGCCCAGAACATCGTCAAGTGCGTGCGCCGCTGCGGCCTGGAAGTGCACGACCTGATCCTGCAGCCGCTGGCCTCGAGCCTGGCCGTGCTGACCGAGGACGAGAAGGAACTCGGTGTGGTGCTGGTGGATATCGGCGGCGGCACGACGGACATCGCCATCTTCAGCGAAGGCGCGATCCGGCACACGGCCGTGATCCCGATCGCCGGGGACCAGATCACCAACGACATCGCCATGGCGCTGCGCACGCCGACGCCCGATGCCGAGGACATCAAGATGCAGTACGGCATTGCCAAGCAGGCGATCGCCGACCCGGAAGACATGATCGAGGTGCCTGGCGTGGGCGACCGCGGCACGCGCACGCTGAGCCGTCAGGCGCTGGCCGCCGTGATCGAGCCGCGTATCGAGGAACTCTATTCGCTGGTGCACCAGGTGGTGCGCGAGTCGGGCTACGAGGAACTGCTGTCTTCGGGCGTGGTGATCACCGGTGGCACGGCCATGATGCCGGGCATGGTGGAACTGGGCGAAGACATCTTCCTGAAGCCCGTGCGCGTGGGCGTGCCCGAGTATCGCGGCAACCTGCACGAAGTCGTGAAGAGCCCGCGTTACTCCACGGTGATGGGCCTGCTGCAGGAAGGATGCGTTCAGCGTATGCGCGGCCGCAAGGTGGCGGTGCAGAGCGGCTCCGTGAAGCAGGTGTGGGGACGCATGAAGGAATGGTTTGTCGGCAACTTCTGACGAGATTGCCGGTCAGGTTTTCTTTGACGTGATACGCGACTGGCGTCAGCGAGATGGCGGAAATGCACGTTGAGCAGTTTTTTCGCAGTTTTTCTGGTTAGTTGTTCTTGATGGTTTCTTGTTCAGGAACCAAGGGTTGCGGCGGGGAGGCTGCAGCGTTTGGGGACTGATTTTTCTCGGAGGCAGTGATGGACTTTGACATGATCGAAACGGAGATTCAGGACGGCACCATCATCAAGGTGGTGGGCGTGGGCGGCGCGGGCGGCAATGCCGTGCAGCACATGATCAGCCGTGGCGTACAGGGTGTGGAATTCATTTGCATGAATACCGATGCCCAGGCGCTGAAGCGCTCCACCGCATCGCGCGTGCTGCAACTGGGCAACACCGGCCTTGGAGCCGGTGCCAAGCCGGAAGTTGGCCGTAACTGCGCGGAGCAGGCGCGTGACCAGATCGCCGACGCCCTGCGCGGCGCGCACATGGTCTTCATCACTGCCGGCATGGGCGGTGGCACCGGTACCGGTGCTGCGCCGATCGTGGCGCAGGTGGCCAAGGAAATGGGCATCCTGACCGTGGGCGTGGTCAGCAAGCCGTTCGACTTCGAAGGCGCGCGCCGTGCCAAGGTGGCCGAACACGGTTCGGGCGAACTCGAGTCGTCGGTGGACTCGCTGATCGTTGTGCTCAACGAGAAGCTGTTCGAAGTGATGGGCGACGACGCCGAGATGGACAAGTGCTTCCAGTGCGCCGATGACGTGCTGCATAACGCTGTCGCTGGCATCGCCGAAATCATCAATGTCGACGGTCTCGTGAACGTCGACTTTGAAGACGTGAAGACGGTGATGGGCGAGCAGGGCAAGGCCATGATGGGCACGGCTACCGTGTCCGGCGTGGATCGCGCCCGCCTGGCCGCCGAACAGGCCGTGGCCAGCCCGCTGCTCGAAGGCGTGGACCTGTCCGGCGCGCGTGGCGTGCTGGTCAACATCACGGCCAGCCGCTCGTTGAAGCTGTCGGAAACCAAGGAAGTCATGAACACGATCCGCAGCTACGCCGCGGAGGACGCGACCGTGATCTTCGGTACGGTGTACGACGATTCGATGAGCGACGCGCTGCGCGTGACCGTGGTGGCCACTGGCCTGGGCCGCTCGGCCAAGAAGCAGCAACCGATGACGCTGCTGAAGACCGGCACGGACAACATCCCGGTGCAGATGATGGCTGGCCTGACCGCTGCCCCGGCGCATGCATCGCCGGACTACAGCGGCCTGGATACGCCGGCCGTGTGGCGCAGCTCGCGCGAGTCGGCGTCCGCCCACGTGGCGGCGCTGCAAGAGAAGGGCGTGGATACGTACGACATCCCGGCCTTCCTGCGCAAGCAGGCTGACTGAGTTGGGCTCCGGCAGGGCCGTGGCGTTGGCCGCGTGCCTGGCGGGTTGTCGCTGGTCCGTTCCGCATCGCCCGAGCGCTCCCTTTCCGCTCGGTGATTGCCTGGACTGACGCCATCCGTCAGTGCGCCGGCACGCGTCGCGCCCGCGCCGAAAGCAGTCCGTCCGCATCCCGTTGCCGGGCAGGCAGGCCATCGGCCGCCTCCCCGGACTGGTTTCCCGCCTCCCAGCGGCGGGATGTGCCCCCGTCCGCGCGGCGCGTCCACAAGACGCGCCGCGCGGCGTTTGAGCAGCAAGCCGACTGCCCTGCACTTGACATAGCTGAAGCCAGGATTCGCCAATGCGACGCTTGGTTGCAACGGCATCCGCCCCTATGATGCAGGCAGGGTTTCTACCGAGAGGAGGAATCTCCCATGATCGCCATTGGGCAACGCGTCCCCGACGCCACGCTGTACGAATTTTTCGAAACCGAATCCGAAGGCTGCGCGCTCGGGCCGAATGCGTTTTCGGTGGCCGAACTGGTCAAGGGCCGCAAGATCGTGGTCTTCGGCCTGCCCGGCGCCTTTACCCCGACTTGCTCCGCGAAGCATGTGCCCAGCTATCTCAAGGAGTACGATGCGTTGCGTGCCGCCGGTGTCGACGAAATCTGGTGCCACTCGGTCAACGACGCCTTTGTGATGGGTGCCTGGGGACGCGAGCAGAAGGCCACAGGCAAGGTCAGGATGATGGGTGACGGCGCCGCGCAATGGGCCAAGGCCCTGGGGCTGGATCAGGACCTGAGCCAGCGCGGCCTGGGTGTGCGCGCCAAACGCTATGCGATGGTCGTCGATGACGGTGTGGTGACCCACCTGTTCGTCGAGGAGCCGGGCGAGTTCAAGGTCAGCAGTGCCGAATGGGTGCTGCAAGCGTTGCGCGCCTGATACGGTAGTTCGGGCGTGAATGCTTTATGCGTATCATTTCGGACGTTGTCTAACACCCCGAAACAAAGTGGTGCAGCGCAATAGACCGAGTAATGGTAGTATCGCGTTATCAAGTTTTACGCCCAATAGCTTTTAATAATAGTTGAGGCCGTCATGCTCAAACAGCGCACTATCAAATCCCTGGTGAAGACGGTTGGTATCGGTTTGCACTCGGGCCGCAAAGTGACGCTGACCCTGCGCCCGGCTCCGGCCGATACCGGCATTGTCTTTACCCGCGTCGACCTGCCGGAGGCCGTGGAAATCCATGCGGCGGCTTCGGCCATTGGTGATACCCGTCTGGCATCGGTGCTCCAGAAGGACGGCGCGCGCGTTTCGACCGTTGAACACCTGATGTCGGCCTGCGCCGGCCTGGGTGTCGACAATCTTTATGTCGACGTCGACGCCGAAGAAATTCCGATCATGGACGGCAGCGCGGCATCGTTCGTGTTCCTGCTGCAATCGGCGGGCATGGAAGAGCAGCCTGCGGCCAAGCGTTTCATCCGCGTGAAGAAAGCCGTGGAAGTCCGCGATGGCGACAAGCTGGCTCGCCTGGAGCCGTTCTTTGGCTTCAAGCTCGCCTTCACGATCGACTTCCGCCATCCCGCTGTCGACAAGACGGGCCAGACGTTCACGATCGACTTTGCCGACACCAGCTACGTCCGTGAAATCGCCCGTGCCCGCACTTTCGGTTTTGCCCATGAAGTAGAGGCACTGCGCGAGATGGGCCTGGCACGTGGTGGCAGCCTCGACAACGCGATCGTGCTCGACGAGCACCGTATGTTGAACAACGAGGAACTGCGCTACGGCGACGAGTTCGTCCGCCACAAGATCCTCGACGCGATTGGCGACCTGTACGTGATCGGCCATCCGCTGATTGCTTCATATGTTGCGCACAAATCTGGCCATGGCATGAACAACCAGTTGCTGCGCGCGCTGCTGGCGGACCAGGAAGCCTACGAGTTCGTGACCTTCGACAAGGTCGAGGAAGCGCCCGTCGCGTTCCTGCCACAGGCTCAGCCGGCATTTGCCTGACAACTGACTGGCATCAAGCTTCGATCGAAACCCCGCGCCTCGAAAGAGCGCGGGGTTTTTTGTTGTCTGCGGGACGTTGCATGGCCGCGCATCCAGCCGCTACTAACTGCAAATAAGGGGGCTGAGCGGGCGTAGCGGGGATCGAATCAGCGATGCCGGGCGAGCAAGGCCTCCACCGCATCCTTCAGCGGTGACGCCTCCAGGTTGTGCGCCAGCACGTCCATGCTGTGCAATCCGGCAGGCGATAGATTGGCCGTTCGCGGTTTGCGCTCGACCGGGTCAGTGTCCCAATCGCCACGCCCGACCTCCGGTTGTACCCGTACACGGATTGCGGTAACCTGCGATCCCCGTTGTTGCAGCCGGGAAAGCAGGGTCGGCACCACTTGCCGGACCCGCGCGGCCGCCGCGCCATGCGCGGCAAGCAACAACAGTGTGCGTTCCGTTTGCGGTCCCCGGTCGTCAGTCTTGATGCCGGCCACGGCGATGCCGGCCCGCATGCCTTGCGGCAGGAGCGACAGGACTTCCGCTTCCAGAGATGCCAGTTGCCGCGCGGTCTGCATCAGCGCCGAAACCGGCCCGGCCTTAGCCAGCCAGTCATTGAGTGGCTTGGCCGCAGGGGTCTGGTGAGCGTGGTGGGTGAACATGCGCATGCGCGCATTCTAGCGCGCAATCCTTGCCCGTCCGAGAGCCGGGATGCCTTTGCCCGCGTGCGCACGGGGCCGAAAGAGCGGCCCCGTCTTTTGGGGTGGGGTTAGGTCATGCAAATCATCGTGCTACATCCGCGCGAGCAGCGGATGCTTCGTTTTCATCTCACGCGCCTGCGCGTCGCGCTGCTCATGCTGGCGCTCTGCTCGCTCGTTGCTGCCGCCGCTTCAGGGGTGACCTGGCTCGTGGCGCGCTCCCAAGCGTCGCCCGAGGTCTCGCGACAAGCACGCGAAAACGTCTTTCTACGGCAGAACCTGGCGGTGCTTGCCGCGAGCGTGGGCGATCTGCAGGCGCAGATGGTTCGTCTGGATGCCCTCGGTGAGCGGGTTTCGGGTCTCGCCGGCATTGCCCCCCAGGATTTCGACTTTCGCCATCGCCCAGCCCGTGGGGGCCCGGCCGCGCCGGCGCAGTCGACCGAACTGACCCTGCCCGAACTGCGCGCCGAGCTGGCCCGCCTGGGCGAGCAGGCCGAGCACCGCGTCGACTACTTCGATGTGATCGAGACCGCGTTGATGGACCGGCAGATGAGAGAACGACGCATCCCCCGGGTGCTTCCCGTGGCAACCGGGTACGACGGATCCAGCTTCGGTGCGCGGATCGATCCTTTCACCGGTCGCCGCTCTCAGCATGATGGCGTGGACTTCGTGGCGCCCACCGGCACGCCGATCCTGGCGGCCGCAGGTGGCGTGGTGGTGGCAGCGGAATGGCACAACGAGTACGGCAACATGATTGATATCGATCACGGTAACGGACTCAAGACCCGGTATGCTCATGCGTCGAAGTCGCTGGTTCGGGCCGGCGATATCGTCCGCCCTGGCCAGATGATTGCCCGGGTCGGCAGCACGGGGCGCTCGACCGGCGCGCACCTGCACTTCGAGGTCCATGTGAACGGTTTGCCACGTAATCCGAACGGCTTTCTGAACGCGGCCGCACCGGCGCCCTTGGCCGAGGCGCTCTCCCCAACCGACCGTACCGCCATCCGCTGATCGTCGAACCCTGGGCACGCAGCGGAACATTGAAGTCGGTGAGGTTGTCCCAACCTCACCGGTAGCCTGTCCCGGACGGGCGGCTCCGGTTATCGCCCGGGCCTGTTGCGCCCATGCAGATTCTGGCCTGGCAGCGGTCCGGTCAGGACATCGGCACATGATAAACTCGGCGTTTTGCGCCAATCCACCCATTCCTCGCGCGTGGCTGCCCGGTTCGCCGCTGGTCGCTCGCAGGTGAAAGCACTCGATGATCACGGGCCTTCTCAAGAAAGTCTTCGGCAGCCGCAACGAACGGCTGATCAAACAATATCGCCGCACGGTCGAGCAGATCAATGCGCTCGAGCCGAAGTTCGAGAAGCTCTCGGACGACGAGTTGCGTGGCATGACCGAGACATTCCGCCAGCGCCATGCCGGCGGCGAGTCGCTCGAGGCACTGCTGCCTGAGGCTTTCGCCGTCTGCCGCGAAGCCAGCAAGCGGATCATGAAGATGCGTCACTTCGACGTGCAGATGATCGGCGGCATGGTGCTGAACGACAACAAGATTGCCGAAATGCGCACCGGCGAAGGCAAGACGCTGACCGCCACGCTGGCCGTGTATCTCAATGCGCTGACCGGCAAGGGCGTGCACGTGGTGACGGTCAACGACTACCTGGCGCAGCGCGATGCCGAGTGGATGGGGCGCCTGTACAACTTCCTGGGCCTGTCGGTGGGCGTGAACCTGTCGCAGATGCCACACGATCAGAAGCAGATCGCGTACAACGCGGACATCACGTACGGCACCAACAACGAGTTTGGCTTCGACTATCTGCGCGACAACATGGTCTATGACCCGTCGCAGCGCGTGCAGCGTCCGTTGCATTACGCGATCGTCGACGAAGTGGACTCGATCCTGATCGACGAGGCACGCACGCCGCTGATCATCTCCGGCCAGGCCGAGAACCAGACCGATCTCTACCAGCGCATGAACGGCATTCCGAAGCTGCTCGAGCGCCAGATCGGCGAGGAGAAGGCCGACGGTACCGGCGTCGAGAAGCCGGGCGACTACTACGTGGACGAGAAGGGCCATCAGGTCTACCTGACCGAGGCCGGCCACGAGAAGGCCGAGCAGATCCTGTCCCAGCTCGGCCTGATCAGCGAGGGCGAATCGCTCTACGCGCCTCAGAACATTACGCTGATGCACCACCTGTACGCCGCCCTGCGCGCGCAGAGCCTGTTCCATCGCGACCAGCACTACGTGGTGCAGAACGACGAGGTCATCATCGTCGACGAATTCACGGGCCGCCTGATGACGGGCCGCCGCTGGTCCGATGGCCTGCACCAGGCCGTGGAAGCCAAGGAAGGCGTGACCGTCCAGCAGGAAAACCAGACGCTGGCAACCATCACGTTCCAGAACTACTTCCGCATGTACGAGAAGCTGGCCGGCATGACCGGTACGGCCGACACGGAAGCCTACGAATTCCAGGAAATCTACGGCCTCGAGGTCGTGGTGATCCCGACCAACCGTCAGGCCCAGCGCAAGGACCTGCAGGATCAGATCTACAAGACGTCGAAGGAACGCTACGACGCCGTGGTGCGCGATATCCGCGACTGCTACGACCGAGGCCAGCCGGTGCTGGTGGGCACGACGTCGATCGAAACGTCCGAGTATCTGTCGGACCTGCTGAACAAGGAGAAGCTGCCGCACCAGGTGCTGAACGCCAAGCAGCACGCGCGCGAAGCCGAGATCGTGGCGCAGGCCGGCCGGCCCAAGATGGTCACGATCGCCACCAACATGGCCGGTCGCGGTACCGACATCGTGCTGGGCGGCAACGTCGAGAAGCAGGCCGGTTTTATCGAAGCCGATACCAACCTGTCCGATGCCGAGAAGGCCGAGCGCATCGCCAAGCTCAAGGATGAGTGGCAATCGCTGCACGACCAGGTCAAGGCGGCTGGCGGCCTGCATATCGTCGGCACCGAGCGACACGAGTCGCGCCGGATCGACAACCAGCTGCGCGGCCGTGCCGGCCGTCAGGGCGACCCGGGTTCGTCGCGCTTCTATCTGTCGCTCGACGACCAGCTCCTGCGTATCTTCGCCGGCGACCGCGTGCGCGCGATCATGGAGCGCCTGAAGATGCCTGAAGGCGAGCCGATCGAAGCCGGTATTGTCACGCGCTCGATCGAATCCGCGCAGCGCAAGGTCGAAGGCCGCAACTTCGACATCCGCAAGCAACTGCTGCAGTACGACGACGTTGCCAACGACCAGCGCAAGGAAATCTACAAGCTCCGCAACGACGTACTCGAATCGCAGGACGTCGGCGACATGGTGGCGAACCTGCGCGAGAGCGTGCTGGTCGAGGTGTTCCGCGAGTACGTGCCCGCCGAGAGCATGGAAGAGCAGTGGGACATCGCTGGCCTGGAGCAGCGCCTGCGTGACGACTGGGGTCTGGAGCTGCCGCTGGCGAAGACCATCGAAGGCGCGCAGAGCATCGAGGATGAAGAGCTGCTGGACATGATCCTGAAGGCAGCGCGCGAGCACTACGACGCCAAGGTGGCGCAAGTGGGCCGCGAGTCGTTCGCCGGCTTCGAGCGCTCGGTCATGCTGCAAAGCATCGACACGCACTGGCGCGAGCACCTGGCCGCGCTGGATCATCTACGTCAGGGCATCCACCTGCGTGGCTATGCGCAGAAGGATCCGAAGCAGGAGTACAAGCGCGAATCGTTCGAACTGTTCGCGCGCCTGCTGGACGTGATCAAGAGCGAAGTCACGCGCGTGGTGTTCAACGTGCATATCCAATCGCCCGAGGAACTCGAACAGGCTTCGGAGCAGATCGAAGAGGGTCTGGCGCACCTCGAGAACGTGCAATACAAGCACGACGAGTTCGCCGAGGGCGCCGAGCCTGTGGAGCAGGCAGAGCCGGCACGCAGCAACACGGCCGCCGCGGCGCTGGCCGCGATGGGCGGCGAAGCGGCGCTGGCCGGCATGCCCAAGGTTGGCCGCAACGACCCGTGCCCGTGCGGTTCGGGCAAGAAGTTCAAGCAGTGCCACGGCAAGCTGAGCTGAAGCCAGTCCGTCGCGGTCGGTGATAGGCGCGCGCGGTGCGCATCACCAAACCATCCAGCACATGCCCGCTTGAACCCTGCGTCAAGCGGGCATGTTCGTCAGGTGCATCAGAGAATTTGAGGAAATCACCATGCCAGTGAACCTGCCCCTGCCCCAGGCAGAAAACTTGAAATCCGTCGCCGGCGTCGAGCTTGGCTGGGCCGAAGCCGGTATCCGCAAGGCCAATCGCAAGGACGTGCTCGTGGTCCGCGTGGCCGAAGGCAGCACGGTGGCGGGCGTGTTCACGCAGAACCGGTTCTGCGCGGCGCCAGTGCAGGTTTGCCGCGAGCATCTCGCCGCGGGCGCTGGCATTCGTGCCATCGTGGTGAACACTGGCAATGCCAACGCCGGCACCGGGGAACCGGGTCTGGCCGCCGCGCGCGCCACGTGCGATGCGCTGGCCAAGGCACTGGCCATCCAGTCGAACCAGGTGCTGCCGTTCTCGACCGGCGTGATCCTGGAACAGCTTCCGGTCGACCGCCTGACCGCCGCACTGCCGACGGCTATCGCCAACGCACGTGCCGATAACTGGCTGGCCGCCGCGGAATCGATCATGACCACCGACACGCAGCCGAAGGCCGCCTCGCGCACGGTGCAGATCGATGGCAAGACCGTGACGCTCTCCGGCATCAGCAAGGGCGCCGGCATGATCCGCCCGAACATGGCGACGATGCTCGGCTTCATCGCCACCGATGCCGCCGTGGCGCAGCCGGTGCTGCAGAAGCTGGTGTCGCACGCCGCCGATCACTCGTTCAACAGCATCACGATCGACGGCGATACGTCGACCAACGACTCGTTCGTGCTGATCGCTTCCGGCAAGGCCGGCGTGACGATCGAACGCGCCGACGGTGCCGCGTTCGAGGCGCTGCGTGATGCCGTGACGGCGCTGGCTCAGGAACTCGCGCAGGCGATCGTGCGCGATGGCGAGGGCGCCACCAAGCTGATGACGATCCGTGTGGAAGGCGGCAAGAATGTGGCCGAGTGCCGCCAGATCGCCTACGCCGTGGCCCATTCGCCGCTGGTGAAAACGGCGTTCTATGCCTCGGACCCCAACCTCGGCCGTATCCTTGCCGCTATCGGCTATGCCGGCGTCAACGACCTCGACGTCGATCGCGTGAACCTGTGGCTCGATGACGTGTGGGTCGCGCGTGACGGCGGCCGCAACCCCGAGTATCGCGAGGAAGACGGTCAGCGCGTGATGAAGCAGGCGGAGATCACGGTGCGCATCGCGCTGGGCCGTGGCGACGCCGAAGCGACCGTGTGGACCTGCGACCTGTCGCATGACTACGTGTCGATCAACGCCGACTATCGTTCGTAAGTTCGTAATTCTGGAAGACTCGCCCCATGTCTGACCTCGCTGCCCGCCTCGATGGCTTCCTTGCCCGACTTGAACAATGGCTGCCGCCGGAACTGACCGACGCGGACTGGAAGGAGGCGGTAGCGTTCCGCTGGCGCAAGCGCCAGAGCCTGTTCGGCAACATCGGCTATCTGCAGGCGATCCGGCAACTGCCGCCGATCCATCTGGGCGATCTGAAGAACATCGATCGCCAGAAAGACGCGATCGTCGCCAATACCCGCCAGTTTGTGAACCGGCTGCCGGCCAACAACGTGCTGCTGACCGGCGCGCGTGGCACCGGCAAGTCGTCGCTGATCAAGGCTTGCCTGAATGCATTCGTGAACGACGGGCTGCGCCTGGTGGAAGTAGACAAGGATGATCTGGGCGATCTCGGAGACATCGTCGAGCAGCTTGCGCAGCGCCCCGAGCGCTTCGCGATTTTCTGCGACGACTTGTCGTTCGAGGACGGCGAATCCGGCTACAAGTCGCTCAAGTCGGCGTTGGACGGCTCGGTGGCCGCGCAGTCAGACAACGTGCTGATCTACGCGACGTCGAACCGCCGGCATCTGCTGCCCGAGTACATGAAGGACAACGAGACCTACCAGCACACTTCCGATGGCGAAATCCATCCGGGAGAGGTGGTGGAGGAGAAGATCTCGCTGTCCGAGCGCTTTGGCTTGTGGCTGTCGTTCTACCCGCCGAAGCAGGACGAGTATCTGGCCATCGTTGGTCACTGGCTCGGACACTTCGGCTGCACGCCCGCCGATATCGAGGCCGCGCGCGGCGATGCGCTGGTCTGGGCCCTCGAGCGCGGTTCGCGCTCCGGGCGCGTGGCGTGGCAGTTCGCGCGCGACTGGGGCGGCAAGCATGGCAAGCCGTTCGTGGCTGATCCCGCGACTGATTCAGGCAGCAAGGCATGAGCGGTCAGGTGGACACGATGAAGACCGCCGACGGGCAGACGCGCAAGGTCACGGAAGTGGCGGTTGGCGTGATGATCCAGGCGGACGGCAAGTTTCTGCTGGCGCAGCGTCCGGCAGGCAAGCCGTACGAGGGCTACTGGGAATTTCCGGGCGGCAAGCTCGAGCCCGGTGAATCGGTTGAGGCGGCACTGGCGCGCGAACTGCACGAAGAACTCGGCCTCGACATCGTGAGAAGCGAACACTGGCACACGCTGGAGCATGATTACCCTCATGCCTATGTGCGCCTGTATTTCCGCAAGATCACGGAATGGCGCGGCGATCCGGTCGGGCGGGAGGGCCAGGCATTCTCCTGGCAGACAGTGCCTGTGTCGGTGGGGCCGCTCCTGCCGGCGACGATCCCAGTCGTCGACTGGCTGGCGGAAGAATCCCGCGCAAGCTGAAATCGATGCCCGGCTCTTGCCGGGCAATTTTTTTCGACCACTCACAGGAGGCTCAATGCAACGTGTCGATCGTATCGATGACGCTGTTTCTCTGCCCGAACTGACGCTGCGGGGCATCATCCTCGGCGCCCTGATCACGGTGGTGTTCACCGCCTCCAATATCTACCTCGGCCTCAAGGTCGGCCTGACGTTCTCCTCGGCGATTCCCGCTGCCGTGATCTCGATGGCCGTGCTGCGGCTGTTTCCGGGCGCGAACATCCTCGAGAACAACATGGTGCAGACGCAGGCGTCCGCGGCTGGCACGCTGTCGTCGATCATCTTCATCCTGCCGGGCCTGGTCATGCTGGGGCACTGGCAGGGATTCCCGTTCTGGCAGACGCTGGCGATCTGCGCGGCGGGTGGCATGCTCGGTGTGATCTTTAGCATCCCGCTACGCCACGCGATGGTGGTGCACAGCGATCTGCCGTATCCGGAAGGGGTGGCCGCCGCCGAGATCCTGCGAGTGGGGAGCGCGAGCCAGGATAAGGGCAATGGAAAACAGGAGACCGGGCTTGGTGACCTCGTTGCAGGTGGCGTTGCTGCGGGCCTGTTCAGCATTGCCGCAGGTGGCTTCCGGGTTCTGGCCGAAGGGGCCAATGCCTGGCTGGCCGTTGGCGCATCCGTAGTGCGCCTCTCGATGGGTTTCTCGCTCGCGCTAGTGGGCGCCGGCTATCTGGTCGGCATCGTCGGCGGGCTGGCCATGCTGCTGGGCCTGTTCCTGACCTGGGGCATCGCGGTACCGTGGCTGACCGCCATCACACCGATGCCGGCGGGGGCCACACTGTCCAGCTTCGGTACCGCCGTGTGGAGCACGCAGGCGCGCTTCATCGGCGCGGGCACGATCGGTATCGCGGCGATCTGGACGCTCGGCACGCTGTTCAAGCCGATGGTGGAAGGCGTGCGTGCATCGATGGGTGCCCTCCGTGCCGGCGCGCCGGGGGCGGGTGGCGCGGTGCCGCGCACGCAACGCGACTTGCCGATGGCCTGGATCGGCGCCCTCACGCTGGTCCTGCTGGTGGTGCTGGCAGTGACGTTTGGATACTTCCTGGCCCCGGCGCCGCTCGATACCGGCGCCACCTGGCGTCTGGTTGGCTGTGCCGTGCTGTTCGCCTTCGTGTTCGGCTTCCTGGTGGCTGCCGCATGTGGCTATATGGCTGGTCTGGTGGGGTCGTCAGCCAGCCCGATCTCGGGCATCGGCATCATCGCTGTGATCCTGGTGTCGCTGCTGATACTTGGCATCGGCACGCTGGACGGCCTGCTCGACACGCCCGAGGGCGGCAAGTACGCGATTGCGCTGGCGATCTTCACGACCTCGGCTGTCGTGGCGGTGGCCTCGATCTCGAATGACAACCTGCAGGATCTCAAGACTGGCTGGCTGGTTGGCGCCACACCGTGGCGCCAACAGGTGGCGCTGCTGATCGGCTGCGCCGTGGGTGCCGCCGTGATTCCGCCGGTGCTCGAACTGCTCTATCATGCGTACGGCTTTGCCGGCGCCTTGCCCCGGGCCGACATGGACCCGAATCAGGCGCTGGCCGCTCCGCAGGCCACGTTGATGACCGCGATCGCTACGGGCATCTTCACGCACAAGCTCAACTGGACAATGATCCTGATTGGCGTGGCGCTGGGTGTTGTGTTGATCGCGATTGACGAAGTGCTGCGCCATCGCGGTGGCGTGGCGCGGCTGCCCGTACTGGCAGTCGGCATCGGCATCTACCTGCCGCCGACGATCAGTTCGGCGCTGGTGGTGGGCGCGGTGTTGTCGTGGTGGTTGCTGCGCACGGAGCGCAAGCGCGCCGAGGCGCGTGGCGACGATGTGCCCACGGTGCTGGCCCATGCCGAGCGACGCGGGACGCTGCTTGCTTCGGGCCTGATCGTGGGTGAAAGCCTGGTCGGCGTTGCGCTGGCCGCGGTGATCGGCCTCTCGGGCAAGGAGGCGCCGCTGGCACTGGTGGGCGAGGGGTTTGGCACTACGGCGCAGTGGCTGGGACTGGCCGTGTTCGTGCTGGTTTGCGTGGGATTCTGCCGTCGGGTGCTGGCTGCGCGTTAGTCCGGCCGGCCGTAGCACTCGGCGATATCGCCGCTATCGCAGGTTCCCCTCTTTCGCCTGGCGTGAGAGGGGAGTAGCAGCGATCCGATCAGTCTTCGGCGTCTTCCGGCAGGTCTGGCGACGGCGTCTCGCCCGGCTTGCCACCGATCACATATTTCTCGGACGCCCAGGCGCCCAGGTCGATCTGTTTGCAACGTTCCGAGCAGAACGGACGGAACTTGTTATCCGGCACCCAGGCAACTTCCTTGCCGCAGGTGGGGCATTTGACGACGGCTGGCATCGGAGACTTCAGAAATTACAGAGCTTCAGCAGGAAGGGGATATCGGCATCCACCGATCGGGGCCGCATGTCGCCATCCTGCTGCGTGAACCGTACCCAGAGCATGTACTTGTTGGCGCTCATCTCGGGGATGAAGGCCAGCAGCGATTCGTCCAGGTACACCTGCATGAGCTGGTAGCTACGGCCAGACAGCATCTGCTGATAGCTGCCACCGGTGGCAATGACCTTGCCGCTCTGGCCGGACTCGCGCAGCAGGCGCAGCACAATGCCAGCGCCCATGCGCAGCGAGGCTAGTGGGCGTGCCCATTTGAGGATGTCGGCGCGGCGATCATCGGCATCGCGATGCTGCCAGGCGTAGTACGCCGGCAGATCGAACTCGCAGGTGCCACCGGGGATGATCGCGCGGCTGCGGATGCTGGTCAGCCATTCATTGTCGGCCAGCAACTGGCCGGCCTTGCCGACGGTCTGGCTGAGCGCCGCAATGCCTTGCTCGATTTCGGTGATCACCGCGACCAGCGCATCCTGATCAATCTGCGGATTGGAGCGCAGCGGCGCCAGGGCCTGGCGCTGGCGCTCGAGTTCCTTGATCAGGTCGGTCTTGAGGTCGGCACGTCCCGCCACGTCGATGATCTCGAAAATCGTGGTGATGGCGACGTGATGCTGAAGCGGATGTTCCTGCCCGAGGAAATAATCCAGCCGATCGAACAGGTCCTCCAGGCGCAGGAGTGTCCTGATGCGTTCGTTGAAAGGATATTCGTACAGGATCAAGTCGGTGTCCGTGCTGCGCGCCGGTTGGCGGTTGTTTCAGTCGGGAAGGCGCTCTGGCGCTGTCCGTGCCGCTTTCGCCCATGCAAAGACAACTCGCGCCTGGGTGGAGTTCCTGGCCGGAACTCGTCACACCGCGCATATTTGCCGGCATGTTTCAGCGCATTCTATGCGAGTCAGGGCCCGAGGACAAATCGAATCTGCCCCTATCGGGCATGGGGGATGTCACGAATGCGCCGCGTTTTCGGATGTGTTTCCAGATGTATCCGAAAGCGAGCGATATAGCGCATCGAGCTTCGCGACTTGCGCGTCCAGCGCTTCGGGTGGCCCGTCGTTGTCGATCAGGTCGTCGGCCACGGCCATGCGTTCGGCGCGTGTGGCCTGTCGCCGCATGATCGCCAATACCTGATCGCGCGTGAATCCATTGCGGGCCATCACGCGGGCGATCTGGGTTTCCTCCTGGCAATCGACTACGAGCACGCGGCCGACCCGCGCGCGCCAGGTACTCGATTCGACGAGCAGGGGTACCACGTAGATCAGGTACGGGTTGTGGCCCGCTTCGCGGATGGCGGCGGCCCGCGCTTCGGTGACCTGGCGAATCAGCGGATGGGTGATGCCCTCGAGCCGGGTCTTGGCCGATGGGTCGGAGAAGACGAGCGCCCGCATCGCGTCGCGATCCATCGCACCATCCTGGCGCAGGCATCCGGGGCCGAATGCCGCGACGAGCGGTGCAATGGCTGGGCCGCCCGGCGCGGTGATCTCGTGGGCGATGATGTCGGTATCGATCAGCGCGGCGCCGCGCGCGGCGAACATGTCCGCGACGCGGGTCTTGCCGGAGCCGATGCCGCCGGTCAGTCCGATTTCCAGCATGGAACAGGGTGTCAGTCAGTCGTGAATGTCGCCAACGATACCAGCTTTGCGTGCAACTGCCGGTTGTCGGCTAGTGTCCGGCCACCAGCGTCAGCGGTACTACGTCGGCGCCAAAGAACAGGACAATCAGCCCGGCGCCGACAATGTACGGACCAAACGGGAAGGTCGTGTCGCTACTCTTGCGGTGGAAGATCAGCATCGCGCCGCCAAGCACGGCGCCGACCACCGACGACATCAGGATCAGGGCGGGCAGTGCCTGCCAGCCGAACCATGCGCCAAGCGCCGCCATCAACTTGAAATCGCCGTGGCCCATTCCCTCGCGGCCCCGCACAAGCTTGTAGAGCCAGTAGACGCTCCACAGCAGCAGGTAGCCCGCCGCAGCGCCGATGACGGCATCCGCCAGTGGCGCGAACAGGCCCTGCAGGTTCAGCAGCAGGCCCAGCCATAGCAGCGGCAGCGTAATCTGGTCTGGCAGAAGCTGGGTGTCGGCATCGATCATGAACAACGCGACCAGCGCCCAGATCATCGCGATCGCAGCCAGCGCCTGCGCCGTTGGACCGAAGTGCCACATCGCCAGGCCGCTGAGCGTCGCCGTGACCAGTTCGACGAGCGGATAGCGGATGCCGATCGGCGTCTTGCAGGCCTTGCAGCGGCCACGCAGGAACAGGTAGCTGATGACGGGGATGTTCTCCCAGGGGGCGATCTGGTGGCCGCACTTCGGGCACGCGGATCGCGGCACCATCAGGTTATAGCGCTCTGGGTGCGGCAACGGTTCATCGCGGATTTCCGCGATGTAGTTGGCCTCGTCGTACTCCATCATCTTAGGCAGACGATGGATCACCACGTTGAGGAAACTGCCGACCATCAGGCCAACGACCCCTGCCGCGACAATAAGGAAAGCTGGCGGCAACGCCGCCAGCGATGACAGGACAGCTTGCATGCGTTACATCACCCGGCGTTACACCACTTGGCCCAGCTTGAAGATCGGCAGATACATGGCGATGACCATGCCGCCGATCAGCACGCCAAGCACCACGATGATCAGCGGCTCGATCAGGCTCGAGATGGCGGCCACGGCGTCGTCGACCTCGCGCTCGTAGAACTCGGCGACCTTGAGCAGCATGCTGTCCAGCGCGCCCGACTCCTCGCCGATCTGAGTCATCTGCAGCACCATATTGTCGAACACATGGGTGGCCTGCATGGCGTTGGTCAGGCTGGTGCCGATACGCACAGACTGCTCGATTTCGCGCGTGGCATCGTAGTACATCCAGTTGCCGGCGGCCCCTGCTACCGATTCCATCGACTCCACCAGCGGTGTGCCTGCCGCGAACATCGTGGCCAGCGTGCGCGTCCAGCGTGCGACCACCGCCTTGCGGAACAGGCTGCCGAAGATCGGCAGCTTGAGCAGAACCTTGTCGTGCCAGCGCTGCACCTTCTCCGACTTCTTGCGGGCGCGGAAATAGCCAATGATCGAGAAGACTGGCGCGCCGATAACGAGATACCAGTACTGCACGAAAAAGTCGGAGATGTTGATCACGACCATCGTGGGCGCCGGTAGCGAGGCGCCAAAGCTCGAGAACACGCCCTTGAAGGCCGGGATCACGAACAGCATCAGGATCACCGTCACGGCAAAGGCCACGGACAGCACGGCGATCGGGTAGATCATCGCGGACTTGATCTGGCTCTTCAGCGCGATGCTCTTCTCCATATAGAGAGACAGCCGTTCGAGCAGTGCATCGAGAATACCGCCTTGTTCGCCAGCGTCAATCAGGTTGCAGTAGAGCGTATCGAAGTACTGCGGATGTCGGCGGAACGCCGTGGCCATGCTGCTACCCGATTCGATGTCCGAGCGGATGACAGTGAGCAGCTGGGTGAAGTTCGGGTTGGCGTGGCCGCGCGCGATGATGTCGATCGACTGCAGCAGCGGCACACCCGCCTTGAGCATGGTCGAGAGCTGGCGCGTGAAGTAGGCGATGTCCTTCTCGGTAATCTTCTTGCCGCGCGCGCCCTTGCGCTTCTTCATCTTGACGACGGTCAGCCCCTGCTTGCGCAGCGAGGCGGTGACCTCGGACTGGCTCTCGGCGCGTTGTTCGCCCTTGAACGACTTGCCTTTTCGGTCCTTGGCTTCCCACTCGAAGATGTACTGCGTGGGTGCCTTCCGCCCTGATTTCGCCCGAGACGGCGCTGCCGTCCGGGCGCCCGCCGCTGGTGCGCGCGTCGCCATGATTTGACCCCTGAGACTTGTTCTTTGTTTTACGTGTTCGTGGTCGCCAGCACTTCTTCGAGTGACGTGACGCCCTGTTTGACCTTGAGCAGGCCAGCTTCCCGCAACGATAGCACGCCTTCCTTGCGCGCCTGTTCGGCAATCTGCAATGCCGTGCCGTGCGACAGGATGATCTGTTGAATGGTTTCGGTAATCGGCATGACCTGGTAGATACCGCATCGCCCCTTGTAGCCGCTACCGCTGCATCGGTCGCAGCCCACCGGGTGATAGGGCTTCCATGTGCCGTCGAGGTCTGATTCCTGGAAGCCTGCGTCGATCAGCACCTGCGGCGCCAGGTCGCCCTCGCGCTTGCAGGTGCAAAGCCGGCGCGCCAGACGCTGCGCGGTGATCAGCAGGACCGACGAGGCGATGTTGAACGGTGCCACGCCCATATTCATCAGGCGTGTCAGCGTGGTCGGCGCGTCGTTCGTGTGCAGCGTGGACAGTACCAGGTGACCGGTCTGCGCGGCCTTGATGGAGATGTCGGCCGTCTCGAGGTCACGAATTTCGCCGACCATGATCACGTCGGGATCCTGGCGCAGGAACGATTTCAGCGCGGCGGCGAAGGTCAGGCCGGCCTTGTCGTTCACGTTGACCTGATTGATGCCGGGCAACTGGATTTCGGCCGGATCCTCCGCCGTGGAGATATTGATGTCGCCCTGGTTCAGCATGTTCAGGAACGTATAGAGCGACACAGTCTTGCCGCTGCCGGTCGGGCCAGTCACCAGCACCATTCCGTACGGCCGCTTGATCACTTCCTGCAGCAGTGCCTTCTGCTGCGGCTCGTAGCCGAGTTGGTCGATGTCGAGCTTGTCGGACGACGAATCGAGAATCCGCATCACGATCTTTTCGCCGAACAACGTGGGCAGCGTGGAGACGCGGAAGTCGATCGCCTTGTCGACGGTCTCCTTGCCGTCCTTGTCTTTTGGCATCGAGATCAGCAGCTTCATCCGGCCGTCCTGCGGCACGCGCTTTTCCGAGATGTCCAGGCGCGACAGCACCTTGATGCGCGTGGCGATCTTGTCGCGGATATCGAGCGGTGGCCGCGCGACTTCCTGCAGCACGCCGTCCACGCGGAAGCGAATGCGGTAGAAGAACTCGAACGGTTCGAAGTGAAGGTCCGACGCGCCGCGATGGAAGGCTTCCGTCAGCAGCTTCTGCAGGAAGCGCACCACCGGCGCGTCGTCGATGTCGTTGGCGCCGGGGACCTTGCGCGCGCTTGCGGCGGCCACCGGGTCATAGTCGATCATCTTCTGAGCCGTGGGCGTCGGCAGGGCGTTCTTGAGCGTGCCAAGTGCCTCGCCGGCGGATCGGACATGCTTCATCAGCTTGTCGTGTTCGACGACGACCGTTTCCACGGGCAGGCTGAACTTCTGGCGGATCACCTCGACGCCGGCCTGGTTGGCGGGATCGGACATCGCGACGATCAGGCGGTTTTCCCGACGGCCCAGCGGCAGGAGCCGGTGCGCATGGAACTCGCGGTTGCCCGAGAGTGCCGACGGCACGCGGCTGAGGTTGTATTCGGAGAGGTCGAGCAGCGGGAGCTGGTACTTGTCGGCGGCGAACACGGCGACGTCATGGGCGGACATGGTGCCGCTGCCAATGATCTCGTCGATCAGCTGCGTCTTCTTTTCCCGGGCCGATTGCTCCAACTGGGCAAGCAGAGCCGGCGCGATCCGCCGGCTCTGGGCAAGCGCGAGGCCTAGTGTCATGGCGAAATACTGTGCAAGGTGCGCGCGTTCGGGCTGGTGAACGGCGGCGCGGTTGACTGCGGCGGGATCGGCGGGGGCATGTGTCCCGGACCGGGGCAGTTTGCCGCTGGGGTCACTTTTTGTAAAGCTCGGTTGCGCGCGCGTTGGCGTTTGTGCGACAGCGGCGCAACCCTACTTGCGCGGGGCGGGGGAATCGACGCGAAAAAGGGCGCCGTGGAGGGTGCCGTGGCCGGGGTGGGCCACAAAGCAAAAAGCCGGATCCACATGCGAGGATCCGGCTTTTTTGAAATCTGGTCGGGGTGAGAGGATTCGAACCTCCGGCCTCTACGTCCCGAACGTAGCGCTCTACCAGGCTAAGCTACACCCCGATTTCTGGTTTGCCGCAACAACTTGCGTTGTCAGCAGCAAAGAACAAAAGTTTAGCAGCGTTTCTTTCGGATGGGAAGAGGGGGCGAGAAGATTTGCGCCGCCCTCAGCTTTGCCTTTGCGCCACTCTTAGCTTTGCCGTTGCAGCGAGAACGCGCACAGATCGATCAGCGTCTGCTTGAGCGGCGAGTCCGGGAACTGCGTGGCGGCCTTCTCCGCGGCCTCTGCTTCACGCTGGGCGGCTGCGAACGTCACATCGAGCGCGCCGCTGGCGTGGATCGCCGAGAACACGGCATCGAAATGCTCGGTGCCGCCTTGCACGATGGCGTCGCGCGCCAGTTCGCGCTGCTGGGCCGTGCCATGTTCGAGCAGGTGCAGCAGCGGCAGCGTCGGCTTGCCTTCGCGCAGGTCGTCGCCCGCGTTCTTGCCCATCTGCTCGGCGCTGGCCGTGTAGTCGAGCATGTCGTCGATCAGCTGGAACGCGGTGCCGATCCGGCGGCCGTACTCCGCTGCGGCTTCTTCCATCTCCGCGTCCGCGCCGGCGAGCACCGCGCCCAGTTGGGCCGATGCCTCGAACAGCTTGGCGGTCTTGTAGCGGATGACCTGCAGGTAGCGCTCCACCGTGACTTCGGGGTCGTGCATGTTCAGCAGTTGCAGCACTTCGCCTTCGGCGATCACGTTGGTGGCGTTGGAGAGGATCTCCATGATGCGCATGCTGCCGGCTTCCACCATCATCTGGAAGGCGCGCGAATAGAGGAAGTCGCCCACCAGGACGCTGGCGGCGTTGCCGAACACCGCATTGGCGGTATCGCGGCCCCGGCGCAGTTCCGATTCGTCGACCACGTCGTCATGCAGGAGCGTGGCGGTGTGGATGAACTCGACCACCGCGGCCAGTTCGTGGTGGCGATGGCCTTCGTAGTCGAATGCGCGTGCGGAAAGCAGCAGGATGACCGGGCGCAGACGTTTGCCGCCCGCCCCGATGATGTACTCGCCGATCTGTTCGATCAGCGGCACCTCCGACGACAGGCGCCGGCGGATGACTGCGTCAACGGCGCGCATGTCGGCAGCGACCGGGGCAAGCAGGGCAGTAGCGGAAGACTGGGACAAGATGAATCACCGTTGCGCAAAACCCGAGGATTATATGCGATGCGGGTGTGCGTTTGGCTGTTGTGGGTAGCAAGCTGGAAGGGATTGTCAGGACGGGATGTTGCCGTGGCGCAATTTTCTGCCTGGCCTCGCTTCTATAATCCGGCCATGAACAAGTCACGCGAATCTCGTCGTCCCGTCCGTCGCGCCGCTTGGTGGGTGGCTTTTGCGGCATTGGCCGGGTACCTGCTGGCCGACCTGACCTGATCGTCCGGGCGCTGGAAGTGCCGCGATCGTCTCAGACGGTGTGCTGGCAGGCTATCTCATTGTTTTCTTTGCGGTTTTCCGGCGGCTGGTTTATAATCACCGGTTCTTTCGGTCGCGTTTGTCACGCGCACCGTCTGCGGCGCACGAAACGGCGCCGGTTCCGGGGCTCCCGGAGCAGCATTCAACGTTTCAACTCAACATCGAGAGGTTCGACAATGTACGCGGTCGTAAAAACCGGCGGCAAGCAATACAAGGTTGCTGCTGGCGAAAAACTGAAAGTAGAACAGATACCGGCTGACATTGGCGCAGAAATCACGCTGGACCAGGTGCTCGCAGTGGGCGCTGGCGACCAAATCAAATTTGGTACGCCGCTGGTGAGCGGGGCTTCCGTCAAGGCTACCGTTATCGCCCAGGGTCGTCACGACAAGGTGAAGATCTTCAAGATGCGCCGTCGCAAGCACTACCAGAAGCGTCAGGGCCATCGTCAGAATTACACCGAACTGCGCATCGAAGCCATCGTTGCCTGAGCCTCGGCTCGGACACAGGCTTAATCGCAATAGGTCAACAGGAGTAAAGACATGGCACAGAAAAAAGGCGGCGGTTCTACGCGGAACGGCCGTGATTCGGAATCGAAGCGTCTGGGCGTGAAGGTGTTCGGTGGCCAGGCCATCAACGCCGGCGGCATCATCGTTCGTCAACGCGGCACGCGCGTGCACGCTGGCGAGAACGTGGGTATCGGCAAGGACCACACCCTGTTCGCGCTGGTGGACGGCCACGTGCAGTTCGCCGTCAAGGGCGCTGCCAAGAAGCAGCAAGTCAGCGTCGTTCCGGCGGCCTGATACAGCCTTTGCAGCACGAAGGCCCCGCAGTGACTGCGGGGCTTTTTTGTTTTCTGCCAAGATAAAATGCCGCTGGCCCGTCGCGGGCCGGCGGCGACAAGCCCGAACCACCACGGAAAACCAACATGAAGTTCATTGACGAAGCCCGTATCGAAGCGATCGCCGGCAATGGCGGCAACGGAAGCGCTTCGTTTCGGCGCGAGAAATTTGTGCCCTTCGGTGGCCCCGATGGCGGTGACGGCGGCCGTGGCGGCAGCGTGTTCGCACAGGCCGACCGCAACATCAATACGCTGATCGACTTTCGCTACGCCAAGAAGCACGTAGCGCGGAACGGCGAAAACGGCCGGGGCTCGGATTGCTACGGCGCGGCGGGCGAAGATGTCACGCTGCGGATGCCGGTGGGCACGCTGATCTCCGACATGGACACCGGCGAAGTCATCGCCGACCTGACCGAGCACGGCCAGCTGGTCTGCCTGGCCGAAGGCGGCATGGGCGGCTGGGGTAACCTCCACTTCAAGTCGAGTACCAACCGCGCGCCGCGCCAGCAGGTCGACGGCAAGCCGGGCGAGCGCCGCATGCTCAAGCTCGAACTGAAGGTGTTGGCGGACGTCGGTCTGCTCGGCATGCCCAACGCGGGCAAGTCGACGTTTATCTCGCACGTGTCGAATGCACGTCCGAAGGTGGCCGACTATCCGTTCACGACGCTCCATCCGAACCTCGGTGTGGTCCGTGTGGACCATGAGCAGTCGTTCGTCGTGGCGGACATTCCGGGCCTGATCGAAGGCGCCGCCGAAGGCGCCGGTCTCGGACATCAGTTCCTGCGTCACCTGCAACGTACCGGGCTGCTGCTGCATATCGTCGACATCGCACCGTTCGACGAGAATGTCGATCCCGTTGCCGAGGCCAAGGCCATCGTCAACGAACTGAAGAAATACGACGAGACGCTGTACGACAAGCCGCGCTGGCTGGTGCTGAACAAGCTCGACGTGGTTCCGGAAGAGGAACGTGCCGCGCGCGTGAAGGATTTCGTCAAGCGCTACAAGTGGAAGGGGCCGGTGTTCCATATCTCGGCCCTGACCGGCGAGGGCTGCCGCGAACTGGTCTACGCGATCAAGGACCATCTCGCCGCGCTCAAGGCAGAGGAAGCCGCCGCGCTGGCCGAGCCCGATATCCGCCTCGACGACCGCCTGCATAACGTCGATCGAGACGACAGCAAAGCGTAACGCACTACAACAAGGCACCACGGAGACAGGACCCGCCATGCAATCGGTCATCGCCCAGGCAAAACGCATCGTTGTCAAAGTAGGTTCGAGTCTGGTTACCAACGACGGCAAGGGGCTCGACCACGATGCCATCGCGCGCTGGGCAGCACAGATCGCCAAGCTGCGTGGCACGGGCAAGGAAGTCGTGTTGGTCAGCTCAGGCGCGATTGCCGAAGGGATGCAGCGACTGGGCTGGGCGCGCCGGCCGAAGGAAATCCACGAACTGCAGGCCGCTGCAGCAGTGGGCCAGATGGGCTTGGCGCAGGTCTACGAAAGCCAGTTCGGCCGATATGGCATCCGCACCGCGCAGGTGCTGCTGACGCACGCTGACCTGGCCGATCGCGAGCGCTATCTGAATGCCCGCTCCACGCTGCTGACGCTGCTGTCCCTCGGCGTGGTGCCGATCATCAACGAGAACGACACGGTCGTCACCGACGAAATCAAGTTCGGCGACAACGATACGCTCGGCGCGCTGGTGACGAATTTGATCGAAGGCGACGCACTGGTGATCCTGACCGACCAGCGCGGGCTCTACACCGCTGATCCGCGCAAGGACCCGAATGCCGAGTTCGTCCATGAAGCGCTGGCTGGCACGCCCGAACTCGAGGCCATGGCCGGCGGCGCAGGCTCGTCCATTGGCCGAGGCGGCATGCTGACCAAGATTCTGGCGGCCAAGCGGGCGGCGAAGTCTGGTGCTCATACGACGATCGCCTCGGGTCGTGAGGCCGATGTGCTGGGCAGGCTGGCTGCTGGCGAGGCCATCGGCACGCAACTGCTGGCGCCGACCGGTCGTCTGACGGCGCGCAAGCAGTGGATGGCGGATCACCTGCAATTGCGCGGCCGCGTGATCATCGACGCGGGCGCTGTAGAGAAGCTCACCAGCGGTGGCAAGTCGCTGCTGCCGATTGGCGTGGTGGAAGTGCAGGGCGAGTTCGCTCGTGGCGAGGTCATTGCGTGCGCCAGCCCGGAGGGGAAGGAAGTGGCGCGCGGCATCACCAACTATTCGAGCGCCGAAGCCCGCCTGATTGCACGCAAGCCGTCATCGGAGATCGAGTCGGTGCTGGGCCATCTGAACGAGCCCGAGTTGATCCATCGCGACAACCTCGTGCTGGTCTGAGCGCGAGACTGTTACCCACGAACCCATGAAAAAACGGCGGGGCCCGCAAAGGCCCCGCCGTTTTTTTCATGCTCGGATTACCGCTCAGCGGCTGGGCGCGTACGCCTTCAGGTCGCGGATCAGCTTGTCCGCCTTGCCCGCCACGGTGCGACCTTCGCAGAAGTAGTCCGTCGCCAGCGTGGCAGCGTAGGCATTGCGCACACCCGTTTCCATGCGGCGCCACATGTCGCGGTCCTCTCCCCGGTTGGGCACCCACTCGGTGGCGCCCTTGGGCAAGGTGGCGTAGAGCCTGCGCTCGAACGCATCGCAACGGATGCCTTCGTAGGTCACGTTGCGCCCGCCACCACTGCTCGTGATAACAACCGTGAATCGGACGACGTTGTCGTCGCCCACGGAGACCGACTTGGGGTCTACCGCGAAGCGGAATGAACTGCCGCCGTTCACCGAGAACGGGATCAGATCTTCGTCGCGCGGCAGAGCGGGCAGGGTGGTCGCCCCTTCCTTGAATGGCTTGTCCGCGAACGGGTTGAGCCAGGAACTGGCCGGTTGGCCGTCGCCAGTCGGGGTGTCGGCCGCCTGTTCCTCGTCCTTGGGCAGGCCCTTGTCGGTGGTCTTGCAGGCCGACAGCGCCAGGCAGACTGCTGTCAGCAACAGGCCGGCGCGAATGTGCCGGCCGCTGAAACTAATCATCGGAACTCCGTTGAGTGGATGCCGGACTGGCCGGCGAAACGGGCGCGGTCGCGAGATCGCTATGTGCCGCTTCCTGCACGGTCGCCTGAATGGTAACCGATGCCGTGACCGAGACGCTCACCTCGGTTACGGTGGTCTCCTCGATCGGCACGGGCCTCGGTTGCCGTCCCTGGTCGCCATGCCGGCCAGGGCCTCCGTGGTGGCCATGGTTACCATGGTTGCCGTAGGGGCTCAGCGGCACGCGTCCACGGTTCAGGAAGCGCGATAGCTCGGTCAGCGCCATCTGGTAGACGTCGCGCTTGAACTCGATGACGGCGTCCAGCGGCACCCAATAATGGCTCCAACGCCAGGCGTCGAACTCAGGATGATCGGTCGCGCGCAGGTGGATGTCGCAATCGCGGCAGACCATGCGCAGCAGGAACCAGATCTGCTTCTGGCCCCTGTAGTGGCCGCGGATCTCGCGGCGGATGAACTTGTCCGGCACCTCATAACGCAACCAGTCGCGCGTGCGACCGACGATCCTGACATGCTCCGGAAGCAGGCCGACCTCTTCGTGCAGTTCGCGGAACATGGCCTGTTCCGGCGTTTCGCCGTACTTGATGCCACCTTGCGGAAACTGCCAGGAGTGTTCGCCGATTCGCTTGCCCCAGAATACCTCGTTGCGTGCGTTGATGAGGATGATGCCGACGTTCGGGCGAAAGCCTTCACGATCGAGCATGACTGCACCTCGAATCCTTTAGAATTACGACGATTATAAAGGATGCGCGCGGGTCGGCCTGATGGCGGGAGTGCTGGTTTTCCCCGACCGGAAGGGCAGTTTCCGGCGCGTCCGGCCCAATGGATGCCGCATCGCGGCGCGGTCGGGATGCCAGATGGCGCCCGGCCTTACGAGAAAGCAACGGATGAAAGCCTCGCAATTCTTCATTTCCACCCTCAAGGAAGCCCCCGCCGACGCGGAAATCGTGTCGCACAAACTGATGATGCGGGCCGGCATGATCAAGAAGCTCGGCGCCGGCATCTATAACTACATGCCGGTGGGCCTGCGTGTTATCCGCAAGGTCGAGAACATCGTTCGCGAGGAAATGAACCGCGCTGGTGCCGTGGAACTGTCGATGCCGGTGATCCAGCCTGCCGAACTCTGGCAGGAGACTGGCCGCTGGGACAAGATGGGGCCCGAGCTGTTGCGTCTGAAGGATCGGCACGAGCGCGATTTCGCGGTGCAGCCCACTTCCGAGGAAGTCGTCACGGACATCGCCCGGACCGAAATCCGCAGCTACAAGCAACTGCCGGTCAACTTCTACCAGATCCAGACCAAGTTCCGCGACGAGCGCCGTCCGCGCTTCGGCATCATGCGCGGCCGCGAGTTCACGATGAAGGACGCCTATTCGTTCGACCGTGACATCGACGGCCTGAAGGCGTCGTACCAGAATATGTACGACGCGTACGTGCGCATCTTCCAGCGCTTTGGCCTGGAATTCCGCGCCGTGGCAGCCGACAACGGCGCCATCGGCGGTTCGGGCTCGCACGAATTCCACGTGATCGCCGATACCGGTGAGGACGCCATCGTCTATTGCCCGACGTCCGACTACGCCGCCAATATGGAAGCGGCCGAGGCGCTGCCGCTGCTGGCAACGCGCGCCGCGCCGGCCGAGGAATTGAAGAAAACCTCGACGCCCGAGAAGGCCAAGTGCGAGCACGTCGCCGAATTCCTGGGCATCCCGCTGGAACGCACGGTCAAATCGATCGTGCTGGCCACCGACAGCGACGCCGGGGCCCAGATCTGGCTGCTGCTGATCCGTGGCGATCACGAACTGAACGAGGTGAAGGCGTCGAAGGTGCCGGGCCTGGTTGACTTCCGCTTTGCGACCGAGACTGAAATCGTCGATACCTTCGGCTCGCCTCCGGGCTACCTCGGTCCGATCGGTCCGAAGAAGCCGGTCAAGGTGGTGGCGGATCGTACCGTCGCCAACATGAGCGACTTCTGCTGTGGTGCCAACGATCGCGACTACCACTACACCGGTGTGAACTGGGGCCGCGACCTGCCGGAACCGGCCGTGGCGGACCTCCGCAACGTGGTGGCCGGCGACGCCTCGCCGGACGGCAAGGGCACGCTCGACATCTGCCGTGGCATCGAAGTGGGCCACGTGTTCATGCTCGGCACGCGCTATTCGGAGTCGATGAACGCCACGTTCCTGGACGAGAACGGCAAGACGCAGCCGATGCAAATGGGTTGCTACGGTATCGGCGTGACCCGGATTCTGGGCGCCGCCATCGAGCAGAACTATGACGAGCGCGGCATCATCTGGCCGGCGGCGATCGCCCCGTTCGCGGTGGTGGTGTGCCCGGTTGGCTACGATCGCAACGAGGCCGTCAAGGCCGAGGCCGATCGCATCCACGCCGAGCTGCTGGCTGCGGGCGTGGACGTGATTCTGGACGACCGTGGCGAGCGCCCGGGCGTGATGTTTGCCGACTGGGAGCTGATTGGCGTGCCGCACCGCGTGGTGGTAGGTGACCGTGGACTCAAGGAAGGCAAGGTCGAGTACCAGGGCCGCCGCGATGCCCAGGCCACCCCGGTGGCGGTGGCGGATGTGGTTGCGCACGTGCGCGGCCAGCTGGCTGCCTGATCCGCGTCCTCGATCATGCGCATTCCCGGCCTGCCGACGCGCAACTGCTGGTCCGCCTGGGCTGGCGGTTTGCTGTGCGCGACGCTGATCGCGAACGCCCATGCCGGCGCGCAGAAGGAGGAGGCGCTTGCTGACTCAGTGCGCGGGGCATTGGCGGCCGCGATCGCCGACAACAGGCCGGTGCGCCCGGCCTTTGCGTCCGGGTCGGAGCGCCTTGGCTACCTGAAATGGCTCGGCGAGATGTCGCGCCGGCTGGAAGCCCGGATTCCCGAGCCGCAGGTACGCGTCGAGCTGATCGAAACCGTCTACTACGAATCCAAGCGCGCCGGCCTGGAGCCGTCGCTGGTGCTTGGGCTCGTGCAGGTGGAAAGCAACTTCCGCAAATATGCGATCAGTTCGGCCGATGCGCGCGGACTGATGCAGGTGATGCCATTCTGGGTGCGCAGCATCGGAGATGGCGACACGCGCAAGCTGTTCCATCTGCAGAGCAACCTGCGCTATGGCTGCACGATCCTGCGTCATTATCTCGATCGCGAGAACGGTGACCTGTTCCTGGCGCTGGGTCGCTACAACGGCAGCCGCGGGCGCCCCGAGTATCCAAACGCGGTGCTGGCGGCATGGAAGCGGTGGCAGTATTCCGAGGCGACTGTGACCATCGCGGGGGATCCGGATCCCGCCGCGGTCACCCCGGCACCCATGCGACGCGCGCTGCCGCCGGAATCGCCCGCCCGCAATCCGTTCTCGCCGCAACGTCTTGCCAATCCGTCATGAAGTCATGAAGCGCGATTCCCGCGCGGGGTACAGCGCGTCTTCGCCGGAGCTGGAGCACTGGCTGACACGCCATATCGCGCAAGGCTTCGATGCCGAGTCGCTGGTGCTGTCGATGCTGCGCTCCGGCTACGACGCTGCGTTCGCGCGCGACACGGTCAGCGCCGCAATAGGGCATCCTCAGGCCGCTGCCAGTGCGGCAGCGCCCGCGCCCGTAGCGAAGGCTGCCACAACGCCAACGGTCACCGGTGGCAACGCCTTCCGCCACAAGGATCGCGAGATGCCGGTCCTGTTCAGGCTGGAGTCGCCGCGCATCCTGTTGCTGCAGAACCTGCTCGATGACGCCGAATGCGATGCCGTCGTGGCGCTGGCGCGCGACCGCCTGCAGCGTTCGCCCGTGGTCAATCCGGACACTGGCGACGAGAACCTGATCGATGCGCGTACCAGCATGGGCGCGATGTTCCAGGTTGGCGAACATGCGCTGCTGCAACGTATCGAGGCGCGGATCGCGGCCGTGACGGGCTGGCCGGTCGAGCACGGCGAAGGCTTTCAGGTCCTCAACTACAAGCCTGGCGGCGAGTATCAGCCGCATTTCGATTTCTTCAATCCCAAGCGTCCCGGCGAAGCGCGCCAGTTGCGCGTGGGCGGACAGCGCGTTGCCACGATGGTGATCTACCTGAACAGTCCGGCCTCTGGTGGTGCCACGGCATTCCCGCGCATCGGGCTCGAGGTGGCGCCGGTGAAGGGCAATGCGGTCCTGTTCAGCTACGGCCTGCCCGATGGCGCGCTCGACGAGCGCACCTTGCACGCGGGTTTGCCGGTGGAGGCGGGCGAAAAATGGATCGCGACCAAATGGTTGCGCGAGCATCCGTACCGCAGCAGAGGCTGAACCTGCATTCGCAAGGTAGCTGAATCGCTTGCCTTTGCGTGCTCATGATTTTCCTGCAATTAGTGAAATTGCCAGATATATGTAATCTATGATTATTGATCTGGCTTCATGTTTTAAATAAATCACTCTCATAAAATCGCAAGACCCGCTTGAGGTGGTGGCTATGTGGCGATTATTTGGATTTATTTCAATAAATCAAATGATTGGCTTAATGGTGCGATCGCCTCTGGTATGGGTTTGTCAATCGTATTATTGCGAAAGGTCGATTTATGAGGGTGATATTACCATTGGTCGCATTGATGTTGTCATCGACGGCCAATGCCGTGGTTATTGATGAAGATACTTTCAAGCGGCATGGCGGCGATACGGGAAATGTCGCTGCATCCATTCGAAGCGCCAGCGAAAAACTACGTGGGTACAGTTATGCAAAGCCCTGGCTGACCATTGGACGGATCAACGGATGCACGGCAACCTGGCTCGGCAGCAAGAATGGCTGGGCCTATTTCCTAACGGCCGCACATTGTGTTCCCTATTCGGCAACGGAAACGCCTGTACAGCTAACGTTCAACGGCTGGGACGGCAGCATCGTGGCCTCCGGACTGGGGATCGCCTATGTGCCCAAGGAGCGCGTCAAGGTTCCTGCCTACATGGGTGGGGCTTCGACGGATGTCGCCATCGTAAAGCTTCCGCTGACCAATCCGCTGAAAGACAGGGCAGGGATTCCGGTGGAGAGGCCGATTCTGAACGACAGGGAGGACGAGAAAGACCGGGCTGTCATGTTTGTCGGCTATGGAGTCTGGGGTGTAGGGCTGAACGAAGGCTATGGGCCGGAAAGCGGCGCCAGGAGACTGTACGGCCGCAGCAAGATCACGTCGATTTTCGAGAGCGACTACGGCATCGGGGCAAGCTATAAACCGGTTGGTCCTTCAGCCAACTGGGCCCGTGTCGCGGCTGGAGACAGCGGTTCGGCATGGTGGCAGATCAAGGATACGAAGCCCGTGATCGTTGCCACCACAAATGGCGGTCATTCGAAACTCTCGACGGGTGCCCGCATCTCAAAATATGCGAACTGGATTCGCTCGATTTACCCGGAAGCCCGCTTCCTCTCGGAGACCCGTCCGCAGGGCTGCATTGTCAGCCTGAGGAACGGTGCAAAGTACTGTCTCGAGGTTGGACAAAGGTCGGACTACAGTCTGCCCGCCTGGATTTACGCGCACGATGTCTTTGTACAGGCGGATAGCGGAGTTTCGGTCATGCTGTCTGACTGGGATAACCTTTCCTATAACCGACTGGCGGAGTTTGTCGGTACCGTGGAAAACGACAAACTGCGTGCCGTCAAGGCCCACAACGGAGAGACGCTGGATTTCTCAAAGCCACGGGCGATGCGTGTCACACATAGTACCCGTCCCCTGGGCTGCATCGTCAGTCTGGTCTCGGTCGACAAATACTGTCTTCCGGCTGGCGAGCGCTCCGGGTACTCGCTGCCCGCGTGGATCTATGCGCACGATGTTATGGTCCAGGCGGACCCGGGCATTGGGGTCATGCTGTCTGACTACGATAACCTTTCCTATAACCGACTGGCGGTTTTCAGTGGCGTCGTTGAGAACGAAAATATGACGAAGGTGAAAGCTTACGACGGACAGACGTTGGACTTCTCAAAGCCGCATTCCATGCGAGTAGTCCAGCAATAATCATTGGGCTGACGGCTGCCCCGTTTAGCCGGTTCGTCAACTGTCATGGTGACGAGGTCGGTCAGTACCGGTCCTTTCTTGGCAAAGTGTGCCGGTACTGTATCGATGAGTCTGCCTAGACTGGGTGTACTCGGCAATTCCTGATGTACATCCATGACTTTTCCAGCCTTTCTTCCCAATGTGGCTGCCGGCTCCGGCGTGCTGCTGGCCTTTTGCGCATTTGCGCTGGTCTCGTCCATCACCCCCGGCCCCAACAATACGATGGTGCTCGCGTCCGGCGTCAACTTTGGCATTGCGCGCACCGTGCCGCACCTGCTCGGCATCAGCATCGGCTTCTCGATCATGGTGGCGCTGGTCGGCCTGGGGCTGGGTTCGATTTTCACGGCCTGGCCGTGGATGTGGGACCTGCTGCGTGTGGTGGCCACGGCCTATCTGGTGTGGCTGGCGTGGAAGCTGGCGACGGCTGGCGGCGTGCAGGACCGCGAAGTGGCACGGCCGATGAGCTTCCTGCGCGCGGCCGCATTCCAGTGGGTGAATCCGAAGGCGTGGGTGATGGCGGTGGGGGCGTGCAGCACCTATGTGCTCGACGCCAACATCTGGGTCAATGCCCTGGCAATGGCTTGCCTGTTCGCGGTGATCAACCTGCCCAGCGTGGCTACGTGGGCGGTGTTTGGTGCTGCGCTGCGCAGCCTGCTGGCGCGGCCGCGCGTGTTGCGCGTGTTCAATGTGACGATGGCCCTGATGCTGCTGGCCTCGCTGCTGCCAATTCTCGGCGCCCACCCGCACGGGTAGTCACCAACAAAACGATTCTGGCGTCGTAGCGCGGCCTTGGTCAGTCCACTTGTACTGTCTGCGGCCGCGCCCTTGCAGGGCACACCCTAAGAATCAAACCAGCGCGCGGATCGCGCCCAGGTTACGCCAGTAGCCCTTCACGTCCATGCCGCAGCCAAAGACGTAGCGGTCTGGTACCTGGAAGCCGCAGAAATCCGGGTGCATCGGCTTGATCTTGGTCAGCGTCTTTTCGCACAGCACGGCGGCGTGGCATTCCTTGGCGCCCATGTCCATGATGCGCTGGCGGATGGCTGCCATCGTCTCGCCTTCGTCGAGGATGTCGTCGAGCACCAGCACCACGCGGTCCTTGACCGATTCGCGCGGCGCCACGCGCCATTGCATCTCGCCACCAACCGTCTTGTTGTTGTAGCGCGAGAGGTGGATGTAGTCGAATTCCAGCGGGAACTGCAGCTTGGGCAGCAACATGCCGGTGAAGACGACGGCGCCGCCCATCACGGACAGCACCAGCGGAAACGTGTCGCCCATCTTTTCCGTGATGTCGTGGGCCATGCGGTCCAGCGAGTTCTGAACTTCCTCGGCGCTGACGATTTCCTCGGAGTCGAGCCAGAGTTCGCGGGCCTGTTCAGCGGTCATCATGATCGTTGTCCTGTTCTTGTCTTGCTTGTCTTGCGGGGGGCTGGTGGATGGTGTCTTGCCGCTGGTCAGCGGTTGAACAGGCCCTTCATGCCACCCTTCATCGCGCCCATCTGGCGCATCATCTTCATCATGCCGCCGCCCTTGAGCTTCTTCATCATGCCCTGCATCTGGTCGAACTGATTGAGCAGGCGGTTCACTTCCTGCACCGGCACGCCGGCGCCAGCGGCGATGCGGCGCTTGCGGCTGGCCTTGATCAGATCGGGTTTGGCGCGCTCGGCCGGCGTCATGCTGTTGATGATGCCTTCCATGCGGCGCACCTGCTTTTCCGCCTGGTCCATGTTCGCGCCCTGCGCCTGCGCGGCGAACTGGGCCGGCAGCTTGTCGACCAGGCTGCCCAGGCCGCCCATCTTCTTCATCTGGCCGATCTGCGCCTTGAAGTCCTCGAGGTCGAAGCCCCCGGTCTTCTTGATCTTCTTGGCCAGCTTCTCGGCGGCTTCCATGTCCACGCCGCGCTGGGCTTCCTCCACCAGTGCGAGGATGTCGCCCATGCCCAGAATCCGCTGGGCCATGCGGTCGGCATAGAACGGCTCCAGGCCGTCGAGCTTTTCGCCCACGCCGACGAACTTGATCGGACGCCCGGTGATGTGACGCACGGACAACGCCGCGCCACCGCGCGCGTCACCGTCGAGCTTGGTCAGGACCACGCCGGTCAGCGGCAACGCGTCATTGAACGCCTTGGCCGTGTTGACCGCATCCTGGCCTAGCATCGCATCGACCACGAACAGGGTTTCGGCGGGCTTCAGTTCGGCGTGCAGCGCGGCGATCTCCTGCATCATCGCCTCGTCGATACCCAGTCGGCCGGCCGTATCGACGATCAGCACATCGTGATAGTGCTTGCGCGCCCAGTCGAGCGCGGCACGCGCGATCTCCACCGGCTTCTGGTCGGGCTGGGACGGGAAGAAGTCGACGCCAACCTGCTCGGACACAGTCTTGAGCTGGGCGATAGCGGCGGGGCGGTACACGTCACACGAGACCGTCAGGACCTTCTTTTTCTTGTTTTCCTTCAGCCACTTGGCCAGCTTGCCCGAAGTGGTCGTCTTGCCGGCGCCTTGCAGGCCGGCCATCAGGATGACCGCTGGCGGCTGGACGTTCAGGTTCAGTTCGTTGGACTTCTGGTCGCCAACGGCTTCATCGCCGCCGATGACCGCCGTCAGCTCGCGCTGCACCACGCCCACCAGGGCCTGGCCCGGCGTCAGGCTGGAGACGACGTCCTCGCCAAGGGCCTTTTCCTTGACGCGGGCAATGAATTCGCGCACGACTGGCAATGCCACGTCGGCTTCGAGCATGGCAAGGCGCACTTCGCGCAGCATCTCGGCGGTATTGGCCTCGGTCAGTCGGGCCTCGCCGCGCATGGTCTTGACGACCCGCGCCAGGCGTTGAGTGAGGTTATCCAGCATGGCAGGAAGAGGGAGGAAAATCGGCTTGAGAGCGGGGCGCAGGTGGTGCCGTGGCAGCATTGTGGCGGGAATCCACCAGCGAATCCACCGGCATTGGCACTAAGGTAAACTGCGCAAATGGCCATTGTACTGTATGCCTTGACGGCACTTCTCTACTGCGGCCTGGCCTTTCATGGCTGGGCGACCCGCAACCCGCGACTGGCGGCGGCCGGCGGGGCCACACCTGGCCATCCGGGGCGTCCCGGCGCGGCGGCCACCGCAGTGCTGATGCCGCACCCTGCCGGCGGGCGTGCCGAGGGCCAGCCGGCCTGGTGGCATGGGCTTGTGATGGTGGCCCTGGTCAGTCACGGTGTGCTGCTCCATGAAACCATCTTTCCGGCGGATCGCATGGTGTTCGGGTTCGCCTTCGCGCTGTCGTCGATGCTCTGGCTTGGCGTGGGCATCTACTGGATCGAGAGCTTCTTCTTCTCGCTGGCCGGCCTGGGCCTGGTCGTTTTCCCGGTGGCGATGCTGGCCAGCCTGATGCCGCTGGCGTTCCCGGGCACGCTGATCCTGGGGTACGCGGCGCGTCCGCTGTTCAAGCTCCATTTTGTGATCGCCAACGTGGCGTATGGCCTGTTCACGCTGGCGGCGTTCCATGCGTTCCTGATGCTGATGGCCGAGCGACGCTTGCACGGCTTCAACCGCCCGGCCGGGACGGAGTCGGCATCGAGCCAGTGGCTCGGACGCTGGCTCGACCTGCTGCCGCCGCTCCTGACGCTGGAAAAGCTGCTGTTCAGGCTGATCGCCGCGGGCTTCGTGCTGCTGACACTAACGATCGCGTCTGGTTTCCTGTTCTCCGAACAGCTGTTCGCGCGCGCGTTCCGGATCGATCACAAGACCGTCTTCGCGGTCATCTCGTGGCTGATGTTCGGCGGCATCCTGGTCGGACGCCATTTCCGGGGCTGGCGCGGTCGCACCGCGCTGCGCTGGGTGATCGCGTCGTTCGGGATCCTGCTTCTCGCCTACGTTGGCAGCCGCTTCGTCATGGAAGTGGTGCTGCACCGTATCACCTGATCCCTTCGCCCCGACATGGCAAGAATCTTCCTACTGCTGGCCATCGTGCTGGGCATCTTGTGGTGGCTGCGCGATCGCGCCGGCACGCGGCAGACCGCCGAGAAACAGGAGCCGCCGCCGCGCCGCACTGGCGCTGGCGCTGGCGACGAGAACATCGAGCCGATGGTCCAGTGCGCGCACTGCGGCGTGCATCTTCCGCGCGGCGATGCCATCGCATGGCACGGCCTGCATTACTGCCGCCGTAGCCATCTGCCAGACATGCCCGGCGAGGGCGATCACGGCACGCGTTCATGACGGCGCCGGCGTCGGCCTGGTCCCGTCTGAACGGCTGGCGCGTGCTGGTCAAGCTCTGGCGTCAGTCGGAGCCACCTGAATTCCACTGGCGGCTGCAGCGGTACTTCTGCTGGACGCGGCTTGCCGTCGCCGTGTTGCTGGTCGGCTATGCCTGGCTGCCGCTCGAACGCGCCGCCGCCGGCGCCGACGTCTTCAACGTGGCGACGAACGCGCGCATGGCCTCGGCCATGCCGGTCGTGCTGCCTTATCTGGCCATCGCCCTCGTCACGCTGTTCGGTACGCTGTGGCGCAACCACTTTCACGTGCGCGTGCGCGTGCAGGTGCTGGTCGATATGGTCTTGCTGGCCTCCATCTACGCGGCGCTCGGTCACTTCGGCAGCCAGGGCGAAGGACTGGCGATGATTTTCCTGCTGCCCGTGATCGAGGCGGGCGCGCTGACCAGCCTGACGTTTGCGCTGTTTGCCGCTTCGGTGTCGGCGCTGCTCGTGATGGGCCCGCCGCTCCTGCAAACGTTGATCACGCGCCAGGTCGATGTGAACCTGCTCGGTTCCGGCCTGTTCGGGCTTGTGTTCATGATCGCGGCGCTCGTGATGTACATGCTTGCCAACCGCCAGATCGCCCAGGAGCAACTGGCGCTGGCGCGCGAGCAGGAACTGCGCCTGCAGCAGCTCGTGAACCGGCTGATGGTCAATGACATGCAGGACGGCGTGATGCTGGTCCGTGCCAATGGCGTTGTCGTGGCGGCAAATCCCGCCGCGCTCGTGCTGCTTGGCGTGCAGCAGAACGAGCGGATTCGCGAAGGGCAGGTCCGTGTTGGCGAGCGCGAGAACGTGTTGTTCGACCTGCGCCGCATGCCGCGTCTGCAACCGCTGCTGGAGATGCTGCGCGACTGGATCCGCATGAAGGACGACGTCCCGCGCATCTTGCAATTGCTGCCGTTGCCGTCGCGCCCGTCCTCCTCGGCGCGCAATTCGATGCACACACGGCTGCGCCTACGCTTCGTGCTGCCCGGCCTGGCGGGGCTGCGTTCGACGCTGGCGGGCGCGCTGACCTCGCCATCGGGCCTCGACACAACCAGCTGGAACGATATGTCGCCCGAGGGCGCCGCGCGCCTGCGGCTGGCCATCGCCCAGAACGAGGCCATGGCCTGGAGCCCGGCGGACGAGGCGCTGCTGCGTAGCGAGATGCGTGACACGGTGCTGGTGCATATCGAAAGCTGGGAGCGTATCGCCGAGCAGGTTCAGCAGGAAAAACTTGCCGCGATGGGCCGGCTGGTGGCCAGCGTCGCGCACCAGATCCGCAACCCGCTCGCGGCGATCAGCCAGGCTAACGAACTGCTGGCTGACTCCGGCGGTGGCGAGGGCAACATCGATGCCCGTCTGCTGCGCATCATCAGCGATAACGTGCGACGGCTCGATCAGGTGATTTCCGATGTGCTGCAACTGTCGCGCCGCCCGCGCACCGGGCATAGCGCCGTCGATTTGGCCAAGGCGCTACCCGAAGTCGTCGACCGGTGGCGGCTGGAAATGCGTTCGCGAGCTGGCGCCCGCGCCGAGGTGAACGCCAACGCGATCCGCATTACCGTCGATCTGAAGGGGCCGGTGATCTTCGACATGTCGCAATTGCAGCAGGTGCTCGGCAATCTGCTCGACAACGCATGGCGCTATTGCAGCCGGCTGCCAGGCGCGATCCGCCTGCTGGCGCATACGCTCGACCAGCACCATGCGGAACTGATTGTCTGGAACGATGGCGCCGAGGTCACGCGCGAGCAGCAGCGCAGCCTGTTCGAGCCGTTCTTCACCAGCAATCCGCAGGGTACCGGGCTGGGGCTGTTCATGGCGCGCGAGCTGTGCGGCGCGAACGACGCCCAGGTGCGCTACGGCGCGATCGTGCTCGAGGATCTGCTCGACCGCACCGGCATGCTCGTCGGGGCTCGCGATACACTTCCCGCCAAGGCATTCGTGTTGACGCTGCGCAACGAAGTGCCCGACGTCGCGAATGCCCAGCCATTTCAACCATCGGCCAAGCTCTGATATCCATGCCTCCCAGATTGTCCGCACCCGATCCGATTCTCGTCATCGACGACGAGGCTGACCTGCGCGAGCTGCTGGATATCTCGCTGCGACGCATGGGGCATGACGTGGTGATGGCCGGCTCGCTGGCCGAGGCCCGCCTGCGTCTGGCCGAGCGGCGCTACAGTCTGGTGCTGACCGACATGCGGCTCGGCGATGGCCTGGGCATCGAGATCGTGCGCCAGTTGTCGGCGTCGCCCGAGCGCACCCCGGTGGCCGTGATCACGGCGTATGGCAGCGCGGACAACGCCGTGGATGCGCTGAAGGCCGGCGCGTTCGACTACATCGCCAAGCCGGTATCTCTCGAGCAACTCCGCACGCTGATTCTCAACGCGCTGGGCCGTCATCAGCGCGGTGCGAACGGTAACGACACATCCGATCAGGCCGATGCGGGGGACTCGTCCGACGCGACCGATGGGACCAGTCTGGGCGATCGTGCGGCCGGGCTGCTACCGGGGGTCTCGCCGGCAATTCACGAGGTACGGCGCTCGCTGCCGCGTCTGGCGCGCAGCATGGCACCGGTGGTGATCAGCGGCGAATCCGGCAGCGGCAAGGAACGAGCGGCGCGAGCGATTCACGCGATCAGCGCGCGCTCGGCGCATTCATTCGTGGCCGTGAACTGCGGCGCGATCCCCGAAGCGTTGATGGAGGCCGAGTTCTTCGGCCACGTCAAAGGCGCCTTTACTGGGGCCGATGCCGAGCGCGGCGGGTTCTTTCAGGCCGCCAATGGCGGCACGCTGCTGCTCGATGAGGTCGCGGACCTGCCGCTGGCGATGCAGGTGAAGCTGCTGCGCGCGCTGCAGGAACGCCGCGTGCGCAAGATCGGCGCCAGCAAGGAAGACAGCGTGGATGTGCGCGTCATGTGCGCCAGCCACAAGGACCTGGCCGCGATGGTCGCCGCCGGGTCATTCCGCCAGGACTTGTACTACCGCCTCAACGTGCTCGAACTCCGGATGCCCACGATGCGCGAGCGCGCCGAGGACATCCCGGTGCTTGCCCGCGCGATTCTCGAGCATCTGGCCGTGCGCTACGGCGATGCGCATCCCAAGCGGCTGTCACGCGCGGCGCTGGAATGGCTCTGCGCGTACGAATTTCCGGGGAACGTGCGCGAACTCGAGAACCTGCTCGAGCGTGCCTACGCGTTCGCTGAAAGCGAGGAGATCGAAGTGGCCGACCTGGGGCCGCTCGACACCGGCATCGAGCGTGCCGCGCTGATGCAGACGGCCATGGCGGCTGCGCCATCCCTCGCGGCGGCGCCGTTGACTGCCGTGCCGCCGGCAGCCATGTATCACCGGTGGGGTACCGCCGGAGCCTGGGGTGTGCCCGCTCCAGCGACGCCCGTGGCGGCGATGCCAGAACCGGCGCCCGTGCCGGCCCCGATCCCCGTGGCTGGGCCGGTTGCCGCGCCTGCCCTCGATGCTGGCGCGCCGGCTGCCACCACGTTCCCGATCAATCTCCCCGCGCACCTGGAGGCGATGGAGCGCGAGCTGATCCTGCGCGCCTTGCGGCAGACCGGCTTCAACCGGACCGCCGCGGCGCCGCTGCTGGGTCTGAACTTCCGCCAGTTGCGGTACCGGATCGAGCAACTTGGCATCTGCGAGGAGGATGGGCGCAGTGGCCGGGACGATAGCGAATCGCTGGCCGAAGGGGAGGGGCGAGATGTCTGACGCCGCAGGCCGGGTCCGTGACTGGCAGCCCGACGCCGACGGCTGGATCCCCGCGGCCCGCCGCGTGCCGTCCCCGAACTTCGACGCCCGCCCCGAAGGCATGGCGGTCGATGTGGTGGTACTGCACAACATCAGCCTGCCGCCGGGGCAGTTCGGCTCCGACGATATCGAGGCGTTCTTCCAGAATCGGCTCGATGCCACGCGCCATCCGTTTTTCGAGACGATTCGCGACGTCCGGGTATCGGCCCACTTCCTGATCCGCCGCGATGGCGAGCCGGTTCAGTTTGTCGCCTGCACACAACGTGCGTGGCACGCCGGCCAGTCCGACTATTGCGGACGCCAACGCTGCAACGACTTCTCGATCGGCATCGAGATCGAGGGCGCCGACGACCAGCCGTTCACGCCAGCGCAATACGAGACGGTGGCCGCGCTGGTGAGTGCCCTGCGGGCCGCCTATCCGATCCAGGGCGTCGCTGGCCACAGCGACATTGCGCCGGGGCGCAAGACCGACCCAGGCCCCCACTTCGACTGGAGCCGCTTTGCGAAACAGGCCGCGCTACCGCCGGCGATGATGCCGTACCGGCACGCAAGGTAGGTTTCCCAGGGGGGCCAAATAGGGTGCGCCGGGCCCCGAATCGTCACGACGGCTGCCACATTCCGGGGCACCTATCGCCGATCTGTTCCCATAGAAATATTTTCAAGATCTTGTGCGCCACCGAACGGCTTGCCGCGAACCCTTGAGGCAGCGGGCTTTGCGGGATTGTGGCGCTGCCGCACCGCCGGCCCGGCAATGTGAAAGCTGATTGTCAAGACTGGTCATTCAGGCTCGTTTCACTATACTTAGCCCAGATTTTCGATGTGACCACTATATCTAGTGGTTTTTCCGGGGAGCCGACCCAAGAGTGAAGCCTCGCCGCAGCAGCTTGCGGTGTGTGCGTCACAAAATTCAACCGGGTCGGGCTGTAAAAGAGTCCCTAGCAGAATGAACGCCTGTGCAGTTTGGTTCTCGCCTGGCATGGCCAGTGTCGAGTGTCTTCTGGAGCGCATTTTGCTAGGGACTTTGTCATCTTCAGCAGAAGTCTTCAATACAAGGGTTAAAACAGGAGTTACCTCATGCAAACGGCCCAAAACGAACAACAAACCACTGGCGTGACTGGCGTTGCTGGCGCAGCAGCCGGCATTGCGCAGCAGAGCCCCGTCGCTGCAGGCGTTACCTATCAGGACTACAAGCTGATCCGCCGTAACGGCGCCGTGGTGTCGTTCGAGCCGAACAAGATTGCCGTGGCCATGACCAAGGCATTCCTGGCCGTCAACGGCGGCCAGGGCGCGGGATCCGCGCGCGTGCGCGAGATCGTCGAGCAACTGACCCAGAATGTGGTGCGCGCGCTGGTGCGCAGCCGTCCGAACGGCGGCACGTTCCATATCGAAGACGTGCAGGATCACGTGGAACTGGCGCTGATGCGCTCGGGCGAACATGAGGTGGCCCGCGCCTACGTGCTGTACCGCGAAAAGCGCACGCAGGAACGCGCCCAGGCCAACGCGCAGGCGGTGGCCCGCGTACAGGAGGCCGGCGTGTCGTTCAACGTGACCGATAACGGTGTGACGTACCAGCTGGACCTGGCGGCGTTGCACGCGCTGATCGATAACGCCTGCAGCGGCCTCGGCAAGGCCGTCAGCGCAGAGCCGATCCTGAAGGAAACGCTCAAGAACCTGTACGACGGCGTGCCGATGACGCAGGTCTACGACTCCGCCATCCTGGCTGCGCGCACGCTGATCGAGAAGGACCCGGCCTACAGCCAGGTGACCGCCCGTATCCTGCTGCACACGATCCGCAAGGAAATCCTGGGCGCCGAAGTGACCCAGACCGAGATGGCGACGAAGTACGCCGAGTACTTCCCGAAGTTCATCGCGCGCGGTATCGAAGCCGAACTGCTCGACGAAAAGCTGGCCACGTACGACCTGGCCCGCCTGGGCGCCGCGCTGGACGCCTCGCGCGACTTCCAGTTCAACTACCTGGGCCTGCAGACGCTGTACGACCGCTACTTCCTGCACGTGGACGAAGTGCGCATCGAAATGCCGCAGGCGTTCTTCATGCGCGTGGCCATGGGCCTGGCGCTGGAAGAGAAGGACCGTGAAGCGCGCGCGATCGAGTTCTACCAGCTGCTGTCGTCGTTCGACTTCATGTCGTCGACCCCGACGCTGTTCAACTCGGGCACGCGCCGCTCGCAGCTGTCGTCGTGCTACCTGACCACGGTCTCGGACGACCTGGAAGGCATCTACGAGGCGCTCAAGGAAAACGCGCTGCTGTCGAAGTTCGCTGGCGGCCTGGGCAACGACTGGACCAACGTGCGCGCGCTGGGCTCGCACATCAAGGGCACCAACGGCAAGTCGCAGGGCGTGGTGCCGTTCCTGAAGGTCGTCAACGACACGGCCGTGGCCGTGAACCAGGGCGGCAAGCGCAAGGGCGCGGTCTGCGCGTACCTGGAAACGTGGCACCTGGACATCGAGGAATTCCTCGAGCTGCGCAAGAACACCGGCGATGACCGCCGCCGCACGCACGACATGAACACGGCCAACTGGATTCCGGACCTGTTCATGAAGCGCGTGATGGAAAATGGCGAATGGACGTTGTTCTCGCCGGCCAGCTGCCCGGACCTGCATGACAAGGTCGGCAAGGCATTCGAGCAGGCCTACCTGGGCTACGAAGCCAAGGCCGCCAACGGCGAACTGAAGCTGTTCAAGAAAGTGCCGGCCATGCAGCTGTGGCGCAAGATGCTGGGCATGCTGTTCGAAACCGGCCATCCGTGGATCACGTTCAAGGACCCGTGCAACATCCGCAGCCCGCAGCAGCACGTGGGTGTGGTGCATAGCTCGAACTTGTGCACGGAAATCACGCTGAACACGAACGAGAGCGAAATCGCCGTGTGCAACCTGGGTTCCGTGAACCTGGTGGCCCACCTGATGCAACAGGCCGATGGCACGTACGTGCTGGATCACGCCAAGCTGCAGAAGACGATCCGCACCGCGATGCGCATGCTCGACAACGTGATCGACATCAACTACTACGCGGTAGAGAAGGCGCGCAACTCGAACCTGCGCCACCGTCCGGTGGGTATGGGCATCATGGGCTTCCAGGACTGCCTGCACGTGCTGCGCACGCCGTACGCCAGCGACGCCGCGGTGAAGTTCGCCGATACGTCGATGGAAGCCGTGTGCTACTACGCCTACCAGGCTTCGACCGAGCTGGCCGAAGAGCGTGGCCGTTACAGCACCTACGAGGGTTCGCTGTGGGATCGTGGCATCCTGCCGCAGGATTCGCTGAAGCTGCTGGCCGAAGAACGTGGCGGCTACCTGGACGTGGACCTGTCGTCGACGATGGACTGGGACAGCCTGCGTGGCCGCATCAAGCAGCACGGCATGCGCAACTCGAACTGCATCGCGATCGCCCCGACCGCGACCATTTCGAACATCATCGGCGTGTCCGCCTGCATCGAGCCGACGTTCCAGAACCTGTACGTGAAGTCGAACCTCTCGGGCGAGTTCACGGTTGTGAACGACTACCTCGTGCGCGATCTGAAGGAACGCGGCCTGTGGGACGAAGTGATGGTCGCCGACCTGAAGTACTTCGACGGTTCGCTGGCCCGCATCGACCGCATTCCGCAGGACCTGCGGGACATCTACGCCACGGCGTTCGAAGTGGAACCGACCTGGCTCGTGGAAGCCGCCAGCCGCCGTCAGAAGTGGATCGACCAGGCCCAGTCGCTGAACATCTACATGGCCGGCGCTTCGGGCAAGAAGCTGGACGACACCTACAAGCTGGCCTGGCTGCGTGGTCTGAAGACCACGTACTACCTGCGCACGATGGCCGCCACGCACGTGGAGAAGTCCACCGTGCAGCGCGGTTCGCTGAACGCGGTGTCGTCGGGCGCTGACGGCCAGTCGGGCATTGATGCCGCGGCGTCGGCCGCACCGGCGATGCCGGAGGCCGAGGGCGCGGTCTGCACGATGCGTCCGGGCGATCCTGGCTTCGAAGAGTGCGAAGCCTGCCAGTAAGCAACACCTGAAAGTACCCTCGGTCTGCTCCCCTCTCCCGCTGTGCGGGGGAGGGGCCGGGGGAGAGGGCCAGGCACATCGATAGCCGATGCGCCTAAGCTGGCCACAGCCGCCCCTGATCGAATCATCGGAGAAACAACATGCTGAGCTGGGACGACGACGTTCAAGCCACACCGCAGGCCGCGCCGCAGCCTGCCCTGCAACCCGCTGCCGTCGCCACGTCGGTCGACCAGCAAGGCGTGCTGCCGCCGGCAGCCACCGAGCCGGGCATCCTTGGCAACAACCCCAACGCCGCCGCCGCGCAAAGCACGCGCCGCGTGAACGCCGCTGACAAGCGCGTGATCAACGGCGCCACGGACGTGAACCAGCTCGTGCCGTTCAAGTACAAGTGGGCATGGGAAAAGTATCTGGCCGGTTGCGCGAACCACTGGATGCCGCAGGAAATCAACATGTCGCGCGACATCGCCCTGTGGAAGGACCCGAACGGCCTGACCGAGGACGAGCGCCGCATCATCAAGCGCAATCTGGGCTTCTTCGTGACGGCCGATTCGCTGGCCGCCAACAATATCGTGCTGGGCACGTACCGCCAGATCACGGCGCCGGAATGCCGCCAGTACCTGTTACGTCAGGCCTTCGAAGAGGCCATCCACACGCACGCCTACCAGTACATCGTGGAATCGCTCGGCCTGAACGAAGCCGAGATCTTCAACGCGTACCATGAAGTGCAGTCGATCCGCGACAAGGACGAGTTCCTGATCCCGTTCATCGACACGCTGACCGACCCGTCGTTCAAGACCGGCACGCCGGAGAACGACCAGAAGCTGCTGAAGTCGCTGATCGTGTTCGCCTGCATCATGGAAGGCCTGTTCTTCTACGTGGGCTTCACGCAGATCCTGGCAATGGGCCGCCAGAACAAGATGACCGGCGCTGCCGAGCAGTACCAGTACATCCTGCGCGACGAATCCCTGCACTGCAATTTCGGCATCGATCTGATCAACCAGATCAAGCTCGAGAACCCGCACCTGTGGACGGCCGAGTTCAAGGCCGAGATCACCGAGTTGTTCAAGAAGGCCGTGGACCTGGAATACCGCTACGCTGAGGACACCATGCCGCGCGGCGTGCTGGGCCTGAACGCACCGATGTTCAAGGGCTACCTGCGCTTCATCTGCAACCGCCGTTGCCAGCAGATCGGCCTGGAGCAGCTCTTCCCGAACGAGGAAAACCCGTTCCCGTGGATGAGCGAAATGATCGACCTGAAGAAAGAGCGTAACTTCTTCGAGACGCGCGTCATCGAGTACCAGACGGGCGGCGCGCTGTCGTGGGATTGAGGGGTCGGCTGCCGCATTGAGAAGACGGCAGCCAGAATGGGTAGTGTGCGGACATCGGGCGAGAGCCTGATGTCCGTTTTTGTTTCCTGGCGGCTTATTCCGCCGTCGCTCCAGACCGCTTCACCACCGTCGCCCATTTGCGGATCTCGCTATCCACGAACTTGCCGGTGTCCGCGGGCGTCATCGGCATGGGCTCCGAGCCCCGGTCGGTGATGAACTTGTGCAGTTCGGGCGATTGCAGCGCCTTGACGGTCTCCGCATTCAGCTGCGAGACGACGGCCGGGGGCGTGCCAGATGGCGCCATCATCACGGCCCAGCCCAGCGCCTCGAAGCCCGGCACGCCCTGTTCGCGCACGGTTGGCACCGATGGGAGCTGCGGCACGCGTTGCGTCGTGGTCACGGCCAGCGGCAAGGCCTTGTGGCTCTGGATCAGCGGCATGGCGGCCGTCACCGAATCGACCATCAGCGGAATCTGGTTGCCGAGGAAATCGGCCTGCGCCGGGCCGCTGCCCTTGTACGGAATGTGCACGACGAAGATGCCGGTCTGTGCCTTGAGCATTTCGGCCGACAGGTGCTGCGTGCCGCCGATGCCGGCACTCGCGTAGCTGTACTTGCCCGGCGCCGCCTTGGCCTTCGTGATCAGGTCGCGCAGCGAGGTGAAACCCGACTGCGGCGTGGCCAGGAACACCAGAGGCACCGAGAACACGCCTGATATCGGCGCGAAGTCCTGGCGCGGGTCGTAGTTGACCTTCTTGTAGAGCGTCTGGTTGATCGCCATCGCGCTGCCCGCCATCACGAGCGTATAGCCATCGGCCGGTGCCTTCGCGGCAACCTCCATGCCGATATTGCCACCGGCGCCTGCCCGGTTCTCGACAATGACGGACTGGCCCAGTTGCTTGCCCAGTTTCTCGGCAAGCGCGCGGGCGAAGATATCGGTGGCCTGTCCGGGCGGGAACGGCACGATGAGCTTGATGGGGCGGTCAGGCCAGGCGGCGTGGGCGGTGGTGGCGGCTGCGAGCAGCAGCGCGGCCAGGGACAGGCGTGACGGCTTCAATGAATTCTCCTCGTTGTTTTCGAGGGATTTTACGCGCATCTCCTTTCAGATTCGGCTCAGAGACTTCGGACTTTGGGCTCCCTAGGATCCGTGATGGGTCCACCAAGGAGAGCCATCGATGAAAGCCGTAGTCCAGTACCAATTCGGCGAAACGCCGTGCTTCACCACCTTTGACGACCCCCATCCGAGCGATGGGGAAACCCTGGTCCAGGTCAGGGCCGCGGTGATCTGCCCGGCCGATCTCGCTATCGCCAAGGGGCTGCATCCCCGCTTGCCGACGCAGTTGCCGTTCATTTGTGGGCGCGATGGTGTCGGGCGGCTCGCCGACGGGCAGCGTGTCTACTTCCGGGCCGGCCGCGCGCCGTATGGCGCGATGGCCGAGTACGCGCCGGCCGAGTGGGTGGCGCCGCTGCCGGACGATGTTGGTTCGGCGGCCGCTGCGGCGCTGGTCGGGCCTGCGCTGGCCGCATGGTTGCCGCTGGCGACGCGGGCCGACGTCGAGCCAGGTGAAACCGTGCTGGTGCTTGGCGCGTCGGGCATCGCGGGCCGCCTGGCGGTGCAGGCGGCGCGTCTGCAAGGGGCGGGGCGCGTCATCGCCGCCGGTCATCGGCCCGAGCAGTTGTCCACACTCGGTGCCGATGCGCTGATCGACCTCGCACAGCCGCCGAGCACCCTGCAGTACACGTTCGCCTCGTTCGCGGAGCAGGGGATCGACGTGGTGATCGATTTCGTCTGGGGCGAGGCGCTAGAACTGCTGCTGGCGGCGTTGGTGCAGTGCGACGGGATGCCGATGTCGATGTTCGACCGTGGCGTGCGCATCGTCACGGCGGCGAACCGAGGGGCCGGCAGCATGATGCTGCCGCCTGCGGCGCTACGCGACTCGCGCGTGCAGCTCATGGGCTGCGGCCCGGCCAACCATCCGCCGTGCGGCTACATGAAAACGCTGGTCGACGACATCCTTGCCTGCGCCAGCGATGGCGACCTCGGCACGGAATTCGAACTGGCGCAGATGTCCGCGGTCGCGGACGTCTGGCGGCGCGCTGGCGAGCAGGCTACGCGCGTCGTGCTGACGCTCGATTGAACTCGCCGGCGCGATGGCGAGCGTGGGATCAGGCCGCCTTGCGGACGTCGATGGGGGCTTCGGTGCCTTCGGCCTTGCGCTCGCCGCCCAGGGCGTCGGTCAGGTCGGTAAGCAGGCTCGCCAGCTCGCCCGCCATCAGCGCGAAGTCGGCATCGAAGCGCTCGTCCTCGTCATGCAGCGTGCCATCGGCCTGTTCCTTGATGACATCGAGCGGATTCACGCGTTTGATGACCAGCGCTTCGGTCAGCACGAATGACACGCGGTCGTTCCACGTCATGGCCAGGCGCGTGCAACGCTTGCCGGCGGCGATATGGCGGCGCAGGTCCTCGGGGTCCAGCGGGTGGCGGACGTAGCGGACCGTGGCCTTGCTTTCACCGCTCGACTGGAGCTCGATTTCCTGGTCGACCGTGAAGCCGGCCGGGGCGGTGTCGGTGGCCAGCCATTCGGTCATGGCGGTCACGGGCGACTGGTTCACGTGCAGGTTGGCCACAGGCAGCGGATCAATTGCCTTGAACAGCATCCCGCGCACTTCGTCGGCCTTGGCCGTTCCGGCCGCGTCGATCGCCAGCCAGCCATTGGCCGGGTCGATCCAGACGCGTGTGTCGCGGCGGATGCTGAAGGCGCGTGGGAGCAGTTCTTCCGTGATCTGCTCCTTCAGTTCCTTGAGTTGCTTGCGGCCCGGCTTGAAGCCCTGTTGCTCTTCGAGTTCTGCGGCGCGGGCCTTGGTGACCTGGTTGACCACGGTTGCCGGCAGCAGCTTCTTTTCGGTGCGCAGCACCAGCAGCATCTGGCGATTGACGCAATGTACGAGCTGACCGTTGTCGCGGGGCGATGCCCAGCCTTGCGTCTGCATCTCCAGGCTGGTGCCGGGGTAGAACGCGTGCTTGGCCAGGCAAGCTTCAACGTCGTCAGCGGTGAGTGTCCACGGGGCGGAGAAACGATGAACCTGGAGATTCTTGAACCACATGAGAATTCGGCCTCGCGTACGAAAAAGGGGAGGGACGCATTCTAACGGGTCAATCGGGGTCGGATGCGCATACCGATGCAGGTTCGGCGAAGAGAAATGGAACGCGCGGGGGGAGGAGGAGGCGTTGACTGTCGCGATGTGATCAGGGGCGCCCGTAAGGAGACGGGCGCCCCTGATCAAGACGTCAATTCAATACTTCGCAATCTGGCAAGTTGTGTCAGATCGAGAGCTTCGAGATCTTGGTGCCTTCCAGGCTCAGGCCAGCCATCAGGCCCGCATTGGTCATTGCGAAACCGATGATCGGTTGCTGCGCCGTATTGGTATCGATCTGACCGTTGGCGCCAATCGTCGCCAGGGCTACCGTGGCATCCGCGCCCACCTGCCAGCCGCTGCTGCGCACGAATTTGTCGTACGCCTCCTGGGTCATGAACATCAGGACGAAGGCTTTCGATTGCGCGCCGGCCTGAAAGCCGAACGAACCAGAGATCGCCCGATAGTATCCTCGGTCGGCACCGCCCGCCCGCAGGACACCGTCGCCGTATTCACCCCCGACGATGAAACCAGCCGACAGTAGCTTCGGGAAGATCAGGATGCCCTTGGCCTTGGCACCCAGTTCCTGTGCGGACTTGGTTGTCGTGTAGAGGCGATTGAGCGTATCCGTTGCGCCAACGTTGATCTCACGACGCTTGGACGCATTGTCACCGGAGTCGGTGGGACCCGTGACGCTGCAGCCTGCCAGCGTACCCAGACCGGTAAGACCAACAAGCCCCGCACTGCCGGCGGACAGGAATGTTCGACGTTTCATGCTTTCCTCCAAGGGTTGAAGTGTTTTAACCGCCTCTAAAGCATAGGCGTGCGATGCACTTCCGCAAATGCGATTTTGTCTGACAATACGTGACTTGCTATCTGACATGAGGCAAGTCAGTCCTGTTTTATTGCAATTTCTTGCAAATCAGTGGAATGGCTTCTGAAACTCAAATCATCCGCCCTGGTCTTTGGAGCATGCACCAGACAATCGCCCCCTTTCCTCCAGACGCCGGCATTGCCGCCTCTCAATCTTCCGAACGGACGCCAGTGCGGGGGCGCCTGATCAGACTCGCCGCGACGACGATGCCGATGGCCGCTTTGCTGGCCGCCTGCTCCTCCTCCCAGCCGCCGGCTGACTCGGCAACCCAGGCTGCCGCGCAGGAGTCTGTGCAGGTTGCGCCGGCGTGGCAGGCCGAACGCGTGAAATACATGGAATGCGTACAGGTCAAGGTCGACGACGGTGTTTCGAGCAAGGCCGTGCCGGCGGACGTGGCTGGCGGTGCGCTTAGTGCCTGTCAGGACCAACTGAAAGTCATGCACGACGCATTCCAGTCGTATCTGATGGCTGGCATGAGTTCGGCCCACGGCCGTAGCAGCGCCAAACAGGCTGCCGATCGGGTGACCACGGATACGCGCGAGAAGGCACGTGTCTATCTCACGCGCTACGTCGAGGTAGAGCGCTACAAGGCAGGACAGCGCTAAATCGGGGCGCCGGTGGATAGCCGGCGCCAGTTCCGTCTTGTCTTGTGGACCGCGTTCAGAGCATCGCCAGCGGCTGCACGTGGCGCGGGGGCGGAAACAGTTCGTCCAGCGCGGCAAGCTGTTCCGCGCTCAGCGTCAGGTCCAGCGCGTCGACGTTCTCGCGCAGACGTTCGCGGTTGCCAGTCTTCGGGATAGCGATGATGTCGTCGCGGCTGAGCAGCCACGCCAGCGCAACCTGCGCCGGAGACTTTCCAATCGATTGCGCAAAACGCTTCAGGCCCGGGCTGCGCAGCAATCGTGCCTGCTCGATCGGGGAATAGGCCATGACGGGAACCCCCCGCTCGCGTAGCCAGGGCAGCAGGTCGAACTCGATGCCACGGCGGCTCAAGTTATAGAGCAACTGGTTCACGGCCACTTCATCGCCACCCGGCACATCCCATAGTTCTTCCATGTCGGAGAGGTCGAGATTGCTGACGCCGAAATGGCGGATCTTGCCCGCTTGCCGCAACGCCAGGAACGCCTCGATCGTTGCCTCGAACGGCTCGTCGCCGCGCCAGTGGAGCAGGTAGAGATCAATATGGTCGGTGCCCAGGCGTTTCAGGCTGCGCTCGCACGCGGCCACCGTGCCTTTGCGACTGGCATTGTGCGGATACACCTTGCTGACCAGGAACGTCTGGTCGCGACGCCCCCGGATCGCCTCGCCGATCAGTGACTCCGACAAGCCTTCGCCATACATCTCGGCGGTGTCGATCAGCCGCAGTCCAAGATCCAGACCCAGCTGCAACGTGGCGATTTCCTCGGCACGTGTCTGGCGATGATCGCCAATGTTCCAGGTACCCATGCCCAGCGCGGGCACGCGTTCGCCGCCGGGCAGTGTGACTTGTTTCATGCAATGACTCCGGTGTGAAGCGCCGACGATGCCGGCTTGCAGCCCTTCACACTAGTGAACATTGGCACGGAGTACAAGCCAGCCGCCCGCACGACACTGCTGACTGAAATGCGCGAATCAACCGTGTTGGTGGCGGAATTCCTGCGACTTGCCGCCGTATCCGTAGGCGGCCGCCCGCGCGTCGATCACATGGATGTAGGACAGGGGATTGACGTCGCCGATCACCTCGGACAAGGCCCCGAATATCGCTGCGAGATATTGCGCCTTTTCGGCCTTGGTGTTCGTCTCGTCGGTCACGCTGATGTCGAGCTGGAACGCGTTGCGGCCCTCGGCATACTCCGACAGCGGCTTGCCAGCAATGAACCACTGTTCGCGCGGGATGTACGTGACCGTGGTGGCGATCACGCTGGCTTCCTTGCGCAGGACCCGCTGGGTCAGTTCGCCGACTGCGGCGACCGCGCGGCGGGTGAGTTCCGTATCGGGATGGCCGGAAATCTGCAGGGCGATGTGGGGCATGACAGGCTCCTTGACTGGGTTGGTTTTCACGGTGCGGCGGATGATTTTTCCGCTGCGGTGATGTCATCGTAGGCGCTGCCTTGATATCGGAAAAGCGGGAATATACGATACTATCCATCGGATATACCGAATTATTTGGGGCAGCCATGCGTGGATTCGAGACCGATCAACTGAGAACCTTCGTGGCCGTGGCGGACAGCGGTAGCTTGTCCGCGGCGGCACCCCGGCTGTTCCTGTCGCAGTCGTCCGTCAGCGAGCAATTGCGCAAGCTTGAGGAGCGTGCCGGCGTCCCCCTCCTGACTCGAGGGAAGAAGGGGGCCGCAGTGACGCCGGCCGGCGCGCGGCTGCTTGAGTACGCGCGGCGCATCCTGTCGCTGAACGAACTGGCGATGCAGGAATTGCGCGGACAGTCGCTCGATGGCGAGCTACGTCTGGCGGTGACGGACTACTTTCGCCCCGGCGAGATTGCCGGCATGTTGCGCCGGTTGCGTGACCGTTATCCGTACCTGAAGCTGCACGTGACGGTCATGAAGAGCGCGGCCATCGAGGCTGCCGCCGAGATGGACGAGTTCGATATCGGCCTGAGTATGCGGTTGATCCGTCTGGGGGGCGATGCTGCGCCGCACGAGAAGCGCAAGTCCGGTGTCGTACTGCGGCGGGAGGCGCTGGCGTGGGTCGCGGCACCGGAGATCGCCGAGTCGCCGCAGGCCACGCTGCCGCTCGTGCTGTTACCGGATACCTGTTCGATGCACCAGTTCGTGGTGCAGTTGCTCAAACGGCGGCGGCGCGCGTTCGATATTGGCCATTCGGCATCCGGGGTGGCCGGGCTGCATCTGGCTCTGGCGGCGGGCCTTGGCGTGTCATGTCTGAACGCCTCGGCCATCGGGCCGGGTGTCGCGCCGCTGGATGCGGCCGCCACGGCGGGCTGGAAGTTGCCGCCGCTGCCTTCGGCCGAGTTCTATCTGCTGGGGGCCCGGCGCGGGGAGAGCGAGTTCATTGGGCAGGCGCGTCAGGCGCTGGCCGAGCAGTTCGGCTAGGCGAGGAAGACCGGGCGGGAATCGCGGACGGGAATCAGGTGTCGCTCCACTGGCGCAGGAGGTTGTGATAGCAGCCCACTAGCGTGCGGCGCGCGCGTTCGTCAGCGTTGGTCTGATTCAGCGTCTGGATGGCGTTGTCCATGTCGAACAACAGCGCGCGTTGTCCATCGTCGCGAATCAGGCTCTGAATCCAGAAGAAGCAGCCAACCCGCACACCGCGCGTGATCGGCGTGACCTGGTGCAGGCTTGTGGACGGGTAGACCACCATGTCACCGGCCGCGAGCTTGACCGAGTGCACGCCGTAGGTGTCCTCGATCTGCAGTTCGCCGCCGTCGTAGCTGGCCGGGTCGGACAGGAACAGCGTGGCGGAAACATCGGTACGCAGCTTGCGGCCGTTGTGCGGGTGTAGGCGGACGCCGCCATCGACGTGCAGGCCGAACGTCATGCCCTCACTGTAGCGATTGAACATCGGCGGATAGACGATGTTTGGCAGCACGGCGCTGATGAACAGCGGATTGCGCTCGAGCGCGCTCAGTACAAGATGCTGGCACTGCGCCGCCGCCTCGGAGCGTTCGTCGATCTGCTGGTTGAACTTCACCGGCGCGCCGGAGTATCCGGCGGTAACGCGGCCGTCCATCCAGGCGTCGCCCGCGTGATCGAGCTGCTCCCGCAGCATGGCCAGTTGCTCGGCGTTGAGAACCTGCGGAATGCGGACGAGCATCGTATCTATATAGATAGTGAGCGAAAATCGGAGCCGCCCGGTGCTGCGGCCCCGGCGGCACTTACATGCGGTATGTGAACGACAGCATTGCGGTGCGGCCCGTACCCGGCACCGAACGCCCGCCGTCGGACTGAATCAGTGCATCGTAATACTTCTTGTCGAAGATGTTGAACAGATTCAGGCGCACATCGTACTTCGGCTGATGGTAGGCGATCATGCCGTCCCAGCGCACGTAGCCGCCCACCTGTACGGTGTTGGTGTTGTTGGCATAGCGCTGCGACATATAAAACGCTCCGCCGCCGATTTCCCAGTTCGGCAGGATCGCGTAGCTGGTCCAGGCTGTGGCCGTGTGCTTGGGCGTATTGAGCGGCACCTTGCCTTGCGTGCCGGCGGCGACGCCGTTCTCGATCACGCCATCGAGGTATGTGTAGCCGGCGAACACCTGCCACTTCTGGGTAATGCGGCCGGTCATGCCCAGGCGGAAGCCGTCTACTTGGATCTTGCCCGTCAGCGCGTAAGTGGTGGCGTCGATCTGGCTACGCGCGTTGTCCTTGGTGATGCGGAAAATCGCCGAGTTGACTTGAAGGTCGCCATTGCGCAGATCCCACTTGCCACCCAGTTCGTACGATTTGTTCTTCTCCGGGTCCAGCGATTGCTGGCCCACCGTGCCGACCAGTTGCTCGAGCGACGGGTTGAACGACGTGCCATACGACACGTAGTACGACTGCTGCTCCGTCGGCTGCCAGATGCCGCCCAGACGCACGCTCGTGAAGTTGACGGTCTGGTTGGCATACGGCAGCACGGTGCTGCCGCTGGTGTTGGAGGAGTTGATCGAGTTGCTGATGCTGGCGATATATCGGTCGTAGCGCAGGCCGGCAACAGCCTTCCACTGCTTGCTGAACTCGATCGAATCGTTGGCGTAGACGGCGACCGTGTTGGCTGACCCGCCTTGCAGGTTGCCGACGCTCGAGGCGACGTTCGACGGTGAGTCCTGGTAGACCGGATCGACCACTGGCGTGCAGGCGACGTAGCCCGTGGTGGCCCCGTTCGCATTCAGCGGCGTGCTGCCGCAGCTGCCGTTCCGGTAGTAGTTCTGGTTGTTGTAACCATCATGACCAAGCTCCAGGCCCGTCAGCAGCGTGTGCTTGACCGGACCGGTGTTGAAGTCAGCGGTCAGTTCGGTCTGGTTGAAGATCGAGTAATCGCGGATGTTGCGGTCATGGCTCTGTTGGCGCACATAGAGCTGCGACAGTGGCAGGTTGGTCGTGGTCAGCGCCGTGAACTTGCCGGAGGCATCGATCGAGCCCACGGCATTGGGCGCCGTCTCTCGCGCATCGGTGGATACGTAGTTGAATGAGGTCTGGTTGCGCAAGCGCAGGTTCGGCGAGAACTTGTGCGTGACGCCGGCCGAAAGTGAGGCGATGTCCTGGCGCGTGCGGTCGTTGTTGAAGCCGTAGTACGTGTTGCGATTGACGTTGACCGGGTGACCGTTGATGGCCGGGAAACCATAGTCGGGCATGTCCTCGTTGTGCTGGAGCAGGGCGGACAGCGTGATCTCGGTGGACGTGCCGATGCCAAAGCGCCAGGACGGCGCGATGCCGAAGTCCTGCACCGTCATTTCGTCGCGCGTGCTCGGCTTGCCGTCCTGCGCCATCGCGGAGATGCGGAAGGCGGAGGTATCGCCGGTTGGCGTGTTCACGTCGGCGGTGGCGCGCACCAGGCCGTTCGTGGTGACGGAGCCGGTTACCTCCGTGGCGGCTTTCATCTGCGGCTTCTTGGTGACCTGGTTCACCACGCCGCCGGTGGAGCCACGGCCGAACAGCATCGACGACGGGCCCATGATGACTTCGACCTGATCCAGCGCGAATGTGTCGCGGTAGTACTGGCCACGGTCGCGGAAGCCGTCGAGGTACATGTCGGTACGCGCCGAGAACCCGTTCAGGTTGATGTTGGTACCGATCTGGCCGCCCTCGGCGCCGCCGATCGTGATGCCGGGCACGTTGCGCAGTGCATCGGCCAGCGAGGTGGCACCTTGCGAATCCATTACCGCGCGATTCACGATCGTCACGGACTGGGGGACGTCACGCAATTCAGCGGGCAGCTTCGAGAGCTGGCTGCCTGCCGGGCTGAAATCGTCGCGAATGGCCGAGCCCTGGACCGTGATCTCGCGCAGCGTTGCAGGCGCGGTTTCCAACGCGCTGGCCGGCGCAGGAGCGGGCGTGGCGGGCGCTTGCTGGGCCAGGGCGGCAGGGGCGGCAGGAACGGCAAAAAGGGCTACGAGGGCGGTGGCCAGGGGCGTGCGGCGAGTCATTGTCCAGTCCATGTGTGCGGGCGTGGCGCAATATAAATGCGAACGATTCGCGTTGCAATTTGCGTTGTTACCTGTTCACAGACAATGTTATGTGCTCTCGAATGACTTAATAAAAATACAAATAACTACGAAAGGGGCCGTGTGGATGGCGTTTTGGGCGTTACGTATGCTGATTAATGCGCTTTTGTAGCGGCGGTGATGCAAAACAAACGGCCCGCTCAAGGCGGGCCGTATGCATACATTTGGTCACCCTGGCAGGTGACCGCGTCCGGATTTTTTAATCGGCGCTCATATTCGCGTTTTTCGCGATCCGACCCAGGCGTTCGCGCTCGGATTTGATAAACGCGACGAAGCTCTCCACCGAGCCGCCTGCGGGCTCGATACCGTTCTGGATCAGGCGCTCGCGAATATCGGGGCTCTGCATGCCCGCGCTCAGTTCCGCGTTGAGCTTCTTGATGATGGCCGGGTCTGTGCCCTTCGGTGCGAAGATGCCGGCCCAATGCCCGATGCGAACTTCGGGCAGACCCTGTTCCGCAGTGGTCGCGATGTTCGGTGCAGCGGGCATACGCTTGTCCCACGTCGCGCCCAGCGCCTTCAGCTTGCCCGCCTTGATCTGCGGCAGCACCACGATCGACGCTTCGGACGTTGCCACGACCTGATTGCCGATCACAGCCGTGATGCTCTCCGAACCGCTCTTGTACGGCACCACGGTCAGCACCGCGCCTTTTTCCTTGAGCATTTCCTCGACGAAGTGCGGCGTGCTGCCGCTGCCGGCGGTAGCGAACGGCACGCCACCCTGCTTCTTCGAATACTCGATCAGTTCCTTGACGTTGTTCACCGGCACCGACGGCGAAGCGACGATCACCGACGGGCTCACCGCGATCAGGCCGACGGGAACGAGATCGTCCGGTGCGTACGGCATCTTCGAGCGGATCAGGCCGTTGGTCACGGTGCCTACCGCGCCGACCAGGAACGTGTAGCCATCGGGCTTGCTCTTTGCCACGTAGTCGGCGCCAACGATGCCGCCCGCACCCGGGCGATTCTCGATGACGACCGGCTGTCCGATGCGCTTGCTGACGGCTTCGGCGCCGGCACGTGCCACGAGGTCGTTGGCACCGCCTGCCGTGAACGGCACGACGAACTTGATGACGTGATTCGGCCAGGCATCCGCGGCGTGAGCGGTTGCGGCGATGAGGGAAGTGGTGGCGAGTGCGAGGGCCATGACGCGGCCGCGTGGGGAGAAGCGCATGCTCAAAGTCTCCGGATGTCGTTGTGAAGGCAAACGATCTTACCGAAGGAAGCTGTCACATGCCTGTACACCAGGTGATGTGTGCGAAGCGTGCTCAGGGGAGCCGCCTCACCGTTCGCGCAGGCGTCAGTGAGGCAGTGAATTGCTGACGAATCGCCGCTTACTGCGCGCGCACCCAGGTCTGGGTCCGGCCGATCAGACTAATGCCGATGAAGCCGCGCACGTTGAGCTTCTTGCCGTCTTCGGCCAGCGACATCTTGCACTTGTACAGCTTGCCGCTTTCGGGATCCAGAATCTCGCCGCCGGTCCACTCGTTGTCGGCCGTCTTGCGCAGACCGGTCAGCAGCGTCATGCCGATGATCGGCTGATCCTTGCGCGAGTCGGTGCACTTGTCGCACACCGTGGGCGGGCCTTCATGCGGCACGAGACTCTTCGTGAGCTTGCCGCTGTAGACGCCGTCCTTCTCGCTGATCTCGATCACGCCACGCGGCTTGCCGGTGGCGTCGTCAATCGTCTGCCAGGTGCCGGTCGGCGTGGCTTGCGCCATTGCCGCTGCGCTGGCAGCAAAAGCAGCGGCGAACACGGCGGCACGCAGCAGGGTACGAGGGGCGGTCATGCGCATGGTGGTGGTCTCCAGTTCAGAGTTCAATGTTCGGTGTTGCAAAGTTGGTTCGCTCGATCGGGTAACGGCGGGCGCGACGCCAATCTACTGTCGGATGCCGCGCGCCGCAATCTCCAACATCCGTTTGCGTACGCACTGGCGCGCAATGTAGCGCTTGCTGCAATCGCCCGCCCGGCGCGGCCTGGCGCGGATTCTGTCGTGCAACAACGCCAGCATGAGCGGCGGTTCCGAGATTTTCCTCTAGCCATCGTCCAGCTGCAGCGATGTCGCCACAGTGCTTCGGAAATTGGCCACGCCTGCATCGCATTCGTCTCAGTAGGAACCCGGATGCGGCGCATCGCTCGAATGCAGCTGCATTGTCTGACGACGCAGCGGGTCGACGTGGCGAACATCGTGCTCGGTTGCACGACTGATGCGTTTGCGTCGTGCCTCCTCCAACCATCACGAACCACATCGCCAGTCGCGATGTGGCGACGCGCACGGAGCGTTTCGACGTGGCGAGGAACTTCGACAGCATCGAAATCGAGCGTGCGACTTCGCAACGACGACACAAACCGTTGCTTTGACGCATCACTCTTTCGTCGCTCACGCGCAACTCTCTGAAGCTTGCACGCCGATGCTGGGCATCGCGCGCGCATGGTTCGACGGTGGCGCAAGTCGGAGCGTGTTCGCATGCGTTGCCACTCGCGGGAACGCGACGCGGCAGCGCTGCGCGGAACGCTGTCGCACAAGTATCCGCAGTGCATGGAACGACATCGATGGAGGACCGGAAAGCCAATGCTCATGCGGCTTTCCGGCTTGCGGGCGTGAACGCGCCACCGCACTTCACACGGCATCGCAAGCGTGTCTGAGCAGGTATGTGCGATGCCTTCGCGGGTGTGCGATCACGCGTCATCGACACGATCCGCCGCGCATCGACTCATCGTGCGAAGACCCGATGAAGGAACTCTGGAGCGTGTGTGAAAGTCGAGATCAACATGTGTGTCGATGGTGTCGTCATCGAGACGTGCGCGCCGAGTAGATCGATTCGTAATTGCGCGCAAGTTTTTTTGCACTTTTTTCTTAACATCATCGAACAAACGAATTATGATTCGCCTTGACAAGAGTCTCACTTCATTGCATCGACCGAGTAGCGCGCACGAAGGCAAGCAAGAACGCGAGCGAGAAGGAACGATGAAGCGAAGCTTCGATGCAGTGATGGCGGGTAGCCGAGGAGCACCAGAACTTTGACGCAGACTGAGCCGAAATGGCTTTTTAAAACGCGTGCGGTCTCCAGTTGCCCAGTGACGGTATGGGCGAGTTACCCCCGAATGATTGCCGTCCGCAGTGCGCGAGGCCATGCCCGCACTGTGGACCTGCTGACCGATATCTCCTCTTTCCAGGCTGCGCGCCGACATGACGGGCGGTGCGGGCAGATCGAATTTTCCAGGGCGCGGCTTAGCCCGGGAATCCGCTTGAGCGCTGGGTTTGCAGCTCGCTCGCGGATGCCTGGCCGCCGCGGGCACACCGCCATGAGCGCGCAAGTTCGCGCCGGACGCGGCTGTCCCCTGCCACCGAATTCATTAGCGTGCGGTCGATGTTGCGTCGTGCGCCGATGAATCGCTCGCTCGATTGGGGCACGTGCAAAACACGCCTCGGGTCGGTCGGGTCGCCAATTTAGGTCATTCGATATTTCACGTTAGTGAAGGAGTTATCCATGGCAACTGCTGCAAAGAAAAAGCCGGCGGCTAAGAAGGCCGCCAAGCCGGCCGCCAAGAAGGCTGCTGTGAAGAAGGTCGCCGCCAAGAAGGCTGCTCCGGCCGCCAAGAAGGCTGCTGCCAAGAAGGTCGCAACCAAGAAGGTAGCCGCCAAGAAGGTAGCGACCAAGAAGGTAGCCGCCAAGAAGGCAGCACCGGCCAAGAAGGCTGCAGTGAAGAAGGTTGCTGCCAAGAAGGTCGCAACCAAGAAGGTAGCCGCCAAGAAGGCAGCACCGGCCAAGAAGGCTGCAGTGAAGAAGGTTGCTGCCAAGAAGCCGGCCGCCAAGAAGGTCGTCGCCAAGAAGGCAGCACCGGCCAAGAAGGCCGCAGCCAAGAAGGTAGCCGCCAAGAAGCCGGCCGCCAAGAAGGCTGCTGCAAAGAAGCCGGCTGCCAAGAAGCCGGCTGCCAAGAAGCCGGCTGCCAAGAAGCCTGCTGCCAAGAAGGCTGCTGCGAAGCCTGCCGCTGCTCCTGCTGTTGCCCCCGCGGCCGCAGCCAAGACCGCGCTGAACCCGGCTGCAGCCTGGCCGTTCCCGACGGGCAACCGTCCGTAATCGCCTCGCACTCGTGCGAGCGATCACAACCGGGAATCGCCAGGGCACGCATCGCGTGCCGCACTGACCGGATACGGCGTATCCGGTCCGCAAGACGGCAGTCTTGCCAACCCGCCGATGGCATCCGTGCCCGGCGGGTTTTTTATTTCTGGGTGGACGTGCGAGAGCGGCGCCAGTCGGTCTGGATGACGATCAGGAGTAGCCAGGTCAGGGGTTCGCGCAAAAGCAAAACGCCGCGGCCTGACGGCACGCGGCGTTCGATTGCTGGGGTCGGGTCGACCAGCGCGTGACTTAGTGCGTAACGCGCGTCACGCCGCCCGAGGAGAGCAGCCGCACACGGTCGCCAGGGCGGAAGATCTCGTCCGCATCCTGCGTGATGGCGCGCATCTCGCCATTCTCCAGGCGTACGGTGATCTCCAGGCCGCGACGCTGCGCGATCTTGTTCTCGGCGGCGCTACCGGCCATGCCGCCCAGGATTGCGCCGAGCAGGCCTGCTGCGATGGCGCCATTGCCGCCGCCGATCGTGCTGCCGGCGGCAACACCACCGAGCGCGCCACCGGCAAGCGTGCCGGCGCCCGTGGCCTCGCCCTGGATCATGACGTCACGCACGCCTTCCACCACGCCGAAGCGCACGGTCTGCTCGCGCTGGGCCTGGCCACCCGTGTAGACGCTATTGGAGTTTGACTGGGTGGAACACCCGGCAAGCAGCGTCGCCGCTGCCAACACGGCGACGCCGCCGATACGTAGGATCTTGTTCATGACTTCTTCCCGTGAAAGATTCCGCGTTGCGTTGCTGTGCCGGGGGTGACGCACCCGGCACCAGATCAAGCGTAACGGTAACCAAAGACGGACTGGAAGCGGCTGCCGATTTCGTCGCAGGACATCCAGTGGTTCTGGGGACCCTGCTGGGCGATCTTGAGAGAGCCCATCAGCGAAGCGAGGCGGCCGGTGGTTTCCCAATCCATCCCGTTCTCGATGCCGTGGAGCAGGCCACCCCTGAACGCATCGCCGCATCCGGTGGGGTCGACCACACGTTCGGCGGGCACGGCGGGAATGGCGTACTGCTTGCCGTCGGCAAAGACGCTGGCGCCGCGCTCGCCGTGCGTCACGATGAACGCGCGGACCTTGGCGGCTACCTCTGCGCTGGTCCATGCGGTGCGTGACAGCAGGACCTGCGCTTCGTAGTCATTGACCGTCACGTAGCTGGCAAGTTCAATGAACTGCCGCAGGTCCTCGCCGTTGAACAGCGGCATGGCCTGACCCAGGTCGAAGATGAAGGGGATGCCCTCGGCGGCGAACTGCTGGGCATGGTGAAGCATGCCTTCACGGCTGTCCGGCGCGACGATGCCGACTGCCGGGCGGTTGCCCGTGGCCAGCGCGTCCTGCACCCGGTTCAGTTGCGACTGACCCATGGCGCCAGGGTGGAAGGCCGTGATCTGGTTGTTGTCCAGATCGGTCGTGATCATCGCCTGCGCGGTGAATGTCTCGGGCAGCACGCGGATATGGTCGGTGCGGATCTCGAGATTGCGCAGGTACTGCAGATACGGTTCGGCGTCCTGGCCCACCGTGGCCATCACGATCGGGTCGCCGCCCAGCATTTTGAGCGTGTAGGCGATATTGCCCGCGCAGCCGCCAAACTCGCGGCGCATACCCGGCACCAGGAACGAGACGTTCAGCATATGGATCTGGTCCGGCAGGATGTGTTCGCGGAAGCGGCCGTCGAACGTCATGATGGTGTCGTATGCGACGGAGCCGCAGATCAGGCTGGACATTCTCTCTCCAAGGGCCCTGGCAAGGGCTGTAACAGATACGTTAATGAATTCCGCCCGTGCATGACGGGCGGAATGTTGGACTACTGTGCCGAATCAAACAAATTACTTCAATGCGGCGAGTGCGGCGTCGTAGTTCGGTTCCTGCTTGATTTCGGGCACCAGCTCGCTGTACTTGACCGTGTCGTTCTCGTCCACCACGACCACGGCGCGAGCGCATACGCCGGCCAGCGGGCCGGTCTTGATGTCCACGCCGTAGGCGTTCTTGAACTCGGCGCCACGCATCGTCGACAGCGTTACCACGTTGGCCAGGCCTTCGGTGGTGCAGAAGCGGCCCATCGCGAACGGCAGGTCGGCCGAGATCGTCAGCACGACGGTATTGTTCAGGTTGCCGGCGGCCTCGTTGAACTTGCGGGCAGATGCCTGGCACACGGGCGTATCGAGGCTCGGCACGATGTTCAGCACCTTGCGCTTGCCTGCGAAGTCGGCCAGCGAGACATCCTTCAGATCCTTGCCGACGAGCGAGAATGCGGGCGCCTTGTCGCCGCTATGAGGAAACTTGCCGCCAACTTCGATGGCGTTACCGCCTAGGGTCACATTGCTCATGGTCTCTCCTGTCTGGAATGGAATACGGCCAGCCGGTCCGATGCGCGCATCGACGGCATGGCAGGGGGGCGTTGGAATTCAGGGGTAGAAGATCAGCACGCGGTAGTTCGCTGCCGCCTGCTGCGTCCGGAATCGTACCCGAACCGGCAGTTCGCTGCCTGCGCGCAGGCCCGTGGTGGCAAAAGCGCGCTGGTCCGGTTGCAGGTAATCAGCCGGCAACAGCACGCGCCGTAGCAGCAACTGGTCCTGCAGGTCCGTCATCACGAGTTCGATGGCGGGCAGTGCCGTGGTGGCGCGGCCCTGGTTGCGCATGGTGACCGCAAGCAGATAAACGTCGTCGGATTCGTCCTGCTTCTGCAGTTGCGATGTGTCGATGCGCAGTGCCTCGAGATCGCGCCACGGCGGCACGCTGCAGCCGAATGGCTCACACGCGGCTTCCAGCAACGGGCGCAGTACCGGAATGTTTCCCGCTAGCTGGCTGCGTCCAAGGTAGGCGCCCTGGATGAGCACGCCAAGGCCGAGCACGACGACCGCCACGCGGGTCCAGAGACGTCGACTACCCGGCAGCTTGCGTTTGGTGGTGGTAGCACTCGCCTGTTCGCGTTCGCGGGTGTGACGAAGGAAATCGGGGGCGAAGCCGGGGCCGGTCACCGGTCCGGTATCGTCGCGTTGCCAGTGACGCGTGGCTGTCTCGCGGGCTACGGCATCGACCGTGCCGTCCCGCGATGTCGGTCCGTGATCGTTGCTGTCGGCGGCGTCCCTTGTCCAGGCTTCCGTTTCGGCGTCAGTCGGGTCTGCCGCACGCAGATACTCGCTCGCACTGCGTACCGGTTCGGTGTGCGGGTGCGGATGGGCTTCCGGCGGCGCGGCGGCGGTGTCGTCGGTGCTATCGCTGTCTTTGCTGTGCTCGCTACCGGCAGCGGCCGTCTGTGCCTCGCGCTGGGGGGACGTTGGCCACATCGCCTTGGCGCTGTAGGCGCCGGCTGGTGGCATTTCGCCCGGCGTCTTCGGCGCGAACGCTGCGGCCGGGTCGAGCGATGAGTGACGCGGCAATGCATCATCATCGAACACGCCATGGTCCAGCGCGGGCCACGGCTCGGATGGTACTTGCGGTGGCGTCTCGACGTCGGTGGGTTCGGCGTCAGGCAGTGCTTCCTGGCTGGCTTCGACCGGCGGCGTCTGCGCGGCGGTTTCCGTGTCTTTCGCCTCGTCGGCAGCTTCGGCAGCGGCGGGTGCGGCGCTTTCGTGCGTTTCGTCGGCCGCTTCCGGTTCGTTGGCCTCGACGGACTCGGCGGGTGCCTCTTCCGTGGCCGTATCAACCACTTGTCGATCGGCGCCTGTTTCCGGTTCTGCCACCGCCTCCGCTTTCGCGTCGGCTGCTTCTTCCCGCTCGGGCTCCGACATCATCGTCGTGGGCGAATCGAGCGCGGGCACGTCGTAGCCTGGGTCGAAGCCCGGGTCGAACGGCGCCTCGTCCTCGCGCGCCTGGGCATCGGCCTGGGTCTGCTCCGCGTGAGCAAGCGCCGCAGCCAGCGTGACTGACGATGCCGCAGCTGCGGGCGCCGGTGTGGGTGTGGAAGCGGGGGAGGATGTGGGCGCAGCAGCCGGCGTCGGCGCTGCTGGCACCTCGATCAGGTGCTCACGGGCGTCGAAGACGGTGTCGCACTGGCCGCAGCGGACCAGCCCCTGGCGCAGCCGCAACTGGTCCGCCACAAGCCGGAACGCGGTGCGGCAGGCCGGGCAGCGCGTGACGAGCTTGGCGGCGGCCATGATGAAAGATCAGGAACGGTCGGCGGGTGCGGCAGGGCGCGTGCCATGCAGGCACACCCAGCCTTCCTCGCTGCGCCAGACCGACATGGGGATCCAGGGCGCGTAGGCGGCGGCCACTTCCTCGGCCTGCCGTTCGAGCACGCCAGACAGGATCAGGCGGCCGCCCGGCCGCACGCGCGCGCTGAGCATCGCCGCCATCAGCTTGAGCGGATTCGACAGGATGTTGGCCACCACGAGGTCGTAGGTGGCCTCGGAGACCGATTCCGGCAGCGCGAAACTGGCCTCCACGCGGTTGCGTTCAGCGTTGTAGCGCGACGCATCCACTGCGTTGGGGTCAATGTCGATCCCAACGGTGTCACCGGCGCCGAGCTTCTTCGCGACGATGGCCAGGATGCCAGAGCCGCAGCCATAGTCGAGCACGGTTTCGCCGGCGCGCACGTTGGCTTCCAGCCACTGCATGCACAGGCGCGTGGTCGGATGGCTGCCGGTGCCGAATGCCAGGCCCGGGTCGAGCTCCAGAATCACGGCATCGGGGTCTGGCGCTTCGTGCCACGAAGGCACCACCCAGATCTTTTCACCAATGCGGATCGGTTCGAATTGCGACTGGGTCAGACGTACCCAGTCCTGGTCCTCCACGCCGCGCAGTTCGTACGGCGGCACCGGGTCGACCTTGAGCGCGTTAGCGGCCGCGGCTACCACGAGCGCGGGATCGGTCTCTTCATCGAAGAGCGCCACCACGCGCGAACGGTTCCACGCGAGCCGCGTCGGCTCCAGCCCGGGCTCTCCGAAGAGCGGCTGTTCGTCGGGCGTATCGGCATCGGCGTCTTCCACCGATACCGACAGCGCGCCGAGGTCGAACAATGCGTCGGACCAGGCTTCCGCCTGCTCCTGCGCAATTTCGATCACACATTCCTGGAAAGCCACGGGATTCCTCTGTTACTGCTTTGCCGGCCGATTGGCCACGCTTCAGGCCTTTTCGCCCTGGACGTTGGCTTTCTGGGCCAGACGGTGTTCGAGATAGTGGATGCTGGTGCCGCCTTCCACGAAGTTGGCGTCAAGCATCAGGTCGCGGTGCAGCGGCACGTTGGTCAGGATGCCGTCCACCACCATTTCCGACAGCGCGATGCGCATGCGGGCGATGGCCTGGTCACGCGTCGCGCCATACGTGATGATCTTGCCGATCATCGAATCGTAGTTGGGCGGCACGAAGTAGCCGTCGTACGCATGGGAGTCTACGCGCACGCCGGGGCCACCGGGCATGTGCCAGGCGGTGATGCGGCCCGGCGACGGCGTGAACTTGAACGGGTCCTCGGCGTTGATCCGGCACTCGATCGCGTGGCCGCGCAGTTCCACGTCCTTCTGGCGGAGGCGCAGCTTCTCGCCAAAGGCGATGCGGATCTGCTCCTGCACGATGTCGATGCCCGTGATCATCTCGGTGACCGGGTGCTCGACCTGCACACGCGTGTTCATCTCGATGAAGTAGAACTCGTTGTTCTCGTACAGGAACTCGAACGTGCCGGCGCCACGGTAGCCGATCTTCTTGCAGGCCTCTGCGCAACGGTCGCCGATGCGCTCGATCAGGCGGCGCGGAATGTGCGGTGCCGGCGCTTCCTCGATCACCTTCTGGTGGCGGCGCTGCATCGAGCAGTCGCGTTCGCCCAGCCAGATGGCCTGCCGATGCTGGTCGGCCAGGATCTGGATTTCCACATGGCGAGGGTTCTCGAGGAACTTCTCCATGTAGACCTCGGGATTGCCGAAGGCGCGACCGGCTTCCTCGCGCGTCATGTTGACGGCGTTGAGCAGGGCGGCTTCGGTGTGCACCACGCGCATGCCGCGGCCACCACCGCCGCCAGCGGCCTTGATGATCACGGGGTAGCCCACACGACGGGCCGTTGCCAGGATTTCCTTCGGGTCATCGGGCAGCGCGCCATCGGAGCCGGGCACGCACGGCACGCCGGACTTGATCATGGCCTGCTTGGCCGACACCTTGTCACCCATCAGGCGGATGTTTTCGGAGGTCGGGCCGATGAACACGAAGCCGGATTTCTCCACGCGCTCGGCGAAGTCCGCATTCTCGGACAGGAAACCATAGCCCGGGTGGATCGCCTGGGCGTCGGTCACTTCGGCGGCCGAGATGATGGCCGGCATGTTCAGGTATGACAGCGGCGACGGGGCCGGGCCGATACAGACGGCTTCATCGGCCAGCTTGACGTACTTGGCGTCCTTGTCGGCTTCCGAGTACACCACCACAGTCTTGATGCCCAGCTCGCGGCAGGCGCGCTGGATGCGAAGGGCGATTTCACCGCGGTTCGCGATCAGAATTTTATCAAACATGGTCTCTCTCTGCGAGAACAGGGGCGGGCCCGGCGCACCGGCTTTCGGCGCGTCGGGCTGACGCATGCGGCAGGGCCATTGGGCCAGGCCGCGTCAGCGCCGGACGGGCCGGAATCAGCCGATCACGAACAGCGGCTGGCCGTATTCGACGGCTTGACCGTTTTCGACCAGGATTTCCTTGATCACGCCAGCCTTGTCGCACTCGATTTCGTTGAGCAGCTTCATGGCTTCGATGATGCAGACGGTCTGGCCTTCCTTGACGGTGTCGCCCACGTTGACGAACGGCGCGGCGCCCGGCGACGGCGCGCGGTAGAACGTGCCGACCATCGGCGAGGTCACCACGTGACCAGCCGGGACTTGCGGTGCTTCCGCAGCGGCGGCGGCCGGTGCGCCGCCAACGTTCATGGCCGGGGCGGCGGCGGGCAGTTGCTGGTACTGGGGCATGGCCATCGGAGCGGCCATGACCTGCGGAGGTTGCTTGACGATACGTACCTTGCCTTCGCCCTCGGTCACTTCGAGTTCCGAAATGCCGGATTCGGCCACCAGGTCGATCAGCGTCTTCAGCTTGCGCAGGTCCATCTTCTTATCCTCCAGAATCGGGTTGTCCGGTCACGCTCCTGCTCGGAGGCGACGGCGGCGGTGAATCGTTGATTGGCTTGCCATGCGCGACAGGCACGGCGGCAGCCCCTTGTTATGTCGTTCTTGCTTGAGGCGGTTTCAGAATGATTCTGGCATTGTTGCGGGTACTTGTACTGTCTGCGGCCCCGCGTCAGGCCAGAACCGCTTCGCTTCATTCTGAAACAGCCTCCCGGGTGCGGCTTGATTCTTGCGGCGTTAGCCAGATGATGCGGTCTGTTCCTGTGCAAGCGCGTAATCCAGCGCCAGCAGATAACCCTGCCAGCCCAGGCCGCATATCACCCCGATCGCCTGATCAGAGAAATAGGAGTGATGACGGAACGGCTCGCGGCGATGCACATTGGACAGATGCACCTCGACGAAGGGAATGGCCACGCCGGCAAGCGCATCGCGCATGGCCACACTCGTATGGGTATAGGCCGCCGGATTGATGATGATGAAGTCCACCCCCTCGCCACGCGCTGCCTGAATGCGGTCCACGAGGGCTCCCTCGTGATTCGACTGGAACGTATCCAGCCCGATGCCCGCTTCGGCCGCGCGCTTGGTCAGCGCTTCGTTGATATCGTCCAGCGTCGTGTGTCCGTACGTCTGCGGCTCGCGCGTCCCGAGCAAATTGAGGTTCGGACCATGCAGAACCAGCACCTTGCGGTAACGGACGGGGCGGCTGACGGCAGGAGTAGAAGACACGGCGGCTCGACCAGATCAACGAAATTGCGCGGAGATTACCGTAGCTTAGAGGGATTTGTCTAGCGTGGGATACAAGGCGAAATGTCGATCCGGGGTCATATCACAGCCGTCGAGTGCCTTTTGAGGCATAAACCGTTGTCGGCTGAGGGTTTGTCCGCACGTTCGCGGTCAATTGATGAACGTTCGGCTTCAGATCGATGAAATTCGGCGGGTTTGGCCTTGCGCGGGATCAAGCCCCAGGCAGTACCGCGCGGAGTTCGTCGGCATGCACGCGGCCCATCTTGCGGTACTTCACAGTGCCGTCAGGTGTGATGACGACCGTGAACGGCAGCCCGCCCTGGGTGTTGCCAAAGGTCCGGGACAGTTCCGTGCCGGCAAAGCCTGCCACCGTGAGCGGGTACGCCACCGGTACCTTTTTCAGAAAATCCTGGATATTGCTGGCCGAATCGATACCGATACCAACGAATTCGACGTTGCGGGGGGCATATTCGCCGTGCAGCGCGGTCAGCTCGGGCATTTCCTCGACGCAGGGACCGCACCAGGGCGCCCAGAAATTGACCACCAGAGTCTTGCCGCGGAACTTCGACAAATCGACTTCCGCACCAGCCGGGTCCGGCATCTTGGTATGGAACAGCGTTTCCACTGCCTGATCCGAAACGGCCTTCGGCGCCAGCGCGAAGTGGGCCACCAGCGCGCCGGCGGCCGCTGCGACGATGGCGATGATGATCCACAAGACAAAGGGCGAACGGCGGGTGGGAGCAGATGCGGTCATGTTCGGGCGGCGAAGAGGACAGTTCTAATTAGATAACGGGCGATTGAGGCGATAGGCCAGGGCTGACACCGGGGCCGGATGCTCATTCCCCGGTGTCGGTCGAGGCAATGAGCGCGCGTACGGCGTCGGCATCGGCGCGGGCCACACGCCCGGAAGCGTCGGCCTTGACCGCGCCGCGTGCATCGTCGGCATCATACAGCGCGAGGTGAATTCCGACTGGGGCACCCAATGTGGCGCGGACTTCTCCTGCGAGCGTGCGGGCCTCGCGAGTGGCCGGCCACTGGCCGCGCCACAGAAAGCTGAGCGTTTCGACATCCCCACGGCCGGCAAAGTGCCGGCTTTCGCTGGTGTCGAAATCCACGCCGGCATTGAGCAGGTGCAGCGCCACATCCTTGGGGCTGTCGCAGAAGCACTGTATATAGACGTCCGAGTGCTCGGTGGCCGTGCCGTTTAGCACCGCGCCCACCAGATAGGGGCGAAATGCGGCCAGGTCGTCCATCGCCAGCAGTGCCAACTGGCGCATCAGCGCCAGGATGCGCGGCTGGTGGTCGCCGTGGAACAGCGCCTGGTAGGCGCGCACCTCATCCTCGATCATCTCGTTGTCAGGCAGCCATTCGCCGGCCACGCGCGCGTCGCCCAGGATCTGGCGGGCGGCCTTGCGTTTGGCCGTGGCGTAGTCGGCGCCATCTTCGGCGATCATGCGGGCTGCGGCCTGGGCGATTTCCTCGCGCAGACGGATGGGGTCGGAAGGCATACGTCGGGACATGCTGCGATGATACCCGCGCGGACGCAGTCGGGCCCTTCGACCCACGCGGTACAATCGGGACCTTGTTCAGTTGCCGCGCCACGCATCGCGCCCGGCGCGGCCCCACGCATTTTCCCGAGCTCCCATGCATATTCATATCCTTGGCATCTGCGGTACGTTCATGGGCGGCCTGGCTGTCCTGGCCCGCCAGGCGGGGCACCGCGTGACTGGCTGCGATGCCAATGTCTATCCGCCCATGAGCACCCAGCTCGAAGCCCAGGGCATCGACCTGATCGAGGGGTTCGACCCCGACCAGCTTTCGCTGAAGCCGGACCTGTTCGTGATCGGCAATGTGGTCTCGCGCGGCAATCCGCTGATGGAAGCGATCCTGAACCGCAACCTGCCGTACGTTTCGGGGCCGCAATGGCTCGGCGAGCACGTGCTCAACGGCAAGTGGACGCTGGCCGTGGCTGGCACGCATGGCAAGACCACGACCACGTCGATGCTGGCGTGGATTCTGGAAGACGCCGGCTACAACCCGGGCTTTCTGGTGGGCGGGGTGCCGCAGAACTTCGGCATTTCGGCGCGCCTGACGGAATCGGACTTCTTCGTTATCGAGGCCGACGAGTACGACACCGCGTTCTTCGACAAGCGTAGCAAGTTCGTCCACTACCGTCCGCGTACGGCGATCCTCAACAACCTTGAGTACGATCACGCCGACATCTTCCCGGATCTGACCGCGATCGAGACCCAATTCCATCATCTGGTGCGCACCGTGCCGGGCGAAGGACGATTGGTCGTCAACGGCCAGGAGCCCGCACTGGCACGCGTGCTGGAGCGCGGCTGCTGGAGCGAGGTGGAGCAGTTCGGCGTGGGCGACTGGAGCGAGACCGATCCGAAGACCACCGCGCCGGAGGGCAAGGATGCCTTCGACATCTGGTTCCGCGAGGCGCTGCAGGGCACGCTGGTCTGGGACCTTCAGGGTACCCACAACCGCCTGAACGCCATCGCCGCGATTGCCGCCGCGCGCCACGTGGGCGTGCCGCCGGCGCAGGCGATCGAGTCGCTTGGCCGTTTCTCCAACGTCAAGCGCCGGATGGAAGTACGTGGCGTGGCGGGTGGTGTGACGGTCTACGACGACTTCGCGCACCATCCTACGGCCATCCAGACCACGGTCGACGGGCTGCGCCGCCGGGTGGGGGACGCACGCATCCTCGCCGTACTGGAGCCGCGTTCGAACACCATGAAGCTTGGCGTGATGGCTGCCCAATTGCCGGCCAGCCTGCGCGAGGCTGACCTTGTGTTCGGATATGGCGCGCCCTCGGGCAAGGACGCGCTGGGGTGGAACCTGGCTGAAGCGCTGGCCCCCCTCGGCAAGAAGGCCGCGGCGTTCCAGGACCTCGGCACGCTGGTGCAAGCCGTGCGCGCGGCCGCCCAGCCCGGCGACCAGGTGCTCGTGATGAGCAATGGCGGCTTCGGCGGGGTACACCAGAAACTGCTCGACGCGCTCGGCGCGAAGTCCTGATCGGGAATCCACATGCTGCTGTACCTGCACGGTTTCCGTTCCTCGCCGCAGTCGTTCAAGTCGCGGGTCGTGCAGGACCGGATGCGCGCCTGGGGCGTGGAGAAGTATTTCGCCTGTCCGATGCTCAATGTCTCGCCCACGCTGGCGATTGCCCAGGCTGAAGCCGCGATCCGTGGCGCGCGAGCCGGCGGCGAAACCGACATCGCCATCATCGGTTCGTCGCTGGGCGGGTTCTACGCGCGCTGGCTGGCGGAAAAGCACGGCTGCCGCGCCGTGCTGCTGAATCCGGCGATTCACCCGTGGACCGATCTGGAGCGCTATCTGGGCGAGCAGCCGCTTTATCACGGCGGCGGCTCGGTGGTGGTCGAACGCAAGCACCTGCAGGAACTGCTGGACCTGCGGGTGGACGCGATCACCAGACCCGAGCGCTACTACCTGCTGACCGCCACCGGCGACGAAGTGCTCGATTATCGCGAGATGATCGCGGCCTGTCCGGGCGCGCGCATCCGGGTCATCGAGGGCAGCGATCACGGCATCAGCGAGTTCGAGGAATACGTCGACGACGTACTGGCTTTCTGTGGCTATACCCCTAACGGAAAGACCGTGGCATGAGTGGCGTAACAGGGATGCAAAAGCTGCGTGCGGCATGGCACGCGCATCTGCCGTATGACGCGTCGATTCCGCTGAACCAGCGCCGCTGGATCACTGGCGAAGGCTCGCTGACGGCTCGGCTGATGTCGGCGTCCGCCGCCTTTCGCGTGCGGCGACTGGCGCAGGCGCCGCAGTTGCCGTTCGCCGATGAATGGCGGGCGCTCGGCCTGATCCGTCCGCTGCCGGCCATCACGCGCGAAGTGCTGCTGATCTGCGACGAGACGCCAGCCGTATTCGCTCACACGATCGTCGACCCCCGGTACGCGCGGCGCGACTGGCCGTTCTTGCGCGGGCTGGGCAACCGGCCGCTCGGCGGCGCGCTGTTCGTCGATCCGCGCGTGCGGCGCGACCCATTCCAGTTTGCACGGCTGACCCCGTGCCACCCGCTGCGTCAGGCGCTGCAGCGGGTATTGCCGGCGCTGTCGTCGGAGCCGATGTTGCCCGCGCGGCGGTCGGTGTTCCGGCGTGGCGGCGGCGCCATGCTCGTGACGGAGGTCTTCTTGCCGGACCTGCTGACACGGGCAGCGCCTGAGAACACCGGCGCGGGCGGCACCAGACTGCCCCGCCGTATCGACACACATCACACACCATCCAAGCAGGAAGAGAGACCCGAATCATGAAATTGCAGGGACGCGTAGCGATCATCACCGGCGCCGCCGCCGGCATCGGTTTTGCCACCGCCGAACGTTTCGCCGCCGAAGGCGCGAAGCTCATCATGTGCGATGTGCAGGAGGCCCGTGTGCGCGAGGCCGCCGAGCGGCTGGCCGCCAGGGGCGCGCAGGTCGAGGCGCACAAGGTCGACGTCACGCGCCGCGACGAAGTCGATGCCATGGTGGCAGCCACGCTGGCCCGCCACAGTCGCATCGATATTCTCGTCAACAACGCCGGCATCACCAAGGACGCGCGCCTCGCCAAGATGACCGAGGCACAGTTCGATGCGGTCATCGACGTCAACCTGAAGGGCGTGTTCAACTGCTCACAGGCCGTGGCCAGCATCATGTCCGAGCAGGGCAGCGGCGTGATCCTGAATGCATCGAGCGTGGTTGGCCTGTATGGCAACTTCGGCCAGACCAATTACGCGGCATCCAAGTTCGGCGTGATCGGCTTCACCAAGACCTGGGCGCGCGAGCTGGGTCCGAAGGGCGTGCGCGTGAACGCGGTATGCCCGGGCTTCGTCAATACCGAGATCCTGCAGACCGTGCCTGAGAAGGTGCTCGATGGCATGAAGGAACATTGCTGGATGCGCCGCCTGGCCGAGCCGTCGGAGATCGCCGCGATCTACACGTTCCTGGCCAGCGACGACGCCAGCTACGTCAACGGCACGACGATCGAAGCCAGCGGCGGCATGTCTCTGTAATCTGACTCCGAAATCGCATTGACCTGAAGCACCCCGTCCGATGCGGCCACGGCGGCCACGGCGGCCGCGGCGGCGGGGTGCGGTATCATCCCCGGTCGAGTATCCGTCCGGGCATTCCTCATGCCTTGCCCGGCACTTCTGAAAGTCCAATCCAATGCAGTTGCTGTTCGAAGAAGGCGGCGAAATCCGCGCCGGCACCGTGCTCGCCCAGCAGGGCGAGGCCTACCAGGTCGAGTTGCCTGCGGGCAAGCGCACCAAGGTCAAGGCCAAGGATGTGCTGCTGCAGTTCGCCCAACCGTCGGCAATTGAGATGGTGCGGCAGACCGGCGACATGATCGCCGAGATCGATCTCGACTTCCTCTGGGAATGCGCGCCGGCCGAGGAATTCGGCTTTGCCGAACTGGCCGCCGAATACTATGGCGCCGACGCGGGCCCGGTGCAGCAGGCCGCGCTGGCGATGGCGCTGCATGGCAATCCGATCTATTTCCGCCGCAAGGGACGGGGCCGCTACATGCGCGCGCCGGAAGACCAGCTCAAGGCCGCGCTGGCCGCGGTGGAACGCAAGAAGCAGCAGGCGCTGGTGCAGGGCGAGTACGAGGAGCAACTCAAGGCGCTGACCCTGCCCGAAGCGTTCCGCGGCAAGGCGCTGCAACTGCTGTTCAAGCCTGACAAGAACAGTCTCGAATACAAGGCAATGGATGCCGCCTGCACAGCGCTCGGCATGACGCCGATGCGGCTGATGGTGGCGGTTGGCGGCGTGGAAAGCCCGCGCGCGCTGCATGAGGCCAAGTTCCTGGCCGATTGTTTCCCGAAGGGCACTGGTTTCCCCGATGTCGATGTGCCGGAGCCGCCCACCGATCTGCCCGTGGCCGATGTGCAGGCGTTCTCGATCGACGACGTTACGACGACCGAGATCGACGATGCGCTGTCCGTGACGCGTCTGGGCGACGGCAAGCTGCGTGTGGGGATCCATATCGCCGCGCCAGGGCTCGGCATCCGCCGCAGCGAGCCGCTCGACGCCATCGCGCGCCATCGACTGTCCACGGTCTACTTCCCCGGCGACAAGATCACGATGCTGCCCGACAGCGTAGTGGACCGCTACACGCTGCAGGAAGGCCGCACTTGCCCGGCGCTGTCGCTTTACGTGACGATCGACCCGAACGGCGTGGATGGCCTGACCATCGTCGGCAGCGAGACGCGCGCCGAGCTGGTGCCGATTGCCGCGAACCTGCGGCACAACCTGCTCGACGATATCGTGACGGAAGCTGCGCTGGCCGCGGGCACGGGCGACTATCCGTTCCGCGATGAACTGACCGAGCTGTACCGGCTGGCCAACCACTTGCACGACGAGCGCCAGCGCGCGCGTCTTGCCAGCGGCCTGCGCCCGGAGGCGCACAACCGCGCCGATTTCAATTTCTACATCGATCCGATCGAGGGTGGCGGCGAGCGTGTGCGTATCGAGCAGCGCCGTCGTGGCTCGCCGCTGGACCAGATCGTGGCCGAGCTGATGATTCTGGCCAACAGCACGTGGGGCAAGCTGCTGGCGGACCACGGCGTGCCGGGCATCTACCGCACGCAGAAGGCGTGGGGGATGCACCGCACGCGGATGCAGACGTACCCCGCGCCGCACGAGGGCCTGGGCGTCGCGCAGTATGCGTGGAGCACGTCGCCGCTGCGCCGCTACGTCGACCTGGTCAATCAATGGCAGATCATGGCCGTGGCCCAGCATGGCGTGACCGCCAAGCTCGTGGCGCCGTTCAAGCCCAAGGACGCCGACCTGCTGGCGGCCGTGGCTGACTTCGAAGGGACCTATGCGGCCTACGCCGACCACCAGTCGACCATGGAGCGTTACTGGTGCCTGCGCTGGCTCAAGCAGGAGAATCGTGACCGGATGATGGCCACGGTGCTCAAGGATGGCGCGGTGCGCTTTACCGACATCCCGCTGGTCACCCGTGTGCCGGAGTTGATGCAGGCGGTGCGTGGTACGCAGGTGCTGCTGGAGATCGCCACGACGGACGAAATCTCGCTCGAGGTGTCGTGCCGGGTGCTGGAAGTCTTTGCCGGCGAGGGCGCGATGCCCGATGAGGATCTCGACACCGACGAGGAGCTGGACGAGGCTTCCGCGGAAGCGGCCGCCGATGCCGCCGCCGAGGAAGCGGCTGAAGACGCTGCGGAAGGCGCGGCGGAAGGGGCCGATGCGGCGCCGGAGGATGCCGATTCCGAGGCTTCTGAGGGCGATCAGGACGACGAGCCGTCTGCGCCACGCGACACTGGCGCCAATCCGGCTGCCTGAGTCTTCGTTGAGTCTTCGGTAAACGGGTCGACTCCCTTACAATCGAAGCCTGTTCCGGCCGCCCCCCGATAGTGGGGTGGCCGGCGTTTCGATCGTTTCTCGCCGCCGTCCGCCCATCCCAATCGTGAACGCCGTCCTTCCTGCTCCCCGTCTCCCGCGCCATCCGCGCGAATGGTGGCAATCCAGCAGCACGCTGACCAAGGCCCTGGCCATCTCCGTGGCCGTGCACGCCCTGTTGCTGATGGTGCGGGTTGCAGCGCCCGAGGTGTTCGAGATCAAGCGTTCCGACCCGCAGCTCGACGTCGTGCTGGTCAATTCGAAATCGGCGGTGAAGCCGCGCAATCCGACCGTGCTGGCGCAGGCCAATCTCGACGGTGGCGGCGAGCACGACGCCCAGCGCGCTACCACGCCGCTGCCCGCGCAGACCGAATCGAAGGAGGGCGACCTCATCAAGATGACGCAGCGGCGCGTCGAGCAACTCGAGGAAGAGCAGCGCCGGCTGATGACGCAATCGCGCGAGGCGGCGCCCGCTGTGCGCAGCCAGCCGGTCAAGCCAGGCGAGCAGCGCTCCGACCAGCCCACGCGCGGCCAGGACGACCGCACGTCAAACGATGAAATGGCCCGGCTCGAAGCCGAGATCGGCCGCAATCTCGAGCACTACGCCAAGCGCCCGAAGCGGATGCAACTGACCGCGACCAGCGCGCAGGGCGTTGACTACGCACAGTATTACGACCGCCTGCGCCGCAAGATCGAGACGCGGGGTACGAGCGATTTCCCGCAGCGCAACGGCAAGCCGATCTATGGGCAACTGATCCTCGTGATCAACGTGAATCGCCAGGGCAAGCTTGGCTACAACCGCGACGGCTACAACGTCGAGGCCATCGACGTGGCCAAGAGCTCCGGCGACCCGGCGCTCGACCGCCAGGCCGTGGCCATTGTGCGTGCGGCCGCGCCGTTCGGGGCGTTCACGGCGGAGATGCAGGCGAAGCAGGATATCCTCGAAGTCGTTTCCACTTTCAAGTTCACCCGCAGCGGGCTCGATGTCCGCCTGCAAGGCCGCTGATGACCGCAGACCAGAATTCCCAGCCCAACACCGCCGAACGTGCCGATAGCGTCGACCGCTACGTGGTGGTGGGCAATCCGATTTCGCACAGCCGCTCGCCGGCGATCCATGCCGCCTTCGCGCGCCAGACCGGCGAGGCGGTGCAGTATGACCGGCTCGAAGCCCCGCTCGATGCGTTCGCAGATACGATGCGCGAATTCCTGGCCGGCGGAGGCCATGGCTTCAACGTAACCGTGCCGTTCAAGCTCGAAGCGTATGACCTGGCCGATCGCCTCACGCCGCGTGCCGAGGCTGCCGGCGCCGTCAACACGATGTGGATCGAGGACGGACTGATCCATGGCGACAACACCGACGGCATCGGGCTGGTGCGTGACATCCAGGACAACCTTGATGTGCTGCTCGAAGACAAGCGCATTCTGGTGCTTGGCGCCGGTGGCGCCGCGATGGGCGCGATGCTGCCGCTGATCGAATGCCGTCCGGCGCGCATCGTGGTGGCCAACCGGACCGCCTCGCGCGCCAGCGACATGGTCGAGGAATTCGTGGAAGCGGCGGACCAGTACAACGTGGAGCTGTGGGCCGGTGGCCTCGACGCGCTCGATGCGCTGTCCGAGGACGAGCGCTGCGATGTGGTGATCAATGCGTCGTCCAGCAGCCTGCAAGGCGAAGTGCCGCCCGTGCCCGAGCACCTGCTCGGCGAAGGCGTGCTGGTGTACGACATGATGTACGGCGCGCAGCCGACGGTGTTCCTGGCCTACGCGGCCAAATGCGGCGCGCGCACGGCGGATGGGCTCGGCATGCTGGTCGAACAGGCCGCCGAAGCCTTCTACAACTGGCGCGGCGTGCGGCCCAGCACCGCCCCCGTGCTGGCCGAGCTGCGCGCGGCGCTGCAGGCCGAAGCCGCCCGCTAAGGCGGCGTTGACGCAGCGTGGCCCGCGCATCCGCCAGATCGTCACCACGATCGTCGGCAAGTAGCGCCGGCGGGGCGAACCCGCTGCGCTGGCTGGCCTATCTGGCCGGCTGCCTGATCATTGGCGTGGTGGCGATGCAGGTCTATTTCTTCCTGCAGATCGCTGCCTGGCAGGTCATCAATCCGTCGTCCACCACGTTCATGCGTGCCGAGCGCTGGCGGCTGTGCGGCTTCAATTTCTGGAGCTGCCCGGTGCAGCGGCAATGGGTGCGTTACGACGATATCTCGCGCAACATCAAGCGCGCCGTGATCGCCAGCGAGGATGCCGACTTCGTCAATCATCCCGGCTACGAACTCGATGCGATGCTCGATGCCTGGGAACGCAACAAGCAGCGTGGGCGAATCGTGCGCGGCGGTTCCACCATCACGCAGCAGCTGGCCAAGAACCTGTTCCTGTCCTCGGAGCAGAACTATCTGCGCAAGGGCCAGGAACTGGCCATCACGTGGATGCTGGAGCTGTGGCTCGACAAGCAGCGCATCTTCGAGATTTACCTGAATTCGGTGGAGTGGGGCGAAGGCGTGTTCGGCGTCGAGGCTGCCGCGCAGCACTACTTCCATACCTCGGCTTCGAAGCTCAGCGTGGGGCAGGCCGCCCGGCTGGCGGCCGCGCTACCGGCGCCCAAGTGCTTCGACAAGAAGCAGTACTGCGCCAACGTGCATGTGAACTTCCGCGTCAAGGCGTCGATCATCGCCAGGCGGATGGGCGCGGCAACGTTGCCGGACTAGGGCGGTTCCCCCTCTCATGCTTGTGGGAGAGGGGACCAGGAAGTCCTTCAGCTCAGCCAGCCCTTCCTGCGGAAATACACCAGCGGAATCGCCGCGGACACCGCCATCAGCGCGATCGCCCATGGATAGCCGGCGGCCCAGTCGAGCTCGGGCATCACCTTGAAGTTCATGCCGTAGATGCTGGCGATCAGCGTGGGCGGCATCAGCGCCACCGACACCACCGAGAACAGCTTGATGATCTTGTTCTGGTTGATGTTGATGAAACCGACCGTGGCATCCATCAGGAAGTTGATCTTGTCGAACAGGAACGCGGTGTGGTTCTCGATCGAGTCGATATCGCGCAGGATCTGGCGCGCTTCGTCCTGCTGTTCAGCCGACAGCAACTGGCTGCGCATCAGGAATGACACCGCGCGGCGCGTATCCATGACGTTGCGGCGGATGCGGCCGTTCAAGTCTTCCTCGCGCGCGATGGTTTCCAGCACGTCGGCGGCGGCGGCATCGGTCACGTTCTCGGCCAGCACGCGGCGGCTGGCTTCCTCCAGGCGTTCGTAGATCTCCTCGATCGAATCGGCCGAATACTCGGCGTCAGTCGCGTAGAGGTCCATCAGCACGTCCTTGGCGTTGCGCACCGATCCCGGACGCATCCGGGCGCGCAGCCGCACCAGCCGGAACACGGGCAGGTCTTCATCGTGGATGGAAAACAGGACGTCGCGCGTGAGCACAAAGGCCACGCGGACGTTGCGCGAGGCGTCGTCCTCGGCCAGCAGGAAGTCCGTGCGGATGTGGATGTTCTCGTCCTCGCCCTCGAAATATCGTGCCGAGGCTTCCAGGTCGCCCAGGTCCTCGAGTTCGGGCAGGACCACGCCATAGGCTTCCTTGATCCACGCGAGTTCCTCGTCGTCGGGGCTTACCACGTCGATCCAGATGGGCTTGTGCTGCAGCAGCTCGTTGCGCTCGTCGACCTGCTCCTGGGCAAGTCGGCCTTTCTGCAGGACGAACAGATTGATCATCCCTTGGATTCCTTGTTACTTGGCGGCGCCGCCAGGATGCGTCGATGCATCCCGATGGTGCTGCCGATTGCGCTGGGTCTACGTCGGAGACGGGCGCAGGCAAGGCTCACCAGCAACGTGATCATGGCGCGGCCGGGCAAGCGTGATCGCGCTGCGACTCGAGGGCCGCTACGCGATGGCGTTTGCCTGCGATTTGCCTGGATTTGGCTGGCAAGCCGGGGGAGGGAGGATCCGAAACGCGACACGGCAGCCGGTGCGGCGGCCGCTGGGGGAAACGGAAAGACACTCACCCGCAGGTGTCTGCGGGCAAGGACGGCGAAGGGCGGGGACTGTGCCCCACACGGATCGACGTTACGCAGCCCGCAGTGACATGGCATTCGACGGTGTCGCAACTTTGTCGCGGCAACTCGAACACCCGATGCTACTGCCCACGTACTTTCTCCGGGATTCTGATGGCCGCGAGTGTAGCCCAACGCGGGGTGGCTTGTTAAGTGAAATCTCGGCGGCGTTGCTGCTCACAAGCCGGTTCACATGCGTCGGCGCAACAGCGGCGCCAGCATGACCGAGGACAGCGCCGCGAACATCAGCACGATGGCCACGTAGTCCTGCCAGTGGGGCGTTTCGCCGAGAAACCACATCCCGGAGAACACGCCTACCACGGGAATGAACATGATCGACAGGCTCGAGACCACCGGCGGCAGGCTGCGCGCCAGCGCGAACCAGACCAAATGGCAGTACGCGAAGACCACCACCGCGTTGTAGGCGATGGCGCCCCATTCGATCGCGGTCGGCATGCGCCAGCCGCTCTCGAACAGCAGCGTGCCCGCACCGAGGAATGGCAGGGTGATGGCGAGCATCCAGAACGTCATGGCGCCGATCGGCACGTCGGTGTGGGTGCGCTTCATGAGTTGTGTGCCAAAACCCCAGCCGGCAGCGGCTACCAGCATCAGCAGCGTGCCGGCCGGGCTGCCGGTCAGCGCGGCAATCTCGCCCGAAAGCAGCAGGACCGTGCCGGCCAGCGCGCAGCCAATACCGATCCAGGCCGACAAGGCAATACGGTCACGAAAGATCACCAGGCCCCAGACCACGGCCCAGATCGGCATGGTGTAGCCGAGAATCGCCGCACGGCCCGATGACAGCATCTTGACCGCGCAGATGGCGAACAGATGCCAGATCACCATGTTCGGGATCGCCAGCTTCAGTACCGTGCCCCACGCCGCGCGCGGCACGCGCAGGGAGTCGCCCCGGAACGTCAGCGCCAGGCCCAGTGCCACCAGCCCGCCGGCCATGCACAGCAGCCGGAAACCCATGGCGGGAAAGTGCGCCACGCCCAGCTTCATGATCGGCCAGTTGATGCCCCAGGCGAGGGTCAGGATGACGAGGAGGATGAGACCGCGGCGGTCGAGTTTCATGAATCGGGAGACAGGCGGCGTGCGGACGCCCTGCAACCCAGGTGTCGCCGTCGCTCTTTTTAAGCGGAAGCTGCAAACAATATCACGCCAACAGGTAAAATTGCCGCCAACGTCCCATATGCTGCAGTGCGGAACCCGACCGGGTGCCGTTGCAGCCAACCGGTCGGCACCTGCCCGCGTTATGCTGTGTAGACACTGGTTCACAGCCGGGCCGCCGGCTTCACCCGAATTCCGAGCATCCCATGACTTTTACCGAGCAGCTGTCCGCCGCGTGGCAGCGTAACGATTCCCTGCTGTGCGTCGGGCTTGATCCCGACCCGGCCAAGCTGCCGCTGTCCATGACCGGTACGGGCGGCGCGATTTTCTCGTTCTGCCGCGAAATCGTCGATGCCACGGCCGACCTGGTCTGCGCGTTCAAGCCGCAGATCGCCTATTTCCACTCGCAGCGCGCCGAAGACCAACTCGAACAGCTCGTCGAGTACATCCACGACGCGCACCCCGGCGTCCCCGTGATCCTCGATGCGAAGCGCGGCGATATCGGCTCCACGGCGGAGCACTATGCAGTCGAGGCCTTCGAACGCTACAAGGCCGATGCCGTGACCGTCAGCCCGTACATGGGCTTCGATTCGATGTCGCCGTATCTGGCGTATCCGGGCAAGGGCGTGATCGTGCTGTGCCGCACGTCGAATCCCGGTGGGTCTGACGTGCAGTTCCTGCAGGTCGACGGCAAGCCGCTGTACCAGGTGGTGGCCGAAGCCGCGCGCGAACGCTGGAACACCAACGGGCAGATGGGTCTGGTGGTGGGCGCGACGTTCCCGAACGAGATCGCCAAGGTCCGGCAGATCGTCGGCGACATGCCACTGCTGATTCCGGGCATCGGCGCCCAGGGCGGCGACATCGAGGCCACGGTCAAGGCCGGCCGCACGGCCGACGGCACGGGCATGATGATCAATTCGTCGCGTGCCATCCTGTACGCCAGCCGCGAGAAGGACTTTGCGCTGGCAGCGCGAAACGTGGCGTTGCAGACGCGCGAGACGATCAATCGCTATCGTCACGGCTGATCTGCGTGAAGGGTTCTCCCTTTCCCAGTCGTGGGAGAGGGGAGCAGATTCAGGCTTCGTTGCGAATCAGTTCCAGCAGGCCGCGCATCGCGTGCTCGGCAGCCTGGCGGCGGATCTGGGCGCGGTCACCCTTGAAGCGCTGCGTTTCCGTATGCGTGGTGATGCGGTTGCTCCAGCCGAAGCAGACCATGCCGACCGGTTTCTCGGGGGTGCCGCCGCCCGGGCCGGCTACCCCGGTGATGGCCAGCGATACCTGGGCGCGGCTGTTCAGCAGCGCGCCTTCAGCCATCGCCCGCGCCACTTCCTCGCTGACCGCGCCATGGTCCCGGATCAGTTTGGCCGGCACCCCGATCATCGTCGTCTTGGCTTCGTTCGAATAGGTCACGAAGCCGCGCTCGAACCATCCCGAAGACCCAGAAACATCCGTGATCGCGGCAGCGACTAGCCCGCCGGTGCAGGACTCTGCGGTGGCAAGCATGAGCGAGTTTTCCGATAGAGCGGCGCCGGCCTGGATGGCAAGCTGGTCGAGCAGTCGGCTGACAGACATAACGGCGGTTCCTGAAATTCCCGGGGTGTTTCGGTGTTTCTGCGTGTCAGATCGAACGCCACAAGGCGAACACGAGCAGCGTGTAGAACGCCGCGAAGATGTCATCGAACATCACGCCGAAGGCGCCGGTAAATCCCGGGCCCTTGAGCGTGCGATCGTAGTAGCGGATCGGTGCCGGCTTGACGATGTCGAAGAACCGGAACCACACGAACGCGGCGAACTGGCCCCAGAAGCCCGTTGGCATCACGAATAGCAACACCAGCCAGAACGCAACGATCTCGTCCCAGACCATGCTGCCGTGGTCATACACGCCCATGTCGCGTGCCGTGCGCAGGCAGGCCCAGATGCCGATCACGAAGCCGCCAGCGATGATCCACAGCCAGGTGGTCGGATCGATCCACTTCGAGATCACGATGAACGACAGCCAGCCGAGCAGCGTGCCGACGGTGCCGGGGCTGACCGGCGACAGGCCAGAGCCGAATCCAAGCGCAATCAGGCGGGCCGGGTGGCCCAGCATGAACCGGCCGGTCGGCCGCGTGACCTTGGTGGTCTGGCCGGCTTCCAGCGTGACGGGGTCAACGGGGTCGCTCGGCGCGGCCCCGGGGGGATAGGCGGACATCAAGGATTGGCTCGTCAGTCTTATAGGTTTCAAGGCGCACTTTCAGATATTTCTCCCGCGCGCATGGGGGATCATGACATGGGTTGCGTGCCGCGTGTCAGGGCGCGGCGAAATGATCGAACGAGGCGCCCTTGAACACGTAGGGATTGCCTTCGCGATCCACCAGGCGCAGGCCCGCCTCCGGTGTGATGGATCCGACATGCGTGAGCGGCAGGCGAAGCTGGCGCGCGATGCTGGCAATGGTTTCGCGCGCGCCCACCGGCGCCGTGAAACAGAGTTCGTAGTCGTCGCCACCGGCCAGCACGCAGGCGCGTTGGCATTCTTCCGGCTGGGCGCCAAGAATCTCCGAGCGCGGCAACGCATCGACGTCGACAATCGCGCCGACCGATGAGCGTTCGAGGATATGGCCGAGATCGCCGATCAGCCCATCCGAAATGTCGAGTGCCGCATGGGCCACGCCACGTAACGCCAGTCCCAGTGCCACGCGGGGCGTCGGCGTTTCCATCCGGGGACGGATCAGCGTGAAGTCGGGCTCGGGCAGCAGCCATTCGCCGCGGCAGTCGCCCAAGGCCAGGCGCGCGTCCCCGAGCGTGCCGGAGATCCAGATATCGTCGCCGGGGCGCGCCGCGTCGCGCCGCAGCGCCTGACGCGGGGGCACGTCGCCGAACACCGTGATCGACAGCGTCAGCGGACCCTTGGTCGTGTCGCCGCCGATCAGTTCGCAGCCGTGGTCGTCGGCCAGCGCCAACATGCCGGCCGCGAATTCGGCAAGCCAGCCGGCATCCGCCTCGGGCAGCGCCAGCGCCAGCGTGAATGCGCGGGGTTCGGCGCCCATTGCCGCCAGATCGGACAGGTTCACGGCCAGGGCCTTGTGGCCCAGCGCGCGCGGTGAAACGTCCGGGAAAAAGTGCCGACCGCTGACCAGCATGTCGGTGCTGATGGCGAGCTGGTGGCCCGGCCGCGCCTCGATCAGCGCGCAGTCATCGCCCACGCCCAGCGCGGCCTTATGGACCGGGCGCGTGAAATAGCGTCGGATCAGGTCAAACTCGGAAAGCGCGGGGGAGGATTGGGGCATGACGGGGCGGGGAACCTGGGAGGAAACATGCCGCGGAAATTCCGCTGGAGACTCGGCTGGTAAAGCCCATCGGCATGGGGCATATTGTACCGAAACGCAAAGGTGCCCCAAGCAAAAGGCTTATTGTGAAATAGTATTTCACAATATAAAATGCACACTTCCAAAAGCGCCTACAGCGGAGACAGCGGGTTCGTGGAGCCGGCCCGCGCTCAATCGCCAGCGTTATTCAGTGCGGCTCCACCGATCGGAAGATGCGCAGATGACAAGCCCTCAGCAGTCCCCGTCCCAAGACGATCTGAAACAGCAGCAGCGTGAGGCGCTGCGCAAGGCCGCGCTCGAGTACCACGAGTTTCCCACCCCCGGAAAGATCTCGGTCACCCCGACCAAGCCGCTGTCGAACCAGCGCGACCTGGCGCTGGCCTATTCGCCGGGTGTGGCGGCAGCGTGTGAGGAAATCGTGGCCAACCAGGCCAATTCGTTCCGCTACACCGCGCGTGGCAACCTCGTGGCCGTGATCACCAACGGCACCGCCGTGCTGGGTCTGGGCGATATCGGCGCGGCCGCGTCGAAGCCGGTGATGGAAGGCAAGGCCGGCCTGTTCAAGAAGTTCGCCGGCATCGATGTGTTCGATATCGAAGTCGACGAGAAAGACCCCGAGAAGCTGGTCGACATCATCGCCTCGCTCGAGCCGACGTTCGGCGGCATCAACCTCGAGGACATCAAGGCGCCGGAGTGCTTCTACGTGGAGCGCAAGCTGCGCGAGCGGATGAAGATCCCCGTCTTCCACGATGACCAGCACGGTACCGCGATTGTCGTGGGCGCCGCCGTGATCAACGGCATGAACGTGGTGGGCAAGGACATCTCGAAGGTCAAGCTGGTGGCCTCGGGCGCCGGCGCCGCCGCGCTGGCCTGCCTGGACCTGCTCGTCGACCTGGGCCTGCCCATCGAGAACATCTGGGTGACGGACCTGGCCGGCGTGGTCTACGAAGGCCGTACCGAACTGATGGACCCGGAAAAAGCGCGCTTCTCGCAGAAGACCGACAAGCGCAAGCTGGCCGAGGTCATCGAAGGCGCCGACATTTTCCTGGGCTTGTCCGCAGCGGGCGTGCTGAAGCCCGAGATGGTGCAGAAGATGGCCGACAAGCCGCTGGTGATGGCGCTGGCCAACCCGAATCCGGAAATCATGCCGGAACTGGTCAAAGAAGTCCGCCCGGACGCCGTGATCGCCACGGGCCGCACCGACTATCCGAACCAGGTCAACAACGTCCTTTGCTTCCCGTTCATCTTCCGTGGCGCGCTCGATTGCGGCGCCACGACGATCACGCGTGAAATGGAAATCGCCGCAGCACACGCGGTGGCGGAGCTCGCGCGCCAGGAGCAGAGCGATATCGTCGCGTCGGCCTATGGCATCCAGGACCTGTCGTTCGGCCCCGAATACCTGATTCCGAAGCCGTTCGATCCGCGCCTGATCGTCAAGATCGCGCCGGCCGTGGCCGAGGCCGCCGCCAAATCGGGCGTGGCGTCGCGCCCGATCGAGGACATGGACGCGTACCGCCTGCAACTGCAGCAGTTCGTGTACCACTCGGGCACGCTGATGAAGCCGATCTATGCGGCCGCCCGCAAGGTGCAGAAGGAGAAGAAGCGCATCGTCTTCGCCGAGGGCGAGGAAGAGCGCGTGCTGCGTGCCGTGCAGGTGATCGTCGACGAGAAGCTGGCCAACCCGATCCTGATCGGCCGCCCGGCCGTGCTGGCTCACCGCATCGAGCGTTTCGGCCTGCGCCTGCGCATGGGCGAGGACTTCACGGTGGTGAACCCCGAGCACGACGAGCGTTTCCGCGAATACTCGGACGCGTACTATCGCATGATGGCGCGTGAAGGCATCACGCCGCAGTACGCCAAGCTGGAAATGCGCCGCCGTACCACGCTGATCGGCGCGATGCTGGTCAAGAAGGGCGAAGCCGACGGCATGATCTGCGGTACGGTCAGCACCACCGCGGCCCACCTGCGCTATATCGATCAGGTCATCGGCGGCACCAATTGCGTGTACGCCGCGATGAACGGCCTGGTTCTGCCGGGCCGCCAGATCTTCCTGGTGGACACGCACGTCAACGTCGATCCCACCGCCGAGCAACTGGCCGAGATCACGATCATGGCCGCGGAGGAGCTCAAGCGTTTCGGTATCGAGCCGAAGGTGGGGCTGCTGTCGCACTCGAACTTCGGTACGTCGGAAGCGCCGTCGGCACGCAAGATGCGCGACACGCTGAAGATCCTGCGCGACCGCGCGCCGGATCTCGAGGTGGATGGCGAAATGCATGGCGACAGCGCGCTCGACGAAAAGCTGCGCGATTCGCTGGTGCCGGACAGCGCGCTCAAGGGCGAAGCCAATCTGCTCGTGTGCCCGAACATTGATGCCGCCAACATCTCGTACAACCTGCTCAAGGTGGCGGCTGGCAACAACGTGGCGATCGGTCCGATCCTGCTGGGCGTGAAGGCGCCGGTCCATATCCTGACGCCTTCGGCAACGGTGCGCCGTATCGTCAACATGACCGCGCTGGTGGTCGTGGACGCGGCCGCCAAGGTCTGAGCGGACGAAGCGTTTCAGCCTTCTTGATGCAGTGCCAAAAAAGCCGGGCTCGCCCGGCTTTTTTCATGCCCGCATGATCTCGCTGCTTGTGAGGTTAGTATGCGCACACATATCGATAACATGTTGAAACAATTGAAGAAAACGGGCGGGCAAAGGCGCAGGGATTGATTAATGATGGACATGCGCGTAACCTTACGCCTTTGAATGCGGGCGTTCGCCTGAAGCGTGCGCCGGGCCTGCGAGGGGTGATTAACAGGTGCCGGAGTGACCCGCAAATAACATTTCGCCAACTTTTCGATAACGTGGGTTCCCGGATTTTGTCGAGTCAGTCGCAGCGGCAGTCACATTGGCAGTCCCTGAGCCTGGCCCGAAGCCTGGGCCGCGTGCTGGCGGGCGCGGCGGTATCCATCGCGCTGACCCTGGCGCCGCAAGGCGCCATGGCCAGGCAGGCGCCCGACGATGTGCAGGGGGTGGTGGGAACCATCGCCGCACAGCAACTGCCCAACGAGGCACGGCAGACGCTGGAGCGTATCGAGGCCGGTGGGCCGTTCCCGTATGACAAGGACGGTTCGCGCTTTGGCAACTACGAGCGCAGCCTGCCGCAGCAATCTCGCGGGTATTACCGCGAGTACACCGTCAAGAACAGCAATAGCCGGAACCGGGGAGCCAAGCGGATCGTTTGCGGTGGTGATCAACGCGCCGCCAACGACTGTTATTACACGGAAGACCACTACAACAGCTTCAAACGGATAACCAAATGATGACTGACATTTTCGGATTGGGCGACGCCCTTGCCGCCCGCGAGGAGCGCGGCGCCGGAGATGGCTGGCAAAGGGCCCACCATCAGGCCCAGAACCTATACGACAATGTGCTGATGATGCCGCGCCAGGATCTGCCGCATCGACTTCCGCCCGCATGCGCGCCCGCCATGGTGGCTTGCGATGACAACGGCACCAATGAGGGAGCCATGAACCTGTTCAAGACGGTGCGTCCAAACATCGTCCAGTCGATCCGCGCGTTCCGCGTGCCGGAGCTGGCCCAGGCAGCCGCCGCACTGAATCAGCACTTCCTCTATGCGAACTGCGCGGATTGCGCCAGCAAGGCCGAGATCCTCGATCGCATTGCCACCGAATTCACCTTCCCGAAGCATTTCGGCAAGAACTTCGATGCATTGTCCGATTGCCTGACGGACATGATTTACAAGGCCGGACCGCAACCGGGCTTTGTGATCGTGCTGGAAGGCCTGCCGATCGCGCAGAAGTTCGACAAGGAAGCGCGCGAGGTACTGCTCGACGTGTTCCGCGATGCCGCCGAGTTCTGGGGCGAGCGCAAGGTGCAGTTCCGGGTGTTCTACTCGTTCGCCTGAACGGATCTGGCGGTGCTCCAGGCGCACGATCGGCGCCGTGTTCCGGTCAAGAAAATGCCCGCTGTCAAAGCGGGCATTTTTGTTTGCGGTGCCGATGTTACGCAGCCGGCGGTACTGCTCCATGCGGCGTCAGCCGGTCGATCAGTTCGGGCAGGCCTTCGCTGAGGCTTGAAGCCACGTCGTCGGCCGACAGCCCGGTTTTCTCCGCGAGCGACTGGAGCGCACCCGTACCGCCCAGCGCGGAGGACAAATCCGACGCGCTCACGGCCTGGTTCGCGCCTGTGCCAATCCACGAATCGACCTGTTGGCCCAGACCCGCTTGCGCCAGGACGTCTCGCAGGGCGCCGATGCCGCCAGCGGCGGCGCCCATCGCCTGCGCCGAATCGCCCGCACCGCCTTGACCGCCAAGCAGGCCGCCGAGCAGCGACCCGAGATCCAGTCCACCCGCGGCCGAGGCACCGCCAGCGCCAGCGCCACCGAGCAATCCGCCCAGGACGCCGCCAAGCCCACCGAGGCCGCCCAGGCCACCGGCGCCCGCATCCGCACCTGCGGATGCCGCGCCACCGTCTGCCTCCTGGCCCTTGTGGCGCATCGCCATCATTGCCAGCAGGCCCAGCGCCATCATCATCTTGGGATTCAGGCCGCCTCCGGCCTGTTCGCCGTGCTGGCCACCGCCCAGTTGGCCGAGCACACCGCCCAGCACGCTATCGAGTAGTCCCATGTTTGACTCCTTTTAGGTCAAAACCCGCCAAGGATGGCGTTCAGTGTCGCCAGGCAGGTCAGCCCGGCGGTTTCCGTTCGCAGAATGCGCGGTCCCAATGACACGCCGATAAAACCGGCGCGGCGCGCGCGGTCTTCTTCTTCCGGCGACAAGCCGCCCTCGGGCCCGATCAGCAACGTCACGCCACCGGCGCGCCATGCCTCGCGCTCGGCTTGCGCCAGTTCGGGCAGCGATGCCGATGCGCGTGGCGAGAGCAGCAGCTTTGCAGCAGTGGCTGGCGCGCTGGCCAGCCACGACTCCACGTTAGCCACGGGCGCCAACGCCGGCAAGCGGTTACGGCCGCATTGTTCGCAAGCGGCCTCGATCAGTGCCTGCCAGTGCGCTTGGCGCTTGGTGGCGCGCTCGCCGGATAGCCGGACGACGGATCTGGCAGCCTGAAGCGGCTGGATGGCGGATACACCGAGTTCCACGGCCTTTTCGATCAGCCAGTCCATCTTGTCGCCACCAGCAAGGCCCTGGGCCAGCGTGACGGCGAATGGGGTTTCGGCTTCAGATGCGTCGTGGGTGCCAAGCGTCGCGCTGGCGTGGCGCTTGGCGATCTCGGTCAGCGTGGCCGGGTGGCTGCCGCCCTGGCCGTTGAACAGGGTGATGGCGTCACCGGGCGCCAGGCGCAACACGTGGACGTGGCGCACAACGGCGTCGGGCAATTCCAATACGGTGTCCGCGGCGAGCGCCGCATCGACAAAAAATCTGGGTGGCATCAGGGAGTGGGTTTGGAATCCGGGGTCTTGGGCAGCGGCGTCGCAAAGCCCCAGCGGTAGCCATCGGGATCTTCGAGCATGCAGTACCGGTCGCCCCAGAACTGGTCGGCGGGCGGCGTGACGCTTGCGGCGCCAGCGGCCACGGCCCTTGCGTAGATCGCATCCACGTCAGCGCAGTAGACATAGAACGTTTGCGGGGCTTCCACACCTAGCGACCGGGGTGTGCGTGCCGTGCTGCCCCACGCGCCCTCAGGCGCGAACATGATCACCAACTGGCCCTCGTAATGCATCTCGGCGTGCATGGGCACGCCGTTTTCATCGACGACATGGCCGGCCGCGAAGCCGAAAGCCCGCGCATAGAAATCCAGGGCGGCGCGACCGCTGGCGACCGTCAGATAGGGTGTGAGCCAGGGCGTGTTGGGCGGTCTGGACATGATGATCTCCCGGATGGAACGAATCTCGTCCCCGCGCTGCTTGGCGCGAGGCGCGTCCGTGCATGTTACGCGGGACGGCTGCCGCTGTCGAAGATCGCCTGCACGTGCCGCGGATGGACGAACAGGGCAGGGTGCAGGTGCGCGTGATAGGCCCGTAGCTTGTGTTCGAGCTGCCACTGCTGCAGGCGCGCTGCGATCTTGTCGGCAGGCTGCGCGGCGATATCGAGCGCATCACTGGCCAGCGCAATGCCCCACAGCGCGCCATAGGCGGGGACGAAGGTCGTCAGCGGCGCGACATGCCGGAACACATGCCGCAGCCGTGCCAGCAGCCGCCGCGCCGTTTCTGGCCGATGCAGCGGCGGCCCCAAGTGCAGCGACATCGCGCCGCCGGGCGCCAGGCAGCGGCGCGCGGTATGCAGGCCATGCGGGGAGAACAGGGCGGCCGCGGGGCTGCCGTCGTCAGCTTCGGTCAGGTCATAGACGATCAGGTCGAACTGGCGTCCGGCGCGCGCGAAAGCTTCCATCAGGCCGAGTCCTTCGCCGATCGCCAGGCTCAGGCGTGGGTCGCCGGGTTCGTCGAGCGCGCCCTGGTGGATGCCGCGCAGCCACTCGCGCGCCAGCCGGACCACCTCGCCGTCGAGTTCGGCCACTACCACCTCTCGCATGGTGGGGATACGCAGCAGTTCGAATGCCGATCCGCCGTCGCCGCCGCCCACCACCAGCGCGCTGCGCGGTGCGCCATGGGTGGCCGCCATTGGTGCCACCATCAGTTCATGCTGGATCCAGGCGTCGGCTTCGGTGCTCATCACGCGGCCATCGAGCCGGAAGATCCGGCCAAAATGTGCGCTTTCCCCGATTTCTATCTGCTGATAAGGGCTGCAGGCGGCCGCTAGCAATGTGATTTCGCCCAGCGTGGTGCCCACGCCGGGTATCAACCATTCGGTCCAGGCTTGAGTCCCCCTTCGGAGTGCCGGATCCGTCCCGGGAATTCCCCCTGCTTCTGCTAAAATTGCGGTTTTCCCGCCGTCAGGTTCTCGCATGTCTGCCCTCGCCCATCCCGCCACAAGTCCTTACGCCAACCAACCCGTCAAACTGATGGCGGATGCCATCCGCGTGCTTGCCATGGACGCTGTCCAGCAAGCGAACTCCGGTCACCCCGGTGCGCCGATGGGTATGGCCGACATGGCCGTGGCGCTGTGGGGCCGGCATCTGAAGCATAACCCCGTCAATCCGCACTGGCCTGACCGCGACCGCTTCGTGCTGTCCAACGGCCACGGATCGATGCTGATCTACGCGCTGCTGCACCTGACCGGCTACGACCTGCCGATCGAGGAACTGAAGAACTTCCGCCAGTTGCACAGCAAGACCGCTGGTCACCCGGAGTATGGCATTACCCCGGGCGTGGAAACCACGACCGGCCCGCTGGGCCAGGGCATCACCAATGCCGTCGGCATGGCGCTGGCCGAGCGCCTGCTGGGCGAGGAATTCAACCGCCCGGGTTTCGACATCGTCAACCATCACACGTACGTGTTCATGGGCGATGGCTGCCTGATGGAAGGCATCAGCCACGAAGCCTGCTCGCTGGCCGGCACGCTCAAGCTGAACAAGCTGATCGGCTTCTGGGATGACAACGGCATCTCCATCGACGGCGACGTGGTGCACTGGTTTGCCGACGACACGCCGAAGCGTTTCGAAGCCTACGGCTGGAACGTGATCCGCGCCGTGAACGGCCACGACGTGGCTGCCGTCGACAACGCCATCGCGCTGGCCAAGGCCAGCGACAAGCCGACCCTGATCTGCTGCCGCACCGTCATCGGCAAGGGTGCGCCGAACAAGGCCGGCGGCCACGACGTGCACGGCGCGCCGCTGGGCGGCGCCGAAGTGCTAGCCACCCGCGAAGCGCTGGGCTGGACCCACGCCCCGTTCGAGGTGCCGCAGGACGCGTACCTCGCCTGGGATGCGAAGCCGAACGGCCACGCGCTGGAAAAGGCCTGGGACGCGCTGTTCGACGCCTACGCCGAAGTGCATCCGTACGAAGCCGGTGAGTTCAAGCGCCGCGTGCGAGGCGAGCTGCCGGGCGCGTTCGATGAGGCCGTGGACGCCTACATCGCCAAGTGCGAGGAGAAGGCCGAGACGATCGCTACCCGCAAGGCCAGCCAGAACTCGATCGAGGCACTGGCGCCGGTACTGCCGGAACTGCTGGGCGGCTCGGCCGACCTGACCGGTTCGAACCTGACCAACTGGTCGGGCACGCAGGCCGTTCGCTTCGACTCGTGGGGCAACCACATCAACTACGGTGTGCGTGAGTTCGGCATGAGCGCGATCATGAACGGCATCGCGCTGCATGGTGGCTACATCCCCTACGGCGCCACGTTCCTGACGTTCTCGGACTACAGTCGCAACGCGCTGCGCATGGCCGCGCTGATGAAGATCCGCTCGCTGTTCGTGTTCACGCATGATTCGATCGGCCTGGGCGAAGACGGTCCGACTCACCAGTCGATCGAACACGTGGCCAGCCTGCGTCTGATCCCGAACATGGATGTCTGGCGTACCGCCGACACCACCGAAACCGCCGTGGCCTGGGCGTACTCGATCCGCCGCGAGAACGGCCCGAGCTGCCTGATTTTCAGCCGCCAGAACCTGCCGTTCCAGAAGCGTGACGATGTCACGCGCGCCAACATCGCGCGCGGTGGCTACGTGCTGCGCGATGGCACGAATCCGCGCAAGAAGCGCCCGGATGCCGTGATTATCGCCACCGGCTCGGAAGTCGGTCTGGCCGTGGGCGCTGCCGATGCGCTGGCCGTGGAAGGCGTGCACGTGCGCGTGGTGTCGGTCCCGTCGACCTCCGTGTTCGACAAGCAGGACGCCGCCTACAAGGCCAGCGTGCTGCCGGCCGGCGTGCCGCGCATCGCCGTGGAAGCGGGCGTCACCGATTTCTGGTGGAAGTACCAGGTTCAGGCCGTCGTCGGTATCGACACGTTCGGCGAATCGGCTCCGGCAGGCGTGCTGTTCAAGCACTTCGGCTTCACCGTGGAAAACGTGGCCGATACGGTGCGCGCCACGCTCGCCCAGTAATTCTCGCCAGCGCGGTAGGCCGGCGCGAGGCGCCGGCTGCGGCGCGGCCCCAGCTTTATCGCGATTGCTCTCTAGGAGATAGACATGACCATCAAGATCGGCATCAACGGCTTTGGCCGCATCGGGCGCATGGTGTTCCGCGCCGCCGCCGCGAACTTCAAGGACATTGAAGTCGTCGCCATCAACGACCTGCTGGAACCGGACTACCTGGCGTACATGCTGAAGTACGACTCGGTCCACGGCCGCTTCGACGGTGAAGTGTCGGTGGAAGGCAACACGCTCGTGGTCAATGGCAAGAAGATCCGCCTGACCGCCGTCAAGGATCCGTCCGAGCTGAAGTGGGGCGAAGTCGGCGCCGACGTGGTGATCGAGTCGACCGGCATCTTCCTGACGAAGGAAGGCGCGCAGAAGCACATCGACGCGGGCGCCAAGAAGGTGATCATGTCGGCCCCGTCGAAGGACGACACCCCGATGTTCGTGTTCGGCGTGAACCACGAGACGTACAAGGGCGAAGCGATCATCTCGAACGCAAGCTGCACGACCAACTGCCTGGCCCCGGTGGCCAAGGTCCTGAACGACAAGTGGGGCATCAAGCGCGGTCTGATGACGACCGTGCACGCTGCTACCGCCACGCAGAAGACCGTGGATGGTCCGTCGAACAAGGACTGGCGCGGTGGTCGCGGCATCCTGGAAAACATCATCCCGTCGTCGACTGGCGCCGCAAAGGCCGTTGGCGTGGTGATCCCGCAGCTGAACAAGAAGCTGACGGGCATGTCGTTCCGCGTGCCGACCTCGGACGTTTCGGTGGTCGACCTGACCGTCGAACTGGAAAACCCGGCCAAGTACGAAGAAATCTGCGCCGAGATGAAGGCCCAGAGCCAGGGCGCGCTGAAGGGCGTGCTGGGCTACACCGAAGACAAGGTTGTGGCCACGGACTTCCGCGGCGATGCCCGCACCTCGATTTTCGATGCTGAAGCCGGTATCGCGCTGGACGGCACGTTCATCAAGGTCGTGAGCTGGTACGACAACGAGTGGGGCTATTCGAACAAGTGCCTGGAAATGGCACGCGTCGTGGCTAAGTAAGCCATCCTCGCTGAATAAAAAACGCGCCCTCGGGCGCGTTTTTTATTGCTCAGGCGGCAGGTGGGGTGACTGGTGGCGTCAGCGGCCGCGCATCGATAGCATCGCCATCGACGAGGAAGTGGCCACCCGCGACATGGTGGATCGTGCGCAGGTCGTCTTGGCCGGTAAAGTGCCAGCGGCCATTGCTGAAGACGCGGCCGTCGGCGTGGGCGGCGACCACTTCGCCGAGAAACAGATCGTAGCTGTTCTGGATCGCGGGTTCTGGCAACAGCCTGCATTCCAGCCACGCCGCACAGCCTTCGAGCAGCGGGGCGCCGATCACGCTGCCAGCGAAGGTCTGCAAGCCGTACGCGGCGAACTTGTCGATGCCTTGCTTTTCCGTCAGGGCCCGTCCCGAACTGGAGCCCAGTGCCTGCGTGATATCGACCTGGGCGGCGGTGGGAACCTGTAACGCGAATTCGCCGCTTGCCTCAAGCAACTGGCGCGTCCAGGTGGACTTGTCCAGCACCACGGCCACCTTCGGCGGGGCGAAATCGAGCGGCATGGCCCATGCCGCTGCCATGATATTGCGTTGCCCATTGTGCGCGGCACTGACCAGAACGGTCGGACCGTGATTCAGCAGGCGATAGGCTTTGGCGAGATCAACGTCGAGTCGGTGGGAAGGCATGGCTTGATCTGAAACAAGACGGGGCGGGCTGCGAGGCAGAATTGGAGCGCCTTCATGCACTATAGCGGGTCATGTAATTCAATGAACGGCGATTTTTGACATTATCTGTCTCAAAGTTGTCAAAAATCCGCGAAAGTTCGCGTTCAGTAATGCGAGAAATGCTGAATTTGCTTTTCGCTCCTGTTATTTTCTCTTACACTCGGAAGGATCTATTAATGTCTGATGTGCAGCCCGTGAAAGTGGTGGGGCCATCGAAGCGTAAGACATAACAAACCGGGCCTGATCATGGTGAACGTGGATACCAAGCTGCTCGTGATCTTCACCGAGTTGCTCAGCAAGCGTAACGCCACCTATGTGGCGGAAAAGATGCACATGACCGCGCCGGCCGTTTCTCACTCGCTCGGCCGACTGCGCGAAATCTTCGACGATCCCCTTTTCATTCGGGTGCCTCATGGTCTGACTCCAACGCCGCGCGCGCTGGAACTGGGCCCGAAGATCCGGGACATGCTCGACCTCTGGTCGTCGATCAACGAGGGGGATGCCGATAATTTCGATCCGGCCATCGCCACCGGCACGTTGAATATCGGTTTTGCCGCCGAACTTGGCGACACGGTTTTCAACCGCTTTGTCCTGCGCATCAAGCAACTGGCTCCGGATCTGCATATCCGCCTGGTCGAATCGCATTCGTGGGAAGCCGACGTCGCGTCGATGCGTGCCAACGAACTCGATCTGGCCTTTTCGCCGTTCCCGACCCGCCATCCCGAAATCGTCGAGGAAGTGGTGACGTCGCTGAACCTGTGGGTTTGCGCGCGCGAGAATCATCCGCTCCTGAAGAACGATTGCACGCTCGAGCAATACCTCGACTGCAGCCATATCTTCATGGCGCATTCCGGTGGCGCGGGCCGTCCGGCGCCGGCACTGATTCCGCTCGACTACGCGCTGCAGCAGCGGGGCCTGAAGCGGAATGCCACGCTGACCGTCCATTCGTGGCGTGCCCAGGCCGAACTGGCTTCCCAGACCGACATGATCTTCACGGTCAACGCGCTGACCAAGGACATGGCCTGTGAAACGTATGGCCTGAAGGCCTACCCGCTGCCAGCGGAGCTCAATACGATGCTGGGCCTGAATATGTTCTGGCACCGCAGCCGCAATACCCATCCGATGCTGGTCTGGGCACGTGGTCTCTTCCGTCAGGTGGTTGGCGAGTTTCTGGGCCTGCCTGCGGCAGCCGCCGCCGCGCCGCGTAGCCTGCGCGTCGTGGCCGAGCAGGATCTGACGCAGGAGTAACGCTGTGTCGACCCAATAAAAAACCGGCGCCTTGGCGCCGGTTTTTTATTGCCTGCCGCTGGGCGGGTACCGCCGCGGGGTTATCGTCTTGGTCTGTGGGGGCAATCGTCCTTGGTGCAGTTGCCATAGAGCGACAGGGCGTGTTCCTGCAGTGCAAAGCCGCGCTCGCGGGCGATGCTCTGTTGCCGCTGCTCGATATCGGCATCGAAGAATTCCTCGACGCGCCCGCAATCCAGGCACACCAGGTGATCGTGGTGTTTGCCTTCGTTCAGTTCGAAAATCGCCTTGCCCGACTCGAAGTTGTTCCGCGAGAGCAGGCCAGCCTGTTCGAACTGCGTGAGAACGCGATAGACCGTGGCGAGGCCGATGTCCATATGCTCGTTGAGCAGGATGCGATAGACATCTTCCGCGCTTAGATGGCGCTGTTCACTGGTCTGGAAGATCTCAAGGATCTTCAGGCGGGGGACGGTCGCCTTGAGGCCGATATTTTTGAGGTCCGCCGGACTCGGCATGGGCGTGACTCCCTAGAGTACAATGTCTGGATAGTTGAATCATAAGGGTTTTGGCGGCAAATGTCGCCCCGGTGCCATGACGCGTACACGCCGCTCTCCGCGGAGTGACCAGAATGCGCCTGGCCGTGCCGGATGCCTCCGCAGTCTTTGGGGTGTGCCGGTGCCGGTATCTACCCATTCCCGTCTGGAAGCGAGATACATGCGTTCATTCCGTTCGTCCGCCATGCGCCCCGCGCTGGTGTCTTCCCTGCTGGCGGCGGCACTGCTGGCCGGTGCCTGTTCCGCCTACGACAGCACCTCGCGCAAGGTGGCCGATGCCATCACGCCGTATCGGATCAACATCGTCCAGGGCAACTTCGTGTCGCGCGAGGCCGTGTCGCAATTGCGCGAAGGCATGACGCGCGATCAGGTGCGCTTCCTGCTCGGCACTCCGCTGCTGACGGACGTCTTTCACGCGGATCGATGGGACTATTACTTCTCTTTCCGTCGCGGCAGCCGGCCGGTCGTGCAATCGCGCCAGTTCACCGTGTACTTCGAGGGTGACAAGCTTGTGCGGTGGGTGGGCAACGAGTTGCCGTCCGAATACGAGCTTATTGCCGAAATTGACGGCATGAAGGCGGCGCAGAAGAATCAGACGCCAGGCAAGCTCATCTTTGGCGGCGAGGCAGCGCCAGCATCCGCGCCGGCGGCAATGCCGGCATCGGCGCCGGCTGCCATGCCCGTCGCGGCAGCGAGCGAACCGGCCGCCGCGCCGGCGGCCGTGGCACCTGCTGCCGCCGAGGCCGCTCAGCAAAAGCCGGCCGAGGCGCCAGCCAACGCGGCTTCGGACGTTCCGGCCAAACCTGCCAGCTAAACGCGGCGGCGGGTCCATTTCAGACACCCAAGCCGTCCGGTCGAATGCCGGACGGTTTTCATTCCGACATACCCAATCATGAAAATCGCCATTGCAGGGGCTTCCGGCCGCATGGGTCGCATGTTGATCGAAACGGTGCTCAATACCGACGGCGTGACGCTGGCCGGCGCGCTCGACGTGCCGGGTGCTGCGGCGCTGGGCCAGGATGCCGGACTGTTTCTGGGCCGCGAGACGGGCATCAAGATCTCCTCCGACATCGAGGCCGTGCTCTCGGCCTCCGACTGCCTGATTGACTTCACCCGCCCCGAGGGCACGCTGGCGCACCTGGCGGTGGCCAAGCGCCTGGGCAAGAAGATGGTGATCGGTACCACCGGTTTCGATGCCGCCGGCAAGCAGGCACTGGCCGATGCGGCCAAGTCGATCGGCGTGGTGTTTGCCGCGAACATGAGCGTCGGCGTCAACGCCACGTTCAAGCTGCTGGAAGTGGCGGCCAAGCTGCTGTCCACGGGCTACGACATCGAGATCATCGAAGCGCACCATCGTCACAAGGTCGACGCGCCGTCGGGCACGGCGCTGGCGATGGGCGAAGTGATCGCCAAGGCCATCGGCCGCGATCTCGACGAATGCGCGGTCTACGCGCGCGAAGGCCATACCGGCCCGCGTGACGCGAAGTCGATTGGCTTCGCGACGGTCCGTGGCGGCGATATCGTTGGCGATCACACGGTGATGTTCGCCGGCATTGGCGAGCGCATCGAGATCAGCCACAAGTCGTCCAGCCGCCAGTCGTATGCCGATGGTGCGGTGCGTGCGGCGCGTTTCCTGGCCGACAAGCCGAGCGGCATGTTTGACATGCAGGATGTGCTGGGCCTGAAGTAAGCCCGCAAGCACGCCCGGCGCGGCCCAGAGGCGGGCCGTTCCAGCCTTTCCGTGCGAGCCGTGGCGGACATACGCCACGGTTATAATCGTCTCTTTCGCATTTCCGATCCCCCCGGTCGCCCGGCGCGCCAGTCGCCCGCGGACCGCTGCCCAGACCGTCGTCCCGACCATGCAAGACAAATATCTTCCGTCCGCCGTTGAACAAGCCGCCCAGCAGCACTGGCAAGCGATCGATGCCTACAAGGTGTCGGAGCACGCGGTCGGGCCCGACGGCAAGGAAAAGTCCAAGTTCTACGCCTGCTCGATGCTGCCCTACCCGTCGGGCAAGCTCCACATGGGCCACGTGCGCAACTACACGATCAACGACGTGATGGCGCGCTACCTGCGCATGAACGGCCGTAACGTGCTGATGCCGATGGGCTGGGATGCGTTCGGGATGCCGGCGGAGAACGCCGCGCTGAACAACGGCGTGGCACCGGCCGCCTGGACCTACGACAACATCGCTTACATGAAGAAGCAGATGCAGTCGATGGGCCTGGCGATCGACTGGTCGCGCGAAGTGGCGACCTGCAGCCCCGAGTACTACCGCTGGAACCAGTGGCTGTTCCTGAAGATGCTGGAAAAGGGCATCGCCTATCGCAAGACCGGTACCGTGAACTGGGATCCGGTGGATCAGACCGTGCTGGCCAACGAGCAGGTCATCGACGGCCGTGGCTGGCGTTCGGGCGCGGTGGTCGAAAAGCGTGAAATCCCGATGTACTACCTGCGCATCACCGATTACGCGCAGGAATTGCTTGGCGACCTCGAAGGCCTCGGCTGGCCCGAGCGCGTCAAGATCATGCAGCAGAACTGGATCGGCCGCAGTGAAGGTGTGCGATTCGCCTTCCCGCATGAGATCAAGGGCGCGGATGGCAAGCCGATCAATGACGGCAAGCTTTACGTGTTCACCACGCGTGCCGACACGATCATGGGCGTGACGTTCTGCGCCGTGGCCGCCGAGCATCCGCTGGCCACGCACGCCGCCGAGAGCAACCCGGCGCTGGCCGCGTTCATCGAGGAATGCAAGCACGGTTCCGTCATGGAAGCCGACATGGCGACCATGGAGAAGAAGGGGATGCCGACCGGCCTCAAGGTCACGCACCCGCTGACCGGCGAGCAGGTCGACGTCTGGGTCGGCAACTACGTGCTGATGACCTATGGCGACGGCGCCGTGATGGGCGTGCCGGCGCATGACGAGCGCGACTTCGCGTTCGCGCTCAAGTACAACCTGCCGATCAAGCAGGTCATCGACGTCAAGGGTCAGGCCTATTCGACCGACGCGTGGCTCGAGTGGTACGGCGACAAGGAACACGGCCTCTGCATTCATAGTGGCAAGTACGACGGTCTCGGCTACAAGGCCGCCGTCGACGCCATCGCCGCCGATCTGGCCGCCAAGGGCCTGGGCGAGAAGAAGGTGACCTGGCGCCTGCGCGACTGGGGCATTTCGCGCCAGCGTTACTGGGGCACGCCGATCCCGTTGATCCACTGCGACAGCTGCGGTGTGGTGCCGGTGCCAGAGAAGGATCTGCCGGTGGTGCTTCCCGAGGACCTCGTGCCGGACGGCACGGGCAACCCGCTGGCCAAGGACCCGCGATTCCTGGAGTGCACCTGCCCGTCGTGCGGCAAGCCGGCGCGCCGCGAGACCGACACGATGGATACGTTCATCGACTCGTGCTGGTATTACATGCGCTATACGTGCCCCGACGCTGGCACGATGGTCGATGCGCGCAACGATTACTGGATGCCGATGGACCAGTACATCGGCGGCATCGAACACGCGATTCTGCACCTGTTGTACGCACGCTTCTGGACCAAGGTCATGCGCGACATGGGCCTGGTCAAGTTCGACGAGCCGTTCACGAACCTGCTCACGCAGGGTATGGTGCTCAACGAGACGTTCTACCGCGAGGACGCCTCCGGCAAGAAGACCTGGTACAACCCGGCCGACGTGGACGTGCAGACCGATGAGCGCGGCCGCCCGGCTGGCGCCACGGCGAAGGCCGACGGTCAGCCGGTGGTGATCGGCGGCATCGAGAAGATGTCGAAGTCGAAGAACAACGGCATTGACCCGCAGGCGCTGATCGACCAGTACGGCGCCGATACCGCACGCCTGTTCGTGATGTTCGCCGCGCCGCCCGAGCAGCAACTCGAATGGAGCGGTTCGGGTGTGGAGGGCGCGTCGCGCTTCCTGCGCCGTGTGTGGAACTACGGCTATGCGAACGCCCAGGCGATCCGCGATGGCGCCGGCACCGCGCCCACGGCCGATGACGCCACGCTGCGCCGCGAGATCCACACCGTGCTCAAGCAGGCCAACTACGATTACGAGCGCATCCAGTACAACACCGTGGTGTCCGCCACGATGAAGATGCTGAACGCGCTGGAAGATGCGAAGACCGCTTCGCCGGCCGGGCGCCGTGAAGGCTTCAGCGTGCTGCTGCGCGTGCTGTACCCGGTGGTGCCGCACATCGCCCACGGGCTGTGGCAGGAACTCGGCTACGCCGCCGAGACGGTCGACATTCTCGACGCCGCATGGCCGCAAGTCGACGAAGCCGCGCTGGTGCGCAGCGAGATCGAACTGGTGCTGCAGGTCAACGGCAAGGTGCGTGGCAGCCTGACGGTGCCGGCCGATGCTGACCGTGCCGCGATCGAGGCCACCGCGGCCGCCAGCGAGATCGTGGCCAAGTTCGCCGCCGGTGCCGCACCGAAGAAGATCGTGGTGGTGCCGGGCCGTCTCGTCAACGTCGTGCTCTGAAGCACGCGGACTGGAATCAGCAGACAGGGATAACGAATGGATCGACCGAACATGGGACGCCGCGGTTTCTTCGCCATCGGCGCCGCGGCAGCGGCGGCGGCATTGCTGGGTGGCTGCGGCTTCCATATGCGCGGTAACGCCGATTTCGCGTTCAAGCGGCTCTACATCGGCATTCCCGCGAATTCGCTGATGGGTGCGGATTTGCGCCGCAACATCCGCAATGGCTCGGACACGCAGATCGTTACCGACCCGAAGGAAGCGGACGCACTGCTCGACGTGCTGGCCGATACGCGGGCCAAGTCGATCCTCTCGATTACCACCGAGGGTGTGGTGCGGGAATACCGTCTGACCTACCGCTTTACCTTCCGCCTGCGCGATGCCAGTGGCAAGGAGCTGATCCCGCCGTCGACGCTGCTGCTGACGCGCGACCTGACTTACAACGAAGCCAACACGCTGGCCAAGGACTACGAAGAGCAGCAGCTCTATCGCGACATGCAGCGCGACGTTGTGAATCAGCTCATGCGCCGGCTGGCCTCGGTCAAGACGATCTGACGCGCCGGGTATCGGCGCGACTCAGGCCGACACAGGAAACATAGGGCGACAATGCAGCTCAAGCTCGACGGACTCGAGGCACATCTGAGGCAGGCGCAGGCCAAGGGCCTGGCGCCGCTTTACGTCGTTCACGGCGACGAGCACCTGCTGGTGCTGGAGGCGGTAGATCGCCTGCGCCGCGCGGCGCGCGAGGCCGGTTTCTCCGAGCGCGACGTGCTGGTGGCCGAACGTGGCTTCCAGTGGGGCCAGGTCATCGAGGCACAGCAGTCGATGTCGCTGTTCGGCGACCGCAAGATCGTCGAGTTGCGTATTCCATCGGGCAAGCCGGGCAAGGACGGCGGCGAGGCATTGCGCGCCGCGGCCGCCCAGCCGTCGCCCGATGTGGTGATGCTGGTCACGCTGCCGCGCCTGGATTTCGCCACGACGAAATCGGCCTGGTTCCAGGCGCTGGAGTCGGCGGGGGTGTCGATCAAGGTCGATGCCGTGGACCGCACACGGCTGCCCGCCTGGGTGGGCGAACGACTCGGCCTGCAGCAGCAGCGGGTGGAGCCGGGCGAGCCAGGGCGGCGCGCGCTGCAGTTCATCGCCGAGAAGGTCGAGGGCAATCTGCTGGCCGCGCATCAGGAAATTCAGAAGCTCGGCCTGCTTTATCCGCCCGGCGCGCTGACCTTCGACCAGGTTCAGGACGCGGTGCTGAACGTGGCCCGCTACGACGTGTTCAAACTGTCCGAAGCGATGCTCGGCGGCGACGTGCCGCGCCTGGTGCGTATGCTCGAAGGGCTGCGTGGCGAGGGCGAGGCTACGGTGCTGGTGCTGTGGGCGCTGACCGAGGAAATTCGCGTATTATCCAAGGTCCGGCAAGGCTTGGCGGGCGGCAAGCCGGCGGGCGTGCTGATGCGCGAACTGCGCGTCTGGGGCCCGCGCGAGCGGCTCGTACCACAGGCCGCGCAACGGCTGTCGATGCCGCAACTGGAAGCCGCGCTTGCCATGGCCGCGCGACTGGACCGGCAGGTCAAGGGCCTGTCCGACCTGCCAGGCGCCGGCGGAGCGGCCGGCGCGTTGCCAGCCGAGCCCTGGGACGGCCTGATGCAGCTTGCGCTGATGATCGCCAGACCTGCATGAGGCCTCCGGGCCCCCAGGGTCCGGACAGGTGACCGGACCACCGAACCAGAACAATCGCCGGCAGCCGCGCCGGCGCATCGACATCGCGGCACTCATAGCAGACCGGGCACAGGCCCGGACACCATCATGACCGAGTTCGATCTCCACGCTTACATGACCCGCGTCGGCCAGCAGGCCCGCGCGGCATCGCGCGCCATGGCGCGTGCTTCCACGGCCGACAAGAACCGCGCGCTGCTGACGATTGCCGCGGCCATCCGCCGCGATGCGGACAAGCTCAAGGCCGTCAATGCCCGCGACGTCGAACGCGCCCGCACTAACGGCCAGGACGCCGCCTTCATTGATCGCCTGACACTGTCGGACAAGGCGATCGCCACGATGGCAGCCGGCCTCGAGCAGATCGCCGCGCTGGCGGACCCGATCGGCGAAATCTCGAACATGAAGTTCCGTCCCACCGGCATTCAGGTGGGTCAGATGCGCGTGCCGCTCGGTGTGATTGGCATCATTTACGAATCGCGTCCGAACGTGACCATCGATGCGGCGGCGCTGTGCCTGAAGTCGGGCAACGCTACGATTTTGCGTGGCGGCTCCGAGGCGATCGAATCGAATACTGCCCTGGCCGCGCTCGTGGCCGAGGGACTGGCCGCGGCGGGGCTGCCCTCCGAAGCCGTGCAGGTGATCGAAACCACCGATCGCGCCGCGGTTGGTCGCCTGATCACGATGACCGAGTATGTCGACGTGATCGTGCCGCGCGGCGGCAAGAGCCTGATCGCCCGTTTGATGGAAGAGGCGCGCGTGCCGATGATCAAGCACCTGGACGGCATCTGCCACGTCTATGTCGATGACGCCGCCGACCTCGAAAAGGCCGTGCGTGTGTGCGACAACGCCAAGACGCAGCGCTATGCGCCGTGCAACACGATGGAAACGCTGCTCGTGTCGCGCGAGATCGCTGCGAAGGCGCTGCCGCCGCTGTGCCGTATCTACCAGGAAAAGGGTGTCGAGTTGCGCGTCTGCCCGGCAACGCGTGCCACGCTGGAAGCCGCCGGCTTCTCGGGTCTGGTCGACGCCACCGAAGAGGACTGGCGTCTCGAGTACCTGGCGCCGGTGCTGGCGATCCGCACGGTGGACGGACTGGACGCCGCCATCGCACACATCAACACCTACGGGTCGGCGCATACCGATTCGATCATCACCGAGAACTACACCACCGGGATGCGTTTCCTGCGTGAAGTCGATTCGGCCAGCGTGATGATCAATGCCTCGACGCGCTTTGCCGACGGCTTCGAGTACGGCCTCGGCGCGGAGATCGGCATCTCCAACGACAAGCTCCACGCTCGCGGCCCGGTGGGCCTGGAAGGGCTGACCTCGCTCAAGTACGTCGTGTTCGGTCACGGCGAGATTCGTACGTAACCGGAGGCGGATCAGCACATGCTTTGGGTCAAGGCGTTCCATATCCTGTTCGTGACTTCGTGGTTCGCGGGGTTGTTCTACCTGCCGCGCATCTTCGTCAATCTGGCGATGGAGACCGATGCGGCCAGCGTGAAACGCCTGCTGCTGATGGCGCGCAAGCTGTTCCGTTTCATGACGATGCTGGCCGTTCCGGCCATCGTGTTCGGCCTCTGGCTGTTCCTGGGCTATGGCATTGGCCGTGGCGCGGGGCAGGGGTGGATGCATGCCAAGCTGGCGCTGGTGCTGGTGCTGATCGGCTACCACCACGGCTGCGGCGTGCTGCTGCGCAAGTTCGAACGCGGCGCCAACACGCGCTCGCACACCTTCTACCGCTGGTTCAACGAACTGCCGGTGCTGGTATTGCTGGCGGTTGTCATCCTGGTTGTCGTAAAGCCGTTTTAAGCTGACGTTCCAATTCGTTCTACCGTGAGGTCGTGATGAGCAAGCAGGTCGAGTATTTTCTGGCGCCGCCTTCCCCGTTTGTCTATCTGGGACACGCGCGCTTTGTCGAGATTGCCAACCGTCACAAGGCCCAGGTGCTGCTGAAGCCCTGCGATATCGGCAAGGTGTTCGCGGTGTCGGGCGGCTTGCCGCTGGCGCAGCGCCCGCCGCAGCGTCAGGCCTACCGGCTGGTCGAACTGGAACGCTGGAGCAAGTTCCTCGGCATCCCGCTCAACCTGCACCCAACGTTCTTCCCGGTTTCAGGCGATGCCGCGGCACGCCTGATCATCGCCGCTCAACTGGCCAACGGCACGGCGCGCGCGCTGGAACTGACCGGCGCGATCTCGCGCGCGGTGTGGGCCGACCAGCGCAATATCGCCGATGCCGCCACGCTGTCGCTGATCGCCGAGGAATGCGGTCTCGACGGCGCGAGCCTGCTCAAGGCCAGCGAGGGGCAGGCGGTGCAGGCCGCGTATGCGCAGAACACCCAGGACGCCATCTCCGCCAACGTGTTCGGCGCGCCGTGGTTCGTTCATGACGGCCAGCCATACTGGGGCCAGGACCGACTCGATTTCCTCGACCGCGCGCTCGCGGCGGGCTGATCGGGGGACGGTCACCGATACCTTCCGTCCGCCATGGCGGACGTTTTTGTTTGCAGGATTTTCACGCCATGACCCAAGCCTTCTTTGTACCTTGCCCGCGCGGCCTGGAACCCGCCCTTGCCGAGGAACTACGCGAAATCGCGCGGTATCCGGCCGTGGTGGCCGCCGCGCCGTTCGAAGTGCATCGGGAGGTGCCGGGCGGTGTGACGTTCTCGGGGGAGATGGCGGCCGCCTATGCCGTCAACCTCCACTCTCGCATCGCCAGCCGTGTGCTGCTGCGCGTGGCGCAGCGTGGCTACCGGCACGAGGACGACATCTACTCGCTGGTGCGCCAGCAGCGCTGGGAACAGTGGTTCTCGCCAGACGAGACGCTGCGTGTCGATGTCACGGCGCACAAGTCGCCGCTGCGCAGCCTGAATTTCACGGCACTGCGCGTCAAGGACGGGGTCTGCGACGCAATGCGCGAGCGGCTGGGCGCGCGTCCCAGCGTCGATACGGTGAGCCCGGATGTCCGCATCTACGCGCACCTGACCGAAACTGATTGCACCGTCTACCTCGACACCACCGGCGAGCCGCTGTTCAAGCGCGGCTGGCGCATGGAAAAGGGCGAGGCACCGCTCAAGGAGAACCTGGCCGCCGGCATTCTGCGTCTGGCCGGCTGGACGGCGGGTCAGACCGATCGTCCGTTCTTCGATCCGATGTGCGGCAGCGGCACGTTCCTCGTCGAGGCCGCGCAGGTGGCGCTGGGCCTCGCGCCGGGCGCCGCTCGCACGTTTGCGTTCGAGTGGCTGAAGGGCTGCGACACCAAGGCATGGCAGGCGCTGCGTGCCGATGCACAGCGCGCGCGCGAGCAAGCTGCCGGTCGCGCCACGAATCTGAAGATCGCCGGGTCGGATATTTCCACGGACATGCTGTCGATGACCCAGGCCAACTGGCAACGCGCCGGCCTGCCGGGCGATGTGCAACTGAAACAGGTGGATGCGCGCTTCGTCCAGCCGCCTTTTGCCGATGCAGGGCTGATGCTGATGAACCCGCCTTACGGCGAACGGATTGCCGTGCGTGGCGATCGCCGGGGTGCCATGCAGGACGCGCCGCGCGACGAGGCCGAGGAAGCCGCCGCCAACCAGTTCGCTGCGGCGTTTGCGACGACGCTGAAGCAGAGCTTCTCGGGCTGGCAGGCGTGGGTATTCACTGGCGATCTGACGATGCCGAAGCGACTACGCCTGAAAGAATCGCGCCGCACGCCGCTGTACAACGGCAATATCGAATGCAGGTTGTTCCGGTTCGATATGGTGCGGGGCGGGAATCGGGAACAGAAGAAGGATTGAGCGATGGTTCTACGCCTCTCTCCCGCGTGAGGGGGAGGGGTGACAACAAATGGTGCTTCCAGTGTTGTCGAATCAGTCGCGCTTGTTCCGCCCCGTCATCAATTCCGGATTCCGCGTGAATTCCGCCAGAAAGCTCTGCAGGCTGACCACGGGTTCCTGCAGCATGTGGCGGGGCAGGTCGAACAGCGCGTAGAAGTACTCTTCTTGACCTTCGCAACGCTCGGCGGGCAGGCAGTACTGTTCCCAGTCCACGCAGGCCGGCGTGTACATGCCGTTGCCGGGCCAGAAGAACGGCACGATGCGACCCTCGCGCAGGCCTTCGATCAGCGCGGCTGGCGCCTCGTAGGCCTCGGCGGATTCCACCTGGCTCATCAGCCCCGCGCGCGTTTCGATCACCATCAGCGTGGCATGGCCCTGGGCGGTCAGCAGCAGCATGCCCACCGGATTCGGATACAGGTAGTACTCGACAAAGCCATAGCGCGCGGCCGTCTGGCGCACGCGGTCGGCCATCGCCGGGTCGGACAGGAACGAGTACGAATGGCGAGTCAGCAGGTCGCGTAGCGTGCGCGAGATCGAGGCGAAGTACTGCTGCTGCAGCGCGTCGATTTCCTCGTTGAGCCGCGCCACCATGTTTGGATCGTGCTTCTTTACGTAGCGGTCGATCAGTCCGTGGTTGAAGCCCTGCACGGCGATGCTTTCGTCGGCCGTGCCGGTCAGCAGGATGGTCTTGCAGGGCAGGCCTTCCAGTGCCTGGCAGAACTCGAGGCCGTCCATCTGCGGCATCGAGTAGTCGACCACGATCACGCCGGGCTGCAGGAAGCGCTTCACATCGTGAATCTGGCGATGAATGCGATCGACGTCGAGCTGCACCGTGCGGCGCTCGGACAGGAAAGTCAGGTCATCATGGGTAACGTGCACCGGCAGGAACGCCGGGTGCCGTGTGGCATACGCTTCTCGAATCCACGCGAGTGCCTCGCGCGGGTCGGTAAAGCTGACCACTGCGCGGGATGCATCCATCTGGAATGCCAGGCTGTCGATGAACGATTTGCTGTCGTCCACCAGCACCGTCAGCACGGGGTGATGGAAGACCGACAGATTCCTGTCATGCGAACTGAATGTCATGGTGCGATCAAATCTGCCGTCGGCGGTGGACGGTGTGCGTGAGAGGCCGGGGCTAGGCGAGTATAGCGCCGAACCCGCGCGCAGGAATCGAAATCCGGAAAACGAAACGGCCGGCGTTGGTTGCCGGCCGCACTCGTTCGATTTCGTTGATTTCAGGTCTGCGAGTTGTTTTATTCACTTCGCAGACCTGCTGCCGCTCGGAAGATTAACGGCAGATTATCCGACCGCCTTGAACATGTCCTCGACCACCTTCTTGGCATCGCCGAACACCATCATCGTCTTGTCCATGTAGAACAGCTCGTTGTCCAGGCCCGCGTAGCCGGCTGCCATCGAACGCTTGTTCACAATGATCGTCTTGGCCTTGTACGCCTCCAGGATCGGCATCCCGGCGATCGGCGATTTCGGATCGGTCTTGGCGGCTGGATTGACCACGTCGTTGGCGCCTAGCACCAGCACCACGTCGGCCTGGCCGAACTCGCTGTTGATGTCCTCCATCTCGAAGACCTGATCGTACGGCACCTCGGCTTCGGCCAGCAGCACGTTCATGTGACCTGGCATCCGGCCCGCCACGGGGTGGATCGCATACTTCACCGTCACGCCGTGCTCGGTCAGCTTCTCGGTCAATTCTTTAAGCGCATGCTGGGCACGGGCCACGGCCAGGCCGTAGCCGGGCACGATGATCACGGTTTCCGCATTGCTCATCACGAAGGCAGCGTCATCCGCCGATCCGGACTTCACATTGCGCTGCGCCTGCGCGCCCGCCGTTGCGCCGGCCGATGCATCTGCGCCGAAGCCGCCCAGGATCACGTTGAAGAACGAGCGGTTCATCGCCTTGCACATGATGTACGAGAGGATCGCGCCGGAGGAGCCCACCAGCGAGCCCGCGATGATCAGCATCGGGTTGTTCAGCGAGAAGCCGATGCCGGCCGCTGCCCAGCCCGAGTACGAGTTCAGCATCGACACCACCACGGGCATGTCAGCGCCGCCGATCGGAATGATGATCAGCACGCCGAGCACGAACGCGATGGCCAGCATGATCAGGAACGGCAGCCACGACTGCGACAGGAAGAAGATCACGCCGAAGCCGATCATGCCGATGGCCAGCAGCAGGTTCAGCCAGTGCTGGCCCGGGAACACCACCGGCGCGCCCTGGAACAGACGGAACTTGTAGCGGCCCGACAGCTTGCCGAATGCGATCACCGAACCGGAGAACGTAATCGCGCCGACGAAGCAGCCGATGAACAGTTCGATGCGGTTGCCGAGCGGAATCAGATGCGAGCCAGCCGGCGTGATGCCGAACGCGGCAGGCTCCGCCACGGCGGCCACGGCGATGAACACGGCGGCCAGACCGATCAGCGAGTGCATCGCGGCCACCAGCTCGGGCATCTTGGTCATTTCGACCTTCTTCGCCACATAGGCGCCGATGCCGCCGCCGACCACCAGCGCGCCGAAGATCAGCGCCAGACCCGTGCCAACCGACGACTGCGCCGCACCTACCGCCAGGAACTCGTGCTTGATCTTGACGATCAGCGCCAGCGTGGTCACCACGGCGATGGCCATGCCGATCATGCCGAACGCATTGCCCTTGCGGGCCGATGCCGGGTGCGAGAGGCCCTTCAGTGCCTGGATGAAGCAGACCGATGCCACCAAATACAGCAGCGTCACAAGGTTCATGCTGATGGCTTCCATCACGCACCTCCCTTGTTGTCAGCCTTCGCCTTCGGTTCCTTCTTCTTGAACATCTCCAGCATGCGCTGGGTCACCAGGAAGCCACCGAACACGTTCACCGCGGCCAGGGCCACGGCCACCGTGCCCATGATGCGGCCGACGCCGCCTTCGGTGAGGCCGGCCGCCAGCATGGCGCCGACGATGATGATGGCCGAGATCGCATTGGTCACGGCCATGAGCGGGGTGTGCAGCGCGGGCGTCACCGTCCAGACCACGTGGTATCCCACGTAGATCGCCAGCACAAAGATGATCAGGTTGATCACCGTGTGGTTAACCATCTCCATCGACTTCTCCTCCGTTGCTTTTGAATACTTGCTGATGCGCTTCGCTTCGCGTTGCGTCGGATCGAGGCTGCGAGATCTGGGTCCGCCGATGGCGGGTTGCAGCGCGGATGGCTCCCCGCGCCGCTGCAAGGTCATCGGCGGACCGGCGCCAGGGCGTGATGGCCTGGCGCCGGTGTCGGATCAGGCTGCCTCGCGGATGACCTGGCCGTCCTTGCACATCAGGCAGGCGGCGACGATGTCGTCCTCAAGATTCAGCGTATAGCGGGCATCCTTGTCGATGATTAGCTTGAGGAAGTCCAGCACGTTACGCGCGTACAGCGCGGACGCATCGGCGGCAACCATGCCGGCAAGGTTCGTGTGACCGATCAGGGTGACGCCGTGGCGCTCGACCACTTCGTCGGCGACGGTCAGCGGGCAGTTGCCGCCTTGTGCCGCGGCGAGGTCGACGACGACCGAGCCGGGCTTCATCTGCTTGACGGTTTCTTCCTGCAGCAGCACCGGCGCGCGGCGGCCCGGGATCAGCGCGGTGGTGATGACGATGTCGGCCTGCGTGGCGCGCTGGTGCACCAGTTCGGCCTGGCGCCGCATCCAGTCGGCGGGCATCGGGCGGGCATAGCCGCCCACGCCTTGCGCGATCTCGCGCTCTTCGTCAGTCAGGAACGGCACGTCGAGGAATTTCGCGCCGAGCGATTCGATCTGCTCCTTCACGGCGGGGCGCACATCGGAGGCTTCGATCACGGCGCCCAGTCGCTTGGCCGTGGCGATGGCCTGCAGGCCCGCCACGCCAGCGCCGAGGATCAGCACGCGCGCGGCCTTGACCGTGCCCGCTGCCGTCATCAGCATCGGCATGAAGCGCTGGTAGTGGTGCGCGGCCTCCAGCACGGCCTTGTAGCCGGCGATGTTGGCCTGCGAAGACAGCACGTCCATGCTCTGCGCGCGCGTGGTACGCGGCGCGGCTTCGAGCGCGAACGCCGTGATCGCGGCGCTGGCCATACGCGCGTTGTTTTCGATATCGAAGGGATTGAGCATGCCGACCAGCACGGCACCCGGCTTGATCTGGGCACGTTCGGCATCGTCCGGTGCGCGGACCTTCAGCACGAGTTCCGCGCCGAGCGCGTCGGCCGCGGAGCCGATGCGCGCGCCTGCCGCTTCGAACGCTGCGTCGGGAACACTGGCGCGGACACCGGCGCCGGCTTGCACCGTTACCTGATGGCCCTGCGCAACGTACTTCTTGACGGTCTCCGGGGTGGCAGCGACTCGCGCCTCACCTGCCCGCGTCTCGAGCGGGATGCCGATATGCATCGTCCATTTCTCCTTTTGATGGCGTCGTATCTGATTGGTTGGGCAGACGTCCTCGCCCCTGGTGTACCGCGTGCGGCGCACCATTTTTTGCGCAGCTTACCCGAAACTTACATTCGGTGGTGACTGGGCGGTCGGGGATTTGTGGCGTCACAGAGACTCATTCTTGCGCCTCATGAAATGACTTCTTTCATCGGGCGGCGATTGCTTCGCAATTCACCTTGATGGATTTGCTTCGGTGGCCTGTCCATTCTTGATGCCGATTTGACGCGCGGCTGCGTATCGTGGCGTTCACGTCTCTTTCGAGGCGTCTCTCCAAACGCACAACTGATTCCTCATGATCGCAACACGTCTGCTCACTTCGGCGCCGGCGGGACTGGCCGCTGCCGTGCTGTTCGCCATGCCGTTTTCGTCGGCCTTTGCGCAGGAAGCCTCTGCGCCCGTGGCCGAACCTTCCACGCCCCATACGTTCACGGCCAATGTGTCGCTGGTGTCCGACTACCGCTATCGCGGCATCAGCCAGACCAATCTGCGCCCGGCCATCCAGGGCGGATTCGACTATTCCCACGCCAGCGGCTTCTACGTCGGCAACTGGAACTCGAGTATCAGCTGGCTCGAGGATGCCGATTCGTCGGTGTCATCGCCCGTGGAAATGGATTTCTACGGTGGCTTCAGGAACACCTTCAAGCTGTCTGACCTCGAGTTCAACTACGACGTCGGCGTGCTGGAGTACTACTACCCAGGTGGGTACACCACTACGCGCCCGTACACCACGGAGCTGTACGCCGGCATCGGCTATGGCCCGGTGTTCCTGAAGTACTCGCATGCGGTGACCAATCTGTTCGGTATCGACGACAGCAAGAACAGTTACTACGTCGACCTGTCGGCGAATGTCCCGCTGAACTTCTGGGGTCTCACGTTCAATGCGCACGTGGGCTATCAGGGCGTGGCCCATCACAGCGATGCGTCGTACACAGACTGGAAACTCGGCCTGACCAAGGATCTGGGCAAGGGCTTCTCGCTGGCGGTGGCCTATGTGGATACCAACGCGAAGGCGTCGTTCTACACCAGCGCCAATCGTGGGCGATATCTCGGCAAGGCAGCAGCGTGGGCGTCGATCACCAAGACATTTTGAGCCCATCATCTTTACGCGATGTTGATGACCCGCTCGCGGAATGCTGCGCCAAATTGAGATCGCCATCCCTAGCATGGATGTCATGTTCAACAGACGATCCGCCAGACGCGGATCATTGCGACATGCGACAGTCTTCGAATCTCGCCGTGGCCTATGCGTCGGTGCCCCGACGCCGGATCGCTTCGAACGTGCAGTGGATTCGCCTGCGGCTTGCCGTGTCATCGGCGCAGGTCTTCATGCTGCGCCAGACATTGCATCGTGCTATCGGTAATCTTGCGCGTGTCTACGTGGTGGAGGTGGATCATCGCCACGGCGAGACCACGCTGCACGTGGAGGTGGGGCGCGAAGACCGCGAGGCAGCCATGCACGCCATCATGGCCGCGCTGCCCGCCGCCGAGTTTGGCGTGACGACGATGCTCGGAGACGACCATGCCACGCATTGAGTTCGCTCGCCCGCGCATCGTCGATGGGCTATGGCTGCCGATGGTTACGCCGCTGCATCACGGTCAGGTCGATGTAGACGGCGTGCAGCGGCTTGCCGCGCACTACGCGGATGCTGGCGTCGACGGTTTGATCGTGCTCGGCACGACCGGGGAGGGTGGACTGCTGACCGACGTGGAACGCCTTCAGGTCGCCGCCGCTACACTCGAGGCCGTGCAAGGCGCCGTGCCCGTGATCGCCGGGGTTGGCGGTGTGGCAACCCATGCGGTCTGCGAGCAGGTGCGTCGGCTCGAACGGATCGATCTTGCTGGCTATCTCGTGCCGCCGCCGTACTACCTGCGCGTGTCCGATGAGGGGATCGCGTGGCATATGCGCAGCGTCGCCAGTCATACGGCCAGACCGCTGATGTTGTACAACGTGCCGAAGCGCACGGGCTGCGCGATCTCGCCCGACCTCACGTGGCGTTTGGCCGCGCATCCGCAGATCGTGGCGCTCAAGGAGTGCGATGCGGCGGGAATGCGCGCGTTGGCAGGGCAGGATCGTCTTGACGTGTTCTGTGGCGATGATGCGGCCATGCTCGACCATCTGCTGCGTGGCGGCGCGGGAATCGTGCCGGCCTCGGCCCATATCCGGCCCGATCTGTTCGTGCGGCTTATTCAACTTGCCCGCACGGGGCGTGAGGAAGCGGCGCGCGCGCTGTTCCGGCAACTGTCGCCGCTGATCGGACTGCTGTTCGACGAGCCCAACCCCGCCCCGGTGAAGGCGGCGCTGGCGCTGTGTGGTCTGGCGCGCCCGGAGGTGCGTCGACCGTTGATGCCGGCGTCGAAGTCACTTGTGGCGAGACTCGACGCGGCGATTGCGCTGCTGCCGCCTGTCGTCGCGCGGGAAGCCGCCTGAGCGGGCGCTGACCTGCGGGGGAAACTGGCAGACGCCTGGGCCGAGGTGGCCCGAAAGAACCATCGCGCGATGCACGTTCGCACGGCAACCGGTAAAATGCCGGATTGCTTAAAAAATGTGCACCATGTCACGTGATTGGAATGCCAGCGTCACGGTAGCCGCCGTTATCGAACGGGGTGGCCGCTTCCTGCTGGTGGAAGAGGAAACCGCGGATGGTCTGCGTCTGAACCAGCCCGCCGGCCATCTGGAAGCGGGCGAGAGCCTGATTCGCGCCGTCGTGCGCGAAACGCTCGAGGAAACCGCGCATTCGTTCGAACCGCGCGCGCTGCTGGGCGTTTACACGAGCCGCGGCCGTTCGTCGCGCGACCAGGGCGACACCACCTATATCCGCTTCGCCTTTACCGGCGATATCGGCACACTCGACGCCGGGCGCCAGCTGGATACCGGCATCGTCCGTACCGTGTGGATGACCGCCGAGGAACTGCGTGGCTGCCCCGAGCGCCATCGCTCGCCGCTGCTGATGGCTTGCGTCGACGACTATCTGGCCGGCAAGCGTTTCGCGCTCGACATGATCCATACGCATCCGAGCACCGTGGCCGCGTCGATCGCGCCGGGCGACACCGCCGCGCCGACGAATCCGCCGGCGCAGGCAGGAGCGGCATCATGAGCGGCAAGCGCGTGGTGGTGGGCTTGTCCGGTGGCGTCGATTCGTCGGTCACCGCATGGTTGCTGAAGCAGCAGGGTTATGAAGTCATCGGCTTGTTCATGAAGAACTGGGAAGACGATGACGACAGCGAATACTGCTCGACGCGCCAGGACTGGCTCGACGTGGCGTCCGTGGCCGACGTGATCGGCGTGGACGTGGAAGCCGTCAACTTCGCCGCGGAGTACAAGGACCGCGTGTTCGCCGATTTCCTGCGCGAATACTCTGCCGGCCGCACGCCGAATCCGGACGTGCTGTGCAACGCCGAGATCAAGTTCAAGGCCTTCCTCGATCACGCGATGTCGCTGGGCGCCGATACGATCGCCACGGGCCACTACGCGCGCGTGCGGCAGGCGGCCAACGGCAAGTTCGAATTGCTCAAGGCGTTCGATCACACCAAGGACCAGAGCTACTTCCTGCACCGCCTGAACCAGGCACAGCTCTCGCGCACGCTGTTCCCGCTAGGCGAGATCCCGAAGACACGCGTGCGCGAAATCGCCGCGGAAATCGGCCTGCCGAACGCGAAGAAGAAGGACTCCACCGGTATCTGCTTTATCGGTGAACGTCCATTCCGCGACTTCCTGAACCGCTATCTGCCGACCCAACCGGGCCCGATGATGACGCCCGAAGGCAAGGTGGTGGGCGAACATATCGGCCTGGCCTTCTACACGCTGGGCCAGCGCAAGGGCATCGGCCTGGGCGGCAGCCGCGATGGCAGTGGCGATGCCTGGTACGTGGCGCGCAAGGACATGGCCAGCAACACGCTCTACGTGGTGCAGGGCCACGACCATCCGTGGCTGCTGACGTCGGAACTGAACGCTGCGGATCTGTCGTGGGTGGCCGGCGAGCCGCCTGCGGCGGGTGCCACGATGGCCGCCAAGACGCGGTATCGGCAGAGCGATGCCCCTTGCAAGGTGGTGGCAGCCGAAGGCGATGCGTTGAAGCTGTCGTTCGCGGAGCCGCAGTGGGCGGTGACGCCGGGGCAGTCGGCCGTGCTGTATGACGGGGATGTCTGCCTGGGTGGCGGGATTATCCAGTAAGGCTGGAGGGGGCCGGCAGATTGGGCGGCACCTGAATGCAACACGGCGCTTCACACCCAGTGTGAAGCGCCGTGCAAGATCACACGCAGACAGCCGCGTGTGAGCGATCAGCCTTGCGGCGGCTCGGTGTCGATAAACGACTGGCGCTTTTCGATCTTCTCCTGGAACGCCACCAGATTCGGATGGCGGTCGCGCCATGCGATGTCCGGGAAACGGAAGTCCAGGTAGGCCAGCGCGCAGCCAACGGCCACGTCGGCCAGCGTGTAGTGGGTGCCGGTGCACCAGGTCTTGTCGGCCAGGCCGGTCGACATCGCCGTCAGCGCGGCGTCGATCTTGCTGCGCTGGCGCTGTACCCAGCTTTCGCTGCGTTCGCTTTCCTTGCGCTGCGTGACTTCCAGGCGCGCCAGCAGGGCGGCGTCCAGCAGGCCATCGGCCAGGGCTTCCCAGCAGCGGACTTCCAGCCTCTCACGGCTGCCCTGCGGAATCAGGCGGCTGACTGGCGAGAGCGTGTCGGCATACTCGGCGATCACGCGCGAATCGAAGACCGCGCCGCCGTCCTCCATGACCAGGCAAGGCACCTTGCCGAGCGGATTGAACCGACCGATCGTGGTGTCTGGCGACCAGACGTTCTCCTCGATCATCTCGTAGTCAATTTTCTTCTCCGCCAGCACCACGCGCACTTTGCGCGCGTACGGACTGGTTTGGGACGCATACAGCTTCATGTTCTCCCCTTGAGCTTGTTATGAAGTGCATCGGCGCTCCTTGGCAGGCGGATTTCCACGCTGGCAGACGGGCCGCTTGCCCGATGCACTTCATAACAGGCTAATGGATGAGCGAGCGCGAGTATACCCGCGCCGGGCGCCGGATGCGCCACCAATGCGGCCTGGCGCACGGATCACGGGGCATTGGTCATGGCGTGCAGCACAGCGCCATGGTCCGATGATAAAATCGCGCGTTACGCTTTCCGCGGCCCCGTGCACGCCAATGTTGCCCGGTGATCGCACAAATCGCGCCGTGCGGCGCATTGATCGCTTCGCACGTGCCTCGCCCCCGCACCCGCCATGTGCGGAACGCGCCCATACCTCCCTTACTTCTGGTTGCCAGCATGTCCACGTCTTCCCTTTCGCCGCTTACCGCCCTGTCTCCCATCGATGGCCGCTATGCCGCCAAGGCCGATGCATTGCGCGAGTGGCTGTCCGAGGCGGCCTTCATGCGCAACCGCGTCAAGGTGGAGGTCAACTGGCTGATCGCGCTGGCCCAGGCCGGCCTGCCGGACGTGCCGAAGTTCTCGGCCGCATCGGAGGCAAAGCTGCTGTCACTGGTGGAGAATTTCACCGAGGCCGACGCCGCCCGGATCAAGGAAATCGAAGCCGTCACGAACCATGACGTGAAGGCCGTCGAGTACTGGCTCAAGGAGCAGGTCAAGGGCAACGCGGAGCTCGAGGCCGCCAGCGAGTTCATTCACTTCGCCTGCACGTCGGAAGACATCAACAACACGTCGCACGGCATGATGCTCAAGGGCGCCCGCGACGGCGTGATCGTGCCGGCGCTCAAGCGCGTGCACGCGCGTCTGGTCGAACTGGCGAAGCTGAACGCCGCCCAGCCGATGCTGTCGCGTACGCACGGCCAGCCGGCCAGCCCGACCACGCTCGGCAAGGAAATGGCCAACGTGGCCGCGCGTCTGGCCCGCGCCATCGAGCGTGTGGAACGCGTGGAACTGCTCGGCAAGATGAACGGCGCCGTTGGCAACTACAACGCGCACCTGTCCGCCTATCCGACGTTCGACTGGGAGTCGTTCTCGAAGCAGGTGATCGAGACGCGCCTGGGCCTGACGTTCAATCCGTACACGATCCAGATCGAACCGCACGACTACATGGCCGAGCTGTTCGATGCCGTCGCTCGTGCCAACACGATCCTGCTGGACCTGAACCGCGACGTCTGGGGCTATATCTCGGTGGGCTACTTCAAGCAGAAGACCAAGGCTGGCGAGATCGGCTCGTCGACCATGCCGCACAAGGTCAACCCGATCGACTTCGAGAACTCGGAGGGCAATGTCGGCCTGGCCAACGCCGTGCTGCGCCACCTGTCCGAGAAGCTGCCCGTGTCCCGCTGGCAGCGTGACCTGACCGATTCGACCGTGCTGCGCAACATGGGCGTGGCGTTCGGTTACAGCCTGCTGGCTTACGAGGCCTGCCTACGCGGCCTGGGCAAGCTGGAAACCAACCCCGAACGCCTCAACGAAGACCTCGACAACTGCTGGGAAGTGCTGGCGGAGCCGGTGCAGACCGTGATGCGCCGCTTTGGCGTGCCCAATCCGTACGAGCAACTGAAGGAGCTGACCCGCGGCAAGGGCATCTCGCGCGAGGCGCTCCAGACGTTCGTGCAGGGTCTGGCGATTCCTGACGATGCCAAGGCGCTGCTGTTGGCGATGACGCCCGCCAGCTACATCGGCCGCGCCGTGGAACTGGCGAATCGCATCTGACGCCTGAGACGCGTTAAGAAACAAAAAGGGCTGGCCTGGTGCCAGCCCTTTTTGTTCTTGTCAGCCGTCAGGGTTGGGGCAGTAATTACCGCTGTGCGGTCAATTGCCGGCACATGTGACCCGGATGACGGGTTACGATCACCGGCATTGCGGCGGGTGCGACATCTGGTCGCTTCAAATGATTTGAACAACTTAATGAAGTTCGGCCGTTCCCAGCTTATGGGCGGGCCCCAATAATGCGAGGATTCGCTGCGACGGGACTGGCCGGATCTGCAACATTCACGTCGCGCGCACAACGAATGCATCAACGAAGGGATTGATAGACATGAGTTCCAAAGGCTCCATTCCGGCCGGCCGGCCCGCCGGATACACAGCCACCGCCATCGGTCTGCACTGGCTGATCGCCTTCGGCATCTTCGCCGCGTTCGGCCTGGGCCTCTACATGACCGGGATTCCCGGCCTGACGCCGACCAAGCTGAAGTTGTTCTCGTGGCACAAATGGATCGGCGTGACGATCTTCGTCGTGGCTGTGCTGCGCGTGATCTGGCGCGCCACCCATGCCGCGCCGCCCGTGGCGCCCGGCACGCCGGCCTGGCAGGCCAAGGCTGCTGCTGGCGCGCATCATTTGCTGTACCTGCTGATCCTGATCGTGCCGATTACGGGCTATCTCTACAGCTCTTCGGCGGGCGTGCCCGTGGTGTACCTGGGCCTGTGGAAGCTGCCGCCGCTGATCGAGGCCAGCGACACGCTCAAGCCGATTCTGAAATTTGCCCATATCTGGCTGAATTACCTGATGGCGGCGATCGTCGTCGTCCACGCAGCCGCCGCGATCAAGCACCAGTTGATCGACCGCGATGGCACGCTCGGACGCATGATCCCGTTCCTGCGCTAACCGCTTGATCCATCTATTCGCACTGGAGTCAAAGATGAAACGCATGTCTCGCCCTGGCGTGATGCTCGTGTCGGCCGCACTGGTCACCGCCGGACTGGCCGCCAATATCGGCTGGGCCCAGATCGACACTGCCAAGAGCTCGGTCACCGCAACCGCTCGCCAGATCGGCGTGCCAATGGAAGGCAAGTTCAAGAAGTTCGACGCCACGGTCGACTTCGATCCCGCCAAGCTGGCAACGTCGGCGGCCAAGGTCGAGATTGACGTGTCGAGCTTCGAGATCGGCGACGCGGAAACGACCAAGGAGGTCAAGGGCCGCGAATGGTTCGATGCTGCGAAATTTCCGAAGGCCGTGTTCCAGTCCACCAGCATCAAGGCCGGCGCAGCGGGCAAGTATGACGTTGCCGGCAAGCTGACCATCAAGGGCAAGACCGTGGACGTGGTGGTGCCGGCCTCGTACAAGCAGGACGCCGGCGGCCAGGTCTTCGAAGGCGTGCTGCCGATCAAGCGCACCGTGTTCAACATCGGCGACGGCGAATGGAAAGACACTTCCGTGGTAGCCGACGACGTGCAGATCAAGTTCCGTATCGTTACCCCGGTCAAGAAGGGGTGAGGCGCCAGCGGTCCCCGGACCGCCCGGTTCACCTGAAGTCATCCTTTTTCCGGTTTCATCAGACCTTCCTATCCAACCCCCAGACGGGAGACCTTATATGAAGATGCGCACCCTTTTCGCCGCTGTCGCGGCCGCTTCCGCCACGCTCGCCGCCGGTTCCGCACTGGCCAATGCGTCGACGTACAACATCGATCCGACCCACACCTACCCGAGCTTCGAGGCTGATCACATGGGCGGTTTGTCGACGTGGCGCGGCAAGTTCGAGAAGTCGTCGGGCGTCGTGACGCTGGACCGTGCCGGCAAGACGGGCACCGTGGATATCAAGATCGACGCGTCGTCGATCGATTTCGGCAACGGCAAGCTCAACGAGCACGCAAAGGGCCCCGAAATGTTCGACGTGCAGGCCTTCCCGGAAGCCACGTACAAGGGCAAGTTCTCCAAGTTCAAGGGCGACGTCCCGACCGAAGTCGACGGCGTGCTGACGCTGCACGGCGTGTCGAAGCCGGTCAAGCTGGAAATCCGCGAGTTCAAGTGCATGCAGCACCCGATGCTCAAGCGTGAAGCCTGCGGCGCCGATGCCGTGGCCCAGATCAACCGCGCCGATTTCGGCATCGACTACGGCGTCAAGTACGGCTTCAAGCAGGACGTGAAGCTTGCCATCCAGGTGGAAGCGGTCAAGGCGGACTGAGCCTGCTGCAGTAGCGATGAACGTACAAGGGGACATTTCCGGCCCCATCTGAATGAGCCAGCCGTGTGCTGGCTCATTTTTTTTGGGGATTGCATACCCTACTCAATTACCGCAGGTGCACAGTTGTACGGTTTCGGGCAGCCACAGTACAATGGTTCGCCGCAGTCCCACCCCCGGGACGGCGTTCGCATCGGCCTGCGCCGCTCGAGCCCGTCCCCGCAACAGGTCACGCGCATCGCTATGAGCATTGGCTGCATTCCCTGAGTTGGTTGTCCGCCGCAAGGCCCCTTGCCTGAGCTGTACCCGGCCGGTGCCCATTGGCGCCACGGTGCGCAGCGTTTTTCGGATTTCCCCTGGCGCGATACCGTGTACTCCAAAACCCAAATCGATCCGGTAGTTAGCTTCCGCAACTCGCAGGGCGAGCAGGTGCGTGGCACGATCATCAATCTCCAGCGCAAGTCGCTGGTGATGGAAATCTACAATCCTTATTCCATCGTTCAGGTCAGCGAGGTATTGAGCGAACTGAGCGTACGCATGGGCGCGAAAAATGCGTACCTGGGCAAGGCCGTGGTCATGAGTCTGGTGAATACCGGCCTGACCGCGGTGGTGTCCCTGACGCTGATCGACGAGTGGCGCGAGCTCACCGACGTCAACGATGCGCCCAAATCGGTGGCGCGCGAGGCTGAGCTGTTCGTGCAGGATTGGGACACACGTTTCAACATCCGGCGCGACTACCAGATCGTGGTCAACGAGATGCGCGCGTATCTCTCGGAAGTCTCCCGATGGGTCGAACAGGTGGACCTGACCGAGTCGCTGCCGAAGCGGGAAGGACGCCTGCGCGAGGACGTGTTCTACGAACTGGCCACGCCGCTGATGGGCAAGGTGAAGGTCTATCTGGACTGGCTCGAGGACGAGGCGCAGCGCGTCGATCCCGAACTGGCGCCGGTCCACCGCACCTATGCGCAGGCCGCGCTGCACCCGCTGCTGCTGCGCGCGCCGTTCGTCTATCGCACGTTCACCAAGCCGCTCGGTTATGCCGGCGATTATGAAATGGTGAACCAGATCCTCAGCGATCCGCAGCAGGGGCCCACCACTTACTTCCAGATCGTCAACACGGCGTTCCTGAAGGCGGCCGTGGCCACCGCGCACCGCAACCGGATCGACCTGCTGGTCGATTTCCTGACGCGCCAGGCCGAACGCGCACGTGCCGAGGGCCGCCCGTTCCGCGTGCTCAACGTCGGCTGCGGCCCCGCGTTCGAGATCCAGCGCTTCGTGCGGGAGTATGCGAATCCGGAGCTGCTGTCGTTCCAACTCGTGGACTTCAGCGCGGAGACGCTCGAGTACACGCGGGGTTCGATCGAACGGTCCGCCGCGTCGGCCGGGCACAAGGTATCGGTCGAGATGGTGCACCAGTCCGTGCACGACCTGCTCAAGCGTCGCATCACTGCGGACGACCCGAGCGTGCGCGAATTCGACGCGGTGTATTGCGCCGGCCTGTTCGACTATCTCTCCGACAAGGTCTGCTCGCGCCTGCTGTCGTACTTCGCCTCGCGCACGAGGCCGGGCGGTCATCTGCTCGTCACCAACGTCCACTCCGACAACCCCGAGAAGTTCGGGATGGAGCATCTGCTGGAGTGGTACCTGATCTATCGCGACGAGGCCGGTATGGCTTCGCTGTTGCCGGAGAACTCGCATGCCCACCGACTCTATGTCGATGAAACCGGCGTCAATGTCTTCGCCGAAGCCGCTATCCGTTGAGGATTCGGCCGCCCAACCGGCGAAGGCGATGAGTTCGAACCAGCTATACGCCGGATACCAGTCCGAACTGGCCGATTTCCGCCTGGCATTCAGCCGGGGCGGCGCGTACACGGCTATCGTGCTGGTGCTGCTCGGGGTTGGGCTCGACTACGGCCAGTATCCGCAGTGGCAAGTGCCATTCGCTGCGGCGCGCATCGTCGTTTCGCTGCTGATCGCGGGCGTGGTGGTCGCGCTCTACAGCCAGGCTGGCCGCCGCTTCGCGCCGTGGCTCACCATGACGTGGCTGCTGCTGCCGCAGATCATGATCGCCTGGATGATCTCGCAGACCGAAGGCGTCGAATCGCCGTACTACGTCGGGCTGAATCTCGCGATCTTCGCCTCGGGCATCGCCTTGCCGTTCGGGCTGTGGCAAAACCTGGTGTTCGGCATCCTGTCGTATGTGCTTTATGCCGCCGCGTGCCTGCTGCACCCGGGTGGCATCGAGCCCGTGGGGACGTTCATCGTCAATTCGCTGTTCCTGCTGTTCGCTGCGGCAGCGAGTGGCGTGTACACGTTCTTCAATGAACGCGCGCGCTTCATGCTGTTCCGCTTGAAGGCCGAGGTGGCGGACAAGAACGCGGAGCTCGAGGTCATCAATCGCAAACTGGTCGACATCAAGGGCCAGATGCTTCAGCAGGAGAAGATGGCGGCCATCGGCACGTTGGCGGCGGGCCTGCTGCACGAGGTGAACAATCCGGTCAACTTCTGCCTGATGGCGATCGAAGTGGCCATGGAGGAGCCGGCCGCGAAGTCCGAACCGGGCATCCAGGAGTGTCTGGTCGATGCCAAGCAGGGTATGCAGCGCATCCAGCATATCGTCTCGGACCTCAAGACATTCGCCTACCGCAAGCCGGGCGCCGAGGTGGAAGGCACGCCGTTCCTGTTCGAGAAGGCACTTGATTCGTCACAACGGCTGACTGCGCACGAACTGCGTGGGGTCAAGATGACGCGCGAGATGCCAGACGACACCCTCGTCCTTGGCGACGAGGCCGCGATCATCGGCGTGCTGATCAACCTGTTTTCGAACGCCGCGCTGGCGATGCGCAAGGCGGGTACGCAGAATCCGGCGATCCATACGACGGTGCGGTGGGAGGACAAGCGCCTGCGCGTGACTGTGCGCGACAACGGTCCTGGCATTGCGCAAGAGCATCTCGCCCGCGTGTTCGAACCGTTCTTCACCACGCGGGAAGTGGGCCAGGGCCTGGGTCTTGGCCTGTCGATCAGCTACGCCGTGATCGAACGTCACGGCGGCGTGCTGTACGCCGAGAGCGAGGTGGGCCAGTGGGCCGCCTTCAGCTTCGACCTGCCGCGTGCGGAGTAAGCCGTGACGACCGATACGAGCCAGCCGCGCGCGACCATCCTCTACGTCGATGACGAGGAGATGGCGTGCAAGTATTTCGCGCGCGCGGCCGGCAGCGAACACGAAGTGCTGTCCGCCACTGGCGCGGATGAGGCGATAGCCATCCTGCGGGAGCATCAGGCGAAGATCTCGGTGCTGGTCACCGACTACCGGATGCCGGGCCGCGATGGTGGCGACCTGCTGCGGCAGGTGGCGCTGGAGTATCCGCAGATCGTGCGGATACTGGTCACGGCCTATGCCGACAAGGACATGCTGCTCGAGACCGTCAATAGCGGCGAAGTCTTCAAGATTCTCGAGAAGCCGATCACCGTGACCGACGTGCGCGAGGTGCTGCGCCTGGCCGGAGAGCGCTATCGCGAGCGCGCGGTGCGTCAGCAAAGGCTGATGGCGATCGACGAGACGCTGGCCTTTCTGGCCCATGAACTGAATACGCCGCTGGCGGCGATTGCCAATTTCGCGCGCGGGATCGAGGCGCGCGTGGCTGGCGAGTACAACCAGCAGCGTAATGCCGAGATCGGCCGCGCGGCCGGTGCCATGCATGACAACGCCCAGTACTGCCTTGCGGTGCTGTCGTCGTTCCTGCAGTCCGTGCGCAGCAGCGCGGGCGGTGCCAAGCCGAAGCCGGGTCCAGGCAATGACGTCAGTGCGGGGGCATTGGTGGCATCCCTGCTGGATAGCTATCCCTTTGCCGATAACCAACGTAACTGGGTGCAAGTCGAGTTGCACGACGATTTTCCCGTGCCAACGCTGCCGAACTGCGTGGCGCTGGTGCTGTCGTCGGTCATGAGCAATGCGCTGCGCGCGCTGGCCGATGTGGACAACCCGTCGCTGCGCTTTGTCGTGGTGGCTGGAGATCGTCCGGAAATCCGCATCGCGGACAACGGGCCCGGCATTCCGCCGGAGGTGATGGATCGTCTGCTCGTCGACCCCGTCACCACGCACGCCTCGGCGGGCGGCAGCGGGATGGGCATGATCTTCTGTAACCGCGTCATGCAATCTTTTGGTGGCGGCATCCGGATCGCTTCGGCTTCGGGCGCAGGCACCACCGTAACCCTCGATTTCCCCAATATGAAGACTCGTATGAACAGGAGTGATCGATGAGCGAACCGAATACCACGCAGGCACCCCCGGCAATTCTGTTCGTCGATGACGAGGCCACGGCCGTCAAGTATTTCCAGCGCGCCATTGGCCAGCTTGCCCCGGTGGTAACCGGGGGATCCGTTGAAGAAGGCAAGGCGTTGCTCGACGCCCATGGCGACAGCCTGGCCGTGCTGGTGTCCGACCAACGCATGCCGGGCGAATATGGCAACGAGCTGCTGCGTTACGCGCGCGAGCGCTATCCGCATATCGTACGGATTCTGACCACGGCGTACTCGGAACTCGACCAGACCGTCGAGGCCGTGAACCAGGGCCAGATCCACCGCTACATCAAGAAGCCGTGGGACATTACCGCGCTGCGCATGGAGATGAAGCAGGCGCTGGAGTTGTCCGGCCTGCGCAGGGAGCGTGATCAACTGGTGCGTGAAAAGCTTATGGTGCTGCAGAAGCAGACCGTGGCCACGCGCGTAGGCATGGTCCACGCGATCTGCGCCAGCCTGATCGGCCCGGGGCGTTTCCAGCCGGTGGAGACCTATCTGGCTGGCACATCGCTGGCGGGTGCGCGCAATGCCGAGCCCGACTGGCAGCGTCTGGACTATGCAGATCTGGTCGGCGCGGAAAGCCAGCGCTGCGGTGTATTTGGCCATGCAGTCGGCACTAAGCTGGCGGAGTTGCGCGCGCGCCTGGCTGGTCGTGGCGCTGCCGACGCGACGGCGGTGCTGGCGGAAGTGCTGGGTGCAGCGGTACGCCGTGACGGCGATGTCGTCACCTGGTCTGCGCCGGACGCGCTCGGTGAGTTCGTGGCGAAGCCCGTGGCCGATGCCGTATCCGACGAGCACGCGGCATGGCTGGCGGCGCTGCTGTGGCTGGAAGAGGCTGGTGGGGCGCTGCAACTGCAGCGCGAAGGCGACGCGATCACGGCACGCGCGACAACGCGGACGGAGTCGTTTGCCAAGGACCGGCTGGCCGTGTGGATCGAGCAGCTGACGGAAGCCTAAGCGCACGTGAGCGTAAAGGCTTCCCTCTCCGCAAACGCGGGGGAGGGGGCTTGAACCGATGCCGCGCGGGCCGGCGCGGTCATCGAAAGTCTCTAGCCAAGACGCTGTTTCAAGATGAAGCGAAGCGGTTCTGGCTAGGCGCGGGGCCGCAGACGGTACAAGTAGTACGGCAAGGCCCCGCAACGACGCCGGAATCGTCTTGAAACGGCTTCCAAAGCCTGTCCCCCTCGCCGGGCGGTCCTGCGCGGACCATGTCGGCGGGCGGAGAGGACTCAGGAGTTGGCAGGTGCCTCGGGCAGCGTGAGAACGCCGAGCGCCTGCAGCTCCTGCAGTTGCGCGTCACTCATATTCAGAAGACTCTGCAATACCGCGCGCGTGCCCTCGCCAAGCGTCGGCGGTGCATTGCGAATCGGCGGGCGCTTTCCGTCCAGACGGTACGGCGGCGCAAACACATGCGTCGTGCCTGCCACCGGATGCGGCATCTCACGCAGCAGCCCACCCCTGCGAGTCCGTTCGCTGGTCAGTGCCTCGTGCAGCCCAGCCACCCTGCCGCACGGGATGCCGCAAGCGGTCATGCGTTCCAGCAGAAGGTCGCGGGGAAACTCATGGATCAGACCCGTGATCAGCGGTGTCAGAGTGACGCGGTTCTTCGCGCGCTCGACGTTCGTGGCGTAGCGCGGATCCTCGACGATATCGGGGCGCTCGATGACCTGGCGGCAGAACTTGTCGAACTGGTTGTTGTTTCCGACCGCGATGATCAGAGGACCATCGGCAGCCTCGAACATGCCATAGGGCACGATGGACGGATGGGCGTTCCCATAGCGTGCCGGGTCGCGCCCCAGCAGCATGGCATCCAGGCCGTAGTAGCCCGTCACCATCACGCCGCAGTCGTACAGCGCCATCTCGATCAGCTGGCCAAGGCCCTTTCGCTCGCGGCGGAAGAGGGCGGCCAGTACGGCTTGCGCCGCATACATGCCGGTCATGAGGTCGACGACCGCGACGCCGAATTTCAGCGGCGGCTGATCGGCCTCGCCATTGAGCGCCATGAGGCCGGCCTCGCCCTGGATGACGAGGTCGTAGCCGGGGCGTTTCGCTTCCGGGCCGCTGGTGTCGTATCCAGAAATGGCGCAGTAGATGAGATCGGGCTTGATGGCCTTGAGCTGCTCGTAGCCCAGGCCCAGCTTCTCGGCGCCGCCCGTCTTGAAGTTGTGGATGACGACGTCGAACTTCGGCAGCAATTCGTAGACGATCTGCACGCCTTCCTTCCTCTGCAGATCCAGCGTGATGGACCGCTTGTTGCGGTTCATGCTGTTGTAGTAGGTTGTCTCCGTCTTGCCGATGCGCATCCCCCAATCACGGGTGTCATCGCCACGGCCGGGATGTTCCACCTTGACCACCTCGGCACCGAAATCGGCCAGGACTTGCCCGCACAACGGACCTGCGAAGACGCGGGACAGGTCAAGTACCCGCACGCCATCGAGAGGCAGTTCGGTGTCCTTGGATGGTTCAATGGTCTGCTGCATGGCTTGTCTCCTGCCTCCGCCATTCACGGATGCCGTGATGTGGCGATCATCTGCTTGTGGTTAATCGGACATTCTTGCCCGCATAAATAATTAGAACAATCACAATGGTGATTGACGCAATGTCCAATCTGATTTGACAGTGCTTAAACCAAGGGCGGGTTTGCTGGCGTATTCGTTACCCCGCGCAGCGCTTTCAGCCAAGGGTACCAATGGGGATTGCGGTCCCGGATCTCTCGTCAAACGAAAAAGGCACCCGAAGGTGCCTTTTTCTTTCAACCCAAGCGCCGCGTCAAGCTTGCGCGCCGAAGTTCGGGTCATTGCGGTCGGTTGCGTCGCCGCCTTTCTTGTCGCCCTTGACGAGGTCTTCGCGTTTCACGCCGAGCCACATCGCCAGCGCCGCGGCCACGAACACCGACGAGTAGATACCAAACAGAATACCCACCGTCAGGGCCAGGGCGAAGTAGTGCAGCGTCGGGCCGCCGAAGAAGAACATCGACAGCACCATCATTTCGGTCGAGCCGTGAGTGATGATGGTCCGCGACATCGTGCTGGTGATCGCGTGGTCGATGACTTCATGCGTGGACATCTTGCGGTACTTGCGGAAGGCTTCGCGGATCCGGTCGAAAATCACCACGGACTCGTTCACGGAGTAGCCCAGCACCGCCAGGATCGCCGCCAGCACCGAGAGCGAGAACTCCCACTGGAAGAAGGCGAAGAAGCCCAGGATGATCACCACGTCGTGCAGGTTGGCGATGATACCGGCGACCGCGAACTTCCATTCGAAGCGGAACGACAGGTAGATCACGATACCGGCCACCACGCATAGCAGCGCCAACAGGCCGTCCGTGGCCAGTTCCTTGCCCACCTGCGGGCCGACGAACTCCACGCGCTGCAGCTTGACGTCAGGCGAGGCCGCCGTCAGCGCGCCCATGACCTGCTCGCTCTGCTGCGCAGAGGTCACCTGCTTGCCGTCCGGCCCCTTCTGGAGCGGCAGACGGATCATCACATCGCGCGAGGTGCCGAAGTTCTGCACCTGTACATCGGAGTAGCCGAGCTTGCTGACCTGGCCACGAACCTTCTCGAGATCGACGGCCTGCTGGTAGTTGACCTCCATCACCGTGCCGCCGGTGAACTCGATCGACAGGTGCAGGCCCTTGTGCCAGAGGAAGAAAACAGCGGCGGCAAACGTCAGGAAGGACACCACGTTGAAGATCAACGCGTGCTTCATGAACGGAATGTCGCGCTTGATGCGGAAAAATTCCATGATGGGTTCCTGATGTGTCCTGGCTTACTTGGCGACCGGGGTGTCGGTGGTGTCCGGCTTCCAGATCTGACCGATGGCCAGGCCCTGGAGCTTCTTCTTGCGGCCGTACCAAAGGTTGACCAGGCCGCGGTTGAAGAACACCGCCGAGAACATCGAGGTCAGGATGCCCAGGCAGTGCACCACGGCAAAGCCGCGCACCGGGCCCGAGCCAAAGGCCAGCAGCGCCAGGCCAGCGATCAGCGTGGTCACGTTCGAGTCGAGAATCGTGGCCCAGGCACGCTCAAAGCCAATGGCGATCGACATCTGCGGTGATGCGCCCGCGCGCAGTTCCTCGCGGATCCGCTCGTTGATCAGCACGTTCGCGTCGATGGCCATGCCGAGCACCAGCGCGATAGCGGCGATGCCAGGTAGCGTCAGCGTGGCCTGCAGCATCGACAGCACCGCCACCAGCAGCAGCAGGTTCACGCCCAGCGCGATCACGGAGAACACGCCGAACAGCATGTAGTACAGCACCATGAAGACGGCGATTGCGGCGAAGCCGTAGGCCACCGAGTCAAAGCCCTTCTGGATGTTGTCCGCACCCAGCGACGGGCCGATTGTGCGCTCCTCGATGATTTCCATCGGGGCGGCCAGCGAGCCGGCGCGCAGCAGCAGGGCCAGGTCGTTGGCGGCTTCGGTCGAGTAAGAACCGGTGATCTGGAAGCTCGAGCCAAGCTCGGACTGGATCGTCGCCACGGTCAGCACTTCGCCCTTGCCCTTTTCGAACAGGACGATGCCCATCGGCTTGCCAATGTTCTCCCGCGACACGTCACGCAGCATGCGGCCGCCCTGGGCATCGAGCTTGATGTTGACGGACGGGCGCTGGTTCTGGTCGAAACCGGCCGAGGCGCTTTCGATGCGGTCGCCGGTGAAGATCACCTGCTTGCGCAGCAGCACCGGGGCGCTGTTGCCTTGCGTGAACAGCTCGTCGCCGAACGGCACGGGGTCACCCGGGCGCGGGTTGCGCACGTCCGGGTCGGCCAGGCGCGCTTCGAGCGTGGCGGTACGGCCGATAATGTCCTTGGCCTTGGCGGTGTCCTGCACGCCCGGCAACTGCACCACAATGCGGTCGGAGCCTTGCTGCTGGATCACCGGCTCTGCCACGCCAAGTTCGTTCACACGATTGTGCAGGGTGGTGATGTTCTGCTTGACGGCGCCGTCCTGCACGGTCTTGCGGGCGGCTTCCGTGAACGTGCCGACGATGTTCGTGCCGTCCATCGTGAAGGCCAGCTCGCGCAGGTTGTCGGCCAGGATGCCGCGCGCGCGTTCCGCGTCGTCACCATTGCTGAAGCGCACCGTCAGGCGCTCGCCGTCACGGTCAATGCCGCCGTGGCGGATGTTCTTGTCGCGCAGCAGCGTGCGCGCATCGCCGGCCAGGCTGTCGAGCTTCTTGTCGACGGCGCCCTTCATGTCCACCTGCAGCAGGAAGTGCACGCCACCGCGCAGATCCAGACCCAGGTACATGGGCAGCGCGTGCAGCGCGGTCAGCCAGTGCGGCGAACCGGACAACAGGTTCAGCGCCACGACGTAGGTCGCATCGTTCGCGTCGGGATTCAGCGAGCGCGACAGCACGTCCTTGGCCTTGAGCTGCTCGTCAGTGGTGCGGAAGCGCGCCTTGACCGAGCCGGACTGGCCGGACACGTCGAAGAACACCCCATCAGGCTGCAACTGGTTCTGCGCCAGGATCTCCTCGACATGCTTCTGCATGGACAGGTCGACCTTGACCGTGGCCTTGGCCGACGATACCTGGACGGCGGGCGCCTCGCCGAAGAAGTTCGGCAGGGTGTAGGTGATGCCGATGGCCAGAGCCACCAGAATCACGATGTATTTCCAAATCGGATAACGATTCATCGTTGGCCAGTCATTGCGGTTGGCGTGGTCGATAATCGCGCGCATCGCGCGCCGGATCGGCCGGACCGGTTGGCAAACAGCCGCCTGGCAACCCGTAGGAGGGTCCGGACGGGACCCCTGTGCGGATTCAGGCGGCTGCGCAGGGCATGGTCGGAGGCGTCGCGCGCCACGTCCATGCCTGATTCAGGCGGAAAACGTGCCGGATCAGAGCGACTTCAGCGAGCCCTTCGGCAGCACATTGGTCACCGCATTCTTCTGCACGGTGATTTCCGTACCTTCGGCCACTTCCAGGGTCACATAGTTCTCGTTGACCTTGGTGACACGGCCCAGGATGCCGCCTGCCGTCACGACTTCGTCGTTCTTGGCCAGCGCTTCCATCATCGCCTTGGCTTCCTTCTGGCGCTTCATCTGCGGGCGGATCATGATGAACCACAGCACCGCGAACATCAGGATGATCGGCAGAAAGCTCATCAGGCCACCGGCGCCGCCGCCGATACCAGCAGTCTGGGCAAAAGCGTTAGAGATAAACACGTTACTTCTCCGTCACAAAGTTCATTCAGGGAATCGGGCATTCTATCACCCGGTCATTGTCCCGCCTTGGCATTCTAGGGCGAATTGCGGGTTTGTTCGGGGTGCGTTCCGCGTACTTTGCGGAGGATGCGGAAAGCCACCCCGAAGCGGCCGATTTCAGGCCAGCTATTCGACCTTGGCCGCGCCGAAAGTTCTCAGCCGGCCTGGCCAGAGAGACACTCAGCGTGTGCCGCGCGCGCGATTTTCGGCGAACTGGCGGCGGAATGCCTCGAAGCGGTGCTCCTCGATGGCCGTGCGCATCTCGCGCATCAGTTCCAGGTAGTAATAGAGGTTGTGGATCGTGTTCAGGCGCGCACCAAGGATCTCGCCCACACGGTGCAGGTGGTGCAGGTAGGCCCGGGAGAAGTTGCGGCAGGTGTAGCAGCCGCATTGTTCGTCCAGCGGGCGCGGGTCGTTGCGGTGCGCCGCGTTGCGGATCTTCACGTCACCAAAGCGCGTGAACAGCCAGCCGTTGCGGGCATTGCGGGTCGGCATCACGCAGTCGAACATGTCGACGCCGTGCGCCACACCGGCCACCAGGTCCTCGGGCGTGCCAACGCCCATCAGATAGTGCGGCTTGTGCGCCGGCAAGCGGGGGCCCACATGCTCCAGCACCCGCATCATGTCTTCCTTTGGCTCACCAACCGACAGGCCGCCGATCGCGTAACCATGGAAGTCCAGTTCCGACAGGCCCGCCAGTGATTCGTCGCGCAGGTCCTCGAACATGCCGCCCTGCACGATGCCGAACAGCGCGTTGGGATTGGCCAGATGGTCGAACTCGTCGCGCGAACGCTTGGCCCAGCGCAGGCTCATCCGCATGGAGCGGGCGGCCTCGTCGTGCGTGGCGGGGCGGCCGTCGATCTCGTACGGCGTGCACTCGTCGAACTGCATCACGATGTCCGAGTTCAGCGTGCGCTGGATCTGCATCGAGATCTCGGGCGACAGGAACAGCTTGTCGCCATTCACCGGCGATGCGAACGTGACGCCTTCCTCGGTGATCTTGCGCAGTTCTCCTAGCGAAAACACCTGAAAGCCGCCCGAATCGGTCAGGATCGGCTTGTCCCAGCCGATGAACTTGTGCAGGCCGGCGTGGGTGTCAACGACGTCGAGCCCCGGGCGCAGCCACAGATGGAACGTATTGCCGAGGATGATTTGCGCGCCGATCTCGTTGAGTTCGAGCGGCGACATCGCCTTGACCGACCCGTAGGTGCCCACGGGCATGAAGATCGGCGTTTCCACGACGCCGTGGTTCAGCGTGACGCGGCCACGGCGGGCGTTGCCATCAGTGGTCAGCAGTTCGAAATTGAGCATGGTGTGTTCTCGGGGGCGGTCAGTCGCGGCGGTCGCGGCGGGTGAGCAGCATGGCGTCGCCGTAGCTGAAGAAACGGTAGCGCGCGTCCACGGCATGGCGGTAGGCGTCGCGAATCGCCTCCACGCCGGCCAGCGCGGAGACCAGCATCAGCAGCGTGGACTTGGGCAGATGGAAGTTGGTAATCAGCGCGTCGACGATGCGGAAGGCGTAGCCGGGCGTGATAAAGATGTCGGTATCGCCGCTGCCCGCCTCCAGCGTGCCATCTTCGGCGGCGGCCGATTCCAGCGCGCGCAGCGACGTGGTGCCGACGGCGATCACGCGTCCGCCACGCGCGCGGGTTTCGCGCACGGCATCCGCCAGTTCGGGCGAGATGGCATACCACTCCGAATGCATCTTGTGCTCGGACAGGTTTTCGGTACGCACGGGCTGGAACGTGCCCGCGCCAACGTGCAGCGTCAGGAAGGCGCGGCGGATGCCGGCGGCGTCCAGCCGGGCGAACAGGGCGTCGTCGAAGTGCAATCCGGCGGTGGGCGCGGCCACGGCGCCCGGGTTGCGCGCGTAGACGGTCTGGTAGCGCGTTTCGTCGTAGGCGTCGGGGTCGTGCGTAATGTACGGCGGCAGCGGCAGGCGGCCGAAACGTTCGATCAGGTCGAGCGCGGGCTCGGGAAAGCGCAGGGTGAAGAACTGGTCGACGCGGGGGCCCACGGTCACTGCGAAGGCGTCATCCGCCAGGTGCAGCAGGCTGCCCTCGGCAGGCGTCTTCGACGCGCGCACCTGGGCCAGCACCGTGTGGGTATCGACCACCCGTTCCACCAGCACTTCGATCCGGCCGCCGCTCGGCTTGTGGCCGAAAAAACGGGCCTTGATCACGCGCGTGTCGTTGAACACGAGCAGGTCGTCCGGATTCAGGTATTCAAGGATGTCGCTGAAGGCGCGGTCGACCAGCCGCACCGCCTCGGCGGTGTCCTCCGGGGCGGTCCGCTCCACCACCAGCAGGCGGCTGGCGCTGCGGTCAGGCAGGGCGGACTGCGCGATCAGTTCGGGCGGCAGCGGAAAATCGAAATCGGACAGGGTCAACATGGCTGGATACAACGGCCAAAACCGTGCACGGCGGCAAGCTTTGTGAGCGTGCTACCGCGGTGATCGGTACGGCATGGGTAAAATCGGCGAATCCGACATTGTAAGGCTTGGGCGCCAGGCTTCGCCTGCTTGCCCATGTTGCCGCCCATATTCCCGCGCTGATGCCAGGCTCCGCCACCGAACCGATCGACGAACCCGCCTCCGCCGCCAGGAAACCCGCCAAGGCTGCCGATGCCAAGCCGTCTACGGCCGCGGCGCGGCTGGCCAAGCTCGGCCTGCGACGCAGCGTCGACCTGGTGCTGCACCTGCCGCTCCGCTACGAGGACGAAACCACGCTCGAGCCGATCCGGGACGCGATCCACCGCGCGGGCATTGGCCTGCCAGCGCAGATCGAGGGCGAAGTGATCTCGAACGAGGTGACGTTCCGCCCGCGCCGCCAGCTTGTGGTGAAGGTGGCCGATGAAACCGGCGAACTGACGCTGCGTTTCCTCAATTTCTACGGCAGCCAGACCAAGCAGATGGCCGAAGGCACGCGCCTGCGCGTGCGCGGCGAGATTCGCGGCGGCTTCTTCGGCGCCGAGATGGTCCATCCAACCGTGCGGGCGGTGGCGCCGGGCGAGCCGTTGCCGGACCGCCTGACGCCGGTCTATCCGGCCACCGCCGGGATTTCGCAGGCCTACCTGCGCAAGGCCATCGGCGGGGCGATGCAGCGCACGCCGATGCCGGAAACCCTGCCCCAGGCGGTGCTGCGCGGGCCGTTGGCGCAGTTGAAGCTGCCGCCGCTGATCGATTGCCTGCGCCTGCTGCACAACCCGCCACAGCAGGAAAGCGAGGCCGCGCTGGCCGATCGCTCGCATCCGGCGTGGGTGCGGATCAAGTTCGATGAACTGCTCGCGCAACAGATTTCGCTGCGCCGCTCGCAGGCCGCGCGCAAGGAGAAGAACGCGCCGTCGATGCCGCGTCGTGCGGGGGGCTTGTTGACCAGCTTCCTTGGTGCGCTGCCGTTCCGCCTGACGGGCGCGCAGCAGCGGGTGGTCGAGGAAATCGCCGCCGACATGACCCGTCCGCACCCCATGCATCGTCTGCTTCAGGGCGACGTGGGCAGCGGCAAGACGATCGTGGCCGCGCTGGCCGCGTGCCAGGCGATCGACGCCGGCTATCAGGCCGCGTTGATGGCGCCGACCGAAATCCTGGCCGAGCAGCATTTCCGCAAGTTGTCCGCATGGCTCGAACCGCTTGGCGTGCCGGTGGTCTGGTTGGCGGGCAGTCTGAAGGCAAAGGAGAAGCGCGAGGCCGTGGCGCGCGCCGAATCGGGCGAGGCGAAGCTAGTGATCGGCACCCATGCGCTGATCCAGGACACCGTCCGGTTCGCCCGGCTCGGCTTGGCCGTGGTCGATGAGCAGCATCGCTTCGGCGTTGCCCAGCGGCTGGCGCTGCGCGGCAAGGCCGGAGAAGCGGAGCAGCCGGGCGAGCCGGCGCGTCCGGCGGAGGAAAAAGTGGTGCCGCACCAGCTCATGATGTCGGCCACGCCGATCCCGCGCACGCTGGCGATGACCTACTACGCCGACCTCGATGTGTCGGTGATCGACGAATTGCCGCCCGGCCGCACGCCAATCGTCACGCGGCTGGTCAATGACGCGCGCCGCGACGAGGTGATCGAGCGCGTGCACCATGCGGCCGCCGAAGGGCGCCAGGTCTACTGGGTGTGTCCGCTGATCGAGGAAAGCGAGGCGCTGCAGCTCCAGACGGCAGTCGAGACGTACGAAACGCTGGTTGCGGCGCTGCCAGATCTGCGTGTCGGGCTGGTTCACGGGCGGCTGCCACCGGCCGAGAAGGCCGCCGTGATGGACGATTTCACCACCAACCGGCTGCAGGTGCTGGTGGCCACCACCGTGATCGAAGTGGGCGTCGATGTTCCCAATGCATCGCTAATGGTGATCGAACACGCCGAACGTTTCGGGCTGGCGCAACTCCACCAGTTAAGGGGGCGCGTTGGTCGGGGAAGCGCCGAGTCGGTCTGCCTGCTGATGTACCAGGCGCCGCTGTCGCCCACGGCGCGCGAGCGGCTGGCGACGATGCGCGAAACCACCGACGGCTTCGAGATCGCACGGCGCGACCTGCAGATTCGCGGCCCTGGTGAATTCCTGGGTGCCCGGCAGTCGGGCGAAGCGATGCTGCGATTCGCCGATCTCGAAACCGATGCCTGGCTCGTCGACTACGCCCAGGAGGCGGCCGAGCTGATGCTGGAGCGGTACCCGGAAGCGGTGGAGGCGCATCTGTCTCGCTGGCTGGGTGGCCGGGAGCACTTCCTGAAGGCCTGATGTCGTGCCTTCGCCATATTGGAGATGCCTGAAAGTGGCGAATAAATTCCTTTTGTCTGTCGATCTGACAAGGACGGGAATCGAAGCTAAAATCTATCGCCTAACCGGAATTGATTAATCATGACGCTCACCGAACTCAAGTACATCGTCGCCGTGGCGCGCGAGCGCCATTTCGGCCGGGCTGCCGAGGCCTGCTTCGTGTCGCAGCCGACCCTGTCGGTCGCCATCAAGAAGCTGGAGGACGAGCTGACCGTGCAGATCTTTGAGCGGGGCACCTCCGAGGTGTCGGTGACGGCCATCGGCGAGCAGATCGTCGCGCAGGCGCAGCGTGTGCTTGAGCAGACCATGGCGATTCGTGAGATCGCCAAGCAGGGCAAGGACCCGCTGGCCGGGCCGCTGCGTTTGGGCGTGATCTACACGATCGGGCCGTACCTGCTGCCGGCACTGGTCAAGCAGATGATCGAGACCGTGCCGCAGATGCCGCTGATGCTGCAGGAGAACTACACGAACAAGCTGATCGAACTGCTCAAGCAGGGCGAAATCGACTGCGCGATCATGGCCGAGCCGTTCCCGGACTCCGGCCTGACGGTGCGTCCGCTGTATGACGAGCCGTTCGTGGTGGCCGTGCCGCGCGGACACCAGCTTTCCCAGCAGACCAAGGTGGATCCGGACGAACTGAAGCAGCAGACCATGCTGCTGCTCGGCAGCGGCCATTGTTTCCGCGATCACGTGCTGAGCGTGTGTCCGGAACTGTCGCGCTTCTCGCAGGCGGCCGACGGCATCCAGAAGACGTTCGAAGGTTCGTCGCTCGAGACCATCCGCCATATGGTGGCCAGCGGCGTCGGTATCACCGTGCTGCCGCGCACCTCGGTGCCCGATCTCAAGCCGCACAACGACATGCTGTCCTACGTGCCGTTCGCCGAGCCCGTGCCGGACCGCCGCGTGGTGCTGGCCTGGCGCAAGAGCTTTACGCGGCTTCCCGCGATGGAAGCGCTGGCCAACGCGGTGACCGCGTGCGAACTGCCCGGCGTGCGCAGGCTCGGCGACACGGAGACGGTCGAGGCAGTCGCGGCCTGAATCCCATCCCATCCCGGCCCATCCCGGCCCATCCCGGCCCGACCGCCGGGCATATCCCTTCCGCAAGCATAGGTACCGGCTATTCGATATATGAGATTTATCGAATAGCCGAACCAATAGCCGTCTAATACACTTCTTCCATCGGGTCCCGGGAACCCGTCCAGAAACTCGATGGACTACGGAGTGACATCATGGCAATGCTCAATCTTTTCGTATCAGGCTTCCGCCAACTCCGCGCACAAGTGCGCGATGCTGGCCGTGGTGAAGCCTCTCGCCTGCGCCGCAAGGTGGTACGCAAGGAAATTGGCATGGCAATCGTCGCGCTCGGCGCGATGGCGATGTTCCTCGATGCCGCAAGGGGGCTTTCTTCCCTTGTGGCGTAGTCCTGGTGCGATAATGGCCACTGTCCGCCCGCGTCACATTGGGGCGCCAATCCTCGTGGCTTGAACTAAATGGAGCTGAACGACCATGGCAAAGAAGAATGAGATGAGCGTGAACATCGGTATCTCGGACAAGGACCGCAAGAAGATCGCGGAAGGCCTTTGCAAGTTGCTGGCCGATACGTACACCCTCTACCTCAAGACCCACAACTTCCACTGGAACGTGACGGGTCCGATGTTCAACACGCTGCATCTGATGTTCGAGACGCAGTACAACGAGCTGGCGCTGGCCGTGGACGCAATCGCCGAGCGTATCCGCGCACTGGGCTATCCGGCCCCGGGCACCTACAAGGAATACGCCAAGCTGTCCTCGATCGCCGAGGAAGAGGGCGTGCCCGAAGCCACCGAGATGATCCGCAAGCTCGTGGAAGGCCAGGAAGCCGTGGTGCGCACCGCGCGCTCGCTGTTCCCGGCGATCGATGCCGCTGGCGACGAACCGTCGGCGGACCTGCTGACCCAGCGCATGCAGACGCACGAGAAGACCGCGTGGATGCTGCGTTCGCTGCTGGCCTGATCCCCGTCATGCCAGTCACCGGTTGCCACGTCGCTTGCGGCAACCGGGCCAACGCGTCACGGCCCAACTGGCCGCGGCGCGTTTTTGTTTGAGTCTTGCCAGAAGTACGCCGCCATGTCCCATCCCTCCACCGCCCCCGCCCACCCGAGCCGTCTGGCGCTGTACGCGCGCCTGGTTCGCATCGACAAGCCGATTGGCACGCTGCTGCTGCTATGGCCCACGCTCTGGGCCATGTGGATGGCCGCCGGCGGGCCGCCGGGATGGACCCTGTTCTGGATCTTCTTTGCCGGCACGTTCCTGATGCGTTCGGCCGGTTGTGCCATGAACGACTGGGCCGACCGCGATTTCGACAAGCACGTGAAACGCACGAAGGAGCGGCCGTTGACCGCCGGGCTGATTGCCAGCTGGGAGGCGCTGGCCGTGGCGGCTGTGCTGGCGCTGATCGCGCTGGCGCTGATACTGCCATTGAATTCGCTGACCAAATGGCTGGCCGTGGTGGCCGCCGTCCTGGCGGGAACCTATCCGTTCTTCAAGCGGTTTTTCGCGATCCCGCAAGCGTACCTGGGCATCGCATTCGGCTTCGGCATCCCGATGGCCTTCGCGGCGATCCAGGATCAGGTGCCGTTCGTGGCCTGGCTGATGCTGCTGGCCAACGTGTTCTGGGCGATTGCCTATGACACCGCATACGCGATGGTCGATCGCGATGACGACCTGCTGCTGGGCATGAAGACGTCGGCGATCACGTTTGGCCGGTTCGACGTGGCCGCGATCATGATCTGCTACGCCGCCTTCCTGGGTTTGATGGCCTGGGCCGGATCGCTGCTCGGACTGGGCTGGCCGTACTATGCCGGCCTGGTGGCAGCCGCGGGGATGGCGGGCTATCACTACACGCTGATTCGCGAGCGCGACCGCATGAAGTGTTTCGCGGCCTTCCGCCACAACAACTGGCTGGGTGCCTGCGTGTTCGCCGGGACGTTCGTGGTGTACCTGCTGAAGTAAAAAACCGGGGCCAGGCCCCGGTTTTTTCTTGGAAGCCTGAAGCAGCTTCCTAGTCCTTCCCGAACTCCGCTCCCATCTCGCGGCCCCGCGCGGCGGCGGCCAGCATGGCGCGAACGAAGGCGTCCTGGATGCCGCTGGCGTCCATCGAGGTCAGCGCGGCATACGTCGTGCCGCCTTTCGACGTGACACGCTCGCGCAGCGTCGATACTGGTTCGGTCGACTCCGCAGCCAGCGCGGCGGCCCCGCGGAACGTTTCGACGGCCAGCTTGCGACCCTGCTCGGAGGACAGGCCCATCTCGGTGGCGGCGCGCTCCATCGCCTCGACGAAATAGAACACGTACGCCGGCCCGCTGCCGGAAATCGCCGTCACGGCGTCGATCTGGTCGTCGCCCTCGACCCACACGCACTGACCAACTGCCTCGGCCACGGCCGTGGCGATGGCGCGGTCGTTGTCGGACAGACCCGGGGCGGCGGCCAGTCCGGTCATCCCCATGCCGGCTAGCGCGGGCGTATTGGGCATCGCGCGGACAAGGCGGTTGGTGCCCAGCCAGCGCTGCATGTCCTGCAGCCGGATGCCAGCCGCCACGCTGATGATCAGGCTGTTCTTCAACTGCGGCGCCAGGGCTCCCACGGCGTCCTTGAACTGCTGCGGCTTGACCGCCAGCACGATCACGTTGCTGGCGCCAAACGCGGCGTCCGGCGCAGCCAGGGTCTGTACGCCAAGCGTCGTGGCCAGGCGTTGGCGGGCGTCTTCGAACGGATCGACCACGCGAATCGCGTTGGCCGGCACGCCACGGGCTACCAGGCCGCCGATCAGGGCCGAGGCCATATTGCCGCCGCCGAGGAAGCCGAAAGTAAGGGAGTCGAGCATCATGGTTCCTGTCTGCCGGCGCGACGCATGTCGGCTGGCGTTGATGAATCTGTTGAGCGTGGAGGGTGTGAAGCGAAGGGCGCCGTCAGCCTCGTGCGCCGAATATCGCGGTGCCGATCCGTACCATCGTGGCGCCCTCGGCGATGGCAGCTGGCATGTCGGCGGACATCCCCATCGAGAGCGTATCCACATCCAGTCCGGACTGTCGCAGTTCCTCGAGCAACCGGCGCAGCGCGGCAAATGGCACGCGCTGGGCGGCCAGGTCCGCTGCCGGCGCGGGAATCGCCATCAGGCCGCGCAATTGCAGGTTCGGCAATGCGGCCACGGCGCGCGCCAGCGGCAGCACTTCCTCGGGAAGCACGCCACTCTTGGTGTCTTCGTTGCTGATATTGACCTGGATGCAGACCTGCAGGGGCGCCAGATTCGCCGGCCGCTGCGCGGACAGCCGCTCCGCGATCTTCAGGCGGTCGATGGCGTGGACCCAGTCGAATTGCTCCGCCACGGGGCGGGTCTTGTTGCTTTGCAGCGGGCCGATGAAGTGCCACGCGATGCGGCTGCGCAGATCGCCCAGCGCGGCGATCTTGTCCAGACCTTCCTGCACGTAGTTCTCGCCAAACGCCGGCTGTCCGGCCTCGAAGGCCTCGCGCACACGATCGGGTGAGACGGTCTTGGAGACGGCCAGCAGGGTCACCCCGGAAGGGTCCCGGTCGGCTTGTTGTGCAGCCGCCGCGATGTCATTCTTCACGGCTTGCAAGTTGGCGGCGATTACAGACATAATCCGGCGAACATACCAAAGAAGTACAACAAAAAGCAGTCTTTTAGGGTGGGGTCATTATAGATGGACATCGCGCAGCTATTGGCTTTTGCGGTCAAGAACAAGGCATCCGATCTCCACCTCTCGGCTGACATGCCGCCGATGGTGCGTATTCACGGGGATATGCGCCGCATCAACGTCGCGGCAATGACGCACAAGGACGTCCACGCCATGGTGTACGACATCATGAGCGACGTTCAGCGCAAGTCTTACGAAGAGCGCCTTGAGGTCGATTTCTCCTTCGAGATCTCTGGTCTGTCCCGTTTCCGGGTCAACGCCTATACCACCCAGCGCGGCGCGGCCGCGGTGTTCCGGACGATTCCGTCGAAGGTCCTGACGCTCGAGGACCTGCGCGCGCCCGCCGTGTTCGCCGATCTGTGCATGAAGCCGCGTGGCCTGGTGCTGGTCACCGGGCCCACGGGCTCTGGCAAGTCGACCACGCTCGCCGCGATGGTCGACCACCGCAACGACAACGACATGGGTCACATCCTCACGGTGGAGGATCCAATCGAATTCGTGCATCAGTCCAAGAAGAGTCTGATCAACCAGCGCGAGCTTGGCCCTCATACCCATTCGTTCGCCAACGCGCTGCGCTCGGCACTGCGCGAGGATCCGGACGTGGTTCTGGTGGGCGAATTGCGTGACCTGGAAACGATCCGCCTGGCGTTGACCGCCGCGGAAACCGGTCACCTGGTTTTCGCCACGCTGCACACGAGTTCGGCCGCCAAGACGATCGACCGTGTGGTCGACGTGTTCCCGCCGGAAGAAAAGGACATGGTGCGAACCATGCTGTCGGAGTCGCTCGAGGCCGTGATCTCGCAGACGCTGCTCAAGACACGCGACGGCAACGGTCGGACGGCGGCGCATGAAATCATGATCGCCACGCCTGCGATTCGCCACCTGATCCGCGAAAACAAGATCGCGCAGATGTACTCGATGATGCAGACGTCGAGCGGCCTGGGCATGCAGACGCTGGACCAGTGCCTGAGCGACCTGATCAAGCGCGGCATGATCAACTACAGCGACGCGCGGGCGATTGCGAAGAATCCCGACGCCTTCATGGGTTAAGGGGGAAGGGAATGACCATGCTCGACCGCGAATCCGCTGCAAAGTACATCAACGAAATGCTGGGGCTGATGGTCAAGAACCGTGGCTCCGATCTGTTCATCACCGCGGAGTTTCCTCCGGCCGTCAAGGTCGACGGGAAGATCACGCCGGTCTCCCAGCAGCCGTTGAACCCGACCCACGCGCTTACCCTGGTGTGTTCGATCATGAACGAGCGCCAGACCAAGGAGTTCGAGGACACCCGCGAATGCAATTTCGCGATCGCCGTGCCGGACGTCGGACGTTTCCGTGTCTCGGCCTTCATCCAGCAAGGCCGTGCGGGCATGGTGCTGCGGACCATCAACACGCGCATTCCCTCGGTCGAAGACCTGGACCTGCCGCCGGCGCTGCATGAGATCGTGATGTCCAAGCGCGGTCTGGTGATCGTCACCGGCGCCACTGGCTCGGGCAAGTCGACCTCGCTGGCGGCCATGCTCGACCACCGCAACGCGCATTCGTACGGCCACATCATCACGATCGAGGACCCGATCGAATACGTCCACGCGCATCAGAACTGCATCGTCACGCAGCGCGAGGTGGGGATCGACACCGAGTCGTGGCACATCGCGCTCAAGAACACGCTGCGTCAGGCGCCGGACGTGATCCTGATCGGCGAAATCCGCGATCGCGACACGATGGAATACGCGATGCAGTACGCGGAAACGGGCCACCTTTGCCTGGCCACGCTGCACGCGAACAACGCCAACCAGGCGATCGACCGTATCGTCAACTTCTTCCCAGAGGAAAAGCGTCAGCAGCTTCTGATCGACCTGTCGTTGAACCTGAAGGCGATGATCTCGCAGCGCCTGCTGCCACGCGCCGGCCGCAAGGGCCGTGTGCCGGCGGTGGAGATCATGATCGGCACGCCGCTAGTGGCGGATCTGATCTTCAAGGGCGAGATTCACGAGCTCAAGGAGGTCATCAAGAAGTCGCGCGAGCAGGGCATGATCTCGTTCGACCAGGCGCTGTTCGAACTCTACGAGACGGAGAAGATCACGTACGAAGACGCGCTCAAGAACGCTGACTCGCTCAACGATCTGCGCCTGATGATCAAACTCCACAGCAAACGCCATCGCGACAACGATCTCGGCGCCGGCACCGAACACCTGAACGTGATCTGAGCGGACGCGGTATTCTCACGGCCTGTACTGCCCCCATACACCGCAGGAGACCACGATGAGCAATGTGTACCAGTTCGAAGCCAATTCGCTGTCCGGCCAGCCCCAGCCGCTGGCCGACTACCGCGGCAAGGTGCTGCTGATCGTCAACACCGCGAGCGAATGTGGCTTCACGCCGCAATACGCGGGCCTGCAGACGCTGCAGGCCTCCTATCAGGCGCGCGGCTTCGACGTGCTTGGCTTTCCCTGCAACCAGTTTGGCAAGCAGGAGCCTGGTGACGCCGAACAGATCGGCGCGTTTTGCGAATCCCGCTTTCACGTCACGTTCCCGATGTTCGAGAAAATCGACGTGAACGGCGCGGACGCGCATCCGCTCTACAAGTGGCTGACGTCGGAGAAGCGGGGGTTCCTCGGTACCCAGGCGATCAAGTGGAATTTCACCAAGTTCCTGCTGCGCCGCGACGGTACCGTCTTCAAGCGTTATGCGTCCACAACCAAGCCCGAGGAAATCCGCGCGGATATCGAGTCGTTGCTCGCCGAACAGCCGGCGTGAGATAAGCCGGCGGGCTCCGTGCTCGACTATCCCTGCGTGTCCGATTGGACGGTGCGGAGGAATCCGTTGAGCGAACGCTCTGACGTCTCGAGGAAATGCTCGTCGAGCATCGTCAGGGCGCGGCAGCGGTCCAGCCGGAAGCTGCGGTAGTCGGAGCGCGTCGTGCACCACGCCGCCAGCAGCCAGACATTACCCCAGAAGAACAGGCCCAGCGGTTGCACCACGCGCACGCTTTCGCGTTGCTGCGCGTCGCTGTAGTCGATCCGTAGCAGGCGTTGCGCGCCGATGGCCGTATGCACGATGTCGAAAGCCTCGCGCACGGCGGGCTGGTTGACGTACTCGGGCGCGAAAATGCGGCTCTGCTGCGCGGCCACGCGCCGCTGCGGCGGTAGCGCGGCCATCAGTTTTTCGAGCGAGGGATCGGCGGCGGCGGCCAGCGCGCCGCCTCCCCAGGCCTTGAGCAGGCGCAACCCGGCCACCATGGCCTCGACTTCCATCGACGTGAACATCAGTGGCGGCACGTCGTAGTCGGGCCGCAGCCGGTAGCCAATGCCGGCCTCGCCTTCAACCGGCACGCCCGAGAGCGACAGCGCCTGGATATCCCGATAGACCGTGCGTTCGGAAACGCCCAGGCGCTGGGCCAGCAGCGCCGCCGTGGTCAGGCGGCGGCCTCGCAGGACCTGGACGATCTGGAACAGGCGGTCGGCGCGTCGGCTCACTGGGTGCTCGCTTTCCTCGTTAGTGGGTGCCCGGCTCGTGCAGGCCGATCCGGTTGCCCTCGCTGTCCTTGATATGCGCGTAGCGCCCAAGGTTGTCAGGCAGGTCGACCGGCCCTTCGAGCGTATGGCCGCCGGCGTGGCTGACACGTGCCAGCACGTCGTCGAGTTGCGGGGCGTTCAGGTACGGCACCGGACCATAGAACGCGCTCGCGCGGTACTGGTCGCCCTGGACCAGCGCGCCCGATCCGTCGCCGTGCGTGAACACGGCCATATCGACTTTACCCATCGTCTCGCGGCGCAGCGGATGCTCGAACACGGCTTCATAGAACTGGACCGCGCGCTGCATGTCGGTCACCGGGATTTCCAGCCAGTTGACCAGGGTGGTGTTGGGGGTGGACATCTTGGCTCTCCTCGTTACGAAGTTGGGAGAACGGATCATGCGCGTGGGCTCCTGACAGCGTACTGTCAGGAGCGTGTCAGGGTGTCAATGCGGCATCCAGGCCGCCAGCACCGGCACCATGATGGCCGTCAGTACGCCATTCAGCCCCATTCCGAGTGCCGAAAAAGCTCCGGCTTCCTGGCTGACCTGGAATGCCCGTGCCGTGCCGATGCCGTGCGCGGCCACGCCCGTGGCGAAGCCTCGCACCGTGTAGTCCCGCACGCGCAGCAGGTTAAGCAGGCCGGTGGCGGTGACGGCGCCGATGATGCCGGTTGCCATGACCAGCACCGCGGTCAGCGAGGGCAGGCCACCGATCTTTTCCGATACCCCCATCGCAATCGGGATGGTCACCGATTTCGGCGCAAGCGATCGAATCACGTCCGGCGTCGCGCCGAGTGCATAGGCGATGCCCACCGCCGACACCACGGCCGCGAACGAACCGGCTACCAGGCCGCACAGCAGGGGGAACACGTTGGTACGCAGCTTCGGCAATTGCGTGTAGAGCGGCACGGCAAGCGCCACCGTCGCGGGGCCGAGCAGGAAGTGCACGAACTGCGCGCCGTCGAAGTAGGTCTTGTACGGCGTACCCGTGACGGTCAGCACGGTCACCAGGATCGCCACCGAGATCATCACCGGATTGGCCAGCGGAGAGAAGCGAGCGCGCTCGTAGATGCGGAACGCGAACACGTAGGCAATCAGCGTGGCGGTGAGCCCGATCAGCGGACTCGCCGCCAGGTAGACCCAGATTTCGTTCAGGCGTGGCGACATCATGGCTGTGCTCCCGTGTCCGCCGACGTGTCGACAGGAGTGTCGACAGGAGTGTCGGCAGGAGTGTCGGCAGGAGGCTTGCGCATCAGCGCACGCGTGACCAGCGCCGTGACCGCGATGGCCACCCAGGTGGAAACCACCAAGGCGATGACGATGGGGAGCCATTCGCTGCCGATTCGGTTCGCGTGCACCATGATGCCGACGCCGGCCGGCACGAACAGCAGCGACAGGTGCTTGAGCAGTTCATTCGCGGAGTTCTGGACGACGGGCAGCAGCCGGTTGTCGAAGACCAGCCAGCCGAATAGCAGGAGCATGCCGATCACGGGACCCGGCACGGGCAGGTGCAGCGCGTAGCTGATCACCTCGCCCACGGTCTGAAAGACCAGCAGGATGGCAAACGTCTGAAGCATGGGGCGCGTAGGGAGACGAAATGTGCCGACATGGTACTCCCGTACAAGATGCGTGCAAGCCGGACGTCAGTGCTGCCATTGGCTTCCTGCTCCCCTCGCCCATTCGCGGGAGAGGGGAGACCGCCATCACCCGTGGCTTAGGCCGCCTGTGCCGCCACCACCGGCGCCAGCATCCGGTCCACCAGCTCGACCCAGTGCATCACCGGCGTTTCCGTGCCGCTTTGCAGGTGCGTGATGCAGCCGATATTGGCCGTGACGATGGATTCCGGCGAGGTGGCCTGCAGCTTGGCGAGCTTGTCGTCGCGCAGCTTGTACGACAGTTCGGGCTGCAGCACCGAGTAGGTGCCGGCGGAGCCGCAACACAGGTGGCTATCCGCGCAGAGGCGTACGTCCACACCCAGGCGGGTCAGCAGCGCTTCGACCTTGCCGCGGATCTGTTGCCCGTGCTGCAGCGTGCACGGCGGATGCCACGCCACGCGGCGGCTATCGCGCGGCACGGCGCCGGCCAGGCGGTGCAGTTCGTCGGTAAAGTCGGGCAGTAGTTCCGACAGGTCGCGCGTCATGGCCGATACATGCGCGGCACGCGATGCGTACTTCGGATCGTTGCGCAGCAGGTGGCCGTAGTCCTTGACCATCGCGCCGCAGCCCGACGCGGTCATGACGATCGCTTCGGCCCCGGCCTCGATATGCGGCCACCACGCGTCGATGTTCGCGCGCATATTGTCGAGTCCGCCTGGATGGTCACCATTGTGGAAGCGGATGGCGCCACAACAACCGGCTTCCCGCGCCACCACCAGTTGTACGCCGAGTTTGTCGAACACACGTGCCGTGGCGGCATTGATGTTGGGCGACATGGCTGGTTGCACGCAGCCGTCGAGCAACAGCATCTTGCGGGGATGCTCGGTGCGCGGCCAGGCGCCCGCCGCGGGCTCGCTCGCGGGTACCTTGTTGCGCAGCATCTGCGGCAGCCAGGGGCGCACGATCTGGCCGAGTTTCAGGGCGGGGCCGAACAGGGCCGGGCGCGTCAGGCCTTCGCGCAGCACCCAGCGCACGATGCGTTCCTTGGCCGGGCGCTTGATGCCTTGTGCCTCCAGCCGGTCATCGACGATCTTGCGGCCGATGTCCACCAGGTGACCATAGGTCACGCCAGACGGGCAGGTGGATTCGCAATTGCGGCAGGTCAGGCAGCGATCCAGATGCAGGCGCGTGCTTTCCGTGACGGGGTTGCCCTCGAGCACCTGCTTCATCAGGTAGATGCGGCCGCGCGGCCCGTCGAGTTCGTCGCCGAGCAACTGATAGGTCGGGCACGTGGCCGTGCAGAAACCGCAGTGCACGCATTTGCCGACGATGGATTTCGCCTCTTCGCCTTCGGGCGTGTTGCGCAGGAAATCGGCCAGTGTGGTTTGCATGATGTGGGGTCGCTGTGGTCGCGAAGGTCGCTATGGGGTTGCCTGCGGACTCAGAGTCCGTTGTACATGCGCTGCGGATTGAAAATACCCGCAGGGTCGAAGGTGTCCTTGAGCCGCTTGTGGATCGCGGCCAGCGGCGATGACAGCGGCGCGAACACGCCAACGGACTTGTCGCCATTGCGGAACAGCGTGGCGTGACCACCGGCGGCCTGCGCTGCGGCGCGCACCCGATCCGCCGATGCGGCGCTGTCATCCGGAGCGATCCACCAGCGCTGGCCGCCACCCCATTCCACGAGCTGGGCGCCGGGCAGGTCCAGCGGCTTGCAGACCGTTGGCACGGCGATGCGCCACAGGGCGTGGCCCGCATCGTTTGCCGGGGAGAAGAACGAGTGCGTCTGTTCGCGCAAGGCCGTCCACAACTGCTGGGCGTGACTGGCATCGATGACCTCGCCGCCCAGGTTGTCACGCGCGGCGCAAACCGCGGCGGTCGCGCCGCTGAGTCGCACATGCAGGAATCCGTCATGCCACGCCGACGCCGCGATCGGCAACGGCTGGCCGCCCCATTTGTTGAGCTGGTCGATCGCCTCGGCCTGGCCCATCGCGAAGCGCAGCGTGGCGTCATCGAATGGCACGGGCAGCACCTTCAGCGAGACCTCAAGAATCAGGCCGAGCGTGCCGAGCGAGCCGGCCAGCAGGCGCGACACGTCATAGCCGGCTACGTTCTTCATCACCTGGCCACCGAAGTGCATGATCTCGCCGTGGCCGTCCATCAATTGCGTGCCCAGCACGAAGTCGCGCAGCGCTCCCGCCGACTGACGGCGCGGGCCAGACAACCCGGCTGCCACCGCGCCGCCGATCGTGGCCGTGCTGGCCTGGCCGCGCAGCGCGAAATGCGGCGGCTCGAAGGCCAGCATCTGGCGCTTTTGCGCCACCGCGTCCTCGATCTCGGCCAGCGGCGTGCCGCAGCGTGCCGTAATCACGAGTTCGGCGGGATCGTATTCGACGATGCCGCGATAGGCCCGCGTATCGAGCACGGTGCCGGCCAACGCCTGGCCGTAGAAGTCCTTGCTGCCGCCACCGCGCAGGCGCAGCTGTGTGCGGGTGTCGCCGGCCTGGCGGATCGCATCGCGAAAGGCGTCGAGAGTGGCTTGCATGAGGACGTTGTCGTAATTGGAATTGGGGGGCGTCAGCGGGATCGGCTACCGTTGTCGCTGCGTTGGTCGGTGGCCAGTTCGGTTCGATACTCTGGCAACGCGGTGCCACAGTGCTTGCAGAACGTGGCGTCTGGCTCGTGGCCTTCGGTCAGGCAGTGTTCGCACGAGCGCGTGGTCAGCGGGCGCCGGATGATGCTTGCAGCCAGTTCAGCGCCAACGATGCCAGTCGGAAACGCGATGATTCCGTAGCCGAGCAGGATCGTGATCGACGTGATGAACTGACCGATTGGCGTCTTCGGCACCATGTCGCCGAAGCCCGTGGTGGTAAGCGTGACGATGGCCCAGTACATGCTGACCGGGATGCTCGTGAAGCCGTGCGTGGGGCCTTCCACCACGTACATGATCGTGCCCAGGATTACCGTGATGATGAATACGGTGCCCAGGAACACGAAGATCTTGCGGCGGCTGTTGGACAGCGCGAGCATGAGGATCTCGGCTTCCTCGAAATAGACCGTCAGCTTGAGAATCCGGAAGACACGCAACAGCCTCAGCAGGCGCACGTCGATCAGGAAGGCGAGTTCCGGCACGAAGAACGATGCCCAGGTCGGAATGATCGACAGGAAGTCGATGATGCCGTAGAAGCTGAAGACGTAGCGCAGCGGTCGCCGCACGACGCTCAGCCGCATGATGTATTCGGTCGTGAACAGCAGCGTGAACAACCACTCGAGTACGGTGAACACCGTGCCCAGGCGCGCGTGAATGGCCTGGATGCTGTCGAGCATGACCACGGCCACGCTGGCGATGATGGCCACCAGCAGCACGATGTCGAACGTGCGCCCCGGGCGCGTGTCCGCTTCGAAGATGATCGTGTACCAGCGCTGGCGCCATCCCGACTCGGGTTGGCCCAGCCGTTGGCGAATGCGCGCGTTTTGATCGGATCGTGTGGATCGTGACATGTGCAAGGCGGAGAAGGGTTGCGGACGCTCGCGCCTTCCCGTCTGGATGGTGTCAGAAACGCGGCAGGTCCGGATGCGGCAGCAGGCCGCGCTTGACGTGCATCTTGCCGTATTCGGCGCAGCGCGCAAGCGTGGGGATTGCCTTGTCCGGGTTCAGCAGCCGGGCGGGATCGAATGCGGCCTTGACCCCGAAGAACGCCTCACGCTCGGACGGGGAGAACTGCACGCACATCGAGTTGAGCTTTTCCACGCCCACACCGTGCTCGCCGGTCACGGTGCCGCCGAGTTCCACGCAGGTCTCCAGGATGTCCGACCCGAACAACTCTGCGCGCTGCCACTCGTCGTGATCCGCGCCATCGAACAGGATCAGGGGGTGCATATTGCCATCGCCCGCATGGAAAACGTTGATGCAGCGTAACCCGTATTTGTGCTCCATCTGCTCGATGCGCTTGAGTAGCGTGCCGATGTGCTTGCGAGGGATCGTGCCGTCCATGCAGTAGTAGTCGGGCGAGATGCGGCCCGCAGCCGGGAAGGCGTTCTTGCGGCCGCTCCAGAAGCGCAGGCGCTCGGCTTCGCTTTGCGACACCGTGATGCGGGTCGCGCCCGATGCGCGCAGCACCTCGCTCATGCGGGCGATTTCCTCGGCCACTTCCTCGGGGGTGCCATCCGATTCGCACAGCAGGATCGCGGCGGCGTCGAGGTCGTAGCCGGCCTTGACGAACTCCTCCACGGCGGCCGTGGCGGGCTTGTCCATCATCTCCAGCCCGGCCGGGATAATGCCCGCGGCGATCACGTCGGCCACGGCATTGCCGCCTTTCTCCACGTCATCGAAGCTGGCCATGATGACCTGCGCGAGCTGCGGCTTGGGAATGAGCCTCACGGTGACTTCCGTGACCACGGCCAGCATGCCTTCGGAGCCGATCATTGCGGCCAGGAGGTCGAGGCCCGGCGCGTCGGGCGCCTCGGACCCGAACACGACCACCTCGCCTTCCATCGTTACCGCGCGCACGCGCAGCACATTGTGGACCGTCAGGCCGTACTTGAGGCAGTGCACGCCACCCGAGTTCTCGGCCACGTTGCCGCCGATCGAACAGGCGATCTGCGACGATGGGTCGGGCGCGTAGTAGAGGTTGTGCGGGGCGGCGGCGTCAGAGATCGCCAGGTTGCGCACGCCGGGCTGAACCACCGCTGTGCGGGAATATGGATCGAGAGACAGGATGCGCTTGAACTTGGCCAGCGACAGCACCAGTCCGCCGGCGATCGGCATCGCGCCGCCAGACAGGCTGGTGCCGGAGCCCCGTGGCACCACCGGCACGCCGAGCTCATGGCACAGGCGCAGCACCGCGCAGACCTGCTCCTCGGTATCGGGCAGCACCACGGCGTCTGGAACCTGGCGATAGGCGGCCAGACCGTCGCACTCGTACGGCACAGTGTCCTCGGCCTTCCACAGCACGGCCGTGTCGGGCAGGATGCGGGCGAGGCCGGCCAGCAGCGTGGCGCGTCGCGTCTCCGCGGATTCACCGGCGACAGATTGGGCGTCTTGCGGGGCGTTCATGGCAACTCCTGTGACGGACCGGCCGACGCGCACGATTCCCGCGTGGATGCGTGCTCGTACCGGGGCCGGGACGGCAGACTATAGCGCAGGCACCCCGCCGGGAGCGCCTTGGCGCACGTGAATTCGGCACGACGACCCGATCAAAAAGGTTCATGCCGGGTGCAAATGCCCGAGGCCGCGGACGATGCCGCTTCCAGCGTAGTGGCTTGTCCGCTACCAGTCCAGCCCGAGCAGCCAGTCGATGAAGTAGCGCGCCTCGGGCATCAGCGGCGCCTGCTCGCGTTCGACGATGTAGTAGCCGTGTGGCGATACGGACTCGATATCGAGCAGCTTCACCATCTGGCCCGCCGCCAGCCACTGCCGCGCCATGCGCTGGCGCACCAGCCCCACGCCCTGGTTCGAGACGATCGCCTCCAGCATCAGGCCGATATCGTTGAACTGCGCGCCGGTCAGCGGCTCCGGCCAGTCCAGGCCGGCGGTTTCGAACCACGGCCGCCACGGTTCCAGCGGGCTGCGCAGCAGCGTCAGATTGTGCAGATCCTCGGGTTTGGTGACCGCAAAGCCGTTCACGCGCTCGTAGTACTCGCGGCCGCACGCCGGAAACACGGGCTCGACCAGCAGTTTCGTGGTCTTCAGGTCGGGGTAGCGGCCGGTGCCGTAGCGGATTTCGATATCGGTGTCCTCGGCCTTGACGTCGAGGAACGGCACGGCCAGGTGCAGTTCGAGATCGATATGCGGATAGAGCGCCGTGAACTCCGGCAGGCGCGGCACCAGGTGCTGGCGACCGAATGTCGGCGGGATCGCCACGCGCAGCCGCGTGCGCAGCTTGTTGTACTCGGGGCGTGCCAGTTCGTTGAGCGACTTCAGCGCATCCTGCACGTTGCGTTGGTAGCGCGTGCCGGCCGCGGTCAGCCGCAGCGCGGCGTTCGAGCGCACGAACAGGTCGTCGCCCCAGAGTTCCTCAAGGTTCTTGATCCTGTGCGAGACCGCGCTCGGCGTCACCGACAGCTCCTCGGCAGCGCGCGCGAAGCTGCCCAGCCGGGCAGCCGCTTCGAACGCGATCAGCAGGTGCAGGGGTGGGACGCGATGGAAAACCGATGCCATGGCCGCGTGCTCAGCGCGTGGCGCTGAAGATCTTGCCCGGATTCAGGATGTGGTTCGGATCGAGCGCATCCTTGATCGCGCGCATCAGGTCGAGCGCATCCTCGCCATGCTCCTGCACCAGAAATCCCATCTTGTGCAGGCCCACGCCGTGCTCGCCGGTACAGGTGCCGCCCATCGCCAGCGCGCGCTGCACGATGCGGCGGTTGATGTCCTCGGCCTCGGCCATTTCCTCGGGCTTGTCCGGGTCCACCAGGATCGCCACGTGGAAGTTGCCGTCCCCGACGTGACCAACGATCGGGCAAGGCAGCGACGACGCGTTCAGATCGCGCTCGGTTTCGGTCACGCAGTCGGCCAGCCGCGAGATCGGCACGCAGACGTCGGTGGTGACCGATTTGCAGCCCGGCTTCAGCTGGAGCATCGCGAAATAGGCGGTATGGCGGGCATTCCAGAGCCGCGACCGGTCCTCGGGCCGTGTGGCCCATTCGAAGCCCTGGCCACCGTGCTCGGCGGCGATGTCCTGCACGGTCTCGGCCTGTTCGCGCACGCCGGCCTCGGTGCCATGGAACTCGAAGAACAGGTGGGGCGTTTCCGGCAAGGTCAGATTGTCATGGCGGTTGATCGCACGGATTGCCAGGGCGTCGACGAACTCCACGCGGGCCACGGGCACGCCAAGCTGGATCGTCTGGATGGTGGCGCGCACGGCGTCGCCCATGCTCGGGAAGGCGCAGACGGCTGCGGAGATCGCTTCCGGCTGCGGATAGAGCCGCACCGTAACTTCGGTGATGATGCCGAGCGTGCCTTCGCTGCCGACGAACAGGCGCGTCAGGTCATAGCCCGCCGACGACTTGCGCGCATTGGTGCCGGTGCGGATAACCCGGCCGTCGGCCGTGACCACGGTCAGCGCCAGTACGTTCTCGCGCATGGTGCCGTAGCGGACCGCGTTGGTGCCCGAGGCGCGCGTGGCGCACATGCCACCCAGCGACGCATCGGCGCCCGGGTCGATCGGGAAGAACAGGCCCGTGTCCTTGATCTCCTGGTTGAGCTGTTTGCGCGTGACGCCGGGCTGGACGGTGACGGTCAGATCCTCGGGGTGCACGGCCAGCACCCGGTTCATCTGCGACAGGTCGAGGCTGATACCGCCGGCCACGGCCAGCAGGTGGCCCTCGAGCGAGGAGCCGGCGCCGTAGGGGATCAGCGGCACGCCATGCGTGTTGCAGAGCTTCGCCAGTTCGGCCACTTCCTCGGTGCTATGGGCAAAGACCACGGCGTCCGGCAGTTCGGGCGGGAACGGGGATTCGTCGCGGCCATGATGCTCGCGCACGCCGGCCGAGGTGGTGAAGCGGTCGCCGAAGCGGGCGGCGAGGGCATCGGCCAGTTCCGACGGGAACGGCCGGCGCGCCAGGGCGGCGGCAGGTGTGGGGTGGTTCATGCGGGTCTCCGGCTCGGGCCGTATAGCTCTGTATGCAAGGGAATGCCGCCATTCTACGTCGCCTTCCACGTCTCCCATACGTCCCCAATACGTCCCCAATGCGTCTCCAACACGCCCCGCGCGGCACGTGGCAGGGCCTGCCGGGCCCCGGAGGGTCCATAATTGCGCCACTTCTAAAACACTGACCACAAGGAGACCGGCATGGGTAATCGCCTGTCCAAAATTGCCACGCGCACCGGCGACGCCGGCACCACGGGCCTCGGCGACGGCAGCCGGGTTGGCAAGAACAGCCTGCGCATCGTCGCGATCGGCGACGTGGACGAGCTGAATTCCCATATCGGCCTGCTGCTGACCGAACCGGATCTGCCCGAGGACGTCCGCGCCGCGCTGCTCCATATCCAGCACGACCTGTTCGATCTGGGTGGTGAACTCTCCATCCCGGGCTATACCTTGCTCAAGGCGCCACAGGTGGCCCAGCTCGACGACTGGCTGGCCCATTACAATGCCGCCCTGCCACGGCTGGCCGAATTCATCCTGCCGGGCGGAAGCCGGCCCGCCGCGCAGGCCCACATCTGCCGTACGGTCTGCCGCCGGGCGGAACGTGCGCTTGTGGAGCTGGGCGCAGCCGAAGCGCTCAACGAGGCGCCGCGCCAGTACCTGAACAGGCTGTCAGACCTGCTGTTCGTGCTGGCCCGTGTGCTGAACCGTGTGGGTGGCGGGAGCGACGTGCTCTGGCAGCGCGAGCGGGAATCCTGAAAGTTACGCATGAGCCACTAATTAGGCTGACTCGTTTTTCCGAGAAATTTACTCGGATTTGCGAATTTCGCCCTTGAAATGGCCCGCGATGGCCACATTTCGCATTCAGGTTGAATTGCAGCCCTGATCTCAAGAAGCGGGGCTCAATAGGAGAGAACACTATGGGTAAGATCATCGGTATCGACCTCGGTACCACCAACAGCTGCGTGTCCATTCTGGAAGGCAACACGCCGAAAGTCATCGAGAACTCCGAAGGCACACGCACCACGCCGTCGATCATCGCCTACATGGAAGATGGCGAGATCCTGGTTGGCGCGCCTGCCAAGCGCCAGGCCGTCACCAACCCGCGTAACACGCTGTACGCGGTGAAGCGCCTGATCGGCCGCAAGTTCGAAGAGAAGGAAGTCCAGAAGGACATCGGCCTGATGCCGTACGCGATCGTCAAGGCCGACAACGGCGACGCCTGGGTTGGCGTGCGCGACCAGAAGCTGGCCCCGCCGCAGGTTTCGGCCGAAGTGCTGCGCAAGATGAAGAAGACCGCCGAGGACTACCTGGGCGAGCCGGTGACCGAAGCCGTGATCACGGTGCCGGCGTACTTCAACGACTCGCAGCGCCAGGCAACCAAGGATGCCGGCCGCATCGCCGGGCTGGACGTCAAGCGCATCATCAACGAACCGACCGCTGCAGCGCTGGCGTTCGGCATGGACAAGAACGAGAAGGGCGACCGCAAGATTGCCGTGTATGACCTCGGCGGCGGCACGTTCGACATCTCGATCATCGAAATCGCCGACGTGGATGGCGAAAAGCAGTTCGAAGTGCTGTCGACCAACGGCGACACGTTCCTCGGTGGCGAGGACTTCGACCAGCGCATCATCGACTACATCATCGGCGAGTTCAAGAAGGAACAGGGCGTCGATCTGTCGAAGGACGTGCTGGCGCTGCAACGCCTGAAGGAAGCCGCTGAAAAGGCCAAGATCGAACTGTCGAGCTCGCAGCAGACCGAGATCAACCTGCCGTACATCACGGCCGATGCCTCGGGTCCGAAGCACTTGAATCTGAAGATCACGCGCGCCAAGCTCGAAGCGCTGGTGGAAGAACTGATCACCCGCACGATCGAACCGTGCCGTACCGCGATCAAGGATGCAGGCGTCAAGGTTAGCGACATTGACGACGTGATCCTGGTCGGCGGCATGACCCGTATGCCGAAGGTGCAGGAACAGGTGCGCGAGTTCTTCGGCAAGGAAGCCCGCAAGGACGTGAACCCGGACGAAGCCGTGGCCGTGGGTGCCGCCATCCAGGGTTCGGTGCTGTCGGGCGACCGTACCGACGTGCTGCTGCTGGACGTGACGCCGTTGTCGCTGGGCATCGAAACGCTGGGTGGCGTGATGACCAAGATGATCAACAAGAACACGACCATCCCGACCAAGCACGCACAGGTTTTCTCGACCGCTGACGACAATCAGCCGGCCGTGACGATCAAGGTGTACCAGGGCGAGCGCGAGATGGCCACCGGCAACAAGATGCTGGGCGAGTTCAACCTGGAAGGCATTGCGCCGGCACCGCGTGGCACGCCGCAGATCGAGGTCTCGTTCGACATCGACGCCAACGGCATTCTGCATGTGGGCGCCAAGGACAAGGCCACCGGCAAGGAAAACCGCATCACGATCAAGGCGAACTCGGGTCTGTCCGAAGACGAGATCCAGCGCATGGTGAAGGATGCCGAAGCCAATGCCGAGGAAGACAAGCGCGCCCGTGAGCTGGCCGACGCCCGCAACCAGGCCGACGCGCTGATCCACTCGACGCGCAAGGCGCTGGGCGAGTACGGCGACAAGCTCGAAGCCGGCGAGAAGGAAAAGATCGAAGCCGCGATCAAGGACCTGGAAGATGCCGCCCGCGGTGGTGACAAGGCCGAGATCGACGCCAAGGTCAATGCGCTGTCCGAAGTCAGCCAGAAGCTGGGCGAGAAGGTCTACGCCGACATGCAGGCCCAGGCCGGTGAAGGTGCGGCGGCAGGTGCCGGCGCAGCCGGCGGCGCACAGCAGCAGGCCCAGCCGCAGGACGACAACGTCGTGGATGCCGAGTTCAAGGAAGTGAACGACAAGAAGTAATCGGGACGGCGGGTGGCGGCGCGGGTGATGCCGGCGCCGCCACCCGTTCCCGACGCCGGGCGACGGTTGTCTGACACCAGGTGCAAACCTCGGTTGGACACTGCGCTCGGCTTTTTTGCTTATCGCGCGGCGGGCATGTAAGGGCTCCGTCGGGCCAATCAGGTATGAGCCACCATGGCAAAACGTGACTACTACGAAGTGCTCGGGGTAGGCAAGAACGCGAGCGACGACGAGATCAAGAAGGCTTATCGCAAGCTCGCGATGAAGCACCATCCGGACCGCAATCCGGATAACAAGGAAGCCGAGGAGAAATTCAAGGAGGTCAAGGAGGCCTACGAGATGCTCTCCGACCCCGAGAAGAAGGCGGCTTACGATCAATACGGCCACGCTGGCGTGGACCCGAACATGGCCGGTGGATTCGGCGGCGGCGGGTTTGGCGGCGGTGGCTTCGCGGAAGCGTTCGGCGATATCTTCGGCGACATCTTCGGCCAGGCAGCCGGCGGCGGCGGACGCCGTGGCGGCGGCCCGCAGGCCTACCGTGGCGCCGACCTGCGCTACAGCATGGAGATCTCGCTGGAGCAGGCCGCGCATGGCCACGAGGCGCAGATCCGCGTGCCGCACTGGGACGATTGCGAACACTGCCACGGCAATGGCGCCGAGCCGGGTTCGTCGGTTGAAACCTGCCCGACCTGTAACGGCGTGGGCCAGGTGCGTGTGTCGCAGGGCTTCTTCACGATGCAGCAGACCTGCCCGAAGTGCCACGGCAGCGGCAAGTTCATCCCGAAGCCGTGCACCAAGTGCCACGGTCAGGGCAAGCTCAAGTCGCAGAAGACGCTCGAGGTCAAGATTCCGGCCGGTATCGACGAAGGGATGCGTATCCGTTCGTCGGGCAACGGCGAGCCGGGCATCAACGGCGGCCCGCCGGGCGATCTCTACGTCGAGGTGCATATCAAGCAGCACCCGGTGTTCGAGCGCGACGGTGACGACTTGCATTGCCAGATGCCGATCTCGTTCGCCACGGCGGCGCTGGGCGGCGATATCGAAGTGCCGACGCTGGGCGGCCGGGCCAGTTTCCCGGTGCCGGAAGGCACCCAGGCCGGCAAGACGTTCCGCCTGCGCGGCAAGGGCATCAAGGGTGTGCGTTCCGGATATCCGGGCGACCTCTACGTGCATGTGAACGTGGAGACGCCGGTCAAGCTGACCGAGGCCCAGAAGGACATCCTGCGTCAGTTTGACCGCTCGGTGCACGAGGGCGGTTCGCGTCACAGCCCGCAGGAGCAGTCCTGGCTCGACAAGGTGAAGAGCTTCTTTAGCTGATCGCCTCATCGACCCGTCAACAGGACGATGAAACCGGCCACGTGTCCAGCGTGGCCGGTTTTTTTACGCCCAACGCAGCGATAATGCCGACTGCAGCGTTTTCGCATCCAGTCTTCGTGGTACCCATCCCTTCGCCCCCCTTCGTTCTGCTCGACGACGCCACAGCCGGCCCTGGCGTGACGGCTTCGCGTCTCTATACCGATTTCGTGCGGGAGGACGTGCTGGAGGCCGGCGCCGACGTATCGGCGCTCGACACGCTGCTGGCCAGCGGCTGGCGGGACGGGTTGCACGCCGCGTTCTTTGCGCCCTACGAATTCGGTGGTGAGATCGTCGGCGCACCCGTGCACGTCGGCAATGCGCTGCCGTTTCACGACGGCGCCCTGCGCGTGCTGTGGTTTCGCACGTTGCGCCGGCTCGATACCGAAGGCGTGGCCCAGTGGCTAGCCGCAGGCGCGCAACCAGGCCCGACGGGCACACTCGACGTCACGGCCAGCACCACGCGGACGCAATACACCGAAGCGATCGCGCGCATCCACGATTACATCGAGGCGGGCGATACCTATCAGGTCAACTTCACGCGACGACTGCGCTGTCGCGTGTTTGGCGATCCGATGGCGTTCTACGCGGCGTTGCGCGCGGCACAGCCGGTGCCGTTCGGCGTGCTAGCGCATCTGCCCGGTGACGGTTGGGTGCTGTCGCTATCGCCCGAACTGTTCGTCGAGCACGATGGCCACGGACATCTCGTCGCGCGTCCGATGAAGGGCACCGCGCCGCGCTCCGGGGATGCCGAGCAGGATGCGCGCGCCGCGAAACAACTGGCCACCGATGCCAAGAACCGCGCCGAGAACGTGATGATCGTCGACCTGCTGCGCAACGACCTCGGTCGCGTGGCGGTCCCCGGGAGCGTGAAGGTGCCCGAGCGCTTCGTCGTCGAACCGTTCGGTCGCGTATTGCAGATGACGTCGACAGTCACCGCGACCGCGCGCCCGGGTACGTCGTTCGGAGCGTTGATGACCGCGCTGTTCCCGTGCGGCTCGATTACCGGCGCGCCCAAGCGGCGCACGATGCAGATCATCGCCGAGCTCGAGACGTCGCCACGTGGGTTGTACACGGGCGCGATCGGTTGGCTCGATGCACCATCGCATGAGACTACGGAAGTCATTGGCGTCGGCGCCTTCGGCATGTCTGTGGCGATCCGCACGCTGGTGCTGGCGCCGCCCGGGGCCGATGGCCTGCGTGCGGCCGAGATGGGCGTGGGCGGTGGCATCGTGCACGATAGCGTGGCCGACGACGAGTACGCCGAATGCGGATGGAAAGCGCGGTTCCTGACGGGTCATGACCCCGGCTTCACGTTGTTCGAGACCATGCATGCGCGCGATGGCGCAGTGTTACATCGCGAGCGCCATTTGCAGCGACTAGCGAACTCGTCGGCGGCGTTCGGCTTCGCGCTGGACTTGCCTGAAGCCCGCGCGGCGGTGCAGGCTGAAGCCGCGCGACTGGGCGATGGCGACTGGCGCCTGCGCGTGAGCGTGGACAAGCGCGGCACGCTGGTATTTGCCAGCGGGGCATTGGCTCCGCTCGCGCATGGCGTCGCGGGTCTCGGGATCGCACCGACATGCCTGCCCGTTCACGATCCGCTGCGCCGGCACAAGCTCAGCGCGCGCGCCGTGTTTGATCAGGGATGGCAGGCCGCGGAGCGGGCAGGCGGATTCGATAGCCTGTTCTTCAACACGTGCGACGAACTGCTCGAAGGCGGCCGCAGTTCGGTGTTCATCAAGGTGGATGGCCAGTGGATGACACCGCCACTCTCGGCGGACATCCTGCCGGGCGTGATGCGTGCCGTGGTGCTCGAAGAAGGTGACGCATTGATCGACGGACCGGTGCAGGAAGCCACCGTGACGCGCGACATGGTGCGGCGCGCCGAAGCCATCGTTATCGCCAACGCATTGCGCGGCACGCTGCGCGCGCGCCTGATCTGAGCAAGGTGTCTAGGGTGTCTGCCACAGCGACTACTTGTGTCGCGTATCAAGCCGGCCTTCGCCGAGCTTCCAGCGCACCACACCGGGCAGGTTGATCAGCTCGCGGTCGTGACAGACCATTACGACGGTTCGCCCTTCGGCGGCCAGTTCGCCAATCAGTGCGATGACCTGTTCGCGCGCGTGACCATCGAGGCTTGAGGTCGGCTCGTCGAGCAGCAGCAGATCGGGTTCCAGCACCTTCGCGCGCGCCAGTGCCACACGCTGGATTTCTCCACCGGATAGCTTGTCGGGCGCAGTGTCCTGAACGTGCACCACGCCGGCCCAGCCCAGCGCCGCGCCCACCCGCCGATCAATCTCGTCGCGTGGCAGGCCGTGGTGACGCAGACCATAGGCGATGTTCTCGCGCACTGAGGTGCGGAACAGGTATGGATGCTGATGCATGTAGGCGATGCGACGGCGTAGCGACATTGGCAACGGCGAAAGCGGCACGGTGTGCGCGGTGCCATTCGCATCGGTCCAGCTTGCGGTCGCGCCGGGCGCCGGTTCGAGCCCGGCCACTATCCGCAGCAGTGTGGACTTGCCCGCGCCGTTGACACCGGTCAGCGCGATGGCCGTCGCGCGCGGGAAATCCAGTTCGGCGATGTCGAACAACTTGCGCGCGCCGACGCGCCGCGACAATCCTCGCACCGTCAGCAGCGGGGCAGGTGTCCGCGTGCTCATCGGCGAAAACCTCCGGCGCCCTGCAACCAGGCCATCAGCACATTGACGATCAGCGCCAGCGCCACGAGCACGATGCCCAATGCGATGCCTTCGGCGAACTCGCCCTTGCTCGTTTCCAGCGCGATGGCCGTGGTGATCGTGCGTGTGGCGCCTTCGATATTGCCGCCAATCATCAGCGCCGAACCGACCTCGGCGATTACGCGGCCGAAACCGGCGACCACTGCGGCCATCAGGCCAAAACGCAGTTCGCGCAGCACGGTCATGCAGGTCTGCCAGCGTCCTGCGCCGAGCACCCACGCTGTCTCACGCAGACGTGGATCGGCCGACTGCAGCGTGGATAACGCGAACGCCAGGATGACGGGGAAGGCGATCACGGCTTGGCCGATCACCATGCCTGCGGGTGTGAACAACAGCGAGAAGCCGCCCAACGGCCCCTGGCGCGTGAACAGCAGGTAGAGAATCAGGCCGACCAGCACGGTCGGGAACGAGAGAAATGCCTGGGCGACGACCACGACGGCGCGCCGGCCAGGAAATTGCTGCGTGGCGATCAGGTAGGCCGCGCCGATGGCCGGCACCGTGGCGAGTGCCAGTCCCAGCCCGGCCACCATCAGCGAAGTCCAGACAATGAACCACAAGGCGCCGTCGCCGCTGCCCAGCAGGCGGAATGCTTCGAGCGTGGCGGCGCCGATCTCCACGCGGCGTTCAGGCCGAGAACGTATGCTCGACGGCCGGGAAGCTGCCGTCCTTCACCGCAGCCACATAGGCCCGGATCGCCGCTTCGATCGAGGTCTGTCCCTCCATGAAGTTGCGCACGAACTTGGCCTTGCGGCCCGGGTAGATGTTGATCATGTCCTGCAGCACCAGCACCTGGCCCGAGCAATCGACGCCAGCGCCGATACCGATGGTCGGGATGGAGAGTTGCGCAGTCACTTCGCCGGCGAGCTTGGCCGGCACGGCCTCCATGACGATCAGCTGCGCGCCGGCCTGCTGCAGCGCCAGCGCGTCACGCTTCAGCTGCGCGGCGCTCTCGTCGGTCTTGCCCTGCACCTTGAAGCCGCCGAGCGCGTGTACCGATTGCGGCGTCAGCCCGATGTGCGCGCATACCGGAATGCTGCGCTCGACCAGGAACTTCACCGTCGGCGCCAGCCAGTCACCGCCTTCGAGCTTCACCATCTGCGCGCCGGCACGCATCAGCGCGGCTGCGCTTTCGAAGGTCTTCTCGGGGGTCGGATACGTGCCGAACGGCAGGTCGGACACGAGCAGCGCGGTCTGGTTGCCGCGCGACACGCATTCGGTGTGATAGACCATGTGCTCGAGCGTGACGGGCAGCGTGGTCTGCTGGCCCTGCATCACGTTGCCGAGCGAATCGCCGACCAGGATCACTTCCACGCCGCAGAGATCGAGCAGCGCGGAGAAGCTGGAATCGTAGGCGGTGAGCATGGCGATCTTTTCGCCGGCTTCACGCATGGCCTGCAGTTTGGGGATGGTAACGGTCTTGCGGGAGGGATCGAGGAGGTAACTCATGGCAGTACCCGTGGTTGATCGGTTCGGACCCGTGCATCGAATTGCCAGGGTCGACCGCTGTCTTTTTCGTGTGTTGTGCTGCCTGGCGAAAGCCGCTTCACGTGTGGAAACGGCCCGACAGGCGCTCGGGACGACTCAGGACGCTACGAGATTCAGAAAGGCCCTGCGGCCTCGCATGTTCTCGATGCGCGACAGTAGTGTACGGAAATCAACGTCGTTGTCTACCGGGTTGAAATGTGCGGTATCGACGATCAGCACGGGGGCTTCGTCGTAGCGGTGGAACAACTCGCCATAAGCATCGGTGAGCCGCTGCAGATATTGGTCGTCAATACCGCTCTCGCCGGGCAGGCCGCGCCGCGCGATTCGCTCACGCAGCAACGAAGGCGTGGCCTGTAGCATGATGACCAGATCCACGCGCTGCGCCGGCGCTTGCAGGCGTGCCGCCAGCGCGTCGTAGAGCGCGAGTTCGTCGGTGTCGAGTGTCAGCGAAGCGTAGACACGGTCGCGCGCGAACAGGAAGTTGCCGATCATGCGCTGGCCGGCCAGCATCGCCGAATGCCACTGCTGGAGCTGGGTTACGCGCTGGTTCAGGCAGGCGAGCTGCATCGCCAGCGCATAGCGCTGTGGTTCGCGGTAGAAGCGTTCGAGGAAGGGGTTGTTGCGCGCGCCGTCGGGCAGTTCGCCCGCCTGGAGATGGCGCGCCAGGCGCTGGGCCAGCGCGGCCTTGCCGGAGCCGACCGGGCCTTCGATGACGATACGACGCAGATGATCGAGCATGTGTCAGCCGCGGCGTGGCGCGCTCATGGCTGCGCGCCGTCGCCTTCCTTCATGCGCGAGCATTTGCATGAGGAAAACTTCTCGATGCGCTGTTCCTGCACGTCCGGCAGGAAACCGGCCGCGCGGCCCACTCCAGGAATCTCGATCTCGGGATCGAGCTCGACCAGCGGCACCAGCACGAACGCACGCTCGGTGATGCGCGGATGCGGAACGGTCAGCACTTCGGTATTGATCGACTCCGCGCCGAACAGCAGCAGATCCAGGTCGAGCGTGCGCGGCGCGTTCCGGAACGGCCGTTCCCGGCCGAACTGGTCTTCGATGTGGTGGCAGATACGCAGGAGCTGCGCTGCCGTGAACGGCGTCTCGATCTTCACCACCGCGTTGAAGTAGTCAGCGCCTGTGGCGTCGACTGGTGCGGTGCGATAGAACGACGACTTGGCGACCACCGTGATGCCGACCTGCTGGGCCAGGCACACGATGGCGTCTTTTACTGCCTGGCGTGCATCACCAAGATTGGCGCCGATGCCGATGAAGGCGAGCGTCATGTTATTCCTCCGGCTGGGCGCGGCGGGATTGTGCGACGGCCTGACCTCCTTCTGCCGAATCCGCCTCGCTGCGGGAAGACACTTTATCTGATTTCCGCGGACTGCGTCGGCGACGCCGTTTGCGGGCCGGCGCATCGCCTTCCGCTCCTTCCGCGCCTTCGCCAGCTTCCGGTTCGTTTGCGCCGCTCTGTCCACCCTGGCCGCCCTGGCCACCCTTGCCACCCCTGGAACGGGCTGGGCGCGCGGCCTCGATCATCGCTTCGCGCTGATCGGGGGACGCGTTCTGGAAGTCGGTCCACCACTGGCCCATTTCGGCCGCCTGTTCACCGGCTTCGCAGCGCAGTTGCAGGAAATCGTAGCCAGCGCGGAAGCGCGGCGATTCCAGCAGGCGGAACGGCATGCGACCGACGCGCTTCTCGAAACGCGGCTGCATCCCCCAGATATCGCGCATGTCGGTGACAAAGCGGCGCTGGATCGCAAGCTGGCCGGTCTGCTTTTCCAGCACCTGATCCATCGCGGTGTTGAGCGCGGCGATCGGGTGCTCGCCTTGCTCGCGCAGCTTGTTCCAGCGCTGCAGCACGTGGTGCCAGAGCAGCGATGCGAACAGGAAGCCCGGCGAAACCGGCTTGCCCGCCTGCACGCGGCGGTCGGTGTTGTCGAGGGCGAGCTGCACGAAGCGCTGGCCCATCGGTTGTTCCAGCGCGACGTCCAGCAGCGGCAGCAGGCCCTTGTGCAGGCCCGCCTTGCGCAGTTCCTGCAGCGAGGCCCACGCATGGCCGGACATCAGCAGCTTGAGCATTTCGTCGAACAGGCGCGCGCTGGGCACGTTGTGGATCAGCGAGGCCAGGCCGACGATCGGCTCGCGCGTATGGTCGTCGATCGAAAAGCCCGTCTTGGCCGCAAAACGCACCACGCGCAGCATGCGCACGGGGTCCTCGCGATAGCGCGTGACCGGGTCGCCGATCATGCGCAGCGTGCGCGCGCGGATGTCTTCCATGCCGTGATGGTAGTCATGCACGGTCTGCGCGGCCGGATCGTAGTACATCGCGTTGATCGTGAAGTCGCGGCGTTCCGCGTCCTCGGCCTGCGTGCCCCAGACGTTGTCGCGCAGCACGCGGCCGCTGGCGTCGATCGCGTGGGTCTTGCTGTCGAGTTCCGCGCGCTTGAGGCGGCGGCCTTCGGGCAGCGTCTCGCTGGCGACGGCGTCGACCAGCGCGCGGAAGGTCGAGACTTCGATGATTTCCTGCTCGCGGCCGCCGTAGAACGTGACGTGAACGATCTGGAAGCGTCGGCCGATGATGCGTGAGCGGCGGAACAGCGCCTGCACCTGCTCGGGCGTGGCATTGGTTGCCACGTCGAAGTCCTTCGGCTTGATGCCGAGCAGCAGGTCGCGCACGGCGCCACCCACGATGAAGGCCTGGTAGCCGGCCTGCTGCAGGGCGGAGGTCACCTTGACCGCGTTGCGCGAAATCAGCGCCGGGTCGATTCGGTGTTCGTCAACGCCGACGACGCGCGCCGCATGGGCGCGTCCGGTGCGGCGCTGCTTGGGCCCCGGCTTGCCAAGCAGCCGGTTGATGAGCTTTTTGATCACTTCAGAACAGATCCATGATGCGCCAGCCGGCCGAGGCTGCATGGGTGCGCAGGCGATCGTCCGGGTTGGCGGCCACCGGCTCGCTGACTTTCTCGAGCAGGGGCAGGTCGTTGGCCGAGTCGCTGTAGAACGTCGTCGAGCCGAAGTCGTCCCAGCGGGCGCCCAAGCCCTTCAGCCAGCTCTCCACGCGGGTGATCTTGCCTTCCCGGAAGCTCGGCACGCCGAATACTTCACCGGTGAAGGCGCTTTCCGGCTTGCCGTCGATGGTCGCGGGCTCGGTGGCGATCAGGTGCTTGATCCCGAATGCCTGGGCGATCGGGGCCGTCACGAAACTGTTGGTGGCAGTCACCACCGCGCACAGGTCGCCGGCTTCCAGGTGCTTGTAGACCAGCGCGCGGGCCTGCGGCGTGATGACGGGCTCGATTACCTCGTGCATGAAGCGCACACGCCATTGATCCAGGCGGTCGCGCGGATTGGCAGCCAGCGGGGCCAGCGCGAAGCGCAGGAATGCCCCGATATCGAGCGTGCCAGCCTTGTATTGGCTATAGAACTCGTCGTTCTTGCGACGATAGGATTCCTCGTCGACGACGCCCATGCGAACTAGGAAGCGGCCCCACTCATGGTCGCTATCGGTGGGGATCAGGGTGTGGTCGAGGTCAAACAATGCCAGATTCATGGGCGGCGATTTTACATGAGAGTGCAACAGGCAGTCGGGGCAGGGAGCCGGCCTTGCCAGTCCGGCGGTGTCCTGAGCCCGGACCGAGCGGATTTCGTGCCAGCCAGGCCGGCGGGGCGTCGGTTACTCCCGGAATTCAGCGAACATTTCGCGCAGCAGCGGCAGCGTCACCGCGCGTTTGCGTTCGAGCGAGTAGGTATCGAGCGCGTCCAGCAGCGCCATCAGGCTGGGCATGTCACGGTAGTGCCGTGTGACGAGCCAGTGCGGGATTTCGGGTGACAACTGCAGGCCCCGCTCGCGTGCGGCCTGCAAGAGCGCGGCCATCTTGTCCTCGTCCGAGAGCGATTCCACCTGGTATACCAGGCCCCAGCCGAGCCGGGTGCGCAAATCTTCACGTACCGGCATGGCCCGCGGCGCCAGGCCCCCGGCCACCACGAGCGCGCACCGCACATGGGCGCGGACCTCGTTGTACAGTGAGAACACCGCGATCTGGCGGGCTTCGTCGAGCAATTCGACGTCGTCGACCGTATAAATCTGGCACGACGGGTCAAACATGAAGTCGGACAGGGCGTGGTGCGGGCTGAGGTACCGGCAATTCAGGCCGGTGTGCAGCGCGGCGTCGCATACGGCATGCAGCAGGTGCGTGCGGCCAGAGCCGACCTCGCCCCACAGGTAGATCAGGCGGTCCGTGGCCTGCTCGCGCGCGACCAGGCCAGGCAGTTCGCGCAGGCGCTGCACGGACTCGCGGTTGGCGGCCACGAAGAAATTCTCGAATGTGGACGGCGGCGGGCTGCCCAGTTCGAGCGAGAGCTGCTTTTGACGCGGTGACATGACGAATGCGTTACTTGCCCGATTCTGCGGCTGACGGAGAGTGACCGCGATAGCTGGTCGCCGGGAGCCTGTATCCGTTAAAATTGCGATTTTACTGGACTCGAGCCCGCCCACTACGCCAGATTTGGCGAAAAGCGCGTCAGCCGAGCGCCGGAATCCACACTTCACCTCCTCAAAGACAAGCAGGTTCTCATGAGCGCATCCCCGACCGCCGGCCAGGCAGGCCTTTCCTACCGCGACGCCGGTGTTGACATCGAAGCCGGCGACGCGCTGGTCGACCGGATCAAGCCGTTTGCCAAGCGCACCATGCGCGAAGGCGTGATGGCCGGCATTGGCGGTTTCGGCGCGCTGTTCGAGCTGTCGAAGAAGTACCAGGAGCCGGTCCTGGTTTCGGGCACCGACGGCGTGGGCACGAAGCTCAAGCTGGCGTTCCAGCTCAACCGCCATGACACGGTGGGCCAGGATCTGGTGGCGATGAGCGTCAACGACATCCTCGTGCAGGGTGCCGAGCCGCTGTTCTTCCTCGACTACTTTGCCTGCGGCAAGCTGGACGTGGAAACCGCGGCCACCGTGATCAAGGGCATCGCCCACGGCTGCGAACTGGCTGGCTGCGCGCTGATCGGCGGCGAAACCGCCGAAATGCCGAGCATGTACCCGGACGGCGAATACGACCTGGCCGGTTTCGCGGTCGGCGCCGTGGAAAAGAAGAAGATCATCGACGGCAGCACGATCACCCCGGGTGACGTGGTGCTGGGCCTGGCTTCGTCGGGCGCGCATTCGAACGGCTACTCGCTGGTGCGCAAGATCATCGACGTGGCTCGTCCGAACCTGGACGCCGACTTCCACGGCCAGCGCCTGCAGGACGCCATCATGGCGCCGACGCGCATCTACGTGAAGCCGCTGCTGTCGCTGATCGAAACGCTGCCGGTCAAGGGTATGGCCCACATCACCGGTGGTGGCCTGACCGAGAACGTGCCGCGCGTGCTGGCCGACAACGTCACCGCCGTGATCCAGCGCGATGCCTGGACGCTGCCGCCGCTGTTCCAGTGGCTGCAGGCAGAAGGCCGCGTGGCCGACGCCGAAATGCACCGCGTGTTCAACTGCGGTATCGGCATGGTCGTGATCGTGGCGAAGGAAGACGCTGAACGCGCCATCCGCCACCTGCAGGCGGCCGGCGAGGCCGTGTGGCAGATCGGTGAGATCCGCGAGCGTGCCGAAGGCCAGGCGCAGACCGTGGTGGTCTGATCAGCCTTGCTGACGTATCAACAAAAAGCCCGGCCGAGAGGCCGGGCTTTTTGTTTCCTGGGCGTCAGGGATCAGGCACCCAGCTTCGTAAGCGCATCGCCCGTCACGCGGCAGATGCGCCAGTCCGGCATCACGTCGGCACCCATCGCGCGGTAGAAATCGATCGACGGCTGGTTCCAGTCGAGCACCGACCATTCGAAGCGGCCGCAGCCGCGCTCCACGGCCAGCGCCGCCAGGTGCTTGAGCAGGGCCTTGCCCAGCCCGTGCCCGCGCCATGCCGGGTCGACGAACAGGTCTTCCAGGTAGAGCCCCGGCTTGGCCAGGAACGTCGAGAAGTTGTGGAAAAAGAGCGCGAAGCCGACCGGCAGCTTGCCGCTGTCCGTATCCACTTCGAGAATCACGGCCTCGGCGCCCGGATGCGCGCCGAACAGCGCATCGCAGAGCTTCTGCGGCGTGGCTTCCACCAGATGCGTGAGCTTCTCGTATTCGGCCAGCGCCGAAATCAGGTTGTACAGGGTCTCGCTATCGGCGGGGGCGGCGGGGCGGATGGTGAACGTGGTCATCTGGGGCGGGCGGAAAGCAGGCCAAAAAGGTTTGAGCGACGATTATCTTCCACTCCGCACGCCGTCACCACCCCGCCGCGTCGGCAACCCTTGCAACGTAGTCTGGCGCCAGGCAGTCGATGCCGATGCGCTCCGGGGTGCTGCGCAACCAGGTCAGCTGTCGCTTGCATAGCTGGCGCGTGGCGGCGATGCCGCGCTCACGCATCGTCGCGAAGTCGCAGTCGCCATCGAGGTATTCCCACACCTGACGATAGCCCACGCAGCGGATCGACGGCAGACCCAGGTGGAGGTCGCCGCGCGCGCGCAGGCGCTCCACTTCCTCGATCAACCCGCCCTTGAGCATCGCGTCGTAGCGGTCGGCAATGCGCGCGTGCAGCACGGCGCGGTCCGACGGCTCCAGGGCGATCACGCGGTAGCGAGCGTCGGCCACGCCGGTGAACGTGCGGGCGTCGGCTTGCCGTGCCAGCAGCGCGGACATCGGCTGACCGCTGAGGCGATGAATTTCCAGCGCGCGCTGGATGCGCTGCGCATCGTTGGGCGCGAGCCGCGCAGCCGTGATGGGGTCGACCTCGGCCAGCATCGCATGAAGCGCCGGCCAGCCGCGCTCGGCCGCCAGCGCGTCGAGTTCCGCGCGCACCGTGGCATCGGCCTGAGGCAGGTCGTTGAGCCCTTGCGTTAGCGCCTTGTAATAGAGCATCGTGCCGCCGACGATCAGCGGCGTGCGGCCGCGTGCGCGGATCTCGCCGATCAGCCGCTCGGCGTCGGTCACGAACTGCGCCGCCGAATAGCTTTCGAGCGGATCGATGATGTCGATCAGGTGATGCGGCACGCTGGCCAGTTCCTCGCGCGTGGGCTTGGCCGTGCCGATGTCCATCTCGCGATAGACCAGCGCTGAATCGAGGCTGATGATCTCGACCGGCGTGCGCGCGGCCAGTTCGAGCGCGGCCGCCGTCTTGCCCGATGCGGTGGGGCCGAGCAGGCAGACGACGGGCGGGTGGGACTGTGCGGACATCTTGAAGCTGGGGGAGATTACTGGCCGCGCAGGAACAGGCGGTCGAGTTCCGCAACCGTCAACTGCACCCATGTCGGGCGGCCGTGGTTGCACTGGTCGGCGCGCTCGGTCTGCTCCATCTGGCGCAGCAGGGCGTTCATCTCTTCTACGGTCAGCTTGCGATTGGCGCGCACGGCGCTGTGGCAAGCCAACGTGGCCAGCAGTTCATTCTGGCGCTCGGCCAGCACGCGCGAACCGCCGTAGGCCTGCAGGTCGCGCAGCACGTCGCGGGCCAAGGCTTCGGTATCGGCCTGCTTGAGGAGTGCGGGAATCGCGCGCACGGCGAGCGTCGTGGGGGATACGGGCTTGATGTCGAAGCCGAGCAGTCGCAGCGTTTCCTGATGTTCTTCGGCTGCGCCGATTTCCACCGGACTGGCCGGCAGCGTCACCGGAATCAGCAGCGGCTGCACCGCCAGTTCGCGCGCGTCGAGGGCGGTCTTGATCTGTTCGTACAGGATGCGCTCGTGCGCCGCGTGCATATCGACCAGCACGAGCCCCCGGGCGTTTTGCGCCAGCACATAGATGCCGTGTAGCTGCGCCACTGCGTAACCGAGCGGATGATCGTCGTCGCCTTCGTTCGCTGCGGGCAGGGTGGAAGTCTGCTGCGGTTGCTGCGGTAATCGATCGAGCAGGCCCGGCGGTTCGTCTGCGCGTGCTGCCTGTGCGTCGGCCAACCAGGCCGGTGGCTGTGGTGAGGGTTGCCAGGGCCGCGCGCCACCTTGCCCGGCGGCGTCGCGGACCATGCCCAGATAGGCTTGACGCGGCTGCGCGATACCAAGCTCGGTCTGGCGGCCTGCCGAATAATTGACCCACTGCGGCGCGGCGCCCGGCGCACCCGGCGCGCCGCCTGGACGGGCCGCAGGCATCGAAGGCCGTCCCGCATCATCGGCGATCTCCGAATGCAGGCTGTCGCCTTGCTCGCCGGCCTGACGTGCCAGGCATCGCTGCACTGCGTGATAGACAAACTGGTGCACCGCACGCGATTCGCGGAAGCGAACCTCGATCTTGGAAGGGTGAACGTTCACGTCGACCAGTTCGGGCGGCAGGTCCAGGCAGATCACATACGATGGGAATCGGTCCCCATGCAGCACGTCCTGATAGGCGCTGCGTACAGCATGGTTGAGCAGCTTGTCGCGCACGAAACGGCCATTGACGAAGAAATACTGCTGGTCCGGCCGGCCTCGCGATGCGGTGGGCAGTCCGGCAAAGCCATAGAGGTGCAGCGCGTCGGCCTGTTCGTCGAGCGGTAGGCGGGCGCGCGCGAAGTCGCTGCCGAGCACCTGCGCCGTGCGCGTGGCCACGTCGCCGGCATTCCAGTGCTCCAGCGGCTTGCCGTTGTGGTGCACCGAAATCGTGACATCGGGCCGTGCCAGCGCGACGCGGCGGATCATTTCCAGGCAATGCCCCAGCTCGGTTTGTTCCGATTTCAGGAACTTTCTACGGGCTGGCGTGTTGAAGTACAGGTGCTGCACGTCGATCATCGTGCCAACTCCGCCTGAAGCGGGTTGCAGATGGCCTGTGTCGGCGCTGATCTGGGTGGCGTGCGTGGCGGTGGCCGTGCGGCTGGTCAGCACGAGATGGGAGACCGAGGCAATCGAGGCCAGCGCCTCGCCGCGGAAGCCCAGTGTCAGGACCGATTCGAGTTCGTCCAGTGAGGCGATCTTGCTGGTGGCGTGGCGCATCAGCGCGACGGGCAGTTCGTCGGCGGGAATGCCGCAGCCGTTGTCGGTGATGACGATGCGTCTCACGCCGCCTTCCTCGAGCCGGATACCCAGTTGCGTGGCGCCGGCGTCGAGTGCGTTCTCGAGCAGTTCCTTGACGACCGACGCGGGCCGTTCCACCACTTCGCCGGCAGCGATCTGGCTGATCAGCTGGTCCGGCAGCGGGCGAATGGGGCGGTTGGGTTGGGCGGTGCGAGGATGGGTACGGTCGGCTTCGGCAGGCATGTGGGCGATTATACGTGCGCGAGGACACGAATTCGGCACAGTCCTGGGCACTTTTCCGGGCGCCAGGTGACGGATCAAACCGGGCGCTCTTGTATGATGTGGACCTTCATTGAATGGGGACAAATTTGGATACCGCATTGCAACTGCTCGACATGGTTCTCCATGTCGACAAATTCCTCGGACAGTTCGTCCTGGACTATGGCGTCTGGGTCTACGGCATCCTGTTTGCGATCGTCTTTGCCGAGACGGGGCTGGTGGTGCTGCCCTTCCTGCCGGGCGACTCGCTGCTGTTCATTGCCGGCGCGATGTGCGCGACCGGCGCGATGAACGAATGGGTGCTGGCGGGGCTGCTGCTGTTGGCGGCGGTGACCGGCAATACGGTCAACTACATGGTCGGTAGCTGGATCGGGCCGAAGGTATTCGATCACCAGTGGCGATTCCTGGACCAGAAGGCGCTGCTCAAGACGCACATGTTCTACGAGAAGCATGGCGGCAAGACGCTGGTGATGGCACGTTTCATCCCGATCGTGCGCACGTTCGCGCCGTTCGTGGCCGGCGTGTCGCAGATGACGTTCGCGCGATTCCAGCTGTTCAATGTGATCGGCGCGGTGATCTGGGTGTTCGGCCTGGTATTCGCCGGTTACTTCTTCGGCAACCTGCCGTTCATCAAGCAATACCTGAACCTGATCGTGCTGGCTGGTATTGGCGCGGCCGTGGTGCCGCTGGTGCTGGGCGGGTTGTGGAAGCTGGTGCGCGGCAAGGCGCGCGATACGCGCGCTTCCTGAGCGGGGCGGGGTCGGATGGGCCTGCAGCCGTTAGTTGAGGCTGCGGCTCATCATCCGCAAGGCCGGCATCCGATCGCGGATCTGCGTGGAGTCGGCCGCATCGGGGCGGGCCTGGACATAGGCTTCCAGGTCCTCCAGCGCCGGGCGGAAGCATTCCAGGTTGGCATACGCCAGCCCCCGGTCGCGTACTTCCTCGATCGAGTCCGGCAACAGGATCACCAGGCGGTTCTGCACCGCCAGCAGCCGCTGCCAGCGTGACTCCTGCAAATAGATCGCCTTCAGGTTGCGCAGCATCCGCGCGATGATCTCGCGATGGCTGGCCGTTTGCAAAAACAGGCCAAGCGGCACTTCGCTCGAATTGGTGATCCCCTCGCGCTCGAGATAGGGGTCGAGCATTTCCTGCAACTGTTCCTTCGAAAGCGTCTCGCCGGTCAGCGGGTCGAGCACGACCTCGCCCGCCGGAATCGTCATGCGAACCAGGAAGTGGCTGGGGAAGGCAACACCCTTGAGCGGCAGGCCGATCTGCTGGCCGAGTTCCATGTAGAGGACGGCCAGCGAGATCGGAATGCCCCGGCGCTGCTTGAGCACCACGTTCAGGTACGAGTTGTCCGGATCGTAGTAGTCGTTCGCGTTGGGGCCGAAGCCGAGATCGCGGTAGAAGAAATGATTGAGCAGGCGCAGGCGCTGGATGGCCGCCGTCCCCTCCGCGATCCGGCGCTTCAGGCGCAGGGCCAGAACATCCAGGGCTGCCAGTTCGGCTTGCAGGTCCAGGTCAGGATAGGCGTCCTGGGCGATCGCCAACGCGGTCTCGGTGAGCGGGATCGCGTCGTCGTCGGCCACGAGGCTGGCGAAGTAGTCCAGGACTTTCGTGGAGGTCATGGCGGGTTCCTGACTAGCCCGCGCGGCGCCGGAAGGAGGAGTAGCGCAGGCCCATGAGCCACAGTGTACCGAAGTAGACCGTCGCCGCAAGTACCAGGCAGGCGCCCATCAGCGCGATGCGCAACCCCGGGGTGGCGCCCAGCGCGATCCAGTCGAAGTTGCGTGCGAACCAGAGCAGCATGCCCGACAGGATCAGCATCGCGGCCACCAGTCGCAGCAGGAACAGGCCCCAGCCCGGCGCCGGGTGGTAGTAGCCGCGTCGGCGCAGGCCGTAGAACAGCAGCAGGGCGTTCACCGTGGCGCCAAAGCTGATCGACAGCGGCAGGCCCGCGTGCTGGAGCATCGGCACGAACACATAGTTGGATGCCTGCGTGATGCTCAGCACGAGAATGGCGATCTTGACCGGCGTCCGGATGTCCTGGCGCGCGTAGAAGCCCGGCGTCAGGATCTTGATCAGAATCAGCGCAAGCAGCCCGACACCGTAGGTGGTCAATGCCTGCTGCGTCATTTCGACCGCATGGGCGTCGAACCGGCCATAGTGGAACAGCACCGACGTGATCGGCGTGCCGAACAGCATCAGTCCGGCCGCGCACGGCAGCGCCAGCAGGAACGTCAGGCGCAGGCCCCAGTCGAGCAGGCCGGAGTATTCCTCGCGATTGTCCTCGGCGCTTGCCCGCGACAGGCTAGGCAGCAGGATCGTGCCTAGCGCGACGCCGAGCAGCGCGGTGGGGAATTCCATCAGCCGATCGGCATAGGTGATGTACGACACCGCGCCGGCTCCGAGTCGCGACGCGATATTGGTATTGATGATCAGGCTGATCTGCGCCACCGATACGGCCAGCAGCGCCGGCAGCATTTGCGTGATCACGCGGCGCACGCCAGGGTTTGCCCAGGCGGCGCGCAGGTTGAGCGACACACGCGGCATCACGCCGAGCTTGCGCATCGCGGGTACCTGGATCACCAGCTGCAGCACGCCACCGACCAGCACGCCCCACGCCTGCGCGTAGATTGGCTGGCTCATGTGCGGGCCCACGAACAGGGCGGCCACGATCAGGCAGAGGTTCAGCAGGACGGGCGTGAACGCTGGCACGGCGAAGTTGCGCCAAGTGTTCAGGATGCCCGAGGCCAGGGCCACCATCGAGATCAGGCCAATGTACGGGAACATCACGCGCGTCATGAAGACGGCGGCGTTGTAGGTTTCGGAGTCACCACGGAAGCCGGTGGCGACCACCGTCATGACGATCGGCGCGCCGATCACCCCGAGCAGCGATACTGCGGCCAGCACCCAGGTCATCACCGTGGCCACGGCATCCACCAGGCTCATGGTCTCGTCATGGCCGCGCTTGCCGTGGTACTCGTTCAGGATCGGCACGAAGGCCTGCGAGAACGCGCCTTCGGCAAAAATGCGGCGCAGCAGGTTGGGGATGCGGAACGCCACGTTGAAGGCGTCGGTCATGTCCGAGGCGCCAAAGGCACGGGCGATCAGGATTTCGCGCACCAGGCCGGTGATGCGGGAGAGCATCGTCAGGCTGCTGATGGTGGCAAGCGCTTTGAGCAGGTTCAAGATGAGAATTCGGGGAAGCGTGAGGCCGGCGTGCGGTCTGCGCCGGGGCGGCAAACGGGTTTGAGACGCTCGGCCGGCCGTAAAGTTGCCGCGACACCACGCTTCCTGCGCGGCTGCGACTGCTCATGTGGCGGGTATTATACGGATGCAGCCTTGCGGATCGACCGTGACTTGCCCCCGTACGACGGGGCAGGGGCGGGCGTGGTGCGACAGGTACGGGTTGTTCTTGCCTGTCCTGTTGCGATGTGTGTATAATCGCCGATTCGCAAGGACAGTCGCGTTCCGGATTCGTTTGTCCGAACATCCCGGGTCGCAGATGTGACTTAATTGTTGCGTCCCATTTTGTTGCGTCGCCCCGGGCGCGCATTCTGAATTCAGGAAGAGATACATGGCAAATTCCGCACAAGCTCGCAAGCGCGCGCGCCAAGCCGTCGCCGCGAACGCCCACAACTCCAGCCTGCGCTCGCGCCTGCGCACTGCCGTCAAGGCCGTTCGCAAGGCTATCGACGCTGGTGACAAGGCCGCTGCTGCTGAGATCTACAAGCAGTCGCAAGTCGTGATCGACAGCATCGCCGACAAGAAGATCGTGCACAAGAACAAGGCTGCACGTCACAAGTCGCGCCTGTCGGCCGCCATCAAGGCCATGGCTGCCTGATAGCTGCCTGGGTCACTCCGGTGACCCTGTGGTACAAAAAAAGCTCGTCATTGCGACGAGCTTTTTTTGTTTTCCGGCTACTGATTGCGGCTTCGGGTCCGCTTTCCTTCCCCTTGCTTCCTGTTGGGTTTGCCTGACGGCTCTGTCCGGGCCGCGCCTGCCGCGACCCGTGCTCCCGTCGCTTATTCGCCGAACGAGCAGGCTTCGACGACCTGGAGGTTGTTGTCGCGCGCGAAGTTCAGGACGAAGTCGAGCGCCTTGGGCTCGATATCCCGCAGGCGGGTGTCCACCACAACGTTCTTGACCCCGGCCACGATCATCGGTCGCACATACGGCGAGTAGGTCAGGCGAGGGTCGCCGGTGTCGCCCTCGGGGCGAAATTGCGCCATCACCCCGCACAGTCGCTCAGCCCAGTCGCTCGGGCGGAAGGTCTTGCCTTCCTTGGTCACACCTTGGATGAAATATTCGCGAACTTGGGGGGTCGTCATGGGACTGCGGGGATCTGCTTGGTGACTCGACGGTAAACCCGCTTCAACGGGCGCCCGTTTGACGCATCCGGAGCGCAAAGGTTCTCGCGCATCCGGGCTGGAGCAGCAGGGCGGTGGTGTCGGCGGGGGCACTTTTGATGCCGGCGGCGGGCGGTGGCATGGGTATGCCGGGCCCCGCGTGAATCAGCGAGTATTATATCTTATATAAGAGTTGCGCATAGCGGGAAATCCTGTCGGAAACCTGTCAATGGGGGCCCCGGCGCGTGTCGCCAGTGGGCGCTACGGGCTCGCCAAAGCAGGAATAATCCCTTATGATTCTTGCAATTACATTGCGTAAGCGACGCGAAAGGCGGCTCCGCGACACGCTCTGGCCCTGAAGGATCGCCCAGTCTGGCGTCCGGGCCACGTGTCCAAACCGAGCCGCCTTATTTGTTTTATGAGCCCAACCCCGATCAAGCATTACCTCCAGTTCAGCGATCTCAGTGCCGACGAGTACGAGTACCTGCTGGACCGCGCGCAGATCCTCAAGGCGAAGTTCAAGAACTACGAAACGTGGCACCCGTTGCATGACCGCACGCTGGCCATGATCTTCGAGAAGAATTCCACGCGCACGCGCCTGTCGTTCGAAGCCGGCATCCACCAGCTCGGCGGTCACGCGGTGTTCCTGAATACCCGCGATTCGCAACTGGGCCGTGGCGAGCCGATCGAGGATGCCGCCCAGGTGATTTCGCGCATGGTCGACATCATCATGATCCGCACGTTCGGACAGGACATCATCGACCGCTTTGCCAAGCACTCGCGTGTGCCGGTGATCAACGGGCTCACCAACGAATACCACCCGTGCCAGGTACTGGCCGACGTGTTCACGTACATCGAACAGCGCGGCGCCATCGCCGGCAAGACGGTGGCGTGGATCGGCGATGCCAACAACATGGCCTACACCTGGATCCAGGCCGCCGAGCGCCTTGATTTCACGTTCCATTTCTCGGCGCCCCCGGGCTATCAGCTCGATCCGGCGATGGTGCCGGACTGGGCCGCGTCGCGCGTGAAGGTGTTCGATAATCCGCTCGACGCTTGCCAGGGCGCACATCTGGTCACCACCGACGTGTGGACCAGCATGGGCTTCGAGGCCGAGAACGATGCGCGCAAGCGTGCGTTCAAGGATTGGATGGTGACGACCGCGATGATGGATCGCGCCGCGGACGACGCCCTGTTCATGCACTGCCTGCCCGCGCACCGTGGTGAGGAGGTGGAAGCGGCGGTGATCGACGGCCCGCGCAGCGTGGTGTGGGAAGAAGCCGAGAACCGCCTGCACGTGCAGAAGGCGCTGATGGAATACCTGCTCTGCGGCCGCTACTAAGCACCTGCCGGAGCCGATCAAAGGGGGCCGTCCAGGCTCCCTTTTTTACGCCCACCGATTTGATGAAACCCGAAGACTCGAGGAGATTGAGATGAGCCAGTTCGACAACGTATCCGTGGTCAAGAAGGCCAACCTGTATTTCGATGGCAAGTGCGTCAGCCACACGGTGACCTTTGCCGACGGCACGCGCAAGACGCTCGGCGTGATTTTCCCGGCCGCGCTGACGTTCAACACCGGCGCGCCCGAAATCATGGAAATTAATGCCGGCGTCTGCCGCGTGCGTCTGGCGGGTTCGGACGAGTGGAAGACCTATGGCGCTGGTCAGCAGTTTGACGTGCCGGGCAACAGCAGCTTCGACATCGAAGTGACCGAGACCCTGGATTACGTCTGCCACTTCGGTTAAGCCGTACTGAGAACTTTCCCCTCTCCCACGTTGTGGAAGAGGGGAGCAGACACCCTCTACAGAATCACCGGTTCCGGCTCGATCCGGACTCCGAAGTGCGCCTGCACTGCGTCCGCGATGCGGTTAGCCAGCGCCAGCAGCGCCGCGCCGGTTCCACCGCCGTGGTGCACCAGCACCAGCGCCTGTTTGCCGTAGACGCCAACTGGGCCGTCGTCGACACCCTTGAATCCACACTGGTCGATCAACCAGCCTGCGGCCAACTTGTAGCTGCCATCGGGTTGCGGATAGCTGACGAGGGCAGGGTGGTCGGCCAGCAGGGCATTGCGCAGCGCGGCGTCGACGACCGGATTCTTGAAGAAGCTCCCGGCGTTGCCGATCTTTGCCGGATCCGGCAGCTTGCGCGAGCGGATCGCGACGATCGCGTCGCGGACTTGCGCCGCATCGGGCGTGCGCACACCTTCCAGTTCACGCGCCAGCTCGCCGTAGTTCAGTACCGGTTGCCAGGTTTTTGGCAGCCGCAGCGTGACGGCGGTGATGATGTAGCGGTCGCGGCCTTCGCGCTTGAACAGGCTGTCCCGGTAGCCGAACGCGCATGTGTTCAGGTCGATCGTGACAAAGTCGCCGGATTGCCGGTCATAGGCACGTAGCCGGGCGAAGCGTTCGCGCAGTTCCACGCCATATGCGCCAATGTTCTGGATCGGGGCGGCGCCGGCCGTGCCCGGGATCAGCGCCAGGTTTTCCAGGCCAGGCATCCCTTCGTCGATCGTGCGGTTCACCAGCCCGTGCCAGGTTTCCCCGGCGCCGGCCGTGACGAGCCAGCTGGAATCATCCTCCGCCACGTCGTACCCGGGGATTTCCATCAGCAGCACACATGCATCGAGATCGCCGGTCAGCACCACGTTGCTGCCGCCACCGAGCACGACGATGGGCAGATTGCCGATCCGAGGGTCGGACAGGGCCGAAACCAGATCCGATTCGTTGCGAATATGGACGGCTAGGCGCGCGCGCGCATCGAACCCGAATGTATTGTGGGTGCGCAGGGGATAGAATTCGAGGAAATCTGCCATGCAAGGACGGGAAAAGCGGGCGCCGAAGCGGCGGAATGGCCTCCCCGGACTGAGAGGCAGGCCCGATTATACGTAACCGTTACGGACCGGCCGCTGCTTTGTGCCAGCGGCCATGCAATACCAGGAGAATTGAAATGCCGTCGTTTGACGTAGTGTGTGAAGCCAATATGGTCGAAGTGAAGAACGCCGTGGAGCAGGCCAACAAGGAAATCTCCACGCGTTTCGACTTCAAGGGTTCCGATGCCCGGGTCGAGCAGAAGGAGGGCGAGCTGATCGCCTTTGCCGATGACGATTTCAAGCTGGATCAGGTCAAGGACGTCCTGATCAACAAGATGGCCAAGCGCAACGTGGACGTGCGCTTCCTGGACTACGGCAAGGTCGAGAAGATTAGCGGCGACAAGGTCAAGCAGGTCATCACGATCAAGAAGGGCGTGACCGGCGATCTCGCCAAGAAGATCGTGCGCATGATCAAGGACAGCAAGATCAAGGTCCAGGGCAGCATCCAGGGCGATGCGGTGCGCGTATCGGGTACCAAGCGCGACGATCTGCAGGCGGTGATCGCCATGCTGCGCAAGGACGCCAACGAGGCGCCCCTCGACTTCAACAACTTCCGCGATTAAACGCGCCGCAGCCTGCAAACACGCAGTTCGCGGGCTGCCTTGCTGCGGCTATCGAGGCTACTTCGGCTGAGGCAGTCCGCCGATCTTCGCGCCCGGCTTGAGGCCCTTCTGGGCAAACCATCCCTTGTTCATTTCCAGCGCGTAGCGCACGGCCGCGCGCGGGCAGTGATTGTCCTCGGTCTGCGGCTTCATCTCCTCGATGTTCACGATGCTGCCGTCATCGGCCAGGAAGGCGATCGACAGCGGCAGGTCGGTGTTCTTCATCCAGAAACAGTGGCCGGCCTTATCCTCGAACACGAACAACATGCCGGCATTGGCGGGCATCGTCTTGCGGAACATCAGGCCGCGTTCGCGCGCCTCGGGCGAGGCCGCCACCTCCGCCTGGATGGCATACATGCCAGCGGTCAGCGGAATCACGGGCAGCGCGCTTTGTGCGTGGGCGAGCGTGGCCAGCACCGTGGTGCCTGCGGCCAGCAGAGTCTTGATCATGCGATGCATGGCGTTATCGGGAGTGAGTGGGTCGACTGCAGCCGAGAGCATAGCGCAGCGCGCGTGCGTCAGTCGTTCGCGCAATAAAAAAGGCAGGCCGTCGAAACGTGCCTGCCCTTCGCGTGAGCGCCGAACCGATGCCGGCGAGTCGCGCGCGAACTGCCTTACTGAGCAGCCGGAGCCGAAGCTTCAGTCTTCTTCGAGCTATGCTTCTTGCTGCTGTGATGCTTCTTGCTGGTGGACTTCGCGGGCTTGGCTTCCTTGGCGGCCGGTGCGGCAGCATCAGCAGCGGCGGGAGCCGAAGCCTGGGCGAAAGCGCCGGTAGCGAACAGACCAACAACCAGGGCAGCGATCAGTTTTTTCATTTGCGAGTACCTCGAGAATTTGTGTCCAGCATTTGGTGAGTGCGACGCGTAGTAGAACGTGTCACTCGAAAAACGAAGCGGCAAGGCTGGCCGTTGACGCCATATTTACTTGAATTTGTAACTGCGTCTTGCCGGTCCTGATGTCGGTGCGCGTTCAGGTCTTGCAGTCGAAACATGCGGATTGCTGCTTGAAAGTCCTAGTTTCGAGACATCTGTTTCGCACCATTGGCCGGGCATCAATCCCAGCTCCGGCAGTTTCAGATTGCCGATAGATATGCGGACGAGTCGAAGCGTGGGGAGCCCCACCGCGGCAGTCATGCGGCGCACCTGCCGGTTCTTGCCTTCGCGGATCGACAACTCGATCCACGTAGTGGGAATGGCTGCGCGATAACGGATCGGAGGATGGCGTTCCCACAACCATGCCGGCTCAGCGACGACGCGCGCCTTTGCTGGCAGCGTCTTGAAATCTCCCAGGTCCACGCCGGCGCGAAGGGTGGCCAGCGCGGCCTCGTCTGGAACACCTTCCACCTGAGCGAGGTACGTCTTGACGAGCTTGTGTCGCGGATCGGCGATGCGTGCCTGCAGCGCGCCATCGTCGGTGAGCAGCAGCAGACCTTCGCTGTCCGCATCAAGCCGGCCGGCAGGATACACGCCAGGCACGTCGACACAGTCCGCCAGCGTCGCGCGCGAGGGGTGCGCGGAGAACTGGCTCATGGTCTGGTAGGGTTTGTTTAGCGCGATCAGGGTCATGGGCGCGAAGTATGCACGAGCCGCCGAATCATTTGGCGTGCCCACGGCGTTTATGCATAATATGCGGATGCTCTTGGGTCTTATATAAGACTGACATGAAATGCCGAGCGAGATGTGATCGCGGCCGTTCACGTGGCGAATCCAATTCGCCCGTTACAATGCCTTGCACGACACAATCGCATTGCCGGGCTCTGCGGCCTGGTGCTGTCCTTACCCCCATCCGCAGTTGGAGACGAATATGTATCAGCACATCAAGGTGCCGGCAGGCGAGAAGATCACGGTCAACACCGATCTTTCGCTGAACGTGCCGGATAATCCGATCATTCCCTACATCGAAGGTGACGGCACGGGTGTCGATATCACTCCGGTGATGCTGAAGGTGGTGGATGCCGCCGTGGCCAAGGCGTATGGCGGCAAGCGCAAGATCTCGTGGATGGAGATCTACGCCGGCGAGAAGTCGACCAAGGTCTACGGCCCGGATGTGTGGCTGCCGGAAGAGACCATGGAAGTGGTCAAGGAATACGTGGTGTCGATCAAGGGTCCGCTGACCACGCCGGTCGGTGGCGGCATCCGCTCGCTGAACGTGGCACTGCGTCAGCAGCTCGATCTCTATGTCTGCTTGCGCCCGGTGCGCTATTTCAAGGGCGTGCCGTCCCCGGTGCGCGAGCCCGAGAAGACCGACATGGTGATCTTCCGCGAGAACTCGGAAGACATCTATGCCGGTATCGAGTGGGAAGCCGAAAGCGAAGGCGCGAAGAAGCTGATCGCCTTCCTGCAGAACGAAATGGGCGTGAAGAAGATCCGCTTCCCGGAAACGTCCGGCATCGGCATCAAGCCCGTCTCGAAGGAGGGCACGCAGCGCTTGGTGCGCAAGGCGCTCCAGTACGCGATCGACAACGACAAGCCGTCGGTGACGCTCGTGCACAAGGGCAACATCATGAAGTTCACCGAAGGCGGCTTCCGCGATTGGGGCTATGAACTCGCGCAGCAGGAGTTTGGCGCGGAGCTGGTCGATGGCGGCCCGTGGTGCAAGTTCAAGAATCCAAAGACTGGCCGCGATATCGTCGTCAAGGACGCTATCGCCGACGCATTCCTGCAGCAGATTCTGCTGCGTCCGGCTGAGTATTCGGTGATCGCCACGCTGAACCTGAACGGTGACTACATTTCCGACGCCCTGGCTGCCCAGGTGGGTGGCATCGGCATCGCGCCGGGCGCGAACATGTCCGATTCGGTCGCCATGTTCGAAGCCACGCACGGCACCGCGCCGAAGTATGCAGGCAAGGACTACGTGAACCCAGGTTCGGAAATCCTCTCCGCGGAAATGATGCTGCGCCACATGGGCTGGACCGAAGCGGCCGACCTGATCATTCGCTCGATGGAGAAGTCGATCCAGTCGAAGAAGGTCACGTACGACTTCGCCCGGCTGCTCGAAGGTGCGACGCAGGTGTCGTGCTCGGGGTTTGGTCAGGTGATGATCGACAATATGTAAGCGCGACGGCCACTCCGCCGGAGACAGGAAGCCCCGCAGATGCGGGGCTTTTTCACGTCTAACGGCCGACGTAGATCACCCGATCGTCGCGGCGTTGGCCTGATAGCGAAATTCGATTGGGGGCAAGGTCTTCGGTCCTTGCGTTGCGGATAGTCAGCCGCGAAGACGCCCAGCGGGCGAGCGGTCGGAATATCGACGGACGGTGGGAGTGAGCGCGAGGGGCGGAAAGCAGAACGCCCGGCACGAGGCCGGGCGTTCCATCGGATGCGTGGCGTACCGCCAAAAGCAGCGTGCCGCTGGCCGGCATTGCCGTACCGTGGCACTGGATCCCGTTCCGCGGGGGTACATCCCCCAGCATCCTGACGGACCGACGCGGCTCTGCGGCCGGTTCGGTCGCGGCGCACTCTTACTGGTTCGCGTCCTGGATGTTCGTAGCTTGCTTGCCCTTCGGGCCTTGCACGATTTCGAACACCACACGCTGGCCTTCCTTCAGCGTCTTGAAACCCGACATCTGAATTGCCGAAAAGTGCGCAAACAGTTCTTCCTCGCCGTCGTCCGGCTTGATAAAGCCGAAACCCTTGGCGTCATTGAACCATTTGACGATACCGCTTGCCATAAACTCCCCCAACGAAAAAGCAGATTTCAAGCGGGGAAACCGATGGCCAGCTGAAAAACACTTCGACGGGCTTCCAGCGTCGGCGCCCTGCGGCACCGGCAGCCAAAAGGTGCCGTATCGATGAGATTCGCGTGGTCGGCGCCCGGTTACCAGTCAAATGCTGGCATGCGGACGCATGAACGACGCCGGTCGTGGGCCTCCCCTGCTCACGGAATCATCCGGACTGACCTTGTTGCTTGGCTCGCGTGGCCATGCCCGAATGCGCGAACGATTCTTTCGGCAAACCTACATACTGTCAAGCTGGCAGAATCCCCACTCGGCGCGGGGTGTGGCGGGATTGAAACGGCCACCAGTGGTACCTTTGGCGCGGGGCGTACGGATTTTCCCGAATGCCCCGGACTGGTGCCAGGGAGCCGTCCCGCTCGTGTGCGGCGTGCTCCGCCAACGTGCGCCGAACGTCCTTTGTGTGGCGGGCCACGCAGAGAATTTACCGGGTGCGGGGCTTGAATAACAGCCCAGTTCCCCAAATTGCAGACTTGTGAACAAGGGTTAGAATAAAAGCCATGGCGACACGGCTGGCGAACACCCCCCAACGCGAAACGGGCACTGTCATCGAACGGAAGGAGCAGCAGCTCAAGCCGCCGGCGATGTACAAGGTGGTCCTGCTCAACGACGACTACACTCCGATGGAGTTCGTCGTGATGATCCTGCAGCAGTATTTCAGCAGGGACCGGGAAACGGCGACGCAGATCATGCTGACCGTCCACCGGGAAGGTAAGGGCGTTTGTGGTATCTATACGCGTGATATCGCGGCGACCAAAGTCGAGCTTGTATCAACCCATGCGCGGCAGGCGGGGCACCCGCTGCAGTGCGTGATGGAGGAAGCATGATTGCGCAAGAATTGGAAGTGAGCCTGCACATGGCCTTCGTCGAGGCTCGCCAGGCGCGCCACGAGTTCATCACCGTGGAACACCTGCTGCTGGCGTTGCTCGACAACCCCACGGCGGCCGAGGTGCTGCGCGCGTGCGCAGCCAACATCGAGGACTTGCGCACTAGTCTGAAGAACTTCATCGCCGACAACACGCCGGTCGTGCCCGGCACCGATGAAGTGGACACACAGCCGACACTCGGTTTCCAGCGAGTGATCCAGCGCGCCATCATGCACGTGCAGTCGACCTCCAACGGCAAGAAGGAGGTGACTGGCGCGAACGTGCTGGTGGCGATCTTCGGCGAGAAGGATTCCCACGCGGTCTACTACCTGCAGCAGCAGGGCGTCACGCGCCTGGACGTGGTGAATTTCATTAGCCACGGCATCCGCAAGGATCAGGCCGAGCCCGCCAAGCATGGCGACGGCAACGCCGAAGGCGAGGGCGGTGACGGCAAGGAAAGCCCGCTCGAGCAATACACCCAGAACCTGAACACGCTGGCCAAGGCCGGCAAGATCGATCCGCTGATCGGCCGCGAAAGCGAAGTCGAGCGCGTCGTCCAGGTGCTGTGCCGCCGCCGCAAGAACAACCCGCTGCTGACCGGCGAGGCCGGCGTGGGCAAGACGGCGATCGCCGAAGGTCTGGCCTGGCGCATCACCAAGGGCGAGGTGCCGGATATCCTGGAAAAGGCCGTGGTGTACTCGCTCGACATGGGCGCACTGCTGGCCGGCACCAAGTACCGTGGTGACTTCGAGCAGCGCCTCAAGGGCGTGCTGAAGTCGCTCAAGGACAATCCGAACGCGATCCTGTTCATCGACGAGATCCACACGCTGATCGGCGCGGGCGCCGCATCGGGCGGCACGCTGGATGCCAGCAACCTGCTGAAACCGGCGCTGTCGTCGGGGCAGCTCAAGTGCATCGGCGCGACCACGTTCACCGAGTACCGTGGCATCTTCGAGAAGGATGCGGCGTTATCGCGTCGATTCCAGAAGATCGACGTGGTCGAGCCTTCGGTAGACCAGACCGTGCAGATTCTGCGTGGCCTGAAGTCGCGCTTCGAGGAGCATCACGGCGTCAAGTACGCAGCCTCGGCGCTGACCGCGGCGGCCGAACTGTCGGCACGCTTCATCACGGACCGTCATCTGCCGGACAAGGCGATCGATGTGATCGATGAAGCGGGTGCGGCACAGCGCATCCTGCCGAAGTCGAAGCAGAAGAAGACGATCGGCAAGGCCGAGATCGAGGACATCGTGTCGCGCATCGCGCGTATCCCGCCGCAAAGCGTGAACCAGGACGACCGCAGCAAGTTGCAGACGCTGGAACGCGACCTGAAGTCGGTGGTGTTCGGTCAGGACCCGGCTATCGAGGCGCTGGCTTCGGCGATCAAGATGTCGCGTGCTGGCCTGGGCAAGACCGACAAGCCGATCGGCTCGTTCCTGTTCTCGGGCCCGACCGGCGTCGGCAAGACCGAAGTGGCCAAGCAGCTCGCGTTCATCATGGGCATTGAGTTGCTGCGCTTCGACATGTCCGAATACATGGAGCGCCACGCGGTGAGCCGCCTGATCGGCGCGCCCCCGGGCTATGTCGGTTTCGACCAGGGCGGCCTGCTGACCGAGGCCGTCACGAAGAAGCCGCACTGCGTGCTCCTGCTCGACGAGATCGAAAAGGCACATCCGGATATCTTCAACATCCTGTTGCAGGTGATGGACCACGGTTCGCTCACCGACAACAACGGTCGCCGTGCCGACTTCCGCAACGTGATCATCATCATGACCACCAATGCGGGTGCCGAGACGATGAACCGTGCCACGATCGGCTTCACCACCGCCCGCGAGCAGGGCGACGAGATGGCCGATATCAAACGGATGTTCACACCCGAGTTCCGTAACCGGCTCGATGCGATGATCAGCTTCCGTTCGCTGGATGAGGAAATCATTCTGCGCGTGGTGGACAAGTTCCTGATGCAGCTGGAAGAGCAACTGCACGAGAAGAAGGTAGATGCCAGCTTCTCGGAGAAGCTGCGCAAGTATCTGGCGAAGAAGGGCTTCGATCCGCTGATGGGTGCCCGTCCGATGCAACGTCTGATCCAGGACATGATCCGCAAGGCGCTGGCCGACGAGCTGCTGTTCGGCAAGCTTGTCAGCGGCGGCAAGGTCGCGGTGGACCTGGACGACGACGACCAGATCAAGCTGACGTTCTCCGAGGCGGATCCGGAGCCGCCCGAGGCGCCGGAAAGCGAGCAGCGCGCAGAAGTCTGAGCGTCTGACATATCAGCAAAATTGGATATCGGCCGGGTCATCCCCGGCCGTTTTTCTTGGGCGATTGTTCCAGCCTCGTGGGCTTTTGGGCGATCAGCGAAGGCATTGCCTGCAACGTGAGCGATCATCGGGCAAAATACGGGCGGGCGGCATGTCGCCCTTTCTTTTTTGTCACGCGGCCATGTGGCCGCACAGCTCAAGTCACCGATGTCCTCTCCAGACCGCATGCGGCTGCGCCGTCTGCTGCTCAAGACCTTGCCGATGGGTGCCGTGCCCGTCGCTTCGATCTCCAGCCTTGCCCGGGCGGCAGAACCTGCCTCGGGTGGCCGTCCCATTTCCATGGTGTTGCCGTTCCCGCCGGGTGGCAGCGTGGACATCGTTGCGCGCCAACTGCAGCCCGGGCTGAAGAGTGGACTCGGCCAGACCGTCGTCGTCGATAACAAGCCTGGCGCTGGTGGACTGATTGCCAGCAGCACCGTGGCGCGTGCCAAGCCGGATGGCAATACGCTGCTGATGGCTTTCGATACGCATGCGATCAATCCATTTGCGTACAAGAACCTGCCGTACGACACGTTCAAGGATTTCACGCCGATTTCCCAACTGGTGCGCTTCCCGCTGGTGATCGCCGCCAATCCGGCGCTTTCAGCCTCGAACGTGCGTGAACTCGTGGAATTGGCCCGCGCCAATCCCAAAGGCGTGCGCTATGCCTCGTCGGGCATTGGCAGCCTGAACCAGCTTGCCGCGGAAGCGCTGGCCACCGACGCGGGTGTCCAGTTCCTCCACGTGCCCTACAAGGGGGGCGGCCCGGCTGTGCAAGCCGTGCTGGCGGGGGAGGTCGACCTGTTCTTCAGCAGCTACGCCGCCGTGCAGGCCCACATCGCCGCCAAGACGATCAAGGTGCTCGGCGTGACCGGATCGAGCCGCATCAAACAGCTTCCGCAGGTGCCGACCGTGGCCGAGCAGGGCTTCAAGGGCTTCGAGGCCTACTCGTGGATCGGCGTTTTCGGCCCGGCTCATATGCAGCCCGATACCGTGACCCGCCTGCACGATGCTCTGGGCGTCGCAATTCGCCAGCCGAAGGTGGTTGAGGCGCTGACGGCTCAGGGTTTCGAAATTGCGGTTGGCACACCTGCCGACCTCGGCAACCTGGTGCGCCACGAGCATGACAAATGGCAGGCGGTGGCTCGCAAGGCCAATATCCAGTTCGAGTAAATGTCGAGTCAGCAATGAGCGGTCTGCCTGAACCTTTCGATCATGCCGTGGTGGTTTGCGGCGACCTGGACGCCGCGGTTGCCAACTGGCGCGCGTTGGGATTCACGCTGACGCCGCGCGGCTATCACACGCTAGGATCGCAGAACCACTGCATCATGCTGGCGCGTGATTACCTGGAACTGCTGCACGTCACCGCGCCGAGCCCGAGTCGTCAGTACTACTGGGGCGCCCAGCAGGGCGGGGATGGCTGCGCGGCCATGTCCTGCAAGAGCAGCAATGCGTTCGCCACGGCCGACCGCCTGCGTGCGGCGGGCTTCCAGCCGTCCGATCCGATCGAGTTCTCACGCCCGGTCCGGCTCGATGATGGCAGCGAGCATCCGGCCACGTTCCGCGTTACGGCACTTGATGGCGCGCCGGGCGCGCGCTACTTCGTCTGCGAACACCGCACGCCGGAGCTGCTGTGGCGCCCGGAATGGACTGCGCACGCTAATGGCGCTCGGGCCATTGCGGCAACGTATCTGGTGGTGGAGGCGGGGCAGGTGAGCGCGACGGCCGAGGCCTACGCTGTGCTGACGGGCGGGGCGATCATCGAGGCGACCGATGAGGCTGCCACGATCGCCATTGGCGACGCCAGGTTCGTGATCGTGGCGCCGCAGGCGCTGGCGGTTGCCACTGGCGCGCCGCAATTGCAACGCGCCGGGCGCGGCTATGCGGCCATCCGCCTTGCCACGTCCGACCTGGCTGGCGCGCGCGCTCACTGGCGCGAGCAGGGTGTCGAATCTATCGACCTGTCACCGGACGTCACGCTGATCCCGGCGACGCAGGCCAACGGTGTGGCCTTGATCTTCGAGCAGCACTGAAGTCTTTCTCCCTCTCTCGCTGTGCGTGAGGGGGAGAGCACTACTCTGGCTTTACGCCTTTGCGTGCGCGACGCCGGTTGACCCGAAGCCACCGGCACCACGCGTCGAATCCTCCGAGAATTCTTCCACCGTCGTGAATACCGGGCGCAGCACCGGCACGAACATCATCTGGGCGATACGCTCGCCGGGCTGGATCACGATCGGTTCGGTGCCGGGCGCGTTGCGGTTCCACACACTGACCATGATTTGCCCCTGGTAATCCGCGTCGATCACACCGATCGAATTACCGAGTACGAGCCCCTTCTTGTGGCCCAGACCCGAGCGCGGCACGATCGTGGCGCACATGTACGGGTTGGCCATATGCACCGCGATACCGGCCGGAATCAGTTGCGCAGGCGTGCCGGCCTCGATCGTGACCGGACCGTCCACGCAAGCGTGCAGGTCGATGGCGGCGGCCATGTCGCTCTGGTAGGCGGGCAGGCCCCAGTCATTCAGGCGGGCGTCGAGCACCTTGATTTCGACGGTCGGATTGGCGGCTACGGTCATGGAAGCGGTTTCCTGCAATGCGTGAAAGATGGGCTGGGCAGTCCGGCAAAAGCACGGACTGACCAAAGGCCGAATCATACCGCGCCGCGCCGGATGGCCTGGGGTCAGGCGGCCAGGTCGAATGCCTCGGCCAGCAACTGATAGGTGCGCAGACGCGCCTTGTAGGAGGCCGTCACGCTTAGCACGACCAGTTCGTCCGCCGCGAACCGGTCCTTGAGCGCCAGCATCCGCTCGGCAACCTGCTCGGGCGTGCCGCAGATCGTGCGCGGCCGTTCGTGCTCGATGATCATCCGGTCACGTTCGGTCGGCGTGAAGTCAGCCGCCTGCGCCAGCGAGGGAATCGGCGCGTTCACGCCATAGGCCATCTGCAGCCGGCGGATATCGACCGCGCGTTCCAGCGTCGCGGCTTCCTGTTCGGTATCGGCGCAGATCACGAAGATAGCCGCGGCGCTGTAAGGCTTATCCTCGTAGCCGGGCTCGAACACTTCACGATATTGCTGCGCCACCAGATGCCCGCTGTGCGCATTGATGAAGTGGGCAAACGCGAATCGCAGCCCGAGACGGGCGGCCAGTGCACCGCCGAAATCGCTCGAACCAAGCACCCAGAGTTCGGGTTTGGTGTCGATCACCGGCTGCAGCAGCACCCCTTCGGCCAGATGGTCGGGCGGGACTTCCCCGCGCAGCAGCCATACCAGGTCCTGCACCTGTTGCGGGAACTGGTCGCCACGGTTGTACTGCCCCATGGCCACCGCCTGCGCGGTGCGCATATCGCCGCCGGGCGCGCGGCCCACGCCCAGGTCGACGCGGTTCGGGAACAGCGCTTCGAGCATACGGAACTGCTCGGCCACCTTGAACGGGCTGTAGTAGGGCAGCATCACGCCGCCGGAGCCCACGCGGATGCGCTTCGTCGCGCTGCCCAGCCGCGCCAGCATGACTTCGGGCGCGGGATTGCAGACGCCTTGCAGACCGTGGTGTTCGGCGCACCAGTAGCGGGTATAGCCGAGATCGTCGGCCATCTGGGCCAGTTCGACGGTCGCAGCCACGGCGTCGCGCGCGGTATGGCCGGCGATGACCGGGCTTTGGTCGAGCACCGACAGGCGCAGCTTGGGGCGGGGTTGGCTCATGGCAGGCAGGGCGGCGGATTACACGGGTTTGCGCGGCAGACGCTGGCCGATTGCGGTGACAAGCTCGCGCGCCAGCGAGAGCTTGTCCGCGCGCGGCAGGCGCGTCATGCCGTTGGCATCGAACAGCACGATCTCGTTGTCGTCGAGACCGAACGTGCGATGGCCGATATTGCCGACCAGCAGCGGCACGCCTTTGCGCTTGCGTTTCTGCTCGCCGTATTGCTCCAGGTTCTCGCTCTCGGCCGCAAAGCCGACGCAATAGGGGGCATCGGCACGGGCGGCCACGGCAGCCAGGATGTCCGGGTTCTGCACGAATTGCAGGGTCGGCGTGTCGGTGTCGTTGGCCTTCTTGAGCTTCTGCTGCGCGACCTCCGCGGGACGCCAATCCGCCACGGCGGCCACGGCGACGAACACGTCGACATCGCGCAGTTGCGCCATGACCGCGTCGTGCATCTGCTGGGCGCTGCGCACATCGGTGCGTGTGACGCCACGGGGCGTGTCGAGCGCGGTCGGGCCAGCCACTAGCAGTACCTCGGCACCCGCTTCACGTGCGGCGCGCGCGATCGAGAATCCCATCTTGCCCGACGACAGGTTCGTGATGCCGCGTACCGGATCGATCGCTTCGAACGTCGGGCCAGCCGTGATCAGCACGCGCTTTCCAGCCAGCGGTTTGGGCTGGAAGAACGCGATCAGGTCTTCGACAAGTTCTTCCGGTTCGAGCATCCGCCCATCGCCGATTTCTCCACAGGCCTGGTCGCCCGTGCCGGGGCCGAGAATCATGACCCCATCGGCGCGTAGCTGCGCGGCATTGCGTTGCGTTGGCGCGGCGGCCCACATCTGCCGGTTCATCGCCGGCGCCACCAGCAGCGGGCATTCACGCGCGATGCACAGCGTGGTCAGCAGGTCGTCGCAGAGGCCGTTGGCCACCTTGGCGAGGAAATCGGTCGATGCTGGCGCGATCAGGATGGCGTCCGCCTCTCGTGAGAGGTCGATATGCGCCATGTTGTTGTCGATGCGGGCGTCCCATTGGGAGAGGAACACCGGGCGTCCGGAGAGCGCCTGCATCGTGACAGGCGTGATGAAGTGCGTTGCCGCTTCGGTCATCGCCACCTGCACCGTGGCGCCAGCCTTGGTGAGCAGTCGGACCAGCTCGGCTGACTTGTAGCAGGCGATGCCGCCAGTCAGACCAAGGACGATGTGCTTGCCGCGCAAATCCATGGGGAGAGCTCTTCAGGGAGACGGGAGTCTGCGCATGATACCGCTGGGAGAGGCGACGCGCTGGAAGGGATAGTTGGCTGGCGCCCTCTCCCGCTTGTGGGAGAGGGGCGTATGACAGGTGTCAGTGACGTCGCACGCGCCGCAGCTCGTCGACGATCAGCAGGATCGCCCCGAGCGTAATCGCGCAGTCCGCCACGTTGAATGCCGGGAAATGCGTGTTACGAAGATGGAAGTCCAGGAAGTCGATCACGTGGCCGTGGATGATCCGGTCGACCACATTGCCCACGGCACCACCAAGAATCAGCGATACCGCCAGGCAAAACAGCTTCTGTCCGGTATGGCGATAGAGCAGCCAGATGATGAACGCGCCGACTACCACGCCCAGCAGCGTGAAGAACCAGCGCTGCCACCCGCCCGCATCCGCCAGGAAGCTGAACGCAGCGCCCTTGTTATAGACCAGCACCAGGTTGAAGAAGCTGGTGACCGGGCGCGACTCGCCGTACTGGAACGAGCGCGTGATCACCACCTTGAAGAACTGGTCGATCATCACCACCAGCAGGGCAAAGGCCATCCACAGCCACGGCGTGACGTTGCTGCTGGTGCCCTTGCTCTTGCCGCGGGCCGGCGTCGAACGCGTCGAACGAGTGGACGATGCCATCAGGCGTGGCTCCTGTGTTCACCGGCGCCGAACAGGTTGCTGTCGCAGCGGCCGCAGATCGTCGGATGCTCGGGGTTGTGGCCCACGTCGGCGCGGTAGTGCCAGCAACGCTCGCACTTGGCGTGCTGCGAAGGCGTGACCGTCACCAGCAGGTCGCCGCCTTCTGGCGCCGGCGTGACCTTGGCGGCCGACGTCAGCAGCACGAAGCGCAGGTCGTCTTCCAGGCTCTGCAGCGCGGCCAGCACCGGACCGCCCGCGGCGATCGTGACTTCCGCCTGCAGCGACGAACCGATGTCGCCTTCCACGCGCACGGCTTCGAGCTGGCGCGTGACTTCGGCGCGCACGGTACGGATCTCGTGCCACTTCTGCAACAGCGTGTCGCCGTCGTCCACCGACGGGATCGCATAGTACGTGCTCGTGAAGATGGTGTCCTTGTGCTCGGTGCCGTGGGCAAAGATCTGCCATGCTTCCTCGGCCGTGAACGTCAGGAACGGCGCCATCCAGTGCAGCATCGCCTGGGTGATGTGATACAGCGCGTTCTGCGCGCCACGGCGAGCCTTCGAGTCAGCGGCCGTGGTGTACAGGCGGTCCTTCAGTACGTCCAGGTAGAAGCCGCCGAGGTCCTCGGAGCAGAACGTCTGCAGTTTGGCGACGACCGGGTGGAACTCGTAGGCCTGGTAGTGCGACAGCACCTCCTTCTGCAGGCGGTCGGTCAGCGCCACGGCGTAGCGGTCGATCTCGAGCCATTCCGACGCCGGCAGCGCGTGCTTGGCGTGGTCGTAGTCGGTCAGGTTGGCCAGCAGGAAGCGCAGCGTGTTGCGGATGCGGCGATAGCCTTCCACCACGCGCTTCAGGATTTCGTCGGAGATCGACAGCTCGCCCGAATAGTCGGTCGATGCCACCCACAGGCGAATGATCTCGGCGCCCATCTTGTTCGAGATGTCCTGCGGCGACACTGTATTGCCGACCGACTTCGACATCTTCCGGCCTTCGCCGTCGACCGTGAAGCCGTGCGTCAGCAGTGCCTTGTAGGGCGGCTTGCCATAGAGCATCGACGCGGTCAGCAGCGACGAGTGGAACCAGCCGCGATGCTGGTCCGAGCCTTCCAGATAGAGGTCGGCAAGGCGGCCATCCGGCAGGTCGGCGGCAGGATCGTACAGCTCGTCACGGTGCGAGCCGCGGATCACGGTCCAGTGCGTGGTGCCCGAGTCGAACCACACGTCGAGCGTGTCGCGGTTCTTCTCGTACTGCGCGGCTTCGTCGCCGAGCAGGTCCTTCGGGTCGAGCGTCTGCCACGCCTCGATACCGTGCTTCTCCACAAGCTTGGCCACTTCCTCGAGCAGCTGGGGCGTGCGCGGGTGCAGGGCGCCCGTTTCCTTGTGGATGAAGAAGGCCATCGGCACGCCCCACTGGCGCTGGCGCGAGAGCGTCCAGTCCGGGCGGTTGGCGATCATGTTGTGCAGGCGCTGCTTGCCCCACGCCGGGTAGAACTCGGTGGCCTCGATGCCAGCCAGCGCGGTTTCGCGCAGCGTCGGGCCGTTGTCCACCGGGTCCACGTCCATGCCCGCGAACCACTGCGACGTGGCGCGGTAGATGATCGGCGTCTTGTGACGCCAGCAGTGCATGTAGCTGTGCTCGTACTTGTGCGAGTTGAACAGGTTGCCCGACTCGCGCAGCACCTCGACGATCTTCGGATTGGCATCCCAGATCGACAGGCCGCCGAACAGCGGCAGCGTGCTGGCGTAGACGCCATCGCCCATCACGGGGCTGATGATGTCCGAATCCGGCATGCCGTGCGCCTTGCACGACTGGAAGTCTTCCACGCCGTAGGCCGGCGCCGAGTGGACGATGCCGGTACCGGTGTCGGTGGTCACGTAGTCGCCCAGGTAGACCGGCGACGTACGGACGTAGCCGGCATCCATTTTCGCCAGCGGGTGGTGGAAGCGCACTTCGGTCAGCGCGTCACCGCGCGCCGTGGCGACGATCGTGCCTTCCAGCGCGTAGGTCTTGAGTTGTTCTTCGACGCGATCCTTGGCCAGGATCAGGAAGCCACGCGGCGTGTCGACCAGCGCGTATTCCACCTCCGGGTGCATGTTCAGCGCCTGGTTCGACGGGATGGTCCACGGGGTGGTGGTCCAGATCACGATCCAGCCCGGCTTGCCTTCTAGCTGGGCCAGCGGCACATGGAATGCGTGGGCGATCTTGTCGGTCTCGGCGAACGGGAAGCCGACGTCGATCGACAGGTCGACCTTGTCCTTGTACTCGACCTCCGCCTCGGCCAGCGCCGAGCCGCAGTCAAAGCACCAATTGACCGGCTTCAGGCCGCGGAACACGTAGCCGCGCTCCATGATCTTGCCCAGCGCGCGAAGCTCGTCGGCCTCGTTGCTGAAGTTCATGGTCAGGTACGGGTTCTCCCAGTCGCCGAGCACGCCCAGACGCTCGAAGTCCTTGCGCTGGCGGGCGATCTGCTCGGTGGCGTAGGCGCGCGCCTTCGACTGGACTTCCTGCACCGGGAGACCCTTGCCGAACTGCTTTTCGATCTGGATCTCGATCGGCATGCCGTGGCAGTCCCAGCCCGGCACGTAGACGGCGTCCAACCCGGTCAGGCCACGCGCCTTGATGATCATGTCCTTCAGGACCTTGTTGACTGCGTGGCCGATGTGGATATCGCCATTGGCGTACGGCGGGCCGTCATGCAGCACGAATTTCTTGGCGCCATGGCGGGCGGCGCGGATCTTCTTGTAGAGCTGCTTGTCCTGCCATTGCTTTACCCATTGCGGCTCGCGCTTGGGCAGATCGCCGCGCATCGGGAACGGGGTATCCAGCAGATTGACCGGATACTTGCTTTTTTCAGGCTTGGCGCGTTTGTCGTCGGACATGGTTGATTCTCAAGGCAATTCGGTAGGGCGCGGCGCGTGCATGACCACCGCGCGTGTCATTCGGGGTGAGGCAGGGCGGGTCCCGGCCGCGGCTCGTGGATCGAGCGCGCTGCCGGCCGCTAGCTAATTCGGTCGGTGGCGGAGGTGGCGAAGTCGCGCCGGCCGGCATCCGGCGCGGTCTGGCCAAAGAATGCGCGCGCGTCGGCGGCATCCTTGGCGATGGCCGAGGTCAGCGCTTCGAGCGAGTCGTAGCGCTTCTCGTCACGCAGCTTCTTCATGAATTCCACCCGTATCAGCTTGCCGTACAGGTTTTCGTTGAAGTCGAAGAGGTGCACTTCCAGCAGCACGCGGCCGGCGTCCTCGACGGTCGGCCGCACGCCGATGCTGGCCACGCCGGGCACCGGGTGGTCGGCAATGCCATGCACCTGCACCACGAAGATGCCGTTCACGGCTGGGCGCTTGTGCGAGATCCGCAGGTTCAGCGTCGGAAACCCGAGGTCACGGCCGAGCTTGCGCCCATGGATCACGTGGCCGCTAATCGCGTAGCCGTGGCCGAGCAGCCGGCGCGCATGTTCCAGGTCGCCACCGGCCAGTGCCTGGCGCACGGCTGAGCTGGAGATGCGGATGCCGCCTTCGGAGACCGATCCCATCTGCTCGACATCGAAACCGAACTGCCGGCCGGCCTCCTGCAGATAGGAGAAGTCGCCGGCGCGCTTGGCGCCGAAGCGGAAGTCGTCGCCAACCAGCACCCATCGGGCGTGGAGGCCGTGCCAGAGCACGTTCTCGACGAAAGCCTGAGGCGACTGGGCGGCGAAATGCGCGTTGAAATGCTCCACCACCACGCGATCCACGCCGTTGCGGCGCAGCGCGTCGAGCTTGTCGCGCAGCAGGGCGATACGGGTGGGAGCGTGCTCGGGGGCGAAGAATTCGCGCGGATGCGGCTCGAATGTCATCACGCACAGCGGCAGGCCGCGTGCATCGGCGGCCGCGCGGGCGCGCGCGAGCAACGACTGGTGGCCGCGATGCACACCGTCGAAATTGCCGATGGTAAGCGCGCAAGGCGCCCGGCTTTCGGCATTGGGCAGACCGCGGAAGACTTTCACGAGGACGGCGGACGAGCGTTTTTGGGGAGGGTAGGAGCATACCATCACTGGCAATGCTCCCCCCTAAGAACCGTACGTGCGAGTTTCCCCGCATACGGCTCAAGCCTCTACAAAATGAATGAGTTAATCAAACACCGGCTTCACTGCAACTTGACCATAGGAGTGAACTTGGACATGACAGTCGGGGTGCACCAGAACTCGATTCCCTAGAGCGTCCGAGCCACCGGAAACCCGTGGTTCGATGTGATGGTCATGCCATCTTGTCTCTTTGGTTATCTTGCCTTGGCATACCGCGCATAAGCCCCGCTGGGACATGAACAGCTTTGCCCACTGCTTTCGGTACGACATGCTTTCTGCCATGCGTTCCTGCCGCAGTGTTTCGCCATACATTTCCTGCGCTGGGTCGAAGGGGTTGTAGTCCCCTCGAACCTTCTTGTGCCTCCGAATAGGCGTACTCGGTATCGAATACAACTCCATCCAGTAGCGTTCGCCAGCCTTACCCAAAACGTTGGTTCCAAACACCCAGTTCCGCATTCCGATTGAGGCAAAGTACTTCTTCCGCACCCACTCGGTATTCTTCCCTCGGTGTCGCCGTTTTGCCCACCTCCATAGACACCTGAAGATCAGGTGCTCCATTCGGGTGAACGCCGCCTTTGCAACCACTGGGCCGTGATACTGTGCCCAACCCCTCAGCATCGGGTTCAGCGTTCGGATCAGATCCTCCGGCTTTTTCCCATGGTGTGTCCTGATAACCTCCTTGGCCCTGCGATAGAACGCTAGTGCGTTCTTCTTGCTCGGCTTGATGAGCAGCGTTCCCGAATACTTCCGGAAATTCCACCCAAGGAAGTCAAAGCCATCGGCGATGTTCACGATTCGCGTTTTCTCCGGGGAAAGAGTGAGTCCCCGTACTGCTAGGAACTGTTCTACCCACGGCTTCACTTCGTGCTCCAAAACTTCCGGCGTATTGCCGGTGATCACGAAGTCGTCCGCGTACCGCACGACATTCACCTTTAGCCTGTTGGCCTGGACAGTCCCGAGTTTCGTTCGTAAGAACTTCATCAGGTCACGTTCCAGCCCATTCAGTGCCACGTTGGCCAAGGTTGGGGAGATGATGCCCCCCTGTGGTGTTCCAGCATCGGTCGCCTGAAACTGGCCTTGAAATACCACGCCAGCCTTCAGCCACTTCCGAAGGATTGCTTTGTCCATGGGGACATTGCGCTCCAGCCAGTCGTGGCTGATATGGTCGAAGCACCCTTTAATGTCTGCCTCCAGCACCCATTGGGCCGAAGCCTTTTTGGACAAGGAGACAAACAGCTGGGACATGGCATCCGCAGTCGAACGATTAATCCGAAACCCGTAAGAGTTCGGATCGCTCGTCCCCTCGGACACCGGCTCCAGCGCCAGCAGGTATAGCGCCTGCATGGCTCGGTCGTGCAGAGTTGGAATGCCCAAGGGGCGCTCCTTCCCATTCGCCTTGGGGATGTACACCCGCCTTAACGGCAGCGGACGATACCCCCGGCGCTTCAACCTCCCAATGGCTTCCCATCGAGCTTCAGGCGAGTCCCACGCAACGCGGTCGACACCAGCCGTCCGCGCCCCTTGGTTCATCGCCACTCGCCTTACCGCCGATGCCTTGGCAGAAAACGAGCGGGTCAGGGACCGTTGCAAGGTTTTCACCCTGCGCCAATCCCCTTCCTGTGTTGCCTTCGCAATTCGAATCTGCATTGCCCGAACATTCCGTTCGACGCGGCGCCAATTGATGTCGCCCCATCGCTGCGGGATGCCGGAGGGCGCAGATTCATCCTCACGGATCAATGCTTCCATGCTGCTCTCCTATCTTGAGGACTTCCCAAGACAACGGAGACAACATGCCCCTTGAGGGGCATATCACCCCCCAAGGGAAGAAAATTAAACAAGCGGGTTCAGTCAGCCGTCTTGCGACGAAAGACCAGTTGGAAGTCTGCCCGCTTTCGCGTGAGGTAATGTCTCAACCCCTATCCGGACCATTACAGCTCGGCATTCGCTTTTTCCAACCTCCCATACCCGCACAGCCAACAGCGTTCCTTGCGGTTCGCCTGCCTGAGCCATACCGCGCTCCGGCAGCCATACGGGCTTACCACGTTCCCTGCGCATTACACGACTGGGTTAGGGCCTGCCTCTTCACCGGTGGTCCGAATGGCGACGTGTTCCGAACTTTCAGCGGAACAACCGACCACATACCTTTTGGTTAGTGCCTATCAGCAGCTTTGGCACTGCAATGCTTACGGTGTTTATCAGCAGTTCACATATGTTGCCCATACCAGCCAGCCTGGCTCCTCGACCCCATTGCTGCTAGGAGTCTCTGCGTCTCTACCTCTCGGCAGTTACGCACCCTTGCGGGGGCTTCGTTGTCAGGAGAGCTTCACACCCCACAGTTACCCGTGACGCATGTCTCCCTAGGCTACTGCTAGTCGCATAGCAGGTTCTCTATCGAGGCACCCTCGCGGGTGTATTCGACCGAACCATAACGCGCAGAGCTAAACGCTCCGGAAACCTCACTTCATTACTTCAGTGCCTCCATACTGGCAGGCGCTCGATGAAGACAGACGCTGACGCGCCCGCCTTCATCCCAAAGACGTAGTGCCGACCCTACTGGGCCGGTCTGAATGCTATGTAGCGAAGACGCAGCAAATTACCGCCGCATATTCGCCCACACCTCCGTAGAGAGTGCGTACTGCAAAGACACCTGCCCAAAGGCAAGCGTCCCCGCCTTTGGGCAATGGCTGGAAATCCATCCAGCAGAAAGCAAGCTTTGAGTCGGCCGATACTTTGGCCTCCTCGCAACACATGGACTCGCTCCGGCCTTGCGGCCGGGTTTGTCAAAGCAAGAAATGGTTGAGATTGGACGGTTCTGGCCGAAGCCTTCCCCTTGTCTCAACAAAGGTCGATGCTCTTAACGTAGAGCTACCGGACACGAGGGTGCGTGTCGCACGAAAGGGGGCATTATAAGGCGAACCACCGGTTTGCCGCCCGAAAAGCCTGCCGGCCGACCAATTTGACGCTGGTCTGGCGCGCGCTTTCGACACACGCCCCCCACAAACGTGGTGCTTTTGACAAATTTGTGGGTTATTGGGGCGCCTCGCAATGGCGCGGCGCCGCAAAAATCGGCATGATATGCCCCACTTGCAACAAAATTGCGCGATTTCTGCAACGTCGGCAGACTTGTCTGGTGCCAGTTGCAGCGACGAAGAACGTCGCCTTACGTGCCACGCCACACTTGAACGCGCTGCTCAACAAGATCCTGCCCCCGCCCGGGCCGCAACTGGACACCGAAACGCGAGCCAAGCTGCTCGTCACCGTTCATCGTGTCTCCCCCACGGGCATCGCATCCTCGGCCCTGCTGCCGGGACTGACCGCGTACACGTTCTGGAACGAAGCCAACCACGTGGCGCTGGTGATCTGGTGCGCCATCATGCTGCTGCTGACCATCGGCGGGACGTGGTTCTACCTCGGGTTCCAGCGCGATATGGGCAGGTTGAGCCGCTCGGCGCACACGCGCAAGTGGTGGAACAACATGCGCGCCATTGCGTTCCTGACGGGACTGACCTGGGGCAGTTCGGCGCTGCTGCACCTGTATTCGTCGTCCGTGGTGTTCTCGAGCGTGCTGTATCTGTTGACGTTGGGTGTGCTCGCGGGCGGCGCCACGTCGCAGTCGCCCATCCCATCGAACCTGGTCTTTGCCGGCGTGCCGATCCTTGTGCCGAATGTGCTGCTGGCTGACTTTGCCTTTCCGGGCCACGGCACCTATGTGCAATTGCTGCTGGCTATCTACGCGCTGATGCTGGCACGGCACTCGCTGAATCTGCAGCACACGCTGGTGCGGGCCATCCAGCTCGAATCCGAAAGCCGCCGGCTCGCCAAGCAGTTTCAGGAAGAGAAGGAACGGGCACTTCATGCCAGTGAGGAGAAATCCCGCTTCCTGGCGGCCGCGAGTCACGACCTGCGCCAGCCTGTTCATGCCCTGGTGATGCTGGTCGAAGCGTTGCGTGCGCGCAACCAATCGAGTTCGCTCCACCCGCTCGTCGAGCAGGTGGCCGCCGGGACGCAGACCATCGACCTGCTGTTCCGGTCCCTGCTTGACCTGTCCAAGCTTGAAGGGCGCAAGGTGTTACCAACGCTGGAGCCATGCGAACTTAATTCGCTGATCCATGACGTGATGAGCCAGTTCGCCGCCGATGCGCGCGAAAGCGGTCTGACGCTGACGCCACGCGTGCCTGACGAACTGTTCGCCATGGCCGAGCCGGTGCTGCTGCGGCGGGCGCTGTTCAACCTCGTGCAGAACGCGCTGCGCTATACGAAGCGCGGCGGCATTCTGGTGACCGCACGACAGCGCCGCAAGCACGTGCGGCTGGAGGTCTGGGACACCGGTGCGGGCATCACGCCCGAGCACCTGCCGGAAATTTTCTCGCCGTACTACCAGGTTCACAATCCGCAGCGCGATCCGTCGCAGGGTCTTGGTCTGGGGCTCGCGATCTTCCGGGAATGCGTGCGTCTGATGCGCGGGACTTACGGCGTGCGCTCGGTGCCGGGCAAGGGATCGGTATTCTGGTTCGCGCTGGCGCCGGTGCCCGAGGAGACCGTAGCCAGTGTTCGGGCGATGCGGGCGAATGCGCAGGCGGAAGAAGCGCGACACGATCGTTTGCGTGGCACTGTGCTGGTGGTCGATGACGATAGCCAGATTCGCAAGGCGTGGATCGCCTTGATGGAGGCCTGGGGCATTCGCGTGGCATGTGCCGCGCACGGGGAAGAGGCCGACCGTCTCTTCGCGAAGGGTCTCAAGCCGGACATTATCTTCTGTGACCTGCGCTTGCCCGGCAACGAGAACGGGCTCGATTTGCTGGAGCGCTGGCAGACCTCGCAGCCTCAGGCACGCAGCGCGCTGCTGACGGGCGATCTGAAGTCCGCGGCGCTGCAGGCGGCCGAGGAGGCAGGCTACTTCGTCCTGCCGAAACCGGTGGACCCGGCGAACCTGCGCATGTTGCTGCGCCGCTGGTTGCCCACGGCATGAACGCATGAATGACAACGCCGCCCTTGAGGCGGCGTTGTCATTCATGCGTGGCGATGTTCACTGCCTCACTGGCGCAGGCGGAAACGCTCCATGCGCGACATGACCTGCATGCGCGTGCGCACGCCCAGCCGTTGCAGGATGGCGGAGACGTGTTCCTTGACGGTGTTCTCGGTCAGCCCCAGCTTGCGGGCGATGACCTTGTTCGGCAGTCCTTCGAGCACCAGCGCGAGCACCGAGCCCTGGCGCGGCGTGAGGCCGAGTTCGGCCGGCGTGACCGGAATGCCGTGGGCGGGGCCGAACGATTGCGATCGGCCGGACAAGGCCTCATCGGATGGAAAACTGGTGTCGCCGGCCAGGACCTTGCGCACGGCCGCAGTGAACGCGTTGGCGTCCAGATGCTTGCCGACGAAACCGCAGGCCGATAGCGCGCGGGCGCGGCCCACGATCTCGGGTGTGGCCTCCGCCGACATGAAGATGAAGCGGGCGCCCGGGATCACGGTCTTGAACGACTGCATGGCATCGAAGCCAGTACCATCGTTCAGCCAGATGTCGAGCAGCACGATATCGGGACGGAGCCCCTGGTTCAGGGAGTGAAGGGCTTCCTTGGCGCTGCCAGCGGAATGAACGGCGACGTCGGGCATCACTTCCGCCAGGAAGGCGGTTGTGCCCGAGAGCGCCATAGGATGATCATCGACCACCAACAAAGTCGGTGCAGCGTTCAACATGCGTATTCCCGTCTAAGTTCCCGTTTCGCCCTTGTTGTCACCGTCTTTTTGTGTCGCGGCGCGTGGGCGTAGGGGCCACTCTAACAGAGCGGGTTGCGCGTCACAATCCATCACACGGGGGTAGTGGGATTGGTGGGCGCGCCTGTTTTTGTTGCCCCATGTGCGTTTGGCGGTAATTAAGTACCTAATGCGCATGGTTTGCAAGTGTTTGGACCACAGCTTGGTAGAATCGCGGCGATGAAGAATATTGTGATATTGATTTCCGGGCGTGGCTCCAACATGGAAGCGATCGTCCGGGCCTGCGCCGCCGAAAAATGGCCGGCGCGCGTGGCCGCGGTACTGTCGAACCGCCCCGATGCTTCGGGCCTGCAGTTCGCCTCGCGCCACGGTATTGCCACCGGTGTGGTGGACCACAAGCAGTTTTCCGGACGTGAGAGTTTCGACGCCGCGATGCGGGACGCCATCGACGTCTATCAGCCCGACCTCGTCGTGCTGGCAGGCTTCATGCGGATCCTGACGCCTGGCTTCGTTGAGCATTACGCCGGTCGAATGCTCAACATCCATCCGTCGCTGCTGCCGAGCTTCCCCGGGTTGCATACGCACAAGCAGGCGTTGGAGGCGGGCGTCAAGCTGCATGGCGCGACAGTGCATTTCGTGACGCCAGAACTCGATCATGGTCCGATCGTGTTGCAGGCGGCACTTGATGTTCTGCCTGGCGATACACCGGAGTCGCTGGCCGATCGTTTGCTCGATAGCGAACATGTCATTTACCCGCGCGCCGTGCGCTGGTTCGTCGAAGACCGTCTGCACGTGCAGGACGGTGTCGTTCAAGTAGTTCAACCGGCCGAGCCCCAATGGTTCATGGCCATCTCGCCCCAAGCGGCAGGAAAACAGCCATGAGTCGCAATCCCGCAACTTCCCAAGACAATCGCCAGCGCTCGCGTCCGAGCAAAGGCAAGGCCAGCCCGATCCGCAAGTCGCCCAACGCCCGGCAGCAGGGCGCTGACGGCGCGCCGCGCACGCCCGGCGGCCTGCAGGCTTTCCATCTGCAACATATCGACCGACTGCTCGGCAAGGTGCTGTTGTTCGCGCGTCCGTCCGACGCGGTGGTCAGCCATTACTTCCGCGAAAATAGCAAACTTGGTCATCGCGACCGAGGCATCATCGCTGAAGCAATTTTTGCAGTGTTGCGCCGACGCGTCGAATTTGGTCAATTTGCCGAAAGTGGCACGGGTTCGGCCACGCGCCGCCTCGGGCTGCTGGGCCTGGCCGCGACGCTCGGCCGCGATGTGCTTTCGCCATTCCTTCATCCCGACGAAGCCGTCTGGCTCGACCGCCTGACCACGATCGAGCGCTCCAGCCTGGCGCCGCGCGTGCGCGCCAACCTGCCCGAGTGGCTGTATGACGATCTGGTGGCGCGTCATGGCGAGGCATTCACTGCTGCGCTTGGCGATGCCTGGCTGCGGCCCGCGCCGCTCGACCTGCGCGTGAACACCGCCAAGCTGTCGCGTGAAGAGGCACTGGCCGAACTCCAGACTGCCGGTATCGCCGCCGAACTGGCCCCGATGGCGCCGGCTGGCATCCGCCTCAAGGGCAAGCCCGCGTTGAACCAGCTCCCGCTGTTCATCAACGGTGGCGTGGAAGTGCAGGATGAAGGCAGTCAACTGCTGTGCCATCTGCTTGCGCCGCGTCGCGGCGAGATGGTGGTTGACTTCTGTGCGGGCGCTGGCGGCAAGACGCTGGCGCTGGGTGTGGCCATGCGCTCGACTGGGCGGCTCTATGCATTCGATGTGTCGGAGAAGCGCCTGGCCAATCTGAAGCCGCGTCTGGCTCGTAGTGGTCTGTCGAACGTGCACCCGGTGCTGATCGACTCCGAGCGCGATGCCAAGGTCAAGCGCCTGGCCGGCAAGATCGATCGTGTGCTGGTGGACGCGCCTTGCAGCGGCCTGGGTACCCTGCGCCGTAATCCCGATCTGAAGTGGCGTCAGACGCCGGAATCGGTTGTGGAGCTCACTGCGAAGCAAGCGGCCATCCTCGATGCCGCGGCAAAGCTGGTGAAGGGCGGCGGCCGTGTCGTGTACGCCACGTGCAGCGTGCTGGAGGCCGAAAACGAGGCAATCATCCGTGATTTCCTGGCATCCCACGAGAATTTCCGACTTGTGCCGGTGAGCGAAGTGCTGGCCGAGCAGAAGATCGAGGTGCCGGAGTTGCCGGCGGAAGGCGGCATGTTGGCGCTCTATCCGCATATCCATCAGACCGATGGCTTCTTCGCCGCTGTGCTGGAGCGCACGCGCTGATGGCGGATAGCACGCTGATGAACCCCGATACGCTCGCGGAGCTGAAACGATCGCACGCGATGTTCGGTAAGATGGTGCAGGACCTGATCCACGATGCGGGCGGTCCGGGGTTTTTCTGGCAGATCGGGGTACTGGCCATTTGCCTGCTGATCGCGTGGCCGCTGTCGCGGCGCGTGGTCAAGCGGCTGGAGGTTCGCCACCAGTCGGCAAGCTTCTCGTTGCGCATGGCCGCGGTCAGCCTGGAGCGTGCGGTGTTCCCGCTCATCAGCTGGCTGCTGGTGTTGGTGGCGCGTTTCTCGCTGGAATCGCTGATCCCGATCAGCGTTCTGCGGCTCGCGCTGGTGCCGCTGTTCGGCATCACCTCGTTGTATGTGACGTTCTACATCCTCCGGCGAGTGATATCGGGACATGGCCAGCTTCACGGCATGCTTGTGCTGGTGGAGAAGGTACTGACGACCCTGACGTGGATCGCCATGGGTTTGTACGTGCTTGGCGTGCTGCCGGACGTGGTCGCGTGGATGCGGGACGTGCGGTTCTCGATTGGCGGCAAGCAGCACATCAACCTGGCCGATTCGCTGATGGCAATGGTCTGGATTCTCCTGACCGTGCTGGTGGCGATGTGGTTTGGTTCGTGGCTGGAAGAGCGCCTGATGCGTGCGACCACGCTCGATTCGAACCTGAAGGTCGTGCTGACGCGCATCACGAAGGCGCTGCTGTTACTGGTGTCGTTGCTGCTGAGCCTGTCGCTCGTGGGCATCGACCTGACCGTGCTCTCGGTGTTTGGCGGCGCACTGGGTGTCGGCCTCGGTCTTGGCCTGCAGAAGATCGCCAGCAACTACATATCGGGCTTCATCATCCTGCTCGATCGCTCGGTCAAGCTTGGCGACCAGATCACGGTCGACAAGTACACCGGCATCGTGTCGCAGATTCGCACGCGCTACACCGTTGTGCGCAATGGTGACGGCGAGACGCTTGTGCCGAATGAGCAACTTGTGGCCCAGTCAGTGCAAAACCATTCGTTCTCTGGAACGAATGTGCGCGTGGCTACCCGGGTGCAAGCGGACTATGCCGCCGATCCAGAAATGGTGATCGGATTGCTGCAGGATTGTGTGCGCAATTTGCCACGTGTGCTCGAAGCGCCGGCACCCGCCGCATTCCTTGTGATGTTTGCTGACAGCGGCATCGAGTACGAAACTGCCGTCTACATCGCGGATCCACAGAACGGCAAGCTTGGCGTGCAGTCGGCGATGAATCGGGCCATCTGGCGCGCGTTTCACGAAAATGGCATTTCGATCCCATATCCGCAGCGCGAGGTGCGGATGCTGAATCCGGCGACGCCACTTGTCGTGGCGGATGCCGCACAGGATTGAACGTTTCCCGCGCCAGCCGCTCAAAATCGGGGAAAAAGCGGATGTCTGACCCGCGTCGATCCGGTAGAATATCGGGCTGAACGCGGGTTGCAGACCAACCCGTCAGCCCCACTTCCAGACAGCCGCCAGATTGCAGCGGTTCGTGCCTCGGCCCGGCTCCTGCCACGTACGCAGGATTGCGCCAGCGCCAGAAAGCTATCGCAATCGTTGAATTTGCAGTCTTTTTTCTGCGCGTTTGGTGCGTTGCATGGTAGTGCCGCACTGCATCCCTCGTTTTTTAGACGGAGAACACAGTTTGTTCGACTCAATTCTTGATTGGGCCGCCAACGGCCTCGCCAACTGGTCCTGGTGGGAGATCGTGATCTACACGCTCGTGATGACGCACATCACGATCGCCGGCGTGACTATTTTCCTGCACCGCTGCATGGCGCACCGGTCGCTGGACCTGCATCCGATCGCCCAGCATTTCTTCCGTTTCTGGCTGTGGATGACCACGGGCATGGTGACCAAGGAGTGGACCGCGATTCACCGCAAGCACCACGCCAAGTGCGAAACCGAAGACGATCCGCACAGCCCGCAGACCCGCGGCATCCGCAAGGTGCTGCTGGAAGGCGCCGAGCTGTATCGCGCCGAGGCCAAGAATAAGGAAACCATCACCAAGTTCGGCCACGGCACGCCCGATGACTGGATCGAGCGCAATTTGTACTCGCGCTTCTCCTGGCAAGGCGTAGCGCTGATGCTGATCATCGACCTGGCCCTGTTCGGCCTGGTCGGCATGTCCGTGTGGGCAGTGCAGATGCTCTGGATCCCGATCCATGCCGCCGGCATCATCAACGGCCTGGGCCACTACTGGGGCTATCGCAACTACGACTGCGAGGACGCATCGACCAACGTGTCGCCGTGGGGCTTCATCATCGGCGGTGAAGAGCTGCACAACAACCACCACACGTACCCGACGTCGGCCAAGTTCTCGATCAAGTGGTATGAGATCGACGTGGGTTGGTGGTACATCCGCGCGATGCAGTCGGTGGGCCTGGCCAAGGTCAAGAAGATCCCGCCCAAGGCTCGCCTGGTGGAGGCTCGTCCGGTGGATCACAACACGCTGGAAGCGATCATCGCTAACCGCTACGACGTGATGGCCCGCTATGCCAAGACGCTGAAGTCCGCCTACAAGGATGAACTGCGCAAGCACAAGGAAGGCAATACGCCCGAGTACTCGAGCTTCAAGCCGGCCCGCAAGTGGTTCCACCGCGAGGAAACCAAGCTGGCTGCGCCGCAACGTCAGCAATTGGCGACCATCGTCGAGCAAAACAAGATGCTGAGCACGTTCGTGGAAATGCGCCGCGAACTGGCTGTGATCTGGGGCCGCTCGAACCTGACGCGCGAGCAACTGCTGGCTCAGCTGCAGGCTTGGTGCCATCGCGCCGAAGCCAGCGGGATCCAGGCGCTGCAGGAGTTTTCGCTGCGCCTGCGCCGGTACGCCTGATACAATCGCCGACGCGCCCGTCATGGCTACAAAGCCCCGCCCCAGGCGGGGCTTTTCTTTTGGCTAAACTTCTCCATGTGATGGCACAGACCGCGCGTTCACAGCGCGGCGGCCAACGGTGCGCCGAGGAGTACTGCAGAGATGACCCCACAAACGATCAAGAGCGTCGAGTTCGAGAAGCCGAACCTGACGGACCCTGACGCGGCCGCCGGTGGTAGCTGCGTCGCGCACGCCTGGGCCAAGGTGCCCCCGGCGCTGACACCCGATGAGCGCCAGGCGCTCAAGTCCCGCATTCGCAAGTTGCTGAAAGAGCGCAATGCGGTGCTGGTGGCGCATTACTACGTCGATGCCGACCTGCAGGATCTTGCCGAGGAAACCGGCGGCTGCGTGTCCGATTCGCTGGAAATGGCCCGCTTCGGGCGCGATCACGATGCCAAGACGCTCGTGGTGGCCGGTGTGCGATTCATGGGCGAGACCGCCAAGATCCTGAGCCCCGAGAAGACCATCCTGATGCCGGATCTGGACGCCACCTGCTCGCTGGACCTGGGCTGCCCGGCCGACGATTTCGCGGCATTCTGCGATGCGCACCCGGATCGCACCGTGGTGGTTTATGCCAACACCAGCGCGGCGGTGAAGGCACGCGCCGACTGGATGGTGACGTCGAGCATCGGCCTGAAGATCGTCGAGCATCTGCACGCGCGCGGCGAGAAGATCCTGTGGGCACCGGACAAGCATCTGGGCAGCTACATCCAGCAGCAGACCGGCGCCGATATGCTGCTGTGGCAGGGCTCGTGCCTGGTGCACGACGAGTTCAAGGGTATCGAACTCGATCTGCTGCGCCGCGAGCATCCGAAGGCCAAGATCCTGGTCCACCCGGAATCGCCGGCCAACGTGGTTGCGCAGGCTGACGTGGTTGGCTCGACCAGCCAGCTGATCGCCGCGGCCCAGCAGTTGGACGCCAACGAGTTCATCGTTGCCACCGATAACGGCATCCTGCACAAGATGCGTATGGCCGCGCCGGGCAAGATGTTCATCGAGGCCCCGACCGCCGGCAACAGCGCCACCTGCAAGAGCTGCGCGCATTGCCCGTGGATGGCCATGAATGCGCTGACCAATCTGGCCGAAGTCCTCGAGACCGGCCGCAACGAAATTCACGTCGACGCCGACATCGGACGACGCGCCGTAACGTGTATCAACCGGATGCTCGATTTCGCCGCGCAGCAGAAAGCCAATGTTCGCCCCGCAGCCGATCTCGCCAAGGAATCGGCACTGTTCAGCGGAGTTGGCCCGGCATGAGCGTGAATTCCGTATTCGATAGCTACGGCCCCGCGCTGCGTGTGGCGCTGGCCGCCAACGTCAAGGCGGCGATTGCCGAGGATGTGGGGGCTGGTGACCTGACCGGTCTGCTGGTGCCGGCCGACAAGCCCGTGCACGCCCGCGTGATTGTTCGCGAAGCTGCCGTGCTGTGCGGTCGCCCGTGGTTCGACGCCTGCATGCAAGCCATCGACGAGAGGCTGCAGGTGACTTGGCAAAAGGAAGAGGGCGCGCGCCTGGCGCCGGGCGACGTGGTCTGCGAAATCACCGGGCCGGCACGCGCGTTGCTGACCGCCGAGCGGCCATCGCTGAATTTCCTGCAACTGCTCTCCGGCGTGGCGTCGGCCACTCGCCGTTACGCCGATCTGATCGCCGATACGCGCGCACGCGTGCTCGATACGCGCAAGACGCTGCCGGGTCTGCGGCTTGCGCAGAAGTATGCGGTGAGGATCGGAGGCGGAGAGAACCAGCGCCTGGCGCTATACGACGGCATCCTGATCAAGGAGAACCACATCGCGGCGGCCGGCGGTATCGCGGCGGCGATGGAAGCGGCGCTGGCGCTTGGCACCGATGCTTCGATCCAGATCGAGGTTGAATCGATCGCCGAGCTGGAAGAGGCGCTGGCGGCAGGCGCGAAGTCCGTGCTGATCGACAACTTCTCGCTGGAAATGATGCGAGAGGCCGTGGCGATCAACCGTGAGCGCGCACTTCTCGAGGTGTCGGGCGGAGTGAACTACGAAACGATTCGCCGTTTCGCCGAAACCGGCGTCGACCGGATCTCGGTCGGCGCCCTCACCAAGGATGTGCGCGCGACCGATTACTCGCTGCGCATCGTCGGCTGAACCTGGTCCTGGGCTGTCGCCGGAGGCTCAGACCTTCCGGCGGCTTGCCGCGCGGCCCGTCAGCGGTTGCAGCACGGTAGGCAGCGCCTTCGGCAGCGTTTCCGGATAGTCACGGCTGAAGTGCAGGCCACGGCTTTCGTGGCGCGAGTAGGCGCTGTCGACGATCAGCGACGCCACTTCCACCAGGTTGCGCAATTCCAACAGATCGCGAGTAACACGGAAATTCGCGTAGTACTCGGCAATCTCCTCGCGCAGCATGCCGATCCGGTGCTGCGCGCGCTCCAGCCGCTTGTCGGTGCGCACGATGCCGACGTAGTTCCACATCAGGCGGCGCAGCTCATCCCAGTTGTGCGAGACGACGACTTCCTCGTCGGCATCCGATACGCGGCTCTCGTCCCAGGCCGGCAGCGTGATGTCCGGCGCGTCGGCCTTGCCTTGCGAGGCAATGTCCGAAGCTGCGGCGCGGCCGATCACCATGCATTCGAGCAGCGAGTTCGACGCCAGGCGGTTGGCGCCGTGCAGACCAGTGCAACCCGTCTCGCCAACTGCGTAGAGATTGCCGAGATCGGTGCGGCCCGCCGTATCGGTGACCACGCCACCGCAGGTGTAGTGCGCGGCCGGCACCACGGGAATCGGCTCGCGCGCGATATCGATGCCGAGTTCCAGGCAGCGGGCGTAGATCGTCGGGAAGTGTTCCTTGAGGAACGACACGGGCTGGTGCGTGATGTCGAGATACACGCAATCCAGGCCGCGCTTTTTCATTTCGAAGTCGATGGCGCGGGCCACCACGTCACGCGGCGCCAGTTCGGCGCGGGCGTCATGCTCGGGCATGAAGCGCGTGCCATCCGGCAGCCTCAGCAGGCCGCCTTCGCCGCGCACGGCTTCCGAGATCAGGAACGACTTCGCGTAGGGGTGATAGAGGCAGGTCGGGTGGAACTGGATGAATTCCATGTTCGACACCCGGCAGCCCGCGCGCCAGGCCATGGCGATGCCGTCGCCCGTAGCCGTATCGGGGTTGGTCGTATAGAGGTAGACCTTGCCCGCGCCGCCGGCGGCCAGTACCGTATGCGTGGCTGTGAGCGTGCGCACTTCGCCCGTTTCCGCATCGAGCACGTACAGGCCATAGCAACGGTTGCCGGGCAAGCCGAGCTTGGCGGACGTGATCAGGTCGACTGCGAACTGGTCTTCGAGGATCGTGATGTTCGGATGCTGGCGGGCCTGCTCGGCCAGCGTGGTCACCACCGCATGGCCCGTGGCGTCGGCAACGTGGATGATGCGGCGACGGCTATGCCCGCCTTCGCGGGTGAGGTGGAAGCCGAGTTCGGCCTGTTCGTCGCGCGTGAACGGCACCCCGCGGTCGATCAGCCATTGGATCGCTTCGCGGCCATGCTCCACGATGAAGCGCGTCGCATCCTCGTCGCAAAGTCCTGCACCTGCAACCAGCGTGTCCTGCGTGTGTTCGTCGTGACTATCGCCCGAGTCGAGCACCGCGGCGATGCCGCCCTGGGCCCAATCGCTTGCCCCCGTTGTCATGGCGCGTTTGCTGAGGATGACAACCCGGTGGGTATCGGCAAGCTGCAAAGCGACGGTAAGGCCGGCCAGCCCGCTGCCGACGATCGCGACGTCGTAGTTCATGGTGCAGGGATCGCGCGAGGGCGAAAGAGCGTTGGGGGAAAGCTCGCAAGTCTACACCCACCTGCACCAGACTGTTACACCTCCCCTTGGCCGGCAAGGTTTGGCGGCGATTGCCGGACGGCCGCCCAGAAACAAAAAGCCCCGCTAGTGCGGGGCTTTTGGCTGAAGACCGTAGATCAATTACTTGATCTTGGTTTCCTTGTAAGGCACATGCTTACGGGCGACGGGATCGAACTTCGAGATCTCCATCTTTTCCGGCATGGTGCGCTTGTTCTTGGTGGTCGTGTAGAAATGACCGGTACCTGCGGTCGATTCCAGCTTGATCTTGTCGCGTCCGCCTTTGCTGGCCATGGTGTACTCCTAATTAGACTTCGCCGCGTGCGCGCAGGTCTGCGAGCACGGCGTCGATGCCTTTCTTGTCGATCAGGCGCAGACCGGCGTTCGAGACGCGCAGGCTCACCCAGCGGTTTTCCGATTCAACGAAGAAGCGGCGGTTCTGCAGGTTGGGCAGAAAACGGCGCTTGGTCTTGTTGTTTGCGTGGGAAACGTTGTTGCCGACCATCGGCGCTTTCCCGGTCACTTGACAGACGCGTGCCATGAAGCACTCCTAAATCTTATTCGTGGACAATGTTCGCAACAGATCAACAAAAGGCGCGCGGGCCCGGACTGCAGCGGATTGGTACTTCAGCGAAACGAACATTATAGACCGGAAACGAGCGACGAATCAATGCCTTCCGACAGATTCGGAAGCGGGCCGTTGCATCGTGCTGCTTGCGTCACGTCATGGGCTGACGGATGGGCCGGTCATGTTCTGCCGTCGACCGGAGATCGACGGGGCCCACAATGTAACGGCCCCGGCGAGTGCTGTCCAGTCTCTTCCGGGATGTGTTTCCTCAAGGTTTTCCGAGTTGCCAGCGCGAGCAGCCCAACGGCCGATGGTCTAGTCGCATACAATGGCGGCTGTTGACCGGTTGACTCCCATGACTTTGCAATCTACTGCGGCCCAGGCCGAACGTGACGCCGCGCCTGCGCGCAAGACCGTCCAGGCAGACTCCTTCCTGACGCTTCATTACAGCATTGCCCTCGAGAACGGCACCGAAGTGGTGAGCACGTTCGAGGAAAAGCCCGCCACGCTGCTGCTTGGCCAGGGTCAGCTCGTTCCGACGCTGGAACAGGCGCTGCTGGGGATGGCCGAAGGCGAGCGCACCCTCTATCGCCTGGCTCCCGAACAGGCGTTCGGCCCGCGCAATCCCGAACTGCTGCAATGGGTCTCGCTGGCCACGCTGCGCGAGAACAGCTCGTTCGAGGAAGACTACGCGCCGGGCGACCTTGTCGAATTCAACGCGCCTGGCGGCGGCAAGTACGCCGGCGTGCTCAAGGAGTACGGCGAGACCGCCGCGCTTTTCGATTTCAACCACCCGCTGGCCGGACAGGCAATTCTGTTCGACGTCCAGCTGATCGGAATTCTCTGATGTCTGCCGTTGTAACGGAACGCAGCATGACCGAAACCACTGTCCCTGCCGATGCCGAGATCCTGATGGCGCAGCCGCGCGGCTTCTGCGCGGGCGTCGATCGTGCGATCGAAATCGTCGAACGCGCGCTGTCGCGGTTCGGCGCTCCTATCTATGTGCGCCACGAGATCGTCCACAACGCCTACGTGGTGGCCGACCTACGCAAGAAAGGCGCGATCTTCGTCGACGAGCTCGACGAAGTGCCGCAGGGCTCGACGGTTATCTTCAGCGCCCATGGCGTATCGAAGGAAGTGCGCGCCGACGCCACAGCGCGAGGTCTGACCGTTTTCGATGCCACCTGCCCGCTGGTGACCAAGGTGCACGTGGAAGTCGGCAAGATGCGCGGCGAGGGTTGCGAGATCATCATGATCGGCCACCGGGGCCACCCCGAAGTGGAAGGCACCATGGGCCAATCCGAACACGGGATGCTGCTGGTGGAATCGGTGGACGACGTGAATCGTCTGGTCGTTGCCGATCCGCAACAACTGGCCTACGTCACGCAGACCACGCTGTCGGTGGACGAGACCGCCGAGATCGTGGCCGCGCTCAAGGTCCGCTTCCCGCAGATCCGCGAGCCGAAGAAGCAGGACATCTGCTACGCGACGCAGAACCGCCAGGACGCCGTGAAGTTCATGGTGCCGCAGGTGGAAGTGGTGATCGTGGTGGGCAGCCCGAACAGCTCGAACTCGAACCGCCTGCGCGAACTGGCCGACCGTCTGGGCGTGCCGGCGTACATGGTGGACGATCCGGAACAGCTCAAGCCGGAATGGGTGACTGGCAAGCGCCGCATTGGCCTGACAGCCGGCGCCTCGGCGCCCGAGGCGCTCGCCCAGGCAATCGTCGAGCGTCTGCGGACCTTCGGCGTCAAGAGCGTGCGTGCGCTCGAGGGCGTGGAAGAGAACATGTCGTTCCCGCTGCCGCGCGGCCTGGCCAGCGTGTCGGTCCAGTCCTGATCCTGAAGCCCTGAGTTCCCGAGGCCGGGCGCCCTGCCTGCCTCGTCCCTGCCGGACACCTCACGCGCACGCGTGACCGTGTCCGCGCCGAAATCCCTCCCCAGCAATCCGCACCGCCTTTCTCCCGCCCATGATTGGTGCTTGGGTGTCATTCCGCACGTTCGTTGCCGCCGCGCATTTGTTCCTCGTCCAATACTTCTGTAATAGCCGTTTCTTTATTAATACGTTTCTCGCGTGTCTATACACGCAGACAATACAGGGTAATCCCCGATGCTGGGGTTTTCCCTATTTTGGGGCGGCGACATATTCTGCACATTAGAGAGGCAATCTTGCATTTGAAATGAAATGCCTAATTAATAGTTGGTGATTATAGGTGGCTCCGGCAATGCTTATACGGTGGTGCCGCTTGGTTGGGCAGGGGCTGGGCACGATTCTTGTAAGGGTATGTGACGGGTCTGCCAACTGAGCGGAGATTGCCCCATTTTGTGCATTGGGGAAATTCCCTAGCTCATTTGGCGGGTAAAAGGTTCAGGTTGTTGCGTCGCGTATTGCATCTACAAAGAAAGGGGATACAATTCGCGCGTTTCAAATTGAAACTAAACAAAGGCGGTTCGGGGAATACGTCCGGGAGGCGTGTTTTATTCCCTGTTTTTGTGAATCCTAGGAGATCACTCATGCAATTCACGTTTGCCAAGATTCTGCCGATCGCGGCCGCTGTGGCGCTGGTCGCTGCATGTGGCAAGAAAGAAGAAAAGCCGGTTGAATCGGCCGCACCGGCACCCGCTGCCACGGCGGCAGCCGACACGAGTGGCGGCGAGACCATCGTCAAGATCGGTCACGCGGCGCCCCTGACCGGCGGCATTGCCCACCTTGGCAAGGACAACGAGAACGGCGCCCGCCTGGCCGTGGAAGAGGTCAACAAGGATGGCCTGACCATCAACGGCAAGAAGATCAAGCTGGAACTGGTTGGCGAAGACGACGCGGCCGATCCGAAGACCGGTACCGCCGTGGCCCAGAAGCTGGTGGACGCCAAGGTCGTGGCCGTGGTGGGCCACCTGAACTCGGGCGTGTCGATCCCGGCTTCGAAGATCTACAGCGATGCCGGCATCGTCCAGATCTCGCCGTCGTCGACCAACCCCGACTACACCAAGCAGGGCTTCAAGACCACCTATCGCGTGGTGGCGACGGATGCCCAGCAAGGTCCGGCACTGGCCAACTACGCTGCCAAGACCCTGCACGCCAAGACCGTGGCCATCGTTGACGATGCCACCGCCTACGGCAAGGGCCTGGCCGATGAGTTCGAGAAGACCTCGAAGGCCGATGGTGTGAACGTGGTGGCACGTGAAGCCACCAACGACAAGGCCACCGACTTCAAGGCCATTCTGACCAAGATCAAGGGCAAGAAGCCCGACGTGATCATGTACGGTGGCATGGACGCCACCGGCGGTCCGTTCGCCAAGCAGGCCAAGGAACTCGGCATCACGGCGAAGATCGTTGGCGGCGATGGTGTCTGTACCGACAAGGTGGCCGAACTGGCTGGCGACGCCGTGGACAACCTCATCTGCTCGGAAGCCGGTCTGGCACTGTCCAAGATGGAGAAGGGCGCCGACTTCGAGAAGCGCTACCAGGCACGTTTCAACTCGCCTGTGCAGATCTACGCGCCGTTCACCTATGACGCCGTCATGGTGATCGTCGACGCGATGAAGCGCGCCAATTCGACCGACGCGGCGGCCATCCTGGCCGAGATGCCGAAGACGAACTACAAGGGCGTGATCGGCAACATCGCCTTCGACGAGAAGGGCGATATGAAGGAGGGCACCATCACCCTGTACGACTACAAGGACAAGAAGAAGTCCGTCCTCGACGTCGTGAAGATGTAATCAGGGCTTACCAGCCCAGACGAACGGCACCGTGAGCACTTTTACGGTGCCGTTCTTTTTAGTCTCGCCAACGTGTTGACAGCATCCTTACCAAGGGTGGAACAGGGCGGGAGGCACACCAGCAGAGCAACACCCACACCTGACCTATCCAACATTACCGTCCCATCCGAGGCATCCACACCATGCCGGCCGGATCGGGGCTGAAGCAGGAGTTTTCATGGATATCTTTATCCAGCAGATCGTGAACGGTCTTGTGCTCGGCAGCATCTACGCGCTGATCGCACTGGGCTACACCATGGTCTACGGCATTCTGGGCATCATCAACTTCGCGCACGGCGATGTGCTGATGATTGGCGCGCTGACCGCTTTGTCGGCAATCATGGGGCTGCAAAAGTTCGCCCCCGGCCTGCCCGAATGGCTGACGCTGGTGATCGCCACGCTGATCGCCATGCCCGTCTGTGCAGTTCTGGCCTATACCATCGAACGCGTGGCCTACCGGCCGTTGCGCAACGCGCCACGATTGGCCCCGCTTATTACCGCGATCGGCGTCTCGATCATTCTCCAGACCATGGGGATGCTGATCTGGTCGCGTAACCCGCTGACGTTCCCGCAACTGCTGCCGTCGAGCCCGATCGACATCGGCTCCACCGGCGCCACGATCACCGGCAAGGAAATCGTCATCATCGGCCTGGCCGTGATGGTGATGGCGGGCCTGCTGGCCCTGGTGAACCGTACCAAGCTCGGCCGCGCCATGCGCGCCACCGCCGAGAACCAGAAGGTGGCGGGCCTGATGGGCGTCAACCCCAACTTCGTGATTTCCGCCACGTTCATGATCGGTGCGGCGCTTGCGGCGCTGGCCGGCGTCATGATGGCCACCAACTACGGCAATGCCCATTTCTACATGGGCTTCATCCCGGGCCTGAAGGCGTTCACCGCCGCGGTGCTCGGCGGCATCGGCAACCTGGCTGGCGCAATGGTCGGGGGCATGCTGCTGGGCCTGATCGAAGCGCTTGGCGCGGGCTACATCGGCGACCTGACCAACGGTGTGTTCGGCTCGAACTACCAGGACGTGTTCGCCTTCATCGTGCTGATCATCGTGCTCGTGTTCCGTCCGTCCGGCATCATGGGCGAACGTGTGGCTGACCGCGCCTGAGGGGAGAGAATCCATGAATACTCCGATTCCATCCACGGCCGTGGCGGCGCCGTCGCGCGTGCCGGCCAAGACGCTGGCCGCGCTGGTCGGCTTCCTGGTGGTCGCGCTCTGCGCGCCGTTCTTCGTCCAGACCTTTGGCGGCAATTACTGGGTGCGCGTGCTCGACTTCGCGCTGCTCTACATCATGCTGGCGCTGGGCCTGAACATCGTGGTCGGCTTTGCCGGTCTGCTTGATCTGGGCTACATCGCGTTCTACGCGGTAGGCGCCTACATGATGGCGTTGCTCGGCTCGCCTCACCTGTCCAATCAGTTCGAGTGGATCCACCAGCTGTTCCCTAACGGACTGCACCTGTCGATGTGGTTCGTCCTGCCAATCGCGGTGGTGGTGGCGGCCACGTTCGGCGTGCTGCTGGGTGCGCCAACGCTGAAGCTACGCGGGGATTACCTGGCCATCGTGACACTGGGCTTCGGCGAGATCGTCCGCATCTTCATGAACAACCTGGACCGTCCGGTGAACATCACCAACGGCCCCAAGGGCATCACGGCAGTGGACCCGGTCCACATCTTCGGTTTCGACTTCTCGAAGTCGCACGAGATCTTCGGGCTCAAGTTCACACCGGTGTTCATGTACTACTACCTGCTGGTGGCGCTGGTCATTGTCATCGTCTTTATCTGCCTGCGATTGCAGAACTCGCGTATCGGCCGTGCCTTCGTGGCCATCCGCGAAGACGAAATCGCCGCCAAGGCGATGGGTATCAACACGCGCAACATCAAGCTGCTGGCCTTTGCCATGGGTGCCTCGTTTGGCGGTGCATCGGGTGCGACTTTCGGCGCATTCCAGGGCTTCGTCTCGCCGGAATCGTTCACGTTGTGGGAATCGATCTACGTCCTGGCGATTGTGGTGCTGGGCGGCATGGGCCACATCCCGGGCGTGATCCTGGGCGGCATCCTTCTGGTGGGCTTCCAGGAGCTGTTGCGTGCCGTGGCGGAACCGATCCAGACCGGTATCTTCGGCCAGGTCATTGTCGATGCCGAAGTGCTGCGCCAGTTGTTGTTCGGTCTGGCCCTGGTGGGCGTGATGCTGTATCGCCCGGCCGGCCTGTGGCCATCGCCACGCAAGGAAGACCGCCCAGTTGTGCGTCGTGCCGGCAGTGTCGGTCGTTTCTGAACAGGGGGACAACATGAGCAATTCCGATTTCCTCCTGTCCGTACAGGGGGTCAACAAACGTTTTGGTGGCCTGCAGGCACTGTCCGATGTGGGCCTGCAGATCAATCCGGGTGAGATCTATGGGCTTATCGGCCCGAACGGCGCCGGCAAGACCACGTTCTTCAATGTGATCACGGGCCTGTACACGCCGGACTCCGGCGAGTTCGTGCTGGGCGGCAAGCCGTACCAGCCGACTGCCGTGCACGAAGTGGCCAAGGCTGGCATCGCGCGCACGTTCCAGAACATCCGACTGTTCGGCGACATGACCGCGCTGGAAAACGTGATGGTGGGCCGGCACGTGCGCACCAAGGCAGGCCTGTTCGGCGCCATCTTCCGTCCGCCTGCGGTGCGTCAGGAAGAAGAGGCCGTTGAAGACATGGCCCACGATCTGCTCGAGTACGTTGGCATCGGCAAGTACGCCAACTTCACGTCGCGCAACCTGTCGTACGGCCACCAGCGTCGTCTGGAGATCGCCCGCGCGCTGGCCACCGAGCCGAAGCTTCTGGCGCTGGATGAACCCGCCGCCGGCATGAACGCCACCGAGAAGGTGGAGTTGCGTGGCCTGCTGGAGAAGATCAAGAACGATGGCAAGACCATCCTGTTGATCGAACACGACGTCAAGCTTGTGATGGGCTTGTGCAACCGCCTCACCGTGCTGGACTACGGCAAGGTCATCGCGCAGGGCCTGCCGCACGAAGTGCAGAACAATCCTGCCGTGATCGAGGCTTACCTCGGCGCAGCGGCGCACTAAGGCGGGAGAGACGCAAATGACACAGACGATCCTGAAGATCTCGGGCCTGAAGGTGGCCTACGGCGGCATCCAGGCCGTCAAGGGCGTGGACCTGGATATTAAAGACGGCGAACTCGTGACGCTGATCGGCGCCAACGGCGCCGGCAAGACCACCACCATGAAGGCCATCACCGGCCTGCAGGGCTGGGCCGGCGGCGACGTGGAGTACATGGGCAAGTCGATCAAGGGCGTGCCCAGCTATGCGCTGCTCAAGCAAGGGCTGGCGATGGTGCCGGAAGGCCGCGGCGTGTTCGCGCGCATGACGATCACCGAGAACCTGCAGATGGGTGCGTACACGCGCAACGACGAGGCCGGCATCAAGGCCGACATCGACCGTATGTTCGAAACGTTCCCGCGCCTGAAGGAGCGTGCCAACCAGCTTGCCGGCACGATGTCTGGCGGCGAGCAGCAGATGCTGGCCATGGCCCGCGCGCTGATGAGCCAGCCGAAGCTGTTGTTGCTGGATGAGCCGTCGATGGGTCTCTCGCCGATCATGGTCGAGAAGATCTTTGAGGTGGTACGCACGGTGTCGTCGCAGGGCGTGACCGTTCTGCTGGTCGAGCAGAACGCGCGCCTGGCGCTGCAGGCGGCCCATCGCGGCTACGTAATGGAGTCTGGCCTGATCACGATGAGCGGCGACGCAAAGCAGATGCTCGACGATCCGAAGGTGCGGGCCGCGTATCTGGGGGAGTAAAAGGCCAGTGGTGCTCCTGTCTCCTGCTTGCGGGAGAGGGGAGCAGACACCCGGTGCTTCAAACAAAAAATGCCTCGCGAAAGCGAGGCATTTTTCATTGCATGGCGTGAAGTCAGGCCAACTTCTTCAGCAACTCGCGCAGCATGCCGATCATCTGGTCGATCTCTTCGCGGGTCACGTTCAGCGCGGGCATGAAGCGCAGCAGGTTCGGGCGCGGCGCGTTCAGCAGCAGGCCCACCGGCGACATTTCGCGTGCTTCTTCCACGAGTTGCGGGCCGATGTCCTTGCCCAGCACCAGCGCGCGCAGCAGGCCCTCACCACGTTCGCCACCCAGGCCAAACTCCTTCGTCAGCACCAGCAGTTGCTCGCGCAGGTATTCGCCCTTGGCCTTCACGTCGTCCAGGAAGCCCGGCGCGGTCAGTTGTTCCATGACCGAGCTGCCCACGGCTGTCATCAGCGGGTTGCCGTTGTACGTGCCGCCCTGGTCGCCGGCTTCGAAGCTGGCGACATCGGCCTTGCACAGCAGCGCGGACAGCGGCACGCCGCCGCCAATGCCCTTGCCGAGCGTCATGATGTCCGGCTCCACACCCGACAGCTCATACGCGAACAGCGTGCCGCAGCGGCCGCAGCCGGTCTGCACTTCATCGACGATGAACAGCAGCTTGTGCTTGTCGGCCAGCGCGCGCATGCCCTGCATGAATTCGCGCGTGGCGGGAATCACGCCGCCTTCGCCCTGCACCGGCTCGAGCATGATGCCAACGGTCTTGTCGGTGATCAGCTTTTCCACCGAAGCCAGGTCGTTCAGCTCGGCCTTCGGGAAGCCCGGCACCTGCGGCGCGAAGATCGTGTCCCAGCCGGCCTTGCCCGACGCGCTCATGGTCGCCAACGTGCGGCCATGGAAGCTGTGGTCCATCGTGATGATCTCGTACGCGCCGTTCTTGTGCTTGCGGCCCCACTTGCGTGCGAGCTTGATCGCGCCTTCGTTGGCTTCCGCGCCGCTGTTGGCGAAGAAGACCTTGTCGAAGCAGCTGTTATCGGTGAGCTGCTGCGCCAGCTTCAGCATCGGCTCGTTGTAGAACGCCGGGCTCGGGTTGAGCAGCTTGCGCGCCTGCTTTTCCAGCGCCTGGATCATGCCTTCGTTCGAATGGCCCAGTGCGTTGACCGCCCAACCCTGCACGAAATCGAGATAGCGCTTGCCGTTATGGTCCGTCAGCCAAGAGCCCTTGCCTTCGGTGAAAACCAGTTCGGGCCGGTTGGTGATGTACATCAGGGATTGGACGGGAAACTCAGCAAATGCCATGGCGGACTCCTGGGGTCGGCATGAAACTAAAAGTCGAAAAAAGCAAAAAGCCACGGGGATTGCCCGTGGCTTGTTGACCTGAACAGACGCTGTTGACGGTCAGCCGCGCGGCACCCCGAATGGGAGCAACGTACGAGCGCGGCGTCGGATGAAGTTGGCGGTGTTCATGGCGGCCAATATAAGACGCATGGGCCCGGGTGTCAAAGCGAAATTTGGCAGGCCCGGGTGCCATTGTTGTGTCAGCGGAACGGCGAGTGGCGTTCTGGGGGCAATACCCTCAGGCCGCGCCACCCTTGTGCAGGTCTGCTTCTGACGTGAACGAGTCGGCGAAGAACGCGTCCTCGTGCAGCTTGCATTGCGCCGAGAAGTCGCCGCGCGCGGCGTTCACCATCACGGGCGCGCCGCAGGCGTAGACCTCGTGGCCGGACAGGTCCGGATGGTCGGCCATCACCGCCTGGTGAACGAAGCCGGTGCGGCCGGTCCAGTTGTCGTCAGCCTGCGCGTCGGATACCACCGGCACGTACTTGAAGTTCGGGAGGTCGCGCGCCCACTGTTCGCACAGCGCGTGCATGTACAGGTCGCGCGGACGGCGTCCGCCCCAGTACAGCGTCATCGGACGGGTGATGCCCGTGTACGCGGCATGTTCGACAATCGCCTTGATCGGGGCGAAGCCGGTGCCGGAGGCCAGCAGGATGATCGGCTTGTCCGATTCCTCGCGCAGGAAGAAGCTGCCGAGCGGGCCTTCGAAGCGCAGGATGTCGCGCTCCTTCATGGCCGGCGCGCCTTCCTTGGCGCCGAATACGTAGTCGGTGAACGCGCCGCCAGGCATGTGGCGGATATGCAGTTCGATCGGGCCTTCCTCGTGCGGCGGCGTGGCGATCGAGTAGCTGCGGCGCTTGCCGTCACGCAGCAGGAATTCCACGTACTGGCCGGCCAGGTACTGCATGCGCTCGGTGGCGGGCAGTTGCAGCTTGATGGCGATGACGTCGTCGGCCAGGCGCTCCACCGAGGCCACGCGGCAGGGGATCTTTTTGATCGGAATATCGCCGGCGCCATGCACCTCGCGGCATTCGATCGTAATGTCGGAAGTGGCGTTGGCGCAGCAGAACAGCGCGCGGCCTTCCGTTTTTTCCTGGGCGGTCAGAGCCGCGGCGGCGTGGTCGCCCTGGTGGATCGTGCCTTCGAGCACGCGGCCCTTGCAGGAGCCACACGCACCGTTCTTGCACCCGTAGGGCAAGCCAATGCTGTGGCGCAGGGCCGCGCCAAGGATGGTTTCATCGGTGGCCACTTCGAACTTGTGGCCGCTGGGCATTACGGTGACTTGATACGCCATAATCGGATCTATGAGCCAAATTCTGTCGCCGCGAACGGCATTGTCTTCCCCACGGGGCGCACGGCGCCTGGGTCGTCCGCGCCTGCTGATCGTCGGTTGCGGCGATGTCGGCACGCGCATCCTGCGCCTGCTGTCCGCGCGTATGCGCGTGTTCGCCGTCACTTCACAACCAGAACGCCGGGCCGAGCTTCGCGCAGCCGGCGCGGTGCCGCTGGTGGCGGACCTGGACCGGCCCGCCACGCTGGCGCGTCTGTCGCGGCTGGCGGAGCGGGTGATCGATCTGGCACCGCCGCCCGGGCAGGGCGAGGGCGATCCGCGCACGCAGGGTTTGCTAGGCGCGTTGCGCCGCACGGCGTGGCGTCGAGCACGCTTCCCCCGGCTCCCCACCGGCGCTGGCGAGGCCGCCATTCTACCCGAGCAAGGCTGGCACCGGGCGTTTCAGACAGCCCGCCGGCACCAGTCGCGCGGGGTGTTCGTCTACGCCAGCACGACAGGTGTCTACGGTGATCGCGGCGGCGCTCGCGTGCGGGAATTCGATGCGGTGCGCCCCCAGACCGCGCGTGCGCGCCGTCGGGTCGCCGCGGAGGCGGCGGTGCGGCGTTTCGGCCGCGACGCCGGCTGGCGTGCCGGTATCGTCCGGATTCCGGGCATTTATGCCGAGGATCGCCTGCCAATCGCGCGCCTGAACAAGCGCACGCCGGCGCTGGCGTCGCAGGATGACGTCTACACGAGCCACATCCATGCCGACGACCTGGCGCGCACGATGATCGCGGCGATGTGGCGTGGCCGCCCGCAGCGCGTGGTCCACGCCAGTGATGACACGGAATTGCGCATGGCCGACTACTTCGACCTCGTGGCGGATCGCAAGGGCCTGCCGCGTCCGCCGCGCATCACGCGGCAGCAGGCGCGCGAGATGATCGAGCCGACGTTGCTGAGCTTCATGAGCGAGTCGCGCCGGATCGACAATCGCCGGCTCAAGCGCGAACTGCGGCTGCGGCTGCGATACCCCACCGTCGCGTCGTTCTTCGACCGCTGACCCTATCTGCTCCCGCCATCTCGCGGTGGCACGCCGATTGCGTATGCCTTTGTCATCGCTTGTTGTATATACAGCAATGGTGCGGCGTGCCATCCCAGTGGATCCGGATGTGATCGGCAACGGTGCGCCGCAGCATCCCGGCGCACCGCTATCGCGCATGTTTATTGGTATTCCGGCAATCAGGTGCGTGCCTGATCTCAGGTAAACCCCGGGTTTGACTTGTATATACAGCGTTGCTAAATTGCCCGTCACGGCGGCAGCGCAGTCAGCGCCGCCCGATCCGGGAGACGGGTCCTGCCCCCACATCTGACGACCATTGGAGCCGACGCATGTCGCTGCAACGCCACGCAGTCACCGCCATTCTTGCCCTCGCGGCTTCCGCCGCCGCCACCGCCCATGCGGATAACACGCCGGTTGTGCTCGGCATGAGTGGATGGACCGGCTTCGCGCCGCTGACACTGGCCGACAAGGCCGGCATCTTCAAGAAGCATGGCGTTGACGTGGACATCAAGATGATTCCGCAGAAGGACCGCCACCTTGCGCTGGCGTCGGGCGCGATCCAGTGCGCGGCGACCACGGTGGAAACGCATGTGGCGTGGAATGCCAACGGGGTGCCGATCACGCAGATCGTGCAGCTCGACAAGTCCTATGGCGCGGACGGCCTGGCCGTGCGCAGCGACGTCAAGAGCTTCGCGGACCTGAAGGGCAAGACCATCGGCGTCGATGCGCCAGGCACCGCGCCGTATTTCGGCCTGGCCTGGATGCTCAAGAAAAACGGCATGACGCTGAAGGACGTCAAAGTGACCACGCTGTCGCCACAGGCTGCCGCTCAGGCATTCGTGGCCGGCCAGAACGACGGCGCAATGACGTACGAGCCGTACCTGTCGACGGTGCGCGCGAACCCGGACAAGGGCAAGATCCTGGCCACCACGCTCGACTACCCGATGGTGACCGATACGCTCGGCTGCGCGCCGAAGTGGCTCAAGGACAATCCCAAGGCCGCGCAGGCGCTGGTGGATAGCTATTTCGAAGCGCTCGAGATGATCCGCAAGGAGCCGGACAAGGCCAACGAGATCATGGGCGCGGCGGTCAAGCAGACCGGCGAGCAGTTCGCGAAATCCGCGGCGTACCTGCGTTGGCAGGACAAGGACGCCAACCGCAAGTTCTTCAGTGGTGAGCTGGCCAGCTTCAGCAAGGAAGCCGCCGGCGTGCTGATGGACATCGGCGTGATTCGCCAGGTGCCGGATGTGACGGCGATCTATGACGCACGCTTCCTCAAGTAAGACGGAGTCCCCGGCCATGTCGCAAGCCTCCACGCCAACCACCGCGGCCGCTGCCCGCGTGCCCGCGCCGATCGAGGCGCAGGGCGCGCCCGCGCGGCGCGCGCGCCATCCGTGGATGTCGCCGCTGGTGCCGGTATCGCCCCGCGCGCGCTGGCTGCTTGGCATGTCGTTCTTCGTCGCGTTCTTCGCGGTGTGGGCCGTCGCCACGCTGGGCGGCTTCGTGTCGCGCACGTTCCTGGCCGATCCGCTGACGATGGCGCATGAAGGCTGGATGCTCTTCACGCAGTACGGCTTCATCGGCGATATCGGCATGACCGTGTGGCGCGTGGTGGGCGGGTTCGTGCTGGCCGCGTTGCTGGCCGTGCCGCTCGGCATCTTCATGGGCGCGTACAAGGCAGCGGAAGCGTTCTTCGAACCGTTCGTCTCGTTCTGCCGCTACCTGCCGGCGTCGGCGTTTATTCCGCTGCTGATCCTGTGGGCAGGTATCGGCGAGACGCAGAAGCTGCTGGTGATCTTCATCGGCTCGTTTTTTCAGATCGTGCTGATGGTGGCGGTGACGGTGGGCGGCGCGCGCAAGGATCTGGTGGAAGCGGCCTACACGCTGGGCGCCACGCCGCGTGGCATCGTGCGGCGCGTGCTGATTCCGGGCGCCGCGCCCGATATCGCCGAGACGCTGCGTCTGGTGCTCGGCTGGGCCTGGACCTATGTGATCGTGGCTGAACTGATCGGCTCGTCGTCAGGCATCGGCCACATGATCACGGACAGCCAGGCACTGCTGAATACCGGACAGATCATCTTCGGCATCATCGTCATCGGCTGCATCGGGCTGGTGTCGGACCTCGTCTTCAAGCAGGCCAACCAGCGCCTGTTCCCGTGGAGTTCGATCAAATGAGCGCGCTGTCGATCCAGCAGGTCTCCCGCACGTTCGAGAATCCGCGCGGAGGCTCCACGCAGGCGCTGCTGCCCGTGGATTTCGAAGTACGCGACAACGATTTCGTGACGATCCTCGGCCCATCGGGCTGCGGCAAATCCACGTTGCTGCGCATCGTGGCAGGGCTTGATACGCCCAGCGGGGGTCGCGTGCTGCTCGATGGCCAGCCGGTGGCCGGCCCGGGCGCGGACCGTGGCATGGTGTTCCAGTCGTACACGCTGTTTCCATGGCTGACCATCGAGCAGAACGTGCGCTTCGGGCTGCGCGAGCGCGGCATGAGCGAGGCCGCGCAGAAGGAGCGCAGCGACTTCTTCATGGCGCGCGTGGGGCTGCGCGGCTTCGAGCATCACTATCCGAAGCAGCTCTCCGGCGGGATGCAGCAACGCACGGCAATTGCGCGGGCGCTGGCCAACGATCCGAAGATCCTGCTGCTCGACGAGCCGTTCGGCGCGCTCGACAACCAGACCCGTGTGCTGATGCAGGAACTGCTGCTGGGCATCTGGGAGTCCGCACGCAAGACGGTACTATTCGTCACGCACGATATCGACGAGGCCATCTTCATGGCCAACCGGGTGGCGGTGTTCTCCGCGCGGCCGGGTCGGATCAAGAGCGAAATCGCGGTGGACTTCCCCCATCCGCGCCACTACACGATCAAGACCTCTCCCGAGTTCTCCGCGCTGAAGGCACGGCTGACCGAGGAGATTCGCGCCGAAGCCATGGCCTCGGCCGAGCATTGAGACCATGAACCAGTCCGCCAGCCAGGCACCCACCCCGACCAACGCCACCGCACCTGCCGCGCTGTATCGGCAGGTCAAGGAGTACATCGCGCGCCAGATCCAGAGCGGCGTGTGGAAACCCGGTGACCGCGTGCCGTCCGAGCAGGAACTCGTGAACCGCTTCTCGGTATCGCGGATGACGGTCAATCGCGCGCTGCGCGAATTGTCGGAGCAGGGCAGGGTGGTGCGCGTGGCTGGTGTGGGGACGTTCGTGGCCGAGCAGAAGCCGCAGTCGACGCTGCTTTCCGTGGTCAACCTGCAGGACGAGATCCGTATGCGTGGGCATGACTACGCGTGCGACGTGATCCTGGTGGAGCGCGTCTCCGCGCCGATCGAGGTCGCCGCCGCACTGGAGTTGCACACGGGCGAGTCGGTGTACCACTCGGTTTGTGTGCATCGCGAGGACGGCGTGCCAGTTCAGCTCGAAGACCGCTACGTGAACCCGCGCGTGGCGCCAGATTTCATCAACCAGGATTTCAGCGGCACCAAGCCCGGCGAATACCTGTTGCGCAATGTGCCGTACGACCAGGTGGAGCATGTGGTCGATGCGATCTCCGCCACGCCCGAGCAGGCGGCGCAGCTTGAAATGCCGCCGACGCAGCCGTGTCTGCTGCTGACGCGCCGCACATGGACCAACGGCGTGCCGGTGACGTTCGTGCGTTGCCTGCACCCGGGCAACCGCTACCGGCTTGGCAGCCGCTTCCGTGCCGACGGCAATCCTGCCTTCGGCTGATATTTGCGCCTGAGGCCAGCAACAGCTGGTCATCGGGCTTATTTTTCGACTAACCTGTATAGACAGGCCCATACAAGGTCTTTATCCAAGACCGAAAAGCAAGCAGAGAATGACGATGACCCAAGATTCCCGACCGCTCCTGACGCTGAACCCCGGCCACGTGTCGCTGGACGACCTGCGCCGCATCCATCGTGGCGAAGTGCGACTGGCGATGGCGGAGTCGGCGTGGGCCGGCGTGCGTGCCGCGCAGGCCACCGTGCAGGACATCATCGACGCCGACGCGGTGGTCTATGGCATCAATACCGGCTTCGGCAAGCTTGCCCAGTCGCGCATCGCGCACGACAAGCTCGCCGAACTGCAACGCAATCTGGTGCTCTCGCACAGCGTGGGCACGGGCTCCGACCTGTCCGTCGATACCGTGCGGCTGATCCTGGCCATCAAGGCTGTCAGCCTCGCGCGTGGGCATTCGGGCGTGCGCCCCGAACTGATCGAAGCGCTGCTGGCGCTGGCCAACCACGGCGTGACGCCGTGCATCCCCGCCAAGGGCTCGGTCGGCGCATCGGGCGATCTGGCGCCGCTGGCCCATATGTCCTGCACGCTGATCGGCGTGGGCGATGTGTATGTCGACGGCCAGCGCGTGCCGGCTGCGCAGGGTCTGGTCCATGCGGGGCTCGCCGCCTTCACGCTGGGCCCGAAGGAAGGTCTGGCGCTGCTCAACGGCACGCAGGTTTCCACCGCTCTGGCCCTGGCCGGCCTGTTCGCCGCGGAGGACGCCTTCGCGGCCGGACTGGTGGCGGGCGCGCTGTCGCTCGAAGCGATCAAGGGATCGGTCAAGCCGTTCGATGCTCGCATTCACGCGGCACGCGGCCAGGCGGGCCAGATCGCCGTGGCCGGCGCGGCACGCGCGATGCTTGATGGCAGCGAGATCGTCGACTCGCACAAGATGTGCGGCCGGGTGCAGGACCCGTACTCGATCCGCTGCCAGCCGCAGGTGATGGGCGCGTGCCTGGACAACCTGACCCATGCCGCCCGCATCCTGCGCATCGAAGCCAACGCGGCATCCGACAATCCGCTGGTGTTCTCCGAACAGGGTGATGTGGTCTCCGGCGGCAACTTCCACGCGGAGCCGGTGGCCTTTGCCGCCGACATCATCGCACTGGCGATCGCCGAGATCGGCGCAATCTCGGAACGCCGCCTTGCGCTGCTGCTCGACACCGGCCTGTCGGGCCTGCCGCCGTTCCTGGTGCGCGATGGCGGCCTGAACTCCGGATTCATGATCGCGCAGGTCACGGCCGCGGCGTTGGCGTCCGAGAACAAGTCGCTGGCCCATCCGTCCAGCGTGGACAGCCTGCCCACCTCGGCCAACCAGGAGGACCATGTGTCGATGGCCACCTACGGCGCGCGCCGCCTGGGCGATATGGCGGCCAACACCGCCGTGATCGTCGGCATCGAGGCGATGGCCGCCGCGCAGGGTATCGAATTTCATCGACCGCTCAAGTCGTCGCCGCTGGTGGAGCAGGAACTGGCGCGTATCCGCGCGCGCGTGGCGTTCGTCGAAGCCGATCGCTATCTCGCGCCGGACATCGAGGCCATGAAGCAGTGGGTGGTTCAAGGCGATGCGGGCGCGGGCTGGCCTGACGCCGTGCGGGAGATCTTGCCGACGAACGTCGGCGCATGAGCTTCGTGAACCGCTAGTCCATTCTCCATTCTCCATTCGAGCAGCCTTCATCCATCCCGGGACCGACCATGAACGCCAACGAACACCAATTCACCCAGACGCTGCGTGGCCCGCGCGAGATCCGCGCGCCGCATGGCAGCCAGCTTCACTGCAAGAACTGGCTGATCGAAGCCGCCTATCGCATGATCCAGAACAACCTCGACCCCGACGTGGCGGAGCGCCCGCAGGATCTGGTGGTCTATGGCGGCATTGGCAAGGCCGCGCGCAACTGGGAGTGCTTCGACGCGATTCTCGACTGCCTGCGCCGCCTGGGCGAAGACGAGTCGCTGCTCGTGCAGTCGGGCAAGCCCGTCGGGGTATTCCGCACCCATGCCGATGCGCCGCGTGTGCTGATCGCCAACTCGAACCTGGTGCCGCACTGGGCAAACTGGGACAAGTTCAACGAACTCGATCGCGCCGGGCTGATGATGTACGGTCAGATGACTGCTGGCTCGTGGATCTACATCGGCACGCAGGGCATCGTGCAGGGCACGTTCGAGACCTTTGCCGAAGCAGGCAACCAGCACTACAACGGCGACCTGACCGGCAAGTGGATCCTGACCGCTGGCCTGGGCGGGATGGGTGGCGCGCAGCCGCTGGCCGGCGTGCTGGCCGGTGCTTGTGTGCTGGCGATCGAATGCCAGGAATCGCGCATCGATTTCCGTATCCGCACGCGCTATCTCGACAAGAAGGCCACCACGCTCGATGAAGCGCTGGCGATGATTGCCGAGGCCACGAAAAATGGCCAGGCGATCTCGGTGGGGCTGCTCGGCAATGCCGCAGAGATCGTGCCGGAACTGGTGCGTCGCGCGCAGGCCGGCGGTATGCGACCGGACATCGTCACCGACCAGACTTCCGCCCATGATCTCGTCAATGGCTACCTGCCAGAGGGCTGGACCGTGGCGCAATGGGAGGACCTGCGCCAGCGCGATCCAAAGGCCGTGGAAGCGGCCGCGCGTACGTCGATCGTCAAGCATGTGGAGGCGATGCTCGCGTTCCAGCAGATGGGCGTGCCCACGCTCGACTACGGCAACAACATCCGTCAGGTGGCGTTCGACGAAGGCGTGAAGAACGCCTTCGATTTCCCCGGCTTCGTGCCCGCGTATATCCGTCCGCTGTTTTGCCGCGGCAAGGGGCCGTTCCGCTGGGTGGCGCTCTCCGGCGACCCCGAGGATATCTACAAGACCGACGCCAAGATGAAGGAACTGTTCCCGGAGGACAAGCACCTGCACCGCTGGCTCGACATGGCGCGCGACCGCATCGCGTTCCAGGGCTTGCCCGCGCGCATCTGCTGGGTTGGTCTCGACGAGCGCCATCGCGCGGGCCTGGCCTTCAATGAAATGGTGAAGTCTGGCGAACTGAAGGCGCCCGTCGTGATCGGCCGCGATCACCTCGACTGCGGCTCGGTGGCATCACCGAACCGCGAGACCGAGGCGATGCGTGACGGCTCCGACGCCGTGTCTGATTGGCCACTGCTCAACGCGCTGCTGAACACGGCTGGCGGCGCCACGTGGGTCAGCCTGCATCACGGCGGCGGTGTTGGCATGGGCTTCTCGCAACATGCTGGCGTGGTGATCGTTTGCGATGGTACGGACGCCGCGGCCAGGCGCATCGAACGCGTGCTGTGGAACGATCCTGCCACCGGTGTGATGCGTCATGCCGATGCCGGCTACGAATCCGCCATCGAATGCGCGAAGGAAAAGGGACTGAATCTGCCGATGGTGAACCGTACATGAAGTTTGGACTCGACAGGATCGTGCCGACGCCGTGGAAGAACGGTGGCGGCACCACGCGCGAAATCGCCGTATGGCCGCCGGGCGCGGGCATGGATACGTTCGACTGGCGCATCAGCGTGGCCGATATCGCCATGGACGGGCCGTTCTCGGCGTTTCCGGGTATCGACCGACAGATCGTGCTGATCGACGGGGCTGGCGTGCATCTGCAGGCTCACGACGATTCGTTTTGCCACAAGCTCAGGCACCTCGGCGAGCCGTTCGCATTTTCCGGCGATAGCGCCGTCCACGCGACGCTGGTTGACGGCCCGACGCGCGACTTCAATGTCATGACGCGTCGCGGCGTTTGCCGCGCGGAGGTTCGACTGATGCGTCAGGCGTTCACCGCCGACCCCACCGACGCCACGGTGCTGATCCTGGTGCTGCGCGGCGCATGGGATTGTGGCGACGGCCAGCACATGACGGCTGGCGACGGCATCGTGATGGTGCCCGGAGCGCCGGCCGTCACGATGATTCACGATGAGATGTCCGCGCTGTGCCTACGCGTGGCCTTGCATAAGGAACCGGTCCGATGAAATTCAACGAAGCGCCGTCAGCCGACGGCGTCTGGCATCACTGCCATCTGCTGCCCGCCGCCGATCCGGCGCAGGCGATTCGTGATGGCGCCATCGTCGTCGAGCAGGGCCGCATCGCATGGCTCGGCGCATTCGCCGCGCTGCCCGACGTATATCGCCATTTGCCGCGGCACGACGCCAACGGCGCGTGGATCACGCCAGGACTGGTCGATTGCCATACCCATCTGGTCTATGGCGGGCAGCGTGCCGACGAGTTCGCGATGCGGCTGGCCGGCGCAAGCTACGAAGAGATTGCGCGCGCGGGAGGCGGCATTGTGTCCACGGTGCGCGCCACGCGCGAGGCGGACGAAGCCACGCTGTTCGCGCAGGCGTCCGCGCGGCTCGAGCCGCTGCTCGCGGAAGGCGTGACCGCGATCGAGATCAAGTCGGGCTATGGCCTGTCGCTGGAAGCTGAACGCAAGCAGTTGCGTGTGGCGCGCCAGCTTGGCGAGACCTATGGCGTCGCCGTCCATACGACGTTCCTTGGCGCTCATGCGCTGCCACCCGAGTACGCCGGCCGCGCCGACGCGTACATCGAGCTGGTCTGCGAGACGATACTGCCGGCGCTGGCTGCGGAAGGGCTTGTCGATGCGGTCGACGCGTTCTGTGAGGGCATTGGCTTCTCGATCGCGCAGACCACGCGCGTGTTCGAGGCCGCTGCGCGCCACGGCCTGCCGGTCAAGCTCCATGCCGAGCAACTGAGCAACCTGGGCGGCGCGGCGCTGGCAGCGCGCCACAAGGCGATTTCCGCCGATCACCTCGAGCACCTCGACGAGGCCGGTGTGGTGGCGATGGCCGAAGCGGGTACCGTGGCCGTGCTCCTGCCCGGGGCGTACTATTTCCTGCGTGATACGCAACTGCCGCCGCTGGCGCTGCTGCGCAAGCATGGCGTGCCGATGGCGATCTCGACCGATCACAATCCAGGTACGTCGCCCACCACCTCGCTGCTGCTGATGATGAACATGGGCTGCACGATATTCCGCATGACGGTGCCCGAGGTGCTGGCCGGTGTGACGACACACGCGGCGCGCGCGCTCGGCGCGGCCGACCGGCATGGCCTGCTGGCGGTGGATCGCGCCGCCGATTTCGTGCTGTGGCAGGTCGCGTCGCCGGCCGAGCTTGCGTACTGGTTCGGCCGCAATCCATGCGCCGCCGTCGTGCGGCGAGGGCGGGTATTCCGCAAGGGAGAAGGTTGGCAACGATGACCGCAGTGACAAGCTTGTTTGCGCCGCACGCGTTGTTGCCCGGCGGGTGGGCACGCAATGTACGGCTGCAATGGGACGCCCACGGGGTGCTTACGTCGGTCACGACGGATGTGGCACCTGCCCCCGGAGAATCGCAAGCGGCAGGCCCGGTATTGCCCGGGATGCCGAATCTCCATTCCCATGCGTTCCAGCGCGGATTCGCGGGGCTCACCGAGTACCGCAGTGTCAGCCAGACCGCTGACCCGGCTGGTGGCGATTCGTTCTGGAGCTGGCGGGCGCTGATGTACCGTTTCGCGCTGCGCTTGTCACCCGATGCGCTGGAGGCCATCGCGACCCAGCTCTACATCGAGATGCTGAGCGCGGGCTATACGAGCGTGTGCGAGTTTCACTACGTTCATCACGATGTCGATGGCAAGCCGTATGCCGATCCGGCGGAGATGTCGCTGCGGCTGTTGCGCGCGGCGCAGACGGCGGGCATAGGCATGACGCTGCTGCCGGTGCTGTATCAGACAGCGGGCTTCGGCGGAAAGCCTCCGCAGGATGACCAGCGACGCTTCCTCAACGATACCGATGCGATGCTGGCGCTGCTGGAAAAGCTCGCGCCCCACTGCGCGGCCTATGGGGCGCGACTCGGCCTCGCGCCGCATTCTCTGCGTGCCGTGCCGCCGCACAGCCTGGCCCAGGCCGTCGCGCACCTGCACGCGATGGACGCGACGGCGCCCGTGCACATCCACATCGCCGAACAGCAGAAAGAGGTGGATGAATGCCTGGCGACCACGGGCGTGCGTCCCGTGCAGTGGCTCCTCGATCACGCGCCGGTGGATGCGCGCTGGTGCCTGGTCCATGCCACGCACATGGACTGGGACGAACGCCGGCGCCTGGCGCACAGCGGCGCGGTGGCGGGCATCTGTCCGACCACCGAGGCGAACCTTGGCGATGGTGTGTTCGACGCGGCGCCGTACCTTGCGCAGAACGGCGCATGGGGCATCGGCTCGGACAGCCATGCCAGCGTGAGCGTGGCCGAGGAACTGCGCCTGTTCGAGTATGGGCAGCGCTTGGCCATGCAGCGGCGCAATGTGCTGGCATCGGCGCGGCATCCGCAGGTGGCGGATCTGCTCTGGCTCGATGCGGTGGCTGGCGGCGCGCGCGCGTCGGCGCGTCCGGTGGCCGGGCTGGCAGTGGGGCAGCGTGCTGACTTCGTCGTGCTGGATGGCAATCATCCGACGCTGGCTGGCCTGGACGGCGCACGCGCGTTGGCCACGCACGTGTTTGCCAGCCACGGACATGAGACACTAGCGGAAGTCCGCACCGGCGGCATGTGCCGCGTGCAGCATGGCGTGCATCCGCAACAGGCGGACGCGGGCCGGTTGTTCGCCGAGACGCGTGCTCGCCTGCTGGCCGACTGAGCCAGGCCGACCGAGCCTGGACTGCAATCCCGAAGCCCCAGAGACAACGATGTCCTTCACCACCGATATCCCCGCTTTCACCCTGCATCGCGGCACACGCCCGCTGCTGGTGTCGATGCCGCACGTTGGCACCCATCTTCCCGCGAAACTGGCCGAGCGCCTGACGCCTGAGGCCCGCACCGTGCCGGACACCGACTGGCACATGGATCGCGTCTATGAATGCGCGCGCGAACTGGGCGCGTCGATCTTGATGGCCACGCACTCGCGCTATGTCATCGACCTGAACCGTCCGCCCGATAACCAGAACCTGTACCCGGGCCAGGACACCACGGGCCTGTGCCCGGTCGATACGTTCGACAAGACGCCGATCTACGCCGATGGCACGAACGGGCCGGACGATGCGGAAGTCGCGCTGCGCCGTGGCGCAGTCTGGCACCCGTACCACAACGCGTTGCAGGAAGAGCTGGCGCGTCTGCGTGCCGAGCATGGGACGATTGGCCTCTGGGAAGCGCATTCGATCCGCTCGATGCTGCCGCGCTTCTTCGAAGGCAAGCTGCCCGATTTCAACCTGGGCACCGCCGATGGCAAGAGCTGCGACGCTGGCCTGGCAGCCGAACTGATCGCGATCGCCGACGCGGTGCCGAACCATACCGCGGTGCTCAATGGCCGCTTCAAGGGCGGGTATATCACGCGCCAGTATGGCAACCCGGCGCAGGGCGTGCACGCGGTCCAGCTTGAGCAGACGCAGTCGTCCTACATGGAAGAGGTGTACCCGTTCGCGTACAGCGAGGCCAAGGCCGCCGCGATCCAGCCCGCTATCCGCAAGATGCTGGAGACGATGCTGGCGTTTGTCGAAGCGCGCTGATGCGCCTGTGGTGTTCGTTCCTCTCCCGCTTGCGGGAGAGGAACGGGGGCCAGCGGTTCAATATGCCGTACGTCGCATCCTGAACCTCCACACCCGCTCCCGCGTCCTGGGAGCGCGAGACTACTTCCCGCTGGCGATCCGGTCCTGAATATGCTGCGCGCGCGCAGCCGAACCGGGGTGCGAACTCAGCATGCTCGACTGGCCGCCATCGAGCTTGGCCAGTTTCTGGAATGCCGTGACAAGCGCCTGGCGGTTGGCGCCGTTCTTGGTGAGCAGGTCGAACGAGTAGTCATCGGCCTGGCTTTCCTGCCGCTGCGAGAACTGCGCATTGACGAGCTGCTCGCCGAGCGCGCCCAACTGCGACGACGACAGCGCGGTCAACGTGGCGTTGCCCGTCGAACCGAGCAGTCCACGCGCGGCGGCGGTGGAATAGGCCACCTGCATTGCCGACTTGGTATGGCCCAGCGCCACGTGGCCGATCTCGTGACCAAGCACGCCGCGCACTTCGTCGTCACTCATCATGTCCATCAGCCCGCTATAGACCCGCACGCAACCATTGGCCATGGCCCACGCGTTGACATCCTTGGTCATGTAGACCTTCGCATCGAGCGGCAGCCCGGTGTTCTGCAGACCGCTCATGATTTTCACGAGCCGTTTCGAATAGGTGCTGTCCGGCGTGGCCAGCGTGTTCTGCTTGTCCATCTGCGCGCAGGACTGGTCGGACAGTTGCTTGACGTTGGCATCACTGAGTGTGGCGGCCGAGAACATGCTGGTGCCAGCCTGGGTGAGGCTATCCATATTGGCGCCGGCGCAGCCAGCCAGTAGTGCGGCGCAGGCGACGGCCGCGGTTGTGGCGGTAAGTCGGATCATCTTCATTCCCTGTGTTGCAGTTATCGAGGATTGTTCGTGCCGGCGGGCCTTCGACGGGCCCGCTCGATCGCACGGTAGAAGAATAAGCAACGGATGCGCCTTTGCGCCAGCGGGATATGTCTTACGTATTCGCGCACAGCCTGCACGATCGGCTCGGTGAGCCGCAGTACGTGGAAGAGCAGGGCGTCGACCGGGACAGCGACAAGCCGGCCTCCGGCGGGCTATACGCGGTTGGCAAGTGGGAAGGTAGCCAGACAGACCGCCACGGGCCGGGGGCACCTGAGCCTGATGGGCAGCGATGGTCATTCCAGGACCGATGCCAGCGCCAGGGGCAACCCGGACAATGCCAAGGGCAAGGTCGAAGACTGGAGCGTCGGTTTCGCCATGCCTTGATCCTCCACGCTGGCGGTGGATAGGTTGGCAATGGAATCGATGGGGGAGTTGGTGCCGGGGTCGGACTGAAACAGTTGCCGGAAAGGTACGCCGGATAAGGATTTTCTGTTTCTTTGCTCGGAATGTACCCCCAGATGTACCCCCAGAACTACCGCGCTGCCCCACTTTTCCATTCTGCCTTCATAAAAAGGGAGGCCGGGTGGCTCCAAACCCAAGCTTAGGTAGACGCACGACTTGGCGTCCGGCATGCGAAATTTGTAGGTGCAAGCCCCCCCGTTCGGGGGGGGTGGCCATTCTGTAAATATCCATTTAAAATTTGCGACAAGCTGTAATCTAGGCTCCGCTTGGACCCATGGTGACCCATGGTCGGGGTTGCTCACCGTAATGCATCCTTTCAAAGTTTTTGCCGCTCTCCGACACAGTCGTCGACACTTGCTGTGGGAGATGACTAAGCGCGACGTGTCCTCCCGTTACAAAGGGTCTCACCTCGGGATGTGCTGGGCTGTCCTACTGCCTCTAGCCATGCTGGGTATCTACTCGTACGTTTTCGGCGCGGTTTTCAAGTCGCGCTGGAACGCGCCCGGTGCTTCCGATTTTCCATTCCCGCTCGTCCTCTTTGCCGGACTGCTCGTCTTCAACTTCTTTGCCGAATGCGTGAACCGTGCGCCGACGCTCGTGACGAGTTCGCCAAATCTCGTAAAGAAGTCTGTATTCCCGCTAGAGATCCTCCCGTGGATGACGGTCTTCACGGCGGGCATCAACTCTTCGATCAGCGTGGTCGTCTTGCTGATCGGCGAGTGGCTATGGGTGGGACACGTCCCGCTTACGGCCGTGCTCTTTCCGTTGATGCTCGTGCCGGTTGCGTTCGTCGCGCTCGGCCTAGGCTGGTTCCTTGCCTCGCTTGGCGTGTACGTGCGCGACATTGCGCAGCTTGTGGGGCTTGTCACGACTGCGTTGCTGTTCTTCACGCCGATCTTCTATCCGCCGACCGACGTGCCTGAAGCGCTGCGCGGTTTTGCCGCATTTAATCCGCTCGCGGCGCAGGTGCAGTCGATGCGCGATGTCCTGCTCTGGGGGCGCGTTCCGAACATAACCGCCTTTCTCACCGCGCTCCTCATGGGCTGGGTGGTTGCCTGGATAGGTTTTCTCTGGTTCTCGAATACTTCCGACGGGTTTGCTGATGTCCTCTGATACCGTAGTGCGGGTTGAGGGAGTCAGCAAATGCTTCCGGATTTACTCGGCACCGTCCGATCGCTTGCGGCAGTACGGCGTGCGCTGGATCCAGCATGCGCTGCCTCAAGCGGTGCAGCGCATGCTGCCGCAGCATCTGCTGAACAAGGAGTATCACCGGCTGTTCTGGGCGTTGCGTGATGTCTCCTTCGAACTGAAGCGCGGCGAAAGCGTGGGCATTCTCGGCATGAATGGCGCCGGCAAGTCGACGCTCCTGCAGGTGGTCGCGGGCATCCTCAAGCCGACCGCAGGGCGCATCGAGACGGATGGACGGCTTGCGGGCCTCTTCGAGCTCGGCTCCGGCTTCAATCCAGAATTCACTGGCCGTGAGAATGTTTTCCTCAACGCCGCGATGCTGGGCTTTCGGCGCGCTGAGGTCCTTGAGCGCTTCGACGAGATCGAGCAGTTCGCAGGGATAGGCGACTTTATCGATCGTCCGGTCAAGACATACTCGAGCGGAATGATGGTGCGTCTCGCGTTTGCCGTGCAGGTGCAGCTTGATCCCGACATCCTCATCGTCGACGAGGCGCTAGCTGTGGGCGATGCTCTGTTCCAGAAACGCTGCTATCAACGCATCGAGCGCTTCCTCGCCGACGGCGGCAGCCTGCTCTTTGTCTCGCACGACCAGGAATCAGTGCGCACACTGACTGACCGCGCGTTGCTGCTCAAGGACGGCCAGACGGTCTGCACGGGAACATCGTCGGAAGTAGTGCTGGAGTACCGGCGCCTGCTTCACGAGGCGGAGAACCAGCAGGCACGGGACGTTCTGCAATATCTATCGAGCTCGGGGAAACCGCGCGTGAAGCCGATTGAGCCCGTTGTGGTCTCAGGGGACGAGAAAGAACCGCAAGAAGCGGCCGTAAGCGTTGCGGCGCCTGCCGAGGTTGAAGCGGCGGCGCAGGTGCGCTCCCGCAGCGAGGATATGTCGTTCGGCGATCTCGATGTCGAGGTCTTGAGTACCACGACCTTCGATGCGAGGGGCGAAGCATGCAATTTGTTCTATCCCGGCGACGAGATCGATGTCCGCGTGCAATACCGCGTGAACAACCCCATCAAGGGCCTCAACCTGGGCTTCCGCCTGCGTAACAAGGAAGGCGTGAAAATCTACTCGGGCGGCACCTTCAACGACGATTTGCTGCCGACGCGCCCAGTCGGCGCTGCCCGTACGTGGGATCGCCAGTTCGCGGAAGGTGAGATCATCGAGTTGCGCCAGCGTTTCGAATGCCGGTTGGGTGAGGGCTATTACGAAGTTCAGTCATACGTCACCCAGGAGAAACTGTTGGTGCCGGGTCATCAGCGCATGCTTCACTGGGTCGATGAAAGTGCGTTCTTCCGGGTTTCGATGAACAAGTTCGAGCGTTGGTACGGCGGTGTCTGCGACATCTGCCCGACTATGGAGGTCAAGCTGGTTGCCGCATCGGCAGAGGCAGTGAAGGGAGAATGCGTTGCGTGACGCCGACATAGCCCGCCGTCTGCTGCTCGCGTTCGGCCCGAACCGATTCATAGTCTTCGGTGCGATGTCGGAGACGGCCCGCAGCCTGCTGCGCGACGCGGGCAGCGAAGTCCTGGAGCAGGGCGACGGGTTGGCTGGCGCGACGCTGTTTGGCGTTGCCCATTCGGCTTGCTCGCCCGATTTTTTAGCTAAGTCTTGCCTTGTCTGCTTAAACCTGTCTGACGACGCGCTCATCGCCGTGCTCTCCGACGCGAATTTTTCGCGCACGTATGGTGTATACATTCAGCATCTCGCAAGCGAAACGTTGGATACAGTTGAGAGCATGGAGCGACGCGCGTTCGCGCTTGGGTATCGCAAGCATCCCGCGTACTATCGCCTGTTCGGCTATGCGGAGCTCGAGCAGACTTCACGCGAGCTCGCAACGCTGCTTGAGCCGGTACCCGCCACGGCGGTGCACTTTCCGATGGCGCGGCTGCTCGAAGAGCGCGACCTCCACATGGACATGCTGCGCGAAGCCGGCCGGCGCTCCGACGCGCACGTGGTCCGCTACAACTGGGCGTCGAAGTTCATCCGCCCGAACGACGTCGTGATCGACGCCGCGTGCGGACTTGGCTATGGAACGTATGCGATGCGCCATTTGTCCGCCGCAAGCCGCTTCTATGGCATCGACGGAAGCGGGTGGGCGGTCGACTATGCCACGGCGTCCTTCGCGAGCGACAACACGGAATTCATCGCCGGCTTCCTGCCCGACGCGCTCGGCCGCTTCGAAGATGCGTCAGTCGACGTCGTGGTGTCGTTCGAGACGCTCGAACACGTGGCTGCGCCGACTGCCTTGCTCGACGAGTTTCGACGCGTACTGCGACCGGGCGGCCGCATCATAGTCAGCGTGCCCAATGACTGGAGCGACGAGACGGGCGAGGACCCGAACCCGCATCACCTGCACGTCTATACATACGAGCGGCTCGCTAAGGAGGTGGCTGGAGGCTTCATCATCGAGCAGTTGGCGCGGCAGATCGCGAGCGGGTGCAAGCTCGTCGATTCGCATTGCCAGTGGGTCGAGCGTCCGCGCGTGCTCGAAGCTGTCGAGCCGGCCAGTGCACCGTGCTCGGAAGCGGAATGGTGGCTTGCCGTCGCGATGAAGTCGCCGGAGACCGGCCGTTCGCTCGCCTATCGCGAGACGGTGCACGGTCGATTCGATGGTGCTACGCATCTGGTGGACTTCGGCGCGCACTACACGAATCCATGGATCGTCCACGCAATGGTCGAGATACCGTTCCGCCTGCAGCGTGCAGACGAACTGAAGCGGCTCGCCAGGCAGGTGCAGGTGGCTTACCCGCGCGATTCGGCGGATCATGGGGCGGCGTTGGCCGTCGTTTGCTACCGAGCACTGGAGGAGCACGCCGACGACGCGCACCTCGCGCAACTCGACAAGCAGATCGCCGATTATCTCGCACTGTCTTCCGACAACCCGCATATCCAGCGGTGGCAGGTCTCGTTGGGTTATGTGCGCGCGCGCCTACGTCTGCGGCGCGGCGATCGCAGCGCCGCGCTTGCCGATTTTGCGGCGGTCGCAGGGGCGGACATCACACATATCACGCCGACGCTTGGTACAAAGGTGGTCGATGCCGCGCTCTGGGCCGGCACCCTGTCGTGGCTCGGCGCGGAGAAAGCAGGCGCGCGCACTTGGTGGCGTCGCGGCTTGACGACCGCTGGTCAGCTGCTTGGTTCGGCCTGGCCGGAATTCTTCGGCAACGTCGAGGCCCCGTTTGTCTTCGCAATGAACGACGCGATCGAGATCGCAGATCGTGCGACAGCCTGCTCGCAGGCCTTGGCCCTTACGCATGAGCGCGGCGATGGGTGTGAGGCGATGCTATATGGCATCAGCCAGCAGTCGCTTCGCTCGGCGCTGCGTCAGCGTGACACAGACCTCATCTCCGCCCGCGCCGAAACTGCGGCGCTGCGCGACGAGTTCGATCGCGTGTGTAAGGAGCGTCACGCGCAGGGTGAGCACAAGGCGGTTCTTGAGCAAGCTTCGATGGAGCGGCTCGAACGTATCCACCAGCTGGAAGCGCAGCTCGCGAGCACACAGTCCGCCTTCGCCGATGCGAAGAAGACCGCGCTTGCGCGTCTCGACTCGATCCTTGCGCTCGAAGCGCGCATCGACCAAACCAATGGCGCGCTAGAGGAAGCTAAGGCCCTTTCGGTGCAGCGGCTCGAGGAGAATGTCGCGCTTCACGCGCGCCTGCGCGACACCGATATAGCACTCGACGCGGTCAAGGTGCTATCGGTGCAGCGTCTCGATCACATACTCGCGCTCGAAGCGCGCATTCAGCAAACCAATGGCGCGCTAGAGGAGGCTAAGACTCTTTCGGTGCAGCGGCTCGAGGAAAACGTCGCGCTGCACGCACGCCTGCACGATACCGATACGGCACTCGACGCGGTCAAGGTGTTATCCGTACAGCGTCTCGAGCACATAATCTCGCTTGAAGCGCGCCTGCGTAATACCGACACTGCGCTCAATCAGGTCAAGGCGCAGTCAGTGCAGCGCCTTGACGAGAAAATGATGCTCGAGAAACGCATCGAACAGACCGATGCTGCGCTGGAAGAAGTCAAGCAACTTTCAATCGAGCGCCTGAAGCGCATTGAGGCGCTCGAGCTCGAACTGCGGGTTGCTCAGTCTGCATCAAAAGCCGCAAGCGCTAACGCAGCCGAACGCCCCACCTCCGTCGTTGTTGCAGCTGACCCGAAACCCGCACAGACCGTCGAGACAGATTCGCTGCGGTGATTAGCCTGTACTTAAAGTTGAGCCTATGTCCAAAAAGACCTGCGTCTTCACCAGCGCCGCATTGAACTACATTCCGAAGGTCCGGTTGCTGTTCAAATCACTGCGCAAACTGCACCCCGAGATTGAGCTGCACCTGGCGCTTTCGGACGTTCTGCCGGAAGACATCGACCTGAGTAACGAGCCGTTCGATGAAGTTCACCCGCTCGCGACGCTCGACATCCCCGACGTGCAAGGATGGGCCTTCTGCCACAACATCGTCGAGCTTTCGACGGCAATCAAGCCATTCGTGCTGCAGAAGCTGCTCGAGCGCGAAGGCGTGGACCGCGTGCTGTACTTCGATCCGGACATGGTGCTGTTCTCGCGTGTGGATGACCTGCTTGGAGCGCTAAATGAGGCGAACGTCATCCTGACGCCGCATCAAGTCGAGCCGGAAACGCGCTTGAGTGCCGTCATCGACAACGAGATCTGCAGCCTGAAGCACGGCGTTTACAACCTGGGCTTCGTGGGCGTGTCAGCAACGGAGGAAGGCATGCGCTTCGCGGAATGGTGGAAGCAGCGCATCTATCACTTCTGCCGCGCGGATATCCCGAACGGTCTGTTCACCGATCAACGCTGGATCGACCTTGTGCCTGCGTTCTTCTCGGACGTTGCGATCATCCGTTCTCCCCGACACAACGTCGCGCCCTGGAATCTGACGACGCGCAAAATCACCGGCGACTTCCAGCAGGGCTTCAAGGTCAACGGCGAGCCGCTAGGCTTCTATCACTTTACGGGCTTCGACAGTGGCGCACACCGAATCATGGCGGCCATCAACGGCCAATCGGATTCGCAGGCTGGTCTGCTGATTGATTGGTACGACAAGGAAACTGAACATCTCTCGTCGGACCCGCTCACCAAGAAGAGTTGGGTGTACGGCACTTACTCGAATGGCGAAAAGATCCTCCCGCTGCACCGGCTGATCTATCGCGAACGCGTCGATCTGCAGCGTGCGTATCCGAACCCGTTCGACGCATCGAACGAAGGCTTCCATGGCTGGCTTCAGGGCCAGGCGAAACATGAGTATCCAGGCGTCGAGGGCGGCGCGCCCGGCGAAGCGCTGCAACAGCTCAAGCAGCAGCTTACCGCCGGCTTCACGCCCAACCATCCGGAAAGCCTGCAATGGCGGCGCATCAGCCGTATGGCAGCGGACGCGATTAGCAGTCCGCAGCATGCCGGGCGGTACGCAGTGCGCGCGTGGGAGATTCTGAAGCAGGAAGGATTGAGCGGTATAAGACGGCGCCTGGTGTAAGAGCACCGCCATTGATTAATAGAGATGCATGAGGACGTCGAGGGTCCAACAACATGAAGCTGATTGCAACATCAGACGTGCACGGTAAGGCGGGGATCATCACCTACAACCTCGTCGGCGCGACAATCGCCAAAGAGGGAGCGACTTTTGTAGCGGAGTTGGACGGCCAGGTCGATCAGGCCGTTTCGGCGATGTTCTATCCGAATGACGCCGTGGTTTTCAACGTGCATACGCACTTGCTGAAGAACGGTGCGCACACACTGACTGTGAGCACGCGGCACGCGCTGCTCGGCACGGTCACCGCCAGTGCTGAATTCTCCGTAATGAACGGCTCCGAGCTGTCGGAACAGGTTGCCGACCTGCTCACTAAGAGCAACGTGCCCGTCCTGTTCGCCGGCCTGTGCGATTCATCGTTCTATCCATACGGTGCCGCCGAGGCCACGGCTTGGTTCGATCGTCCGGACGCGGATGCGCATATCGAGCGTCTGCTCTCGCAAGGCGAGATCGACGCCACGGAGGCGGAGGCGCTGCGCGGCTTCGTGAAGAACGCCTTCATGGTGCTCGAAGACCTGCTCGACGACGAGCTCGTCGCCGCCGTCAACGGCGAGATTGATCATGCAATCGAAAGCGGCTATCAGGGCTACGAATACGGCACGAGCCAGCGCATCGAGCACCTTCACGTGACATATCCGAATATGCGAAAGCTGTGGCTGGACCGCCGCCATCTACGCTTCGCCGATACCATTTTCAATGGTCTTGCCCGTCCATGCCAGACGCTCACATACGTCTTCGGCAGCCAGCAGGATGCGCATCAGGACACGATTCACCTCACGCCGTTCCCAGCGGGCTACATGTGCGGCATCTGGATCGCCTTGCAGGATGTGCAGGAAGACAGCGGCGAGCTGATCGTCTATCCGGGCAGTCATCGCGAGCCGCGTGTCTACTTGCGCAACTCGGGTTGCGAAAAGGTCCAGTCCGACTGGTCGGAGTTCGGCGCGAAGGTGGTGCCGATGTGGAAGGACATGGCTTCGCGCTACGAGCCATTTGTCTATCGGCCGAAGAAAGGCACCGTGCTGATCTGGCACGAGAACCTCCTGCATGCTGGCTCGGTTCGTCGCGACATGTCGCGCCCGCGCCGCTCGGTGGTGATCCACACGTTCGCCGATGGGGCCATCGGTTACTACGACTCCACCGGTATGGCGGGCAGCGCAGTCAACGTTCAGCAGCTGACGCAAACCGTGTAAAGAGCAAGAGGACGCGCATTCGCGTCTGCGATGTGCGCGTAATGCCTACTACGAGAAGATGAACTCACCAGTCAACGAGAACGACTCTGCGGAGACGGACCTCATCAGGTTTCGCTGGTCCGTAGACCATTCCGCGATCAACGAAGAAGGAGCGCTGCTCATCTTTGGGTGGGCCATACATGACACGCAGGAAATTGTCGCGATGCGGGCGCTGCTCACATTCAGCGACGGCTCGCAGCAGAAATTCCAGGCCGTCTATGGCACAGAACGGACGGATGTCGCCCAGTCGGTCAACGACAACCCCCGTGCGTTGAGCAGCGGCTATTACATTTTCGGCCAGGCCCAGCGCACGGACATTGTTTCACTGTCGCTGCAAGGCCATCTTGCCAACGGCGAGTGCGCCAAGCTGCCGACCAATAGCACGATTGCAGTGCCGCGGCGTGACGCGGCGCAGGGAGCTAGCACGCCGCGGATCACGGTCTATCGGCATCTGGCCGTGCGAGCGCTGCAGTTCATCCGCTCGGGACGTTATCACGATCTGGTATCGGCCGCGAGCCGCTACCTGCGGGGCAAACCGCAGCATGTCGCCGACGGCATCGCACACGTGCGCAAGATGGCCGCCGAAGCGCGCGGCGCGGCCCAGCTGATTATCGACCACGATCTTGGGGGCGGCGCCAACCATTTCCGGCACTCGCTGGTTAGGGACCTGTTGGGCACCGGCGCGACGATCTTCATCTTGACGTTTCACGTACCGACGCTGCAGTACGTGCTCGAATGCCGCCGGCGTAACGAATCGATGCGGCTCACCGTAGATTTCGGCGAATTCCTGCAGGCGCTGCCTGATCTAAAGTTGCGCCGGGTGCATTGGAACAATGCCGTTTCGTTCACACGCCAGATTACGCTGCTGGATGCGCTGACGTCGCTGGTGCGGCGCACGACCGTGCCCATCACGTATTACCTGCATGATTACCACAGCATCTGTCCCTCGCATTTCCTTTTGGACAAGGACGGCGAGTACTGCGGCGTGCCGAGCATCACTCGGTGCCTGAAGTGCATGCCGGAAATGAAGGACGGCCTTGTGTCGCTGTTCGCCGAGCGAGACCCCCACCTGTGGCGCAGACGCTGGGAGGCATTCCTGTCGGAAGCGGATGAGATCGTTTACTTTTCGGAGGCGAGCATGGCTTTGCTAATTCGCGCGTTTCCGCAGCTTGCGCGACATCCGGGTTTGAAGCTTCGGCCACACGACATTTCGGACTTTGTGTCGAGGCCATTGCCGTTCGATCTGCGCGCGCCATTGAATATCGGCGTCGTAGGGCGGATCAATGCGCACAAAGGCGCACGCGTGGTGGGGCAGATGGCGGCTGCGATCAAGGATCGAGGCGAGGACGCCCACATCATTGTGCTCGGCGCGCTCGACGGCGTGAGCAAGTCGCGGACGATTACGATCACGGGCTCATATGATCGCGATGAACTTACGGGCCTAATTGCGAAGCACAAGGTTAATGTGATCGCCTTCACCTCCATCTGGCCGGAGACCTTCTCGTTTGTTGTGGCGGAAGTGATGAGCCTCGGTCTGCCGATTGTCTGCTTCGATCTCGGGGCGCCGGCCGAGCGCGTGAAGAACTACAGGCTCGGCCGCGTGGTCCCGCTCGGCGACGGCGAGGCATTACTGGAAGCCGCGGCGGCATTGCGCGACAATCTGCTCAAGGTGCCGCAAGCGCAGAAAGAGCCAAGAGCCGGGCGCGAAGCGGATCGTAAGCGCGAAATTAAGCGCACCTAGCTGTTGCAGCTGAGAGTGGGCATGCTTGCATCCGCAACTACAATTTGCGGACGCAAGCATGATGGACAGCGAAATTGAAATTCTGCCGGCTTTGCGCAACTCGCTAACCGGCTGCAAGCAGCGGCCGCCCCGTAGAATCAAAGTTGAACGTCTGGCTAGCGCCTCTATTCGCCTACCGCCTCTGCACTTACGAGGTTGACCAGCTCACGCGCCGCATGGATGTCGGCATTGATGAGGCGTGACAGTTCCCGCAGCTTTTCCCGCTGACCATCGTTCCATGCGTTCTTCGATGCCGTTGCTTTACCCGCCGCCGTTCTAGGTCCGGTCGACTGCTTCCACGGCGACCACCTTCGGATCGCCTCGGCCTGCTTTGCCCTTCGTTCGGGTGTCCAGCCATTCGCCATTGCTTGCTCCCATTAGTTCGTTTGGAGCAGAAAGGGAATTTGCCGCGCGCGTATGAAGTGATTCGCTGGCATATGTATGGTTGTTGACTTGCTGATGGCCCGCCGAGATGTTCGCCTGTTTGATATACGGCGGGGTAGGTTCAATGGGTCGTTGCAACACCTTCCTATTAATATCGAATGAGGGAGGGCTGACGAATGGCACAAATGGGACGGCCAGGGTTGCCGCCAGAAGGCAAGTTAGAGGTTTGGCGACGGTGGCGGGCAGGTGAATCATTCCTTGGCATCGGGAAGGCGCTAGGCAAGCCTGCAGGGTCGATCTACGGCGTGATCCGACTATGCGGAGGGTACACCCCTGCTGCTCGTAAGCGGTCGTTGCGGGCATTGACCTTGAGTGAACGTGAAGAGATCTCGCGCGGCGTCTCAGCTGGACTTTCAATTCGAGCGATTGCCCGCGAGTTGAAACGCGCGCCTTCCACGATTTCCCGTGAGATTGCGCGTAACGGCGGAACAGGCCACTATCGAGCTCTGGAAGCGGATGAGCGAGCCATGCGGGCTGCTCTGCGACCCAAACGCTGCCTGCTGGAGCAGAACCGGCGCTTGCGCTATGCGGTCGAGCGTAAGCTTTGCCGCGAATGGTCTCCAGAGCAAGTGAGCGGTTGGCTTAAGAACCGATATGCCGATGACGAGGCGATGCGCGTGTCTCACGAGACGATCTATCGCAGCCTGTTTGTGCAAGCGCGCGGCGTTCTGAAGAAGGAGCTGCAGTATCACTTGCGGACCCAACGGAAGATGCGTCACTCACGCTTCTCCAGCACGAAGGGCGCTCGCAATAAGATTGCTGACGCGGTTTCTATTCACGAGCGACCACCTGAAGCAGCCGACCGTGCGGTGCCTGGTCATTGGGAAGGAGATCTCGTCAGTGGCGCCAACAATACTCATGTCGCCACGTTGGTCGAGCGGCGCTCGAAATTCACCATCATCGTCAAGGTAAAGGGAAAGGACACGGTGAGCGTTGTTGCGGGCCTGAAGCGCGAGGTTAAGCGGTTGCCGCAGCATCTACGCAAATCGCTCACCTGGGACCGCGGCATGGAGCTGGCGAACCACAAAGACTTCACGATCGCCACGGATGTGAAGGTCTACTTCTGCGACCCGCGAAGTCCTTGGCAACGCGGTACCAACGAAAACACGAACCGACTTCTGCGTCAGTACTTGCCCCACGGTACGCAACTTGATCAATACTCGCAGGCAGAACTGAACAAAATCGCAGCACGGCTCAATGAAAGGCCCAGAAAAACATTGGGCTTCATGTCTCCGGCCGATAAACTACGCGAGGCTGTTGCAGCGACCCATTGAACCTACCGGCGGGTTCTTCAGTATCCCCAATGCCTCGGCGGTCGCTCTGGCCTGCGCCTGAGCCTTGAGCGCCAGCCGCATGAACGTCTCCAGATTTTTCATGTTCTCTTGGCTGCCTGCCCGTTGCAGCAGGTTGTGGAATAAAGTGTCCAGCGTGATGACCTGATTTACCAGCAACTTCTCAACCCGCCCCAGATTGCCGCCGCTGACTTCGCCGCCGGCCTTCTGCAGCTCGGTCAGCACGTCAGACACTTGCAGATCATCGCCGCAGCTAGAGAACTGCTTGATATTCGCGGGCGCCAGTGCCCCCCGGGTCGCCATCGCTGCTAACATTTGCGACGTGCTCATACCGTCCTTGATGCCGTCGACTTGTTGATTTGCACCGAATCCTGACCCACGAATTGCATCGAGAACTGACCCACTCCAAAGGGAGTTAGTTGTTGCTTTGTGCGGGCTGTTTGGCGGTGCGTTTCTCCTTCTTGGGTTGGGTGGTGCTGTGCTTGAAACGATAGCTATCGTTGCCGGTTTCCACAATGTGGCAGTGATGGGTAAGGCGATCGAGTAGCGCAGTGGTCATCTTGGCGTCGCCAAAGACACTGGACCATTCGCCGAAGCTCAGGTTGGTGGTGATAATCAGGCTGGTGCGCTCGTAGAGCTTGCTGATCAGGTGGAACAGCAACGCACCACCGGTCTGGCTGAAGGGCAGATAGCCCAGTTCATCAAGGATCACCAGGTCGGCATACATCAGTCGCGTGGCCAGGTGGCCGGGCTTGCCGGAATTCTTCTCCAGTTCCAGTGCGTTGACCAGTTCGACGGTCGAGAAGAAACGCACCCGGCGATGGTGATGCTCCACGGCCTGTACCCCGAGGGCTGTGCCCAGGTGCGTCTTGCCCGTGCCAGGGCCGCCGACCAGCACGACGTTGTGGGCGGATTCAAGGAACTCGCAGCGGTAAAGTTGCCGCACCAGCGCCTCGTTGGCCTCGCTGCAACTGAAGTCGAAGCCGGTCAGATCCCGGTAGGCTGGGAAGCGCGCCACCTTCATCTGATAGGCCAGCGAGCGCACCTCACGCTCAGTGGTTTCCGCCTTGAGCAGGCGAGACAGAATGGCAACGGCGGACTGATAAGCCGGCGAGTCCTGAGCCGCCAGGTCGCCCAGCGCCTGAGCCATACCGTGCAGCTTCAAGGATTTGAGCATCTCCATCATGGCTTCATGCTGCATGCGGCACCTCCCGGTCACGCAGGCTGTCATAACGCGCGACGTTGGCTTGTGGCTCTACCTGCAAAGCCAGTGCCTGGGGCGTGGTGATGGGAGCCGTCGGCCCGCCTTCAAGCAGGCGGCTGAGGATATTGAGAACGGTCTGCTTGGAGGCGGCACCTGCTTCGAGCGCAGTTCCACCGCGGTCAGCACAGCCTGTTCGTCGTGCAGTAGTACAAGCGCCAGGATCTCGACCATCTCCCGATCGCCGCCGGGCCGCTTGAGCAGCGTGGCCTGCAGGCGCCGGAAGCCCTCTGGCAACTCGGCGAACGGTGCGCCGTTGCGCAGCGCGCCGGGCTTACGTTGTAGCACCGCGAGGTAGTGACGCCAGTCATAGAACGTGTGGCCGGGATGGTGACCGCGATTGATGTGCCGTACGTGCTCGGCGATCATCTGGCCTTCGGCGACAAACACGAGCCGCGTGGCATAGACCCGCAGGCTGATGGGCCGGTTGGCAAACGAGGCGGGCACGCTGTAGCGGTTGCGCTCGAAGGTCACCAGGCAGGTGGGTGACACGCGCTTGGTGTGTTCGACAAAGCCGTCGAACGCCTGTCCCACCGGCATCAGGTGCGGCCGCTCCTGTGACCAAGCCTCCCAGATGGTCATGTCCAGCTCCGGGTGGCGGGTCTGCTGCCACAGGCGCACACATTGGTCGGCCAACCAGTCATTGAGCGCGGCTAAAGAACTGAAGGCTGGAACACGTTGCCAGATCCGGTGCGGCTGTCCTGAACGTTCTTCTCGATCTGGCCCTTCTCCCAGCCCGAGGCTGGATTGCAGAACTCGGCATCGAACAGGTAATGGCTAACCATGGTACCGAAGCGCAGGTTGACGTCGCGCAGCTTGCCCTGGCGCACCCGGTCGACGGCCGTCTTCATGTTGTCGTAGATGCCGCGGCGCGGGATACCGCCCCACGCGACAAAGGCGTGGTGATGGGCATCGAACAGCATCTCGTGGGTCTGCAACAGGTAAGCGCGCAGGAAGAAGGCCCGACTGTGGCTCAGCTTGAACTGGGCTACCTGCAGCTTGGTGCGCTCGCCAGCGATGACGGCCCAGTCCTCACTCCAGTCGAACTGGAAGGCCTCGCCCTCGGCAAAGCGCAGCGGGATAAAGGTGCCGCGCCCGGAGGTACGGGCTTGCTCCTGTTGTTCCTGGCGCCAGCGACGCGCGAACGCCGCGACGCGGTCATAGGAACCGGTGAAGCCCAGAGCACACAGATCGGTATGGATCTGCTTGAGCGTGCGTCGTTGCTTGCGCGGCTTGTTTGCCTCGGTCTTGAGCCAGGCGGCGAGCTTGGCGGCATGACCGTCGAGCTTGCTCGGGCTGCGCCGTGCGGGATAGGCGGGTGCGGTGACGTCAGTGCGCAGATAGCGCCTGACCGTATTCCTGGAAATGCCCAGGCGTCTGGCGATCTCGCGCAGCGGGATCTGGTCGCGAAGATGCCAGCGTCGAATGATGCTCAGTATGGCCACGTCGATCACTCCGAACTCCCGCTCGTTTCCAAGCGGGCAAGTGTTCTATACGTGGGTCAACATTCGATGCAAATACCTACCGGGGGTGGGTCAGGATTCAGTGCAAATCAACACGGTGCGATCCGGACGCAAGCGAGAACTACGGAAAAATCGCGGAAAAGTCGTGGAATCGTGAGTTTCTCAGACCTTCGATGGCTCTGAAGAAACCGCAATCAAATCAATGACCTGAAGCTGATGGTGCCCGGGGTCGGACTCGAACCGACACGCCTTGCGGCGGGGGATTTTGAGTCCCCTGCGTCTACCTGTTTCACCACCCGGGCTGGATATCTGGCGACGGGCGAGAATGCCTGTCGCACTGCGATGAATCGCGGATTATGCCGGAAATCGCCCAGTCGGACAACCCGGGGCGGGTTTGGTGTCAGCGTCCGCGCCGGGCGTTGGTGGCGCGGTTGCGGTCGTAGAAGCCGGGCGGCTTGCGGGCGATCCAGCGGATGAAATCGGCGATGGCTGGATGGGCGCGCAGCGCGTTCCAGTCGTGATAGGTCGTGGCCAGTTCCGCCTCGGTGAAGACCGAGTGGATTTTCTGGTGGCAGACGCGGTGCATTGGCACGACTGCCCGGCCGCCGTGGCTGCGTGGCACAGGGTGGTGGAGGTCGGTTGTGGCATCGTCCAGCAACCTGCGGCCGCATAGCGGGCAGAGCGATCCGGCTGCGGTTGGCGCTTCGGGGGGCGGGCCGAGTTGGCCATCGTGGCCTTCTCGCAGACGGCGCTTGACGACCATTGGTATTCCTGTGGAGTCAGGGAGGGGCGGCAGTTGCGGTAGGATAGCGCGCAACCGCGCCTTGCGGTGCCCCCCCGAGATGCCACTGGAGCCGAGTGCCATGTCAGTCCAGCCGCCCCTGGATGTTGCCCCTGCCGCCACGTTTGCCGCATTGGCTGAACTCCCTTCGCAGGACCCCGCGTTTTACGCGCAGCAGTACAACAATCGCGCGAACGTGCCCGAGAATCCCGTGCACATGGCGCGCTGGGCGGCGGATTCGGCGCTGGCGCGGGCCGGTGCGATCGAGTATTTCGAGGATCTGTCCTACGGAGAGGCGGATTCGCCACTGGTCGCCACCGAGACATACGACTATTTCCCGGCCATGCACGTGCCGGATGGCACGCGTCCGCCATTGCTGGTGTTCCTGCACGGTGGCTACTACCGGGCGCTGGACAAGCGCGATCACAGTTTTGTGGCCAGCGTGCCGACTCGGCGCGGTGTGTCGGTGGCGGTTGTCAACTATGCGCTGTGCCCGGACGTGACCGTTGAAACGATCGTGCGTCAGGCACTGGAGGCGGTGGCATGGCTGTATCGCCAGGCTGATGCGCTGGGCCATGACCCGGATCGTATCTTCCTGGCCGGACATTCGGTGGGTGGCCATCTGGTGACCATGCTGATGACGGCGCTGTGGCCGCAGGTCGGCGCCGATCTGCCGGTGGATCTGGTCAAGGGTGGCCTGTCGATCAGCGGTTTGTACGATCTGGAGCCGCTGCGTCGCACCGCGTTCCTGCAGGCCGATCTGAAGCTTACGGAGTCGGACGTCGCGCGCATGTCGCCGGCATTCATGCCGCCGGCCACGCGCGCGCCGCTGATCACGGCGGTGGGCGAACTGGAGTCGAGCGAGTATCACCGCCACAACGCGCTGATTCGCGCGGCATGGCCCGACAATGTGCGCGAGCCGATCGCGCTGCCGGGCCGCCATCACTTCAATGCGATGGATGACCTGATGCGCGACGACAGTCCGATGATGCGCGCGCTGCTTGGGATGATCGCGGGGTTTTGAACGGCTTGGTGGGGCCGAGGGCGAGCGGACGCCAGTCGCTCGCCTACTGGGCGACCCCACAGGGTGACTTTCGTCAGCCCTTCAGTTCCAGCACCTTCAGCAGCGACGACGTATCGTCCTTGCCCCAGCCCTGATCCATCAACTCGCCGAGTTGCGCCGACGTGGCGCGCATCGCCGGCAACTCAAGTCCGATCTCGGTGGCGATGTCCGCCGCGAGTCCGAAATCCTTGGCGTGGAGCCGCGACTCTATGCCAGCGGAGAAATCGCGCGTCACCATCTTCGGGCCGAGCATGTCGAGCATACGGCTGCCGGCCATACCGGTGGACATTGCCTGGAACACCTTGGCAGTGTCCACGCCCTGCGCGCCGGCAAAGCGCATGGCTTCGGCGATGCCTTCGATATTGACCACCTGGGCGATCTGGTTGCACAGCTTGGCCACCTGGCCCGCGCCGCTGTCGCCGATGTGCGTGATGGTCTTGCCGATCTGCTCCAGCAGCGGACGCACCTTTTCCAACGCTTCGGCCTTGCCGCCGACCATGATCGTCAGCGTGGCGGCTTGCGCTCCCACCGTGCCTCCCGATACCGGACAGTCCAGCGCCTCGATGCCGCGCGCTGCCAGCGCTTGCGCGATCTCGCGCGTGACGATCGGCGAGATCGTGCTGTGGTCGACGCAGATCGTGCCTGGCGCGGCGCCTTCCACCACGCCGTTCTGGCCGAGCAGCACTTCGCGCACGTCCTCGGACGATGTCACGTTGGTGAAGACGACGGCCGCGCCTTGCGCGGCTTCCGCGGGCGTGAAGAACGGTTCCGCGCCCAACTGGCGCGCGGCATCGGCCGCTTCGGGGCGGCGCACAAAGGCGCGCACGGTATGGCCGGCGCGGATCAGGTGGCCCACCATCGGCGCGCCCATCGCGCCCAGGCCAATAAATGCTACGGTGGTCATGAATGCTTCCTCGAACTTGTCTTACTTGTCGCCTGCGTAGGCGAACTTGCCATTGCGCACCACGCCCATCACGCGGGCACGCTGGTCGAAACCTTGATGATCCTGCGCGCTCAGGTTGAGCACGCCATTGGGCACGGTCAGGTTGTGCGTCGATTCGATCGCGTCACGCAGCGCGGCGCGGAACGCTGGCGTGCCAGGCTGCGCGCCGCTCTTGAGCGCGCGTCGGCTGGCATCGTCGAGCAGCAGCCATGCGCCCCATGCATCGCCAGCAAACTGCGTCACCGTATCCGGGCCGTACTTCGCTTCATAGCGCGCGACGAAATCGAGCGCCACCTTCTTCACCGGATGGCTATCGGGCAACTGCCGCGCTACCACCACTGGCCCGGTCGGAAAGAGTGTGCCCTCGACGTCCTTGCCACCCACGCGCAGGAAGTCCCACGACGCAATGCCGTGGGTCTGGTAGATGCGGCCCTTGTAGCCGCGCTCGCCGAGTGTCTTCTGAGGCAGCACTGCCGGCGTGCCCGAGCCCGCAATCAGGATGGCATCCGGATTCGCCGACATCAGCTTCAGTATCTGCCCGGTCACCGACGTATCGGTGCGCCCGAAGCGCTCGTTGCCCACCACGCGCAGGCGACGGATCTCGGCCATCTTCGAAAACTCGCGCCACCAACTTTCGCCGTAGGCATCGTTGAAGCCGATGAAGCCCACCGTCTTCACGCCCTGGTTGGTCATGTGCTCGGTCAGGATCGTCGCCATCAGGGCGTCGTTCTGCGGCATCTTGAATGCCCAGCGGCGGCGTGCGTCGCCGGGCGGCTCGATGATCGAAGCCGAGGCGGCCAGCGCCACCATCGGCGTCCCGCTCTCTGCAATGGCGTCGAGCGCGGCAATCGCGTTTGGCGTGATGTTGGGGCCGACGATCACATCGACCTTGTCCTCGGCGATGAGCTTGCGCACGTTGCGCACGGCAGCAGCCGGGTCAGTGGCGTCGTCGAGCACGATGTACTGCGCGCGCTGGCCGCCAAGCGTCTGCGGCCACATCTGCACCGTGTTGCGCGACGGGATGCCGATCGCGGCGGCGGGGCCTGTGGTCGACAGGTCGACGCCGACGCGGATATCGGCATGGGCCGACCCCGAGGCGACACCAAAAGACAACATGGACATCACTGGCAGCAGCAGCTTGCGCAGACGCATCGGCGAACTCCCGGACGAGACAGGATCGTGAAGAGGACGACTTTGGGGACGGCTTCGGGGACGACTACGTGGCTTACTTCGCAGCCAGTCGCCACAGCGACGTAATCTCGGCCTTGCGCGCGGCGAAGAGCGGGTCGTCGGCATCGGCGGCCTTCGGGTGGCGCGGGCGGATGTCGGAGCGGCCAAGCACCTTGAGCCCCGCCGCATCGATCCAGCCAAGCAGTTCGTCGCGCGTGCGCAGGCCCAGATGTTCGGCAAAGTCCGACAGGATCAGCCAGCCCTGGCCATCCGGCGTCAGATGCGCGGCCAGGCCGTTCAGGAAGCCGCGCAGCATCCGGCTGTCCGGGTCGAACACGGCGTGCTCGATCGGCGAGCTCGGGCGCGCGGGTACCCACGGCGGATTGCAGACCACGAGCGGCGCGCGGCCTTCGGGGAACAGGTCGGCTTCGATGATCTCGACGTCGCCCGTCAGTCCAAGCCGCTCGACGTTGGCGCGGGCGTTGCCGAGCGCGCGGGCGTCCTGATCGGTGCCCACCACGCGCTTCACGCCACGCTGGGCCAGCAGCGCCGCGAGCACGCCGGTGCCGGTGCCAATGTCGAACGCCAGGGTGCCCGATGGCAGCGGTTCTTTCGCCACGAGGTCGATGTACTCGCCGCGTACAGGCGCGAACACGCCGTACCACGGATGGATGCGCTCGCCGAGCGCCGGGATCTCGATGCCTTTCTTGCGCCACTCGAATGCGCCGATCAGGCCGAGCAGTTCACGCATCGACGCCACGTACGGCGTGTCGGACGGACCGTAGACCTGCTCGCAGGCTTCATGCACATCGGGCGCGCGGCGCAGCGGCACCACGTGGCCGGCCTCGAACGGCAGCAGCAACATGCCGAGCGTGCGGGCTCGCTGCGACTGGACGAGCCGGTGCTTGTGGAATGCCTCGGTGAGGCTGGCGGGCGGCTTCGGCGCCTTCTTCGGCTTGCGATCGACGCGCCGCGCCATCGCCTGCAGCAACTGGCGCGCATTCTGGAAGTCGCCGCGCCAGAGCAGGGCGGTGCCTTCGCTGGCCAGACGGAACGCGGTATCGGCCGGCGTCTGGTCGTCGGCGATCACCACGCGTTTCGGCGGGGGCAGGCCGGCTTCGGAACGCCACATCGCGCTGCGCTCGGCGCCGTCTTCGGTCCAGTGGATCGTCGGGAGGGAATCAGTGACTGACATATATATAGGGCAGGGTGCTTCGAGCGATGCTCAGAGTTCGTAGGCTTCGTGGTCGCCCGACATCGCCTGTTCCACCAGCTTGCGGTTCAGGGTCGGCGAGAACAACTCGATGAATGTATAGACGAAGCTGCGTAGATAGGCCCCCTGCTTGACGGCCAGGTGGGTGACATTGGTGCCGAACAGGTGGCCGGCGGGAAGGCCGCGCAGGTTGCGGTCACGTTCGGGGTCGTAGGCGAGGCCGGCCACGATGCCGACACCCAGGCCGACCTCGACATACGTCTTGATGACGTCGGCGTCGATGGCCTCCAGCACGATGTCCGGCTGGAGATGGCGCAACTCGAATGCCTTGTCGATCTTGGGCCGGCCAGCAAAGTTCACGTCATAGGTGATCAGCGGAAAGGTGGCCAGGTCTTCCAGCGTCAGGTGCTTTTTCTCCAGCAGTGGATGGTCAGGTGGCGTAATCACCATGTGCTGCCACTGGTACCCGGGCAGCGACACCAGGCTCTTGTCGCCCGAGATGCCCTCGGTGGCGATGCCCAGATCGGCCTGGTCATGCAAGATCATGTCGGCGATCTGCGCCGGATTGCCCTGCTGGATCGACAGCCGCACCTTCGGGTAGCGCTTGGTGAACTCGCTGATCACGCGCGGCAGCGCGTAACGGGCCTGGGTATGGGTGGTGGCGATGGTGAAGTTGCCCTGATCCTGTGCCGCGTAGTCCTTGCCCACGCGCTTCAGGCTTTCCACTTCCTGCAGGATCTTCTCTACCGAGGTCAGGATGCGTCGCCCCGGTTCGGTCAGGCTGCGAATCCGTTTGCCGTGACGTGTGAAGATATCGACACCTAGCTCCTCTTCCAGTTCGATAATCGCCTTGGAAACGCCGGGTTGTGACGTATAGAGCGCCTTTGCGGCCTCCGTCAAGTTGAAATTCTGACGGACAGCCTCACGCACAAAGCGGAATTGATGAAGGTTCATATAACTGCGTCCGTATAAACAAACAACTTCTTATTAGTTTGAGGTATGAGGCGAGTTTATTACGATTCTCGAACTTTGTTAAACGTTCGGCCTGCCCGTATTGCGTCCAGCCCCCAGCCTGTATAGGTGACGCGGACGAGGGGAAAGCCGGGCAACTCGAGAATCCCCCCCGATGTCCCTTGCCTATACCGTTTCCGGTCTGCTGGTAGGTCTCCTGGTCGGTCTGACCGGAGTCGGCGGGGGTTCGCTCATGACGCCGCTGCTGACGCTGTTGTTCGGCTTCTCGCCGGCCACCGCGGTGGGCACTGACCTGGCGTTTGCCTCGATTACCAAGGGCTTCGGCACGCTGGCCCACCGGGCGCACGGCCATGTGCAGTGGCAGGTGGTGCGCCGCCTGTGCGTGGGCAGCCTGCCGGCCGCCGTGGCCGCCATCCTCGTGCTCAAGAGCGCGGGTGAACTCAATGCGCAGTGGCTCCACGCGATCCGCGTGACGATCGGTGTGTCGGTCCTGCTGACCGTGCTGTCGCTGCTGTTCCGCAAGCAGATGCTGGCCTGGCTGGCGCGTAACCCGCGCTTCCAGCTCGAAGGCCGCAAGCAGGTGGTGGCCACCGTGCTGGTGGGCGCCGTGATCGGCGTGCTGGTGACGGTGTCGTCGATCGGTGCCGGCGCCGTGGGCGCGACCCTGATCCTGCTGCTGTATCCCCATATGAAACCGGCCGAAGTGGCCGGTACCGATATCGCCTACGCGGTGCCGCTCACGGCCGTGGCAGGGCTGGGCCACGTGTGGCTCGGCACGGTCGACTGGAATCTGTTGCTGGCGCTGCTGGTGGGCTCGATCCCCGGCATCTGGCTCGGTGCGCAACTGTCGCGGGCACTGCCCGAGCGGATCGTGCGCGCCGCACTTGCCACGACGCTGACGCTCGTGGCCATCAAGCTCGTTTCATGAGACCGGTTATGAATGATTCAGGCGTCGTTTCGCGGCCTTGCCAGAACTGCTTCGCTTCATTCCTGACCAGCCTCCCTAAAGTTACCGAATACTGAACGGACCCACACCATGTATCAGTACGATCAATATGACCAGCGTATCGTCCAGGAGCGCGTTGCCCAGTTCCGTGACCAGGTGCGTCGCCGCCTGTCCGATGAGCTGACCGAGGAAGAATTCCTGCCGCTGCGCCTGCAGAACGGCCTGTACATGCAGCGTCACGCCTACATGCTGCGCGTGGCGATTCCGTACGGCCTGCTGGCCTCGAAGCAGATGCGCATGCTGGCCCATATCGCCCGCACCTACGACCGCGACTACGGCCATTTCTCCACGCGCCAGAACATCCAGTACAACTGGATGGATCTGGAGCGCGTGCCCGACGTGCTGGACGACCTCGCCAGCGTCGAAATGCACGGCATCCAGACCTCCGGCAACTGCGTGCGCAACATCACCACCGACCAGTTCGCCGGCGTGGCGCCGGACGAGACGGTGGACCCGCGCGTGCTGGCCGAACTGCTGCGCCAGTGGAGCACGTTCCAGCCCGAATTCGCGTTCCTGCCGCGCAAGTTCAAGATCGCCATCTCGTCGTCGGCCGATGACCGCGCCGTGGTGCAGATGCACGATATCGGCATCTATGCGTACAAGAACGCCGCTGGCGAGACGCGCCTGCGCATCCTTGCTGGTGGAGGTCTGGGCCGCACGCCGATTCTGGGCACGATCATCAAGGAAGATCTGCCGTGGCAGCACATGCTGACCTATGTGGAGTCCGCGATCCGCGTGTACAACCGCTACGGCCGCCGCGACAACAAGTACAAGGCCCGCATCAAGATCCTGGTGAAGGCCATCGGCGCCGAGAAGTTCGCCGCCGAAGTGGAAGAAGAGTGGAAGTTCAGCAAGGACGGCCCGGGCACGCTGACGCAGGCCGAGTTCGATCGCGTGGCGCAGTACTTTCAGCCGCCCGCCTACGAAAAGCTGCCCGACACCGACGCATCGTTCGAAAAGCACCTGCTCGAGAACAAGGCATTCGCACGCTGGGTCAACCGCAACGTGCACGCGCACAAGGTGCCGGGCTATGCATCCGTGACGCTGTCGACCAAGCCGGGTCCGGTGTCGCCCCCGGGCGATGCCACGTCCGCGCAAATGGACACGGTTGCCGATTTCGCTGATCGCTATGGCTATGGCGAACTGCGCGTGGCGCATGAGCAGAACCTGGTGCTGCCCGACGTGAAGAAGCGTGACCTGTTCGCACTGTGGGAAGACGCGAAGAAGGCAGGTCTGGCCACGGCCAACATCGGCCTGCTGACCGACATCATCGCCTGCCCGGGCGGCGACTTCTGCTCGCTGGCTAACGCCAAGTCGATTCCGATCGCGCTGGCGATCCAGGAGCGCTTCGACAACCTCGACTACGTCTACGACCTCGGCGACATCTCGCTGAACATCTCGGGTTGCATCAACGCCTGCGGCCACCACCACGTCGGCAACATCGGCGTGCTGGGCGTCGACAAGGATGGCGCCGAGTGGTACCAGGTCACGATCGGCGGCGCCCAGGGCAATGACACGGCGCTGGGCAAGGTGATCGGCCCGTCGTTCAGCGCCCACGAGATGCCCGATGTGGTGTCGCGCATCATCGAGACATTCGTGGCCAACCGTGTTGGCGACGAGCGCTTTATCGAAACCGTTGGCCGGATTGGCATCGCGCCGTTCAAGGAACGGGTGTACGCGGACAAGCAGCGCGAAGAGCGCGCCGAAGCCTGACGAACGGAGTTACCGAACATGGCAAAGATCATTCAACTGCAACGCGACGCCGCCGAATTCCGTCCTGTCATCGTCGACGATAGCTGGACCGTGCTGCGTGCCACCGAAACCGAACCGCTCGACGAGGCAAAGATCGCTGTCGTCGCGCAAGGCACCGACGCCGTGCTGTTCCCGCTGTCAGTGTGGAAGGCGAACGAAGCCCTGCTGGCTGGCCGCGACAAGGCCATCACCGGCGTGTGGCTGGCGCCGGAAGACGAGCCGGGCGACGCCGAAGCGCTGTTCGATCGCGTATCGGTCGTGGCCGTGGACTTCCCGGTGTTCCGCGATGGCCGCGGTTTCTCGTCGGCCTATCTGCTGCGCACGCGCTACCACTGGGCAGGCCAGCTGCGCGCGATCGGTGACGTGCTGCGCGATCAGCTCAACTTCATGAAGCGCTGCGGCTTCGACACTTTCGCGGTGCGCGCCGACAAGAACATCGACGACGCGCTGAAGGGCTTCACCGAGTTCACGGTGGCCTACCAGGCTTCGGTGGACGAGCCGCTGCCGCTGTTCCGCCGCGCACGTGCCGACGTGACCGCCCGGGGCGTGGCATGAGCTCCGTGATCTCCGAGATCCCAGTCGTCGACGGTTCGGTGTCGTCGCTGCGCCCCCCAGCGCTGTGGACGAAGCCGGCGTACGCCGGCACGATCGAGGCGCTCGAAGTGAAGGAACGTGAACTGGCCGAACGCCTGTCCGGCATCGCGGCACGTTTCTTCCGCGCGCGCTTCGCCACGAGCCTGGCCGCCGAAGACATGGTGCTGACCGACGCGATCCTGCGCGGCAGCCCGGCCGTGCGCGCCGGCATCCGCGTGTTCACGCTGAACACCGGCCGCCTGCACGCCGAAACGCTTGCTGTGCTGGACAAGGTCGAGACGCACTACGGCTACACGATCGAGCAGTTCACGCCCGACCAGGAAGCCGTGGAGAACTACCTGAAGAAGAACGGCCTGAATGCCTTCTACGACAGCGTGGACCTGCGCAAGAGCTGCTGCGGCATCCGCAAGGTGGAACCGCTCAATCGCGCGCTTTCGCACGCCGATGCGTGGATGACGGGCCAGCGCCGCGAGCAGGCCGTGACGCGCGCCGAACTGCCGTTCGAGGAAACGGACGAGTCGCGCGGCATTCCCAAGTTCAATCCGCTGGCCGACTGGACCGAGGCCGAAGTGTGGGCGTACCTGTCGCGCCACAACGTCCCGGTCAACGCGCTGCACGAGAAGGGCTATCCGAGCATCGGTTGCGAGCCCTGTACGCGGGCGGTCAAGGCCGGCGAGGATGTACGCGCCGGACGGTGGTGGTGGGAGAGCAAGGACTCGAAAGAGTGCGGGCTCCACGAACAGAACATCAAGCACTGAACAGAATATTTGAGGCCGAGAACGACATGGGCATCATGAACGACATCGCAAGCGCAGGCATCCCCGCCAACGTGGAACACCTGCTGCAGGTCCAGAACGACCACCTCGACCGGCTCGAAGCCGAATCGATCTACATCATCCGCGAGGTGGTGGCCGAGTGCCGCAACCCGGCGCTGCTGTTCTCCGGCGGCAAGGATTCGATTGTCATGCTGCATCTGGCGCTCAAGGCCTTCCGCCTGGGCGACCGCAAGGTGGAGCTGCCGTTCCCGCTGGTCCACATCGACACCGGCCACAACTATCCGGAAGTGATCCAGTTCCGCGACCAGCGTGTGGGCGAACTGGGCGCGCGCCTGGTGGTGGGCCATGTCGAGGATTCGATCAAGCGTGGCACCGTGCGCCTGCGCAAGGAAACCGATTCGCGCAACGCCGCACAGGCTGTGACGCTGCTGGAAACGATCGAGGCGCACAAGTTCGACGCGCTGATGGGCGGTGCCCGTCGCGATGAAGAAAAGGCTCGCGCCAAGGAGCGCATCTTCTCGTTCCGCGACGAGTTCGGCCAGTGGGACCCGAAGGCCCAACGCCCGGAACTGTGGAGCCTGTACAACGCCCGCATGGCCCAAGGCGAGCAGATGCGCGTGTTCCCGATCTCGAACTGGACCGAACTCGACGTGTGGCAGTACATCGCCCGCGAAAACCTGGCCCTGCCGCCGATCTACTACGCGCACGAGCGCGAAGTGGTGCGCAAGAACGGCCTGCTGGTGCCGGTGACGCCGATTACGCCGAAGCAGGATGGCGATGTGAGCGAAGTGCTGTCGGTCCGCTTCCGCACCGTGGGCGACATCAGCTGCACGTGCCCGGTGGCTAGCACCGCGGCCACGCCGGTGGAGATCATCGCGGAGACCGCGGTGACCGAGATCACCGAGCGCGGCGCCACCCGCATGGACGACCAGACGAGCGAAGCGTCGATGGAACGCCGGAAAAAAGAAGGCTACTTCTAAATCGACGCAGCAGAGGAATACGACAATGTCTCACCAATCCCAACATCAAGGCCTGCTGCGTTTCATCACCGCGGGCTCCGTGGACGACGGCAAGAGCACGCTGATCGGCCGTCTGTTGTTTGACAGCAAGGCAGTGCTGTCCGACCAGCTCACCGCGCTGGCCAACGCCAAGAACAAGCGCACCGCTGGCGAGCAGATCGACTTCTCGCTGCTGACCGACGGCCTCGAGGCCGAGCGAGAGCAGGGCATCACGATCGACGTGGCTTACCGCTATTTCTCGACCGCGCGCCGCAAGTTCATCATTGCCGATACGCCGGGCCACGAGCAGTACACGCGCAACATGGTGACGGGCGCCTCGACTGCGCACGCCGCCATCGTGCTGGTGGATGCCACCCGCGTCACGGTCAAGGACGGCCGCGCCGAGCTGCTGGCCCAGACCAAGCGTCACTCGGCAATCCTGAAGTTGCTGGAACTGCAGCACGTGATCGTCGCCGTGAACAAGATGGACCTGGTTGACTACAGCGAGCAGCGCTTCAACGAGATCCGCGCCGCCTACATCGAACTGGCCGCGCAACTGGGCCTGAAGGATGTGACCTACGTGCCGGTGTCGGCACTGCGTGGCGACAACATCGTCCATGCCAGCGACGCCATGCCGTGGTACCAGGGCGAGCCGCTGCTGCCGCTGCTGGAATCGCTGCCGGTGGAAGATGTGGCGCCGGTAGGCGATGCCGCGCTGCGCTTCCCGGTGCAACTGGTGGTTCGCCAGGACGGTTCCGCCGCCGACGACTTCCGTGGCTACGCTGGCCGTGTGGAAGCCGGCACCGTGCGCGTGGGCCAGAAGCTGCGCGTGCTGCCCGCCAATCGCGAAGCCGTGGTGGCCGAAGTGCTGACGCCGAATGGATCGGCCGATTCCGCCAGCGCCGGCGACACCGTCACGGTGCGTCTGGCCGAAGACGTTGATGTATCGCGTGGTGACATGTTCGTGTCGGCCGATACCGCCGCCGAATCGGCGAAGAAGCTGACTGCCGACCTGTGCTGGTTCGATGACGAGTCGCTGAACCCGTCGCGCAAGTACGTGCTCAAGCACACTACGGCCAGCGTGTTCGCGCGCGTGTCGGCGGTGGATCGCGTGCTGGATGTGCATACGCTGTCGCACGAAACCGGCCGCCATGAGATCAACCTGAACGACATCGGTTCGGTGCAGATCTCGCTGCAGAAGCCGATCGTCTGCGATACATACGGCGACAATCCGGCGACGGGCGCGTTCGTGCTGATCGACGAAGCCACCAACCACACGGTGGCGGCGGGCATGATCCGTGCGTATGCCTGATATCGTCTGAGTCGGGCATTTCATACAGCGAGGGTCAGGATGGACAGGCAGCACGGCAAGGCCACGGGCAAGGTGTACCTGATTGGTGCGGGTCCCGGCGCGGCCGATCTCATTACGGTGCGCGGCGCACGACTGTTGGGCGAGGCGCAGGTCGTGCTGCACGATGCACTCGTATCGCCCGAGATGCTGGCGTGGTGTCCGCAGGCCGAACTGGTCGAGGTGGGCAAGCGCTGCGGCCAGCGTTCCACGGCGCAACTCTTCATCAATCGCCAGATCGTCGATCTGGCCACGAAGTACGAGCGCGTGGTGCGGCTCAAGGGCGGCGACCCGATGCTGTTTGGCCGCGCCGACGAGGAGTTGCAGGCGCTGGAAGCGGCCGGTATCGAGTACGAGGTGGTGCCCGGCATCACCGCGGCGCTCGCGGCGGCCAGCGCGATCGGCCGGCCCTTGACCAAGCGTGGTGTATCGCGCAGCGTGGCGTTCGCTACCCAGGCCAAGGCGGCCGATGCCGTCGACGTGGAGGCCGATGTGAAGGCAGACACGATCATCTACTACATGGGCCGTGATCAGGCGGCGAACATTGCGACGCAGTTGATCGCTCGCGGCAAGCCGGCGTCGACACCCGCATGGGTAGTGGAAGCCGCTACGACGCCGCGCCAGCGCAGCCACCAGTTCACGCTGGGCCAGATGGCGGCAGGCGAGGCGGCACGCTGGATGGACCCGGTGCAGCCCAGCCTGCTGATGATCGGCGAGGCCTTGGGGAGCAGGGCGACGGAGTACGTGGAAGCCGAACGCGCCGCGTGATCGGTTTGCCCGGTGGAAAAAAGGCCAGAGATTGACTCTGGCCTTTTTGCATTTTGTGTCCCGGGCTAATGTCCAGAATCGGGGGCGGGAGCGGGAGAAAGGGTCAGCGCGCAATATGCCGCGATGGCATCGAGCACGCTGTCGACTTCGCCGACCGCATCCGAAGCGCGAATCTCCACCCCCGGATACTTCGCCCGGCACGCGTCGATCAGCAGCGGGAAATCGCGCCGCAGATGCCCACCCTGGCCGAAGAACACCGGCACGACCGTGATCGCGCCAACGCCAGCCGCCGCCAGCTCGTCGATGGCGTCCTCCAGCGACGGCGTCATCAGTTCCAGGAACGCCAGTCGAACCGCACAGTCCGGCAGCAACGCCACGAGCTTTTCGTGAAGCCGGTCGAACGGATCGCGCCAGCGCGCGTCGCGCGCGCCGTGCCCGAACAGGATGAGCCCTTGTCGCCCAGCGCCCATGATCAGTGGCGATCGACCCAGCGCAGCGCGCCGAGCGCAATCATCAGGTAGAGCGTGCCGGGCACCAGCGCGGAGACGATCGGCGGCCAGGTATGCAGCAGGCCCACGTGCGAGAACAGCGTGTTGGACAGGTGGAACGACAGGCCCAGCATGATGCCGCCGAACACCTTCACGCCCACCGCGCCCGCACGGGCATGGAGGTATGCGAACGGCAGCGCCAGCGCGACCATCACGAACAGCGTCAGCGGATACACCACCTTCTTCCAGAACGCGATTTCGTAGCGCTGCGTGTCCTGCTTGTTGTCGCGCAGGTGGCGGATGTAGCGGAACAGGTTGACCGTCGACATGTTCTCCGGCTGCACCAGCAGCACCGACAGGATCTGCGGCGTCAGCTCGGAGTGCATCAGGATGTTCGGGAACTGCACCTGCTCGCCGCGGAAGTCGGGTGCCAGCGCGTCACGATTGGCGGCCGGCTGGCCGTCACGCAGCTCGATGAAGCGCGTCTCGTTGACGTCGTTGAGCTGCCAGGACTGCCCGCCCTGGTACTTGCCTTCCTTGGCCACGCGGATCACGCGCAGGCGGTAGTCCTTGTCGAATTCATAGATCGTGACGCCGGTAATCGACTGGTCGGGCCTCAGGCCTTGCACGTTCACGAAGCGGGTGATTTCTCCCGCGCCCTTCTCCTCGGGCTCGCGATCGCGGTCCTTGACCCAGACGCCCGAGCGGAAGCCCGATGACACGGTGGCACCGATTGCCTCGAGCTTGATCTTCTGCGCGTACTGTTCGGCTGCCGGGCCGATGAACTCGCCGAAGATGAACGTGGCCAGCGCCAGCGGCACCGCCAGCTTGAACAGCGAGAACAGCGCCTGCCGCGTGTTCAGGCCGGCCACGCGGAAGATCGTGTACTCCGACTGGCTGGCAAGTTGCGAGAAGACGTAAATCGCGCTGATCAGCACCGCGATCGGCAGCACCTCGTAGATACGCGTCGGCGCCTCCAGCATGACGTGGAAGAACGCGATCAGCGACGTGTACTTGCCCTGGACGCTTTCCAGCTCGCTAAGCATGTCGAAGAACACGAACAGGGCCAGCACCGCGAACAGGATGAAGGCGAAAACCCCATAGATCAGGCGAGCGAAGTAGCGCTCGTAGACGCTCAGCACCCTCATGCGCGGCCCCCGGTGGTCTTGCGGCGCAGGCCGAAGACGGCACGCCAGCCTCCCAGGCTACGGTTGGCGCGGTAGCGGAACATCACCAGCGCGCACAGGAACACGGCCAGGTGGATCGGCCAGATGGCCATCCAGAACGACATCGCGCCGGAACGGACCCAGGCCTGCGCCAGGTTGATCAGGTTGCTGTAGGTCAGGTAGATCAGCACGGCAAAGACAAGCGGGGTGTACCGGCCCAGACGCGGATTCACGTAGGCCAGCGGGATCGCGATCATCACGAAGTTGAACGCCAGGATCGGCAGCGAGATCCGCCAGAGCAGTTCGCCCAGGTTCTCGCGGGTCGGGTCGCGGATCAGGTCGATCGTGTCGCGGCTCTTGGTCGGCAGGTCGGCGGCGGCATCCTGCGGCTTGTTGTCGACCTTGACCGCGTACTTGTCGAACTCGACAATCCGGTAATTGAGCTGGCCGGGAATGCCGGCGTAGCGGCGGCCATGTTCCATGACCACCAGACGGTCGCCGTTGGGCATTGTCTCGAACTGGCCCTGATGCGCCAGCGCCACACCGATCTTGCCCGATTCGGCATTGGCCACGAAGACATTGCGCGCGTGCTTCATGTCGGCGTCGATGCCTTCGATAAACAGCACGTAGTTACCATTGGCCGGCTCGATGAAGCGGCCCGAGGCGATCATCGAGAGCACGCCGCGCTGCTCGAAGCGGTCGCGAAACAGCGCGCTCTGCTGGTTGGCCCACGGCCACGCGAACAGGCCCAGCAGCAGCGCCATGACGAAGAACGGCGCGGCGAACTGCAGCACCGGCTTGATCAGATCGCGCAGGGAGACGCCGGACGAGAACCACACCACCATCTCGGAGTCCTTGTACCACCGGGTCAGGACGATCAGCGTCGAGATGAACAGCGTGGCCGACAGCAGGATCGACAGATAGCCGATCGTCGCCAGGCCGATGAGCATCAGCACGTCGTTGGGGCTGGCCTTGCCATTGGCGGCCATTCCCAGGATACGGATCACGAGCGACGTCAGCATGAACGTCAGCATCACCAGGAACACCGCACCGGCGGTGTAGGCGAGTTCGCGCCGCAGGGCTTGTTGGAAGATCATGCAAGACACGCTTCCGGCTGCCGGCCGGAGCGGGCGATGCGCCGGGGGCCGATGGACTGGCAGGACCGCGGGCTGTCAGCTTTCTGGATCGGCGGCGGCGGATCGCGGATGAAAATCGCGGATAATGGGGGTTTCTTTTCGACGAGCCCCTTGAAGGAAGCGCGATGGAATTTAGCACAAAAGCCCTGGATCTGAGCAAAGCCGGCCAAAATGGTTTCTTGGCCACGAAGACGGACTGTCTGGTGGTTGGCCTGTTCGAGGGCCAAAGTCTGGCCGGCGTGGCCAAGGCGCTGGACGTTGCCACCAAGGGGCTGGTGGCGCGTCTGGTCAAGCAAGGCGACTTCGAAGGCAAGCGCGGCACGCAACTGATGCTGCACGAGGTGGCCGGCGTTGGCGCCGCCCGCGTGCTGCTGGTGGGCCTGGGCAAGGAAGCCGATTTCAACGACAAGGCCTTTGCCGAAGCCGTGCGCACGGCCACGCGTGCCCTGGGCGGCACGCGCGCCGCCTCGGCGCTCTGGTGCCTGGTTCAGCAGCCACCGCAGCAGCGCGACGTTGCCTGGGCCATCATCACCACGATCACGCTGGTCCGGGAGGCCGGTTATCGCCTGCTGGAGCGCCATCCCGAGCTCAAGCGCGCGCCCCGGGGCGCCGGCGCCAACGAAAAGGCGACGCTGCGCAAGATCGTGCTGGCCGTGGACGTGGGCGACGCCAAGGCCGCCTCGCAGGCCGCCGTGCGTGGCACTGCCATCGCCAACGGCATGGAACTGACCCGCGATCTGGGCAACCTGCCGTCCAACATCTGCACGCCGACCTATCTGGCCAATACCGCCCGTGGCATCGCCAAGCGCCACAAGCTCAAGGTGGAGATCCTGGGCCGCAAGCAGATCGAGGCGCTCAACATGGGCGCCTTCCTTGCCGTGACCAAGGGCAGCGTCGAGCCGCCGCAGTTCATCGTGCTGCGCTATGACGGCGCGAGCGCCAAGCAGGCGCCGGTGGTGCTGGTGGGCAAGGGCATCACGTTCGATACGGGTGGCATCTCGCTGAAGCCGGGCGAGGGCATGGACGAGATGAAGTACGACATGTGCGGCGCGGCATCGGTGCTGGGCACGCTCCAGGCCGTGGCCGAAATGGGCCTGAAGCAGAACGTGATCGCCGTGGTGCCGACTTGCGAGAACATGCCGAGCGGCATCGCCACCAAGCCGGGCGACGTAGTGACCAGCATGTCCGGCCAGACCATCGAAATCCTCAATACCGATGCCGAAGGCCGCCTGATCCTGTGCGACGCGCTGACTTACGTGGAGCGCTTCAAGCCGGCCGCCGTGATCGACGTGGCCACGCTGACCGGTGCCTGCATCATCGCGCTCGGCCACGTCAACAGCGGCCTGTACGCCCGCAGCGACGCGCTGGCGGACCAGTTGCTGGGTGCCGGCCGCAAGGCCATGGATACGGCCTGGCGTCTGCCGCTGGACGATGACTACCAGGACCAGCTCAAGTCGAACTTTGCCGATATGGCCAATATCGGTGGCCGTCCGGCCGGCAGCGTGACCGCGGCCTGCTTCCTGGCGCGTTATACCGAGAAGTACGACTGGGCCCACCTCGACATCGCCGGCACAGCGTGGAAGAGCGGCGCGGCCAAGGGCGCCACGGGCCGTCCGGTGCCGTTGCTGACGCAGTTCCTGATGGACCGCGCGGCCTAATCGGGCGTATCGGGCGGATTTTAGGATCAGGTAAAGGTAGCCGGGATGACGCGCATCGACTTCCATAGCAATGTGCCGGACACGCTGACATATGTCTGCCGGCTGGTTCGCAAGGCCTATGGGGCAGGGCAGAAGGTGGTGGTGCACGGCGCGCCGCAGCAGCTAGCGCAGCTCGACGCGCGGCTGTGGTCGTTTTCGCCGCTCGACTTCCTGCCGCACTGCGGGGTCGACAGCCCGAATGCGGCGGTGACGCCGATCATCCTGGCCGCCGCGCTCGACGGCGTCCCGCACCATCAGTTGCTGGTGAACCTGGCGCCGGAGGCCCCGGCGCAGTTCGCCAGCTTCGAACGGTTGATCGAAGTGGTCGGCGCCACGCCCGAAGCCCGGGATTCCGGGCGGGAGCGGTATCGTTTCTATCGTGAGCGCGGCTATCCGCTCACGCACCATGACATTGGCCAGGCCAAGGGAGATGCGGCATGAGCGAACGCACGACTTCGCGGGTCATTCCGCGGCTGGATCCCAATGACAGCGTGCCGCTGCTGACCGAAGTGGTCGAGTTGCCGGACACCGTGTTCGATGCGCCGGCACCCGCACCCGCGCCAGCCCAGGCCACGGTGATCGACACGGCGGACATGCCAGAATCTGGCGTGGTCACCGCGGTCGGCGATTTCGGATCGACGGGAGAGGACGCGCCGGCTGCGGCGTCCGACGTGGTGGACACGGCCCCGTTCATGCCGGGGGCTGACGACCTGCGTGCGGTGCGCACCGAGTTGCTGACGCGCGTGATGATGCGCTTCCGCACCGAGTGGCCGCAGGTGGTGGAAGCCCATACCGAAGCCACGCTGCAATCGAGGCTGGCGCCGCTGACGGCGCAACTGGCCAATGAACTGACCCAGGCCCTCGAGGCCCGGTTGGTGGAGTGGCTCGACGCGACGTTGGAGGAAATCGAGCGGGACCCGGGCGGGATGTAAGCCTGGGCCTTGCTACCGGCCCGCGCCGGTATCGGCACCCAAGCAATAAGGCCTGCGATGGACTCGCAGGCCTTTTGCATTGCAGGGGGCTACTTTCGCCGGATCAGTCCGTCACGGCGCCCTTGCTGGCCGTGGAGGCCAGCCTCGCGAACTTCGCCAGCACGCCGCGCGTGTAACGCGGAGCCGGCTGCTTCCAGGCAGCGCGGCGGCGGGCCAGCTCGTCGTCGGCCACATTCAGTTGCAGCAGCAGCTGGTGCGCGTCGATCGTGATCGAGTCGCCTTCCTGAACCAGTGCAATCGTACCGCCCACATGGGCTTCCGGCGCAACGTGGCCAACCACCATGCCCCAGGTGCCCCCCGAGAAGCGGCCGTCGGTGATGAAACCAACCGATTCGCCGAGACCCTTGCCGATGATCGCCGAAGTCGGCGCCAGCATTTCAGGCATGCCCGGGCCGCCCTTCGGGCCAAGGTAGCGCAGCACCAGGATGTCGCCAGCGTTGATCTTGTTCGCCAGGATCGCTTCCATGGCGCTCTGTTCGTCCTCGAACACGCGGGCCGGGCCGGTGATGACCGGGTTCTTCAGGCCGGTGATTTTGGCCACTGCGCCTTCCTCGGCGAGGTTGCCCTTCAGGATGGCCAGGTGGCCTTGCTTGTACAGGGCCTGCGAGATCGGCAGGATCACGTCCTGGTCGGTACGCGGCTCATTGGGAACGTGCTCGAGCTCCTCGGCCAGCGTGCGGCCCGTGATCGTCAGGCAGTCGCCATGCAGCAGACCGGCGTTCAGCAGGATCTTCATCACTTGCGGAATGCCACCGGCGCGGTGCAGGTCGGTGGCCACGTAGGCGCCCGACGGCTTCAAGTTGCAGATCACCGGCACGCGGCGGCGGATGCGCTCGAAATCGTCGATGGTCCATTCCACTTCGGCCGAGTGGGCGATGGCCAGGTAATGCAGTACCGCGTTGGTGGAACCGCCCGTGGCCATGATCAGCGTCACGGCGTTCTCGATCGATTTGCGCGTGATGATGTCGCGCGGCTTGATGTCCTTCTTGATGGCTTCCACCAGCACGCGGGCCGATTCGGCGGCGCTGTCCACCTTTTCCTGGTCCGGGTTGGCCATCGTCGACGAATACAGCAGCGACATGCCCAGCGCCTCGAACGACGAGCTCATTGTGTTGGCGGTGTACATGCCACCGCACGAGCCGGTGCTCGGGCAGGCGTTCTTCTCCACGCCCTCGAAGTCTTCCTCGCTCATGCGGCCGGCGGTGAATTCGCCCACGGCCTCGAACGACGACACGATGGTCAGGTCCTTGCCCTTCCAGTTACCCGGGCGGATGGTGCCGCCGTAGACGTAGATGCCCGGCACGTTGGTGCGCGCCAGTGCGATCATGCCGCCGGGCATGTTCTTGTCGCAGCCGCCGATCACGACCACGCCGTCCATCCACTGGCCCTGGGCAGCGGTTTCGATGCAGTCGGCAATGACTTCACGCGAGATTAGCGAGTACTTCATGCCCTCGGTGCCCATCGACATGCCGTCGGAGATCGTCGGCGTGCCGAAGATCTGCGGGTTGGCGTCCGAGGCCTTGATCGCATCCACGGCCGCGTCCGCCAGGCGCTGCAGGCCGGCGTTGCAGGGGGTGATCGTCGAGTGGCCGTTGGCGATACCCACCATCGGCTTGTCGAAGTCTTCCTTCTTGTAGCCGAGCGCGTAGTACATCGAACGGTTGGGGGAGCGCGCCACGCCTTGCGTGATGTGCTGGGAACGTTTGTTGTAAGCCATGGCGGGTGTCTCCGGGGGGGGGGGGCTGGTGGCGGGGTGGCCGTGTTGTGGTCAGAAGAATGGCGCTTGCGTTTTATCGTGTCAAATATATGATTCGACCTTTATTGAGTCGATAAAAATATCAAACTACCCCGTGGACCTGCGCCAGCTACGTTATTTCGTCACAGTGGCCGAAGAGTTGCATTTCGGCCGCGCCGCGCGGCGGCTCGCCATGACGCAGCCGCCACTGTCGCAGCAGATCCAGGCACTGGAAGAGGAGATCGGCGTCCAGCTGTTCGTGCGCACGCGCCGCTCGGTAATGCTCACGCCGGCCGGCCAGCAATGGCTGCCGGAGGTGCGCCGCGTGCTGGCCGATGCGGCCGCCTTGCCCGGGCTGGCCCAGCGGCTCGCGCGGGGGGAGGTCGGCTCGCTGGCGCTGGCGTTCGTCAGCACGGCCGATTACGGCATCCTGCCCGACCTTCTGCGGCATTTCCGGGCCCGGCATCCGGAAGTCCAGCTACAACTGCGCGAGGCCACCAGCGACGTCCAGCTCGAGGCGCTGGTCGACGGGACGATCGACGCGGGACTGGTCATCCGGCCGCAACTGACCGTGATGCCGCACGGGCTCTCCTATTTGCCACTGGTACGCGAACCGCTCGTGCTGGCCGTGCCCGATGGCTGGCGTCCGGCGGGGCAGGTCGATGGAGCACCACCGCAGACCGTGGCCCTGCGCGATGCCGCGCACGAGCCGCTGATCATCTTCCCGCGCCGAAGCGCGCCAGCGTTTTATGACATCATTACGGGCTATTACGCGCGCGATGGGTTGACGCCGATGATTGCCCAGGAGGCGATACAGATGCAGACGATCGTCAGTCTGGTCTCCGCCGGCATGGGGGTGGCACTAGTGCCCGCATCGCTATGCAACCTGCGCCGGACTGGGGTGTCATATCTGGCGTTGCGCGATGCCGGGCCGGAAATCGAAACCGGTCTGGTCTGGCGTGAAGGCGCGGCTGGCGTGGCGCCTGTGCTGCGCTCTTTCATCGATATCGCCATGGACCTCGCCGGCGCCATCGGACTGACGCAAGACAATGGCATAAAGGCCTGACTTCGCGACTCCGCGCTGTCCAGAATACTTACCGATACTCACTCGATCCGACATGCTCGTTCATCCCCAATTCGACCCGGTCGCCATTCACCTCGGGCCGCTGGCCATTCGCTGGTACGGCCTGATGTACCTGGCCGGCTTCATCATGTTCCTGTGGTTCGGCCGACTGCGTATCCGCCAGCCACATATCGCGGCGCGTGGCTGGGTGGCGCGGGACCTCGACGACATGTTGTTCTATGGGGTACTCGGGGTCATTCTGGGCGGCCGCCTGGGCTACGTGCTGTTTTACAAGCCGGGTTACTACCTCACGCACCCGCTCGAGATCTTCAAGGTCTGGGAGGGTGGCATGGCGTTCCACGGCGGATTCCTCGGGGTGCTGATCGCGATGTGGGTGTTCGCGAAAGTGCGCCGTCGCCACTGGATGGAGGTGACCGACTTCATCGCGCCAATGATTCCGTGCGGACTCGCGGCCGGGCGGATCGGCAACTTCATCAATGGCGAGTTGTGGGGGCGTCCGACCGACCTGCCGTGGGGCATGATCTTCCCGCAGGCCGGCGACAACATCCCGCGTCATCCGTCGCAGCTTTACCAGTTCGCTGGCGAAGGCGTGGCGCTGTTCATCATCCTGTGGCTGTTCTCACGCAAGCCGCGGCCGATGGGCGCGGTATCGGGCGTGTTCCTGATCGGCTATGGCGCGTTCCGCTTCCTGGCCGAATTTGCCCGCGAACCGGATAACTTCCTGGGCCTGCTGGCGCTCAAGCTGTCGATGGGCCAGTGGCTGAGCCTGCCGATGATCGTGATCGGCGCCGTGATGGTGGTCTGGGCTTACCGTCGTGGCAATGGGGCGACGGCAGCGGCGCGCTGATCGTCAGGCCGTCAGGCTAATTCTCGGTTTGCATCCCTCTCCCTCATTGAGAGAGGGATGCAAGACAATCACTCCCCACCATTCCTGATGGCTTCGATCCGCTCCCGCGTCAGCGGGTGAGTCGAGAAGAAGCCGCTCTCTTCATCGTCGGCAGCCTGCTTGCCTTCACCCTTGCGGTGCGCGTCCTCAAGCTGCTGAAGCGCATCGGCCAGCGCGGTCACCGGTAGCCGGTTGTCCCGCAGGATTTTCACGGCATAGGCATCCGCCTCGCGTTCGTGCTCGCGCGAATAGCGCATCGACATCATCGCGGCGGGTACGGTGGCCAGCAGCGACGAAACATCGCCGACCATGTACGCCGCCAGCGCGCCGACCACCGATGCCTGGAATACCTGCTGCAGGCCGTGGCGCTCGGCCACGTGGCCGGCCTCGTGGGCCAGTACACCCATCATGCCCGCGCCCGTGCCAATCAGCTTGACCAGTTCGTCGGTAACGACGATCGTGCCGCCCGGTAGTGCCACGGCATTGGCGCCAAGCCGCCCGCCCTTGCGGAACAGGATCTGATAGTGGTGGCCCGGATCGTCCGGGCGGCGCAGCGCGGCGAAGTTGTCGCGAATGCGTTGCTGGTCGGCCTGTGGCAATTTCGTAGGTTCCACCAGCCCCTGATCCAGGCTGTCGAGGGTGGCCTTTCCCAACTGAGCCTCGATCGACGGCGGCACCGATCGCGCCACCACCGTGGCCGTCCAAAGCAGCAGGTAGTAATACGAAAACACCACGAACACAACCAGCCCGAGTAGCGACAGTCCGGCCAGACGCCAGCTGTTCTGCGCGCGCGAAACCAGCCCTTCGCGATGCCCGGTTGCCGCGAGCATCGCATCGAACGTGGCCTGGTCCGCGATCTCGCAATAGGCGCCGTCGTCGAACGTGACAAGCCGTGGCGCGCGCTTGATGCGTTCCGACACGCGCAGTGATGCGAGTGGTGCCCGTCGCAACTCAGCGCCATTCGCATCCTGCAGGATGGCCTCGCCGTCCGTGACGATCAGCACCACCGCGTGCGCGCGTGATGAGCGGGTGTCGAAGTATTGCGCGGCAACCATGACTGTTTTCGGGCGTGTCCGTTGGTGGTGTCTGTCAGAGCGCGATGTCGATGTCGTACCAGTCGACCGCGGCATCACCGAGCGCGCCAACGTGCTGCTGCTCGCCAGCCACGAACTCGTCGAGCGGCCCGACCGCGATCATCGTCATCGCTTCCACGCGATAGCGCGTCGAGCGCACGCGCGCGAATGGATAGAACAGGCCCAGCGTCAGTGCAATGAAGATGAAGTTGGTCAGCACGATGAAGAACAGCTTGCCGGCCCGCACGTCACTGCGAAAGCGGTGCGGCAGCAGGGTGGTGTTGTTCCACACCAGGTTCTGCAGCCGAGCCGTGAAATAGGGGCCGATCATCATCAGGCCGAAGTACAGGCCGATCATCATCATGCCAAATACAACGCCGACCGCCCCTTTCGATTGCCCAACCGCGCTGGCCAGCGAGCCGCCCACCAGACCGCCGCCGATCAGGAAGATCGCGACCATGCCTGCGGTGCGCAGGTAGACACCGTAGAAGGCGCTGGCCGTGGCGTCGAATGCGAATGGCGCCGTGCCGAACAGCGTGTGGTTGTGCTGGTAGCGCTTGAAACGCTGGTGCGCGAACGGCGCCAGCAGATAGAGCGACAACACGGTCAGGATCGGCCAGAGCAGAAAGACCTGATAACCCTCGGCATCCTTGCCGATGAAGGCGAAACGCAGACCGCGGTAGCTCGAATTCGCCATGCGGAATCGCAGCGAGCGAACCAGCAGAAACGGAAACACGGCAGCCAGCACGACGGCAAGCCCGACAGCCAGTAGTGGCGATGCATGACTGGCCAGGTTGTACGCCAGGGCCAGGACGAAAACGATCGCGCGGCCCTTGAGAATCGCGGTTGGACTGCCGTGGTAGTCGAACGTGGCGCCATCGAGCTGCGTATTGCGATAGAAGTACTGCAGCGTGCGGACCTTCGCCCATGCGGAGTAGATGCCCAGCGTGATGATCGACAGCAATGCGTTGACGATCCAGATGCGGAAGTACTCGGACCCCGAGCCCGTGAACGACAGGGGCAGATTGCGCGGCGCGGCCTGCGTTCCGTCGCCGATGTAGTGGCTTCCCTGAAAATTGTCTTCCATGCCGGACCTCTCCGAGAGTTTTGACAGGGCCGGATGTCGCTTCCAGCCCATGTTTCATGTTTGCAACCGATTGAACATCGGCTTTCGTGCAGTGTGCGGCGCATTTTCGCATCGCGGCGTACCGCCGCCATCACTAATCGCTCGCTGCGGCATATTGGCGACAACCAGCAGGGTAGTGGGGGTCGTAACGAAGGAGAAACATCCTGTTACATGATCTGGCACTTGTAACAAGTCTCGGATCGTCCGCCTCAATAAAATCAATAACTTAGCCAGCGTGGCATGGTCCTCGCTATACAGTCTGTTACAAGAATCAGGTCGGGACAGGAAATGTCCACGGCCGCATCGAAGGGAGAGCGCGTACGAAAGATGCGCGGATGCGACCGAAAACGACGGAAAAGCCAAACGGGAAAATCTGCACCCACGCTTGGGTGCTTGAACGGGGGCAGGCGCTGGGCCAGCGCCAGCATGTCAAATCTGACCCACGCGCCAGGCGCACCCAGTCCGGCGTCGATGATGTTGTCCAGTGGCGGTTCTTTCTGGCGCGGGCAATTTTCCTGTGGGAGGCAGGAACATTGCCCGCCGCACCTCTATCCCCTCTATCCGCATCCCATCGTCGTCTACCGCCCTCATCTCACGGGACTATCCGATATCACCGTGTGGCGCATGGCCGATTCACGACTTTGATGCCGCTTTGCAGCATCGAAACTCCTTGCGGCGCGCGCGTCCTTATTCATAATTATGAATTATTGCGGTGTATGCGCCGCTCGGTGATGTCATCGAAAGGGCTTCATGCGGATCGTCCAGCAGGCGCTTTACCTCGAAGTTGCCGATCGGCTGCGTGCCATGATCGACGATCACACGCTGTTGCCAGGCGCGTGGATCGACGAAGTCGCGCTTGCGGCCGCACTGGGCACGTCGCGCACGCCAATGCGCGAGGCGCTGAAGGTCCTGGCCGCGGAAGGGCTGGTGCGGCTGGAGCCGCGTCGCGGATGTTTCGTCAATGCACTCACCGAGCAGGATCTCGACGAAATCTTTCCGCTGATGGCCCTGCTCGAAGGGCGCTGCGCCTACGAGGCCGCGCGCAACGTCACCCAGACCGATCTCGATGCGCTCGAAGGCTTGCATGCCGAGCTGGCCCGTCATGCGGCGGCGGGCGATATCGACGCCTACTACGAGACCAACTACCAGATTCATGAGGCGATCCAGCGGCTGGCCGGCAACCGCTGGCTGTCGGGCGTGGTCAGTGACTTGCGCAAGGTGCTGCGCCTGTCGCGGCACAAGAGCCTGAAGCTGCCGGGCCGCATTCAGGAATCGTGTGCCGAGCACATGTCGGTGTTCTCGGCGCTGAAGGCACACGATCCGGAAGGCGCGGAAGCGCTAATGAAAACCCACGTGCTGCGCCAGCGCGGCGCGTTGAGCGCGCTGGATCGTGCCGATCCGGAGCCGCCCGCCGTAGCGCCGGGCCAGCTTCGCCTGGCTGGACAGGACTGAAGGTTTGTGATCGATCCGCTCGCCCCTACGCAGGAATCTCCATGACCGCCCTCGACACCTCAGATCAACAGAAAGTCAGCGCGCCGCTCGATGCCGCCGAGCCCGTGTCCGACACCTTGTTATCGCGCTTCGGCCGCTGGTGGAACCGGAAGGGCGATGCGGATGCCACTGCGGCAGGCCCTGCGAAGGCGCAGGACACGCCCGCCCTGTCCACGCGCGCAACCAAACGTCAGCGCGACCAGTTGCGTCAGTGCTTCGACGCGCGGCTGACCGATGTCGCCGCCAACGCCGCCGCCCAGGCGTGGCAGGACGAATACGAGGCTGCGGTGGAGCCGCTTCGCCAGGCGATGCTCGGCGTGCTGGCCGAGGTGGCCGCCGTCCGCGATGCGGCTGGCGGCCAGCCGGCTACCGCGTCCGGCTTGTCGCAGGCGCTGTCCAACGCACGCATCCGTTTTTTCAAGCGTTTTGCCGCACTGCATGGGCAGCGTGGCAACAGTGCTTGCGGGCTGCACTTCCTGATCCAGTTGCGCGCGGACATGCTGCGCTGGCACAAGCGCATCCCGGGCTTGCGCGAACTCGATGAGGACCTGGAGGCGCTGTTCTCGAACTGGTTCGACGTGGGCTTGCTCGAACTGCAGCCGATCACGTGGGACTCGCCCGCGTCGCTGCTCGAGAAGCTGATTCGCTACGAGGCCGTGCACGAGATCTCGTCATGGACCGACCTGCGCAACCGGTTGGATTCGGATCGCCGCTGCTATGCGTTCTTCCACCCCCGCATTCCGCGCGAACCGCTGATCTTCGTCGAGGTTGCGTTCGTGCCCGAGATGGCCGCCAACGTGCAGGCACTGCTCGATGAAGCCGCACCGCTGGAAGACCTGCGGCGTGTGAAGTGGGCCATCTTCTATTCGATCTCGAACACGCAGGCGGGGTTGCGCGGCGTGAGCTTCGGCAATTTCCTGCTCAAGCGGGTGATCGAGGAATTGCAGCGCGAACATCCCAAGCTCAAGCAGTTCGCCACGTTGTCGCCGATCCCCGGGTTTGCGGACTGGCTGCGCAAGCGGGACGGTGAGTCCATCGACCGCGTGCTCGGTGTCAAGCGCCTTGCACGCTGGCGCGAGCAGCATGGTGAGGTGCCCGCCGATGGCGCCGCATGGTTCAGCGCGTTGTCAGCGGACAGCGAAGACGCCGTGATACGCGATACGGCCATGACACTGGCCGCGCACTATCTGGTCCGAGAGGGTGGCAAGGGCGTGCCGGCCGATCCGGTGGCGCGCTTCCACCTCGGCAATGGCGCATGTGTGGAGCGCGTGAATTGGGGCGCCGACATGTCACGCAAAGGGCGTGCGCAATCGTGCGGCATGATGGTCAATTACCTTTACGTGCCTGATGCGCTGGATGACAATCTGGCTCGCCTTGGCGACGGCAATCCCCGCATCAGTCGGGCGGTGGCAAAGCTTCTGTAATCGAGGGTCGAAAACGAGCGGACACGGAGACCGCCAGGGCAATTTTTCGTCGGGTGTATGAGTCGTAGCAAGTCGTACTTTTGATTGACTTTCCAAAGAGAAGAGAGAGGAGACAGTACATGAATCGTCGTCAGCGGAATCTGACCACATTTGCACGCGTGTTTGCAGTGGCTGGCCTGATGGCCGGGACCGGGGTCACCAGTCTTTACGCACCGGCCGCGCAGGCCGATACATGGCCGAGCAAGCCGGTCACCGTCATCGTGCCGTTCCCGGCCGGCGGCGGCACCGATGCGTTTGCGAGGCCGCTTACCGCGCAGTTGTCGAAGCAGCTCGGCAAGCAGTTCGTCATCGACAATCGTGGTGGCGCGGGCGGCACCGTTGGCGCGAGCATCGCCGCCAAGGCGGCCCCCGATGGCTACACGCTGTTCATTGGCGGCGCGCATCACGCGATCGCACCGTCCTTCTACAAGAAGCTCGACTACGACATCGAGAAGGACTTCATTCCCATCACGGTGATTGCCCAGCCGCCACAGGTGATCGTGGTCAATTCGGGCAAGGTGCAGGCCACCAGCGTGAAGGACCTGATCGCCTATGCCAAGGCCAATCCGGGCAAGCTCAACTACGCCTCGGCCGGCAACGGTTCCTCGCACCATCTGGCGGGCGAGCTGTTCAAGCTGCAGACGCAGACCGATCTGATCCACGTGCCGTACAAGGGCGCGGGCCCTGCGCTGTCGGACCTGATCGCCGGCCAGGTGGATCTGATGTTCGATGGCCTCGGTTCATCGTCGCAACATATCCGCGCCGGGCGCATCAAGGCGCTGGCCGTGGCATCGAAGACGCGTTCCGCGGCGTTCCCGAACGTACCGACCGCTGCCGAGGCCGGTTTGCCCAACTACGACGTGTCCACCTGGTATGCGCTGTGGGCGCCCAAGGGCACGCCCAAGGAAGTCGTCGACAGGCTCTACGCCGAGACCACCAAGGCGTTGAACAACCCGGAGATGAAGCAGATCTGGCTGCAGAACGGTTCGGACATCCCGCAGTACACGCCGGAGCAGTTCGCGCAATTCCAGCACGCCGAGATCAAGCGCTGGGCAGACGTGGTGCAGCGCTCGGGCGCGAAGATCGACTGATGAGCGACACCGTCACGTTCTCGCGCGAAGGGTCGACGGCCGTCGTCACGCTGTCGAATCCGGGCAAGCTCAATGCAATCTCGGTCGACATGTGGCAGGCGCTGGCCGCCGGATTCGCCACGCTGGCGGCGGACATGTCGCTGCGCTGCGTGCTCGTGCGCGGTGCCGACGGCAACTTCGCCGCCGGCGCCGACATCGCGGAGTTTCCGACCGTGCGCGGCGACGAGGCGGCTGTCCGTCGCTACCACACGGAGATCATCGCACCGGCGCTGCGGGCGATTTCAGAATGCCCGCATCCGACGCTGGCCGCCATCGAGGGCGTTTGCGTTGGCGGTGGCCTCGAGATCGCCTGCAATTGCGACCTGCGCGTGGCCGCTGCGGGCAGCCGCTTCGGCGTGCCGATCAACCGGCTCGGCTTTCCGATGGCGCCCGGCGAGTTGCGCGGCCTGCTTGCGCTGGTGGGGCGGGCGGTGACGCTCGAGATCCTGCTCGAAGGCCGTGTGTTCGATGCACTGGAGGCTGAGCGCAAGGGGCTGCTCACGCGAGTGGTGCCTGCGGCGGCCATGCACGACGAAGTGACGGCAACCGTGCAGCGGCTGAGCGCCGGCGCGCCGCTTGCGGCCCGCATCAACAAGACGACGATTCGTCGCCTGTCGCCAGATCCCACGCTGCTGACCGACGCCGAATTCGACGCCCATTTCCGTTACGCCACCAGTCGCGACCATGCCGAGGGCGTGGCCGCGTTTCTGGCGCACCGGCCTCCGGATTTCACTGGAGAGTAACCGGGTGGCGGCCGGGCTATCATTACCGGCCGCACCGTATCGCCAAGGCTCCCCGGGTCCGCTTTTCCCAGCATTCCATACCTGTCCGTACTTGTTTCGTACTAGTCCCGCACCATGAACGCCAACCTGTTCGCCCTGTTCGAATCCCGCTTTCCCGCCGACCGCACCGCATGCTGCATCGAAACGCATGACGGGCTCTACTACTCGTGGGACGACCTCGATCGCGCCACCGCCAAGCTGGCCAACCTGCTGACCGCGCTGAAGCTGCCCGCCGGCTCGCGCGTGGCGGTGCAGGTCGAGAAGTCGCCGGAAGCACTGTTCCTGTACCTGGCCACGTTGCGCGCCGGCTATGTGTATCTGCCGCTGAACACCGCGTACCAGGAGGCCGAAATCGACTACTTTGTCGGCAACGCCGAGCCTGCCGTGGTGGTCTGCAGTAGCAACAACTTCGGCTGGGTGTCGAAAGTGGCGTTCCGGCACGGCACCGCCCATGTTTTCACGCTCGACGACAACCGCACCGGTTCGCTGCTGCAACGCGCGGCAGTGCAGCCTGACACGTTCGAGACGGTCGAGTGCGCAGACGACGATCTGGCCGCGATTCTCTACACGTCGGGCACCACCGGCCGCAGCAAGGGCGCGATGCTGACGCATCGAAACCTGGCATCGAACGCGCAAACGCTGAATGAGTATTGGGGCTGGCGCAGCGATGATGTGCTGCTGCACATGCTGCCGATCTTCCACGTGCATGGCCTGTTCGTGGCCTCGCATGGTGCGCTGCTCGCGGGCGCCAAGATGATCTGGGCGCCGAAGCTCGACATGGGCCAGATCCTGAAGTACCTGCCGCGTACCACCGTGATGATGGGCGTGCCTACGTACTACGTGCGAATGCTGCAGGAGCCCCGTTTCGACAAGGAACTGTGCAGCAACATGCGCCTGTTCGTCTCGGGCTCGGCGCCGCTGCTGCTGGAGACGTTCGACGCATTCCGCGAGCGCACCGGCCACACGATCCTGGAGCGCTACGGCATGAGCGAGACCGTGATGCTGGTATCGAATCCGTATGACCCGGCACTGGGTGAGCGGATCGGTGGCACCGTGGGCAGGCCGCTGCCGGGCGTGTCGGTGCGCGTGACGGACAGCGAAGGCAAGTCGTGCGAGCCGGGTGTGATCGGTAACGTCGAGGTCAAGGGGCCGAACGTGTTCAAGGGCTACTGGCGGATGCCCGAGAAGACGGCGGAGGAATTTACGGCCGATGGCTGGTTCAAGACTGGGGATGTGGGCCGCTTTGGTGGCGCGATCGTCAGCCAGGCAGGCGAACGCATCGTGCCGGACAACTACCTGACGATCGTAGGTCGCAGTAAGGACCTGATCATCTCGGGCGGCTACAACGTGTATCCGAAGGAAATCGAGAGCTTTATCGACGAGATGCCGGGCGTGGTGGAGTCAGCCGTGATCGGCGTGCCGCATGTTGACTTCGGCGAGGCCGTCGTTGCCGTGGTCGTACGCAAGCCGGGCATGGAGATTGATGAGGCTGGCATGATCGGCACGCTGAAGGGCCGCATCGCCAATTTCAAGGTACCCAAGCGTGTGCACGTGGTCGATGAGTTGCCGCGCAATACGATGGGCAAGGTGCAGAAGAACGTGCTGCGCCAGCAGTTCGGGGCGCTGTGAGTTGAGCCGAGAGGGGCTCGGCCCCCTCTCCCGTTTCCTGGTCTATACACCACGGGAGAGGGGAGTGACCCGCTTACTTCACCATCTGCACCGAGCCGTTCACGGAAACCGTGACCTGGCTCTTGCCACCTTCCACCGGAATCGGCGCGCCAGCGCTATCCGACATGGCCTTCGCGACATACATGCGCGGCATCGGCATGACACCGCCGGATTCGTTCAGCGAGACTTCGCGGATCGTGTAGCCGCTATAGCCGAACAGCTTTGTCGTGGCCTGTGCCTTGTCGCGGAACGCGGCCACGGCCTGGTCGGCGAGCTTTTGCTCGGCAGCCAGGCGTGTCTCGCGCGACAGCGAGAACGCGATGTTCTGCACCTGCATCTGGCTGGCCAGTTCGCCGGCCAGCTTCGACACGGCGGCGAAATCCTTCGACTTCAGGATCACCTCCGAGCGGCCACGCCACGTGCTGATGCGGCCATTGCGGTCGGTATTCGGATGAATCGTGAAGCCGCCCGACTGGGCCTCCACGCCTGACGTGCGCTTGGCCTGTGCCAGCACGGCCTGCGTGCGCGACGACAGCGCATTGGAGATGGCCGTCGGCTCGGGGCCTTCCTGTTCGGCAGCCAGGGTCAGGTGTACGACGTCGGTCGGCACCTCGGTCGCGGCTTGCGCGGACAGCGACAGAACACCCGAGGGAGGTGCAACCGTCTGGGCGGCGGCCATGGCGGCGGTTGTACTCAGCAGCGAGGCAGCCAGCAGTTTCTTCATATTGTTCTCCCGATCAAAGTGATGGCTATCAGACGCACGTGGCCGGTGTTCGTTCCCTGGCTCGCCCGGACGTGACGCATTCGCGCGTGTCTCGCGCACTTGTTGCTGCAAATCAAAGTCGCCGGCGGCGTCGGTGCGGCCCAGTGTTGCTGGACGCGCAGTGCCGCATTGCTGCGGCGGTGCTTACTTCATCAGCTTTTCGGTGATATAGCGCCACTCGGCCGGCGTGACCGGCGTGATCGACAGACGATTGCCGCGGCGGAGCACGACCATGTCGGCCAGCACATCGTGCTCACGCAGTGCCTGGAGGGGGATCAGCGTGCTCTTGCGGACGAAGCTCACGTCGACAAGCGACCAGCGCGGATTGTCCTGCTTCGATGCGCTGTCGTAATAGTCGCTCTTCGGATCGAACTGCGTGGAATCGGGGTAGGGTTGCGAGCAGACCTCGGCCAAGCCGGCGATGCCCGGCTCCGGGCATGACGAGTGATAGAACAGGACGCCGTCGCCGATGCGCATCTGGTCACGCATGAAGTTGCGTGCCTGGTAATTGCGAACCCCGGTCCACGGCAACGTGCCTTCACGGGCGAGATCATCGATGCTGGCTTCGTCCGGTTCGGACTTCATCAGCCAGTACTGGCGGGCACGCTGGGCGGAGGAGGGCATTGTGATACCGATCGGTCCGTCTATGAGCAGTCAAAGAAAAAGGCGGTGGTTCTATCAAACCACCGCCTTTTAGGGGGTCCCCGCCTCGGCCGCTGGGTCGGCATCCTGAACCCAAGTGAGGTTCAGAGTGGCTGCGGAAGTCGTATTTCGGGTACATCGCCCACTCAGGGAGTCCAAGCTCGGCCCAGACTATGAATGCGGTAACGCGCTCGCCCATACGACATGATCCCGCACCATGCAATGCATATCGGTTCAAGGAGTTTATGACCCTCACGAACCAGGCAGGGAAACTGTCAAACGTCTGACTTTTGGTTCCTGTGCGTGCAATACGCTCGGGATGTCAGACGTTTGCCGTTTCAACTAAGGATGGGATGGAAACGGCGGCCAGGCGCGATAACCCGACCATCCAACTGCATCGGTCGCATGCGCCGTGCAGTGGCTACACTATACACCGCGACGACAGTCATACCAAGCCGGACGTACGGCGTCGTTACATTTTCCACAACACTCGCGCACGGCGTGCGCGGTGCGCGGCATCGGCTTCACATCCGGGCAGATGGGGCCGTGGCCGCGCAATGCAAGGGTTGGCTCTTCCGGTTAGCGAAACAGAGCGCAGCCAGACCGCAAGCAGGCCGCTCAGCGCGTGCCGACGTGCGCGTACTGGCGCAGTGCTTCGTCGGCGCGCTCGTTCAGTTCGCGAATGCGCGCGCGCACCGCGTCGACGGGAATCGCGCCTTCTTCTTCCTGCTTGCGGCGCATTGCCAGCAGGTCCGACGCAATGCTGATCGCCGCCATCACGGCCACCCGCTCCACACCCTTCGCGGCGACGGTGCCCTTGAGCTTGTTCATCTTGTCGTCGACCAATGCCACGGCTTCCAGCAGCGCGGCCTCGTTGTCCGGTGCGATCGCGAAGCGATACGGTTGGCCGGCGATGTTCACTTCCACTTGCTTGTTGCTCATGCGTGTTCTCCGGGGGCCTGCTGCGTACCTTCAGATGTAGCGCGCTTGCCGTCGCCGAGCAGGTCGAGCTGGCGCGCGTCACTGGCCGTGGGCAGCTTGTCGAGAATCGATTGGATGCGAAGCTGGGCTTCCTCGATCTTGATATTGAGCAGTTCGCGGTCGGCTGCCATGGCTTCGCGATCCGCGCGCAACTGGCTCGCCTCGGCTTGCAGACGCTCGATCTCCGCACGCAGCCGCTGGTTTTCCGCCGCCAGGGTGTCTGCTTGATGCAGCACGCGCCCGATCTTGGCGGCCAGTTGTTCGAGTTCGTTGAGCATAGTGCCTGTCGTGTCCGGTAGGAGTGAAGGTCAGGTTTCGGGATTCTAGCCGATGCAGGCGGCTCGGCCACACCCAGCGAGCCGGTTAAGACGCCCGAGGCGCCACGAAGTTGCATCGTTCTGTAACGATTGGCCCGTCTCCAGATATCAAATCTCGGTTATCGGCAGCTTGACCCGCTGCATTGACGCCAAAGTTGAAACTCCATACACTCGCCCCCGTTCCAGGTGCTCGCGCCCTGCTCTTACAGGGCTGCAGTTCAACGGGAAACAGGGAGCCGGGCGCCGAAATCCATATCGGGGCAGGCCAACCTGTGCTGCCCCCGCAACGGTAAGCGACCGCGAACGCCCGCCACGAGCGGCTCGCAGGGCCGGCCAAACGCCACTGAATCTGAATCGTCACGATCTGATCGGGAAGGCGGCCAGCCTGATGTCGTCAGCCCGGATACCGGCCTGCAGAACGAGGGTATGCCGCGCCGAAGGTGGCATACCCCATCGCCATATGGCCCGCGGGGGAACGGGCCTGGCCGTTCTCTTCCATCCCTGCTCATGCGTTCCACGCTATCCAGGTCGACCGCCGCGCTGAAGCCGTCGGTTCGCCCCTCCATGCCCGCCATCCTGGCGGCCATCGCCCTTTTTCCGTCCGCATCGGTCTTCGCGCAGGACGCGACGCCAGATGAGTCGTCGACCACCACGCCGGCCAGCGCATCGGCCAATGGTCCCGCTCCCGCTTCCGCACCGGCAGCCGCACCGGCCGCCGCGCAGGCGGCCAGCGGGCAGACGCTGGCGCCCGTGGTCGTCACCGCCTCCCGAACCGCGCAGTCGGTGACCGAGGCCCTGCCGCACACCACGGTGGTCACCCAGGAAGACATCGTCAACTCCCAGGCTCCGGACCTGCGCTCGCTACTGCGCAACCAGGCGGGCGTGGAGTTCTCGACCAACGGCGGCATGGGTACCAATACCTCGCTGTTCATGCGCGGCGCCAATTCGAACCAGGTGCTGATCATGATCGACGGCGTGCGGATTTCCGGCGTCAGCAACGGTAATGCGCAGATCGCCAATATCTTGCCCGACCAGATCGACCATATCGAAGTGGTGCGCGGCAACGTCTCGGCGCTCTATGGCTCCGACGCCGTTGGTGGCGTGGTGCAGATCTTCACCAAGAGTGGCGCGGGCCAGGCGCCTGCCGCCAACGCGCAGGTGGAGTACGGCAGCAACAATACCCGCCAGGGCACGGTGGGTTACGGTGGCCAGATCGGTGCCACCTCGTTCAACGTCACCGGCTCGATGTACAAGACCGATGGCTTCTCGGCCATCAATGCGGCGCAGTGGAACGCCGACAATCCGAAGAGCGCCGCGCGCGGTATCGGCCCGAATCCGGCCAACAACCCGTACGAGAACAAGAGCATCTCGGGCCAGATCAAGCACCAGTTCACGCAGGACTGGGACGCTGGCGTCGCGACCTACTACTCGAACAGCCAGCTTTCCTACGACAACGCCTACGGCAAGCCGACCGACGACTACCGCATGGATAGCAAGCTCTACACGCTGTCCGCGTTCGTCAACGGCAAGGTGCTACCTGACTGGACCACGCATTTCAAGGTTGCGCAAAGCGAAGACCGCAGCGAAGGCACGATCAACGGCCTGTTCGACAGCCTGTTCAGCACGCGCACCCGCCAGTTCAACTGGCAGAACGAGTACGCGCTGACACCCGACCATACGCTGATGTTTGGCACGGACTGGCTGCAGCAGGAGCTGGCTTCGAGCTCGTACAACGCGCCGTCGCGCAATGTGTTTTCGGTCTATGGCGGCTACGAGGGGCGTATCGGCAAGCACCAGATCCAGTTGAACGGCCGTAACGACCACTATTCCGATTTCGGCGACCAGGGCAGCTTCTTCGCCGGCTACGGCTACTACCTGACCAGCGCGGTCAAGTTGCTTGCCAACGTCAGCAATGCGTTCCGCGCGCCGACGTTCAACGAGCTCTACTACCCGTACTACGGCCAGCCGAACCTGCAGCCCGAGCGCGCCAAGTCGGCGGAGGTGGGGGTGCAGGTGGAGACGGCGTCGACCGGCCTGCTGCGCGTGACCGCGTTCGAGACGCGCTACAACGACCTGATCGTCTCCGCGTTGCAGCCCAGCGGCCTCTACCTGGCGCAGAACGTCAACAAGGCCAAGGTGCAGGGGATCGAGGCATCGTGGCGCGCCAGCCTGTGGGGCACTGACGTGGGCGCCAGCGTGACGTTCCAGAATCCGCTGGATGAGACCAACAATACGCAGCTTCTGCGGCGTGCCCGGCGCCATGCGTCGTTCGACGTGGGCCGGAATTTCGGAAACTGGCGTTTCGGCGGTGAATGGCTGGTATCCTCGGCGCGACTCGACAGCGGTTCGCGCACGCTGGGCGGGTACGGTATCGTCAACCTGAACGCCCGCTACAACATCGACAAACAATGGTTCGTCGCCGCCCGAGTGGAAAACCTGTTCGACAAGAACTACCAGCTGGCCTACCCCTACAACACGCAGGGCAGGGCCGGCTTCATCACGCTGGGATGGCGTCAGAAGTGATGCCGCGCGCGGGGAGCCATGGCTGAGCTGCGGCGCGCGCTGATCGTTTGGGGTGTCCTCGCGCTGGCAGGGCTGGCCGTCTTCGGCCTGTCGCTGGCGATCGGCAGCGTGTCGCTCGATGCCGGGCAACTCTGGCAGGCGCTGAGCGGCGCGGACGATGGCACCGCAGGCGCCATCGTCCGCGAACTACGGCTGCCACGTGCCGCCGCCGCGTTTGCCTGTGGCGGGCTGCTGGCGCTTTCCGGCGCATTGATGCAGGTGTTGTTGCGCAATCCGCTGGCCGAACCCTACGTGCTCGGCGTCTCCGGCGGGGCGTCCACGGGTGCGCTGCTGTCGATGCTGCTGATGCTTCCGCAATGGATCGTGCACACCAGCGCGGCGGGTGGCGCGCTGGTGTCCATGCTGCTCGTCGCCACGCTTGCCCGCCGTGACCTGCTCAACCCAAAAGTGCAGGGCGGACACCAGGAGGCCGGCGCGCGGTTGCTGCTGACCGGTGTCATCCTGGCCGCGGGGTGGGGCGCGCTGATCACGCTGATCCTCGCCATCGCGCCGGAATCGCGCCTGCGCGGCATGTTGTTCTGGCTGACCGGTGACCTCGGTGGCACGGCCGCCTATGGCGCGGCGTTGGCCACCTTGATCGCCGCACTGCTGCTGGCCATGCCGATGGCGCGGGCGCTCAACGTGATGCTGCTGGGTGAGACCGTGGCGCAATCGCTGGGTGTTCGCGTTGGCCGCGTGCGCCTGGCTACCTTCCTGATTTCCTCCATTTCGATTGCCGCCGCCATCACGACGGCCGGGTCGATTGGCTTCGTCGGCCTGGTGGTGCCACACATGGTGCGCCTGGCCTGGGGGAACGACCAGCGCCTGCTGCTGCCGGCATCAGTGCTGCTGGGCGGCACCTTGCTGATGGCTGCCGACCTGATTGCGCGTACGGTGGTTGCCCCCACGCAACTGCCGGTGGGCGTCATCACGGCGCTGCTGGGCGTGCCGACCTTTCTCTACCTGCTGCTGCGGAGACCGCGATGAGCCATTGGTCCGAGCCGCTCACAGACTGTCCGCAGTTGACCCTGCGGCAACTCGGCCTGCACGCCGGGAGCCGCGTGCTGCTCGATGGCCTCTCGATGTCGATCGGCGCGGGGCAGCTCTGGTGCATCGTCGGCCCGAACGGGGTCGGCAAGTCCACGCTGATGGGCGTGCTGGCCGGTCTGCGCGCGCCCGACAGCGGCGCGGCCGAGGTCGACGAAATTGCGGTCACGCAGATCGCCCCTGCCACGCTGGCGCGGCAGCGGGCCTATTTGCCCCAGGCTGTGCACGATACGTTCTCGATGCTGGTCGAGGATGCCGTGCGCATCGGTCGGCATCCGCATCTGAGCGGCTGGGGCTGGGGCCAGCGTGACGATGACCGGATCGTGGATGATGTCATCGACGCGCTCGATCTCGAGCCACTGCGTGGCCGCGACGTGCTGACACTGTCCGGTGGCGAGCGCCAGCGCGTGTCGCTGGCTGCCGCGCTGGCGCAGCAGGCGCCGCTGCTGCTGCTGGACGAACCCGTGGCGCACCTGGACCTGCGGCACCAGATCATGGTGCTCGACCTGCTGCAGCGCCTGACCCGATCGGGCCGCCACGCCGTTGTCGTGATCGTGCATGACCTGACCCTCGCGCATCGCTATGCCACCCACGCGCTGCTGATGGCCGAGGATGGTCACGCGCTGCACGGCCCGGCGCACGAGGTCCTGACTCCCGCGCAGTGCTCCCATGCGCTGCGTACCCCGATTATCAGCATCAGCGACGGCACCCATACCGCGCTGATCCCAGATGGAAATCAGACATGAGCGATACCCCGAATACCAACGATGACGCCGGCCGCGATGCCCGTCACAAGGCACGCATGGTCCGCAAGAAGGAGGTGGTCGATTCCAAGATCGCCGCGGCGCAGACCGAGCGCGGCGTGATCGTGATCACCACGGGCAATGGCAAGGGCAAGTCGAGCTCCGGCTTCGGCATGGTGGTGCGCGCCATGGGTCATGGCATGCGTACCGGCGTGGTCCAGTTCATCAAGGGTGCGTTCCCGAGCGGCGAGGAAATGTTCCTGCGGCGCTTTCCGGAGGAGTGCGAGTTCCACGTGATGGGCGAAGGCTACACGTGGGAAACCCAGGACCGCGCGCGTGACGTGGCCAAGGCAGAGGCCGCATGGGAGGTGGCGCGCCGGATGCTGCGCGATCCGTCGTTCGACCTGATCCTGTTCGACGAACTCAACATTGCGCTAAAGCTGCACTATCTTGATCTCGATACCGTCATCGCCGATCTGCGCGCGCGTCCGCCGAAGCAGCACGTGGTCATCACAGGTCGAGGCGCACCGTCCGCGCTGATCGAGGCCGCCGATACCGTAACCGACATGACACCGGTCAAGCACGCGTTCGAGCAGGGCATCAAGGCCCAGCCGGGCGTGGAAATGTAATTCGCTTTATTCGAATCAGCACCATGGCAACTGCAATTTCAGACTACGCATTGACCCTGCCACCGATCGCGCCGCTCGACGCATCGCTGCGCGCCGCGCTGCAGGCCGCAATCGACGACAAGACCAAGCCGCCCGGCTCGCTGGGCCGGCTCGAGACGCTGGCCATGCAGATCGGGCTGATCCGTGGCGAGACCGTTCCTGATCTGACTCGCCCGGCAATCATCGTGTTTGCCGGCGACCACGGTGTGGCGGACACGGGCGTCAGCGCATTTCCGGCGGAGGTCACGGCGCAGATGGTGCTGAACTTCCTGAATGGCGGCGCGGCGATCAACGTCTTCACCCGCCTTCACGGGTTGGCGCTCGAGGTGGTGGATGTGGGCGTGCGCGCGCCGCTGCCGGCCTCGCCGAGCCTCGTGAACTGCCGCGTGGCCAACGGCACGCGCAACTTTGTCGAAGAGCCAGCCATGACGCCGGAGCAGGCCGGCGCGGCGATCAATGCCGGCATCGCACGCGTGCTGCGGCACGGCCAGCAAGGTACCAATGTGATCGGCTTCGGCGAGATGGGCATCGCCAACACGTCGGCCGCGGCCTGCGTGATGAGCCGCCTGACCGGCTTGCCGTTGGAGGCATGCATTGGCCGTGGCACAGGCCTCGACGATGCGGGCGTGGCACGCAAGCATGACGTCCTCTCGCGGGCGCTGGCCAGGCACGCGGACGTCACCGATCCGCTCGATGTGCTGGCCACGTTCGGTGGCTTCGAGATCGCCGCGATGACCGGCGCATACCTGGCGGCTGCGGCCAGCCGCATGGTGATTCTGGTGGATGGCTTCATTGCGTCGGCGGCGTTGCTCGTGGCCGCGCGCATTGACCCGAACGTACTGCAGTACTGCGTGTTCTCGCACTGCTCGCACGAGCAGGGGCACCGCGCGCTGCTGGCCGAATTCAAGGCCGAGCCGCTGCTGGCACTGGACCTGCGGCTGGGCGAGGGTACCGGGGCAGCGCTGGCATGGCCGCTGGTGGCTTCGGCGGTGGCGTTCCTGCGGGAAATGGCCACGTTCAGCGGCGCGGGCGTCAGCAACGCGTCGGCGACCTGAAGCGACCTGAGGCGCCATGATGGCCAACGAACTCCGCTTCTTTCTCACTGCCGTCGGCTACTTCACGCGCGTGCCGTTGCCGGCGCGGCTGGCGAGCTGGGTGGGGTTCGAGCCGCACTTCCTGAATGCCGCGTCGCGCTACTTCCCGCTGGTGGGGTTGATCGTTGGCGCCTTCGGCGCGCTGGTGGCATGGGGCGCGCTGTCGTTCTGGTCCCCGTCGGTGGCGATCGTGCTCGGCATGGCGGCCACGTTGCTGTTCACCGGCGCGTTTCACGAGGATGGCCTGGCGGATTGCGTCGATGCCTTCGGTGGTGGCTATCGCCGCGAGGATGTGCTGAGGATCATGCACGACTCGCGCGTGGGCGCGTTTGGCGCGATCGCCATTGTGGTGGCGCTGTTGCTGAAGTGGCAACTGCTGGTATCGGTGGCGGAATCGGGCGGTGCGATGGTGCTGCTGGTGTTGCTGGTGGCGGCGCATGGAGCCAGCCGCGCGATGGCGATCACGTTCCTGGCCACACATGACTATGTGCGTGCCGAGGGCAAGGCCAAGCCGGTGGCGCAGCGCCTGTTTGGTGTCGGACTGGTTTTCGCGCTGGCGTGCGGCGTCGTGCCGCTGTTGTGGCTGTCGCCGCTATTCGCGGGCGTGGCGATTCTGGTGCTGGCCGTGCTGCGTGCCGCGCTGGGTGCGTACTTCGTGCGTCGTATCGGCGGCTATACCGGCGACTGCCTCGGTATGGCGCAGCAGCTTGCCGAATTGTCGATCTACCTGGTGGCGGCGGCATGGAAGTGGTCCTGATCCGGCATGTCCGGCCCGATGTGGCGCCGGGCGTTTGCTACGGCGCGCTCGATCTGAAACTGGCGCAGCCGGTCAGTCCGGCGCCGGAGCGGATCGTACGCTTGCTCGGCGATTTGCCGCCCTCACGTCTGGTGACGAGTCCGGCGGTGCGTGCGACGGAGACCGCGGCGCTACTGTCCGCGCATGTCGAGATGCCAGTCCGCGAAATCGAGCCCCGGCTGCGAGAGCTTGATTTTGGCGCGTGGGAAGGCAAGGCGTGGAGCGAGATTCCGCGCGATGCGCTTGACCTGTGGGCGGCGGACCTGATGGGCGCGCGCCCGCACGGTGGCGAAAGCGCGCAGCAGGTGATGGCGCGAGTGACGGCGTGGGCTGACACGCTCGACGCAAGCTCGGGCGATTGCCTCTGGGCCGTCTCCCATGCGGGGCCGATGCGGATGCTGGCCGCGCACTGGCTTGGGCTGACGCTGTCCCAGACGCTGCAGTGGGAGCTTGAGTTCGGGGCGACCTGTCACTTCCACCTGGGGAAGCGGCAGGCCCGACTGGGGTGGTGGAACCGGAGCGCCAAGGCGTAGCGCGCCAGCATCAGCCTGGCCGCCGTGACCTCGCCACGTCCAGGTCCTTGCAAATCTCCGCCGCGCCCTGGGCCACGCGCGGGCCAGCGCGATTGACCAGATCGCCGTCAATCACGAACAGGTTGTTGCGTGCCACGGCCGTAACCTGCTTCCACTTCTCCCACATTGCAAAGTCCGCGAGCGGCTTGTCGGATCGCGTGGCGCCCATACCGGCGGTCAGCATGACCTCGGGGTTGCCCGCGACCACGGCTTCGACCGAGACCGTCGGCACCAGTGCCGCTTCCTTCCCGAACAGGTTGCGACCGCCGCATAGCGCGAGCAGGTCGCTGACCATGTGCTCGCCGTTCAGCGTCATCAGCGGCTGCTGCCAGACCTGATAGAACACGGTCACGGGCGGGCGGCCCGCGTAGGTTTTGCGCAGCGTGCTTACCTGCTGGCGGAAATCGGTAGCGGCGCGGTGGGCCACGGGCGTGGTGCCCATCAGCGTGCCGAGCTTTTCGAGATTGTCGGCGATGCCATCGAGCTTGCGTGGCTCGCTGAAGAACAGCGGCATGCCGAGCGCGCGCAGGCGGTCGGTCTGCTTCTGCGCGTTACCGTGGCGCCAGACCACGATGAGGTCGGGTTTGAGCGCGGCGATCCGTTCGAGATCGAGCGCCTTGTTGTCACCCACGCGCGGAATATCGCGCGCCTGCGGCGGGTAGTCGCTGTAGCTGACTGTGCCGACGATGCGGTCGCCGCCGCCCGCTGCGAAGATCAGTTCGGTCACGTGCGGCGCCAGAGAGACGATGCGGCGTGCCGGCTGCGCCAGCGTGACGGTCTCGCCCGCATCGTCGACCACGGAGACCGCGGCATGCGCCGGCATGGCGGCAATCAGCAGGGCACTTGCTGCACTCGCTACGTAGAAGGCTTTCATCGGAATTCAGGTCAGGGAAGGGTGTGCGTGGCGTGCGTGGCCAAGCGCGGCATCCAGCCGCTGCCATGCCGCGTCGTCGTTAGGTGGCAAGCCAAAGCGCAGGCTGCTCGGGCATCCGCCGGCTGCGTCGAACAGGCGTGTCCAGACGCCTTGCCGAGCCAGGGCTTCATGCAGGCTGCCGGCCCGCGCGTCGGGCACCCAGCTGAACAATGGCTGCGACACGGGCGACAGGCCATGGTCGCTCAGCAGTATCGCCAGTCGTTGTCCTGCCGCGCTCAGCGATGTGCGTGTGGCGGCCTGCCACGCGGTGTCGGTCAGCGCGATGCGTGCCACGGCGCGTGCCGGGCCCGACACGGTCCAGTGGCCAAGCTGATCGGCCAGGGCGTCGAGCAGGGCCGGCTGTGCCAGCACGAAGCCGCAGCGCACACCCGCGAGACCATAGAACTTGCCAAGCGAACGCAGCACGATCAGTCCCGGTGCCGCGCTGCTTCCGGCCAGCGATGCCGCACCGGTGCAATCGATAAAAGCCTCGTCGACGATCAGCGTGCCGCCGCGCGATGCCAGTCGCTCATGCCAGTGCCGCAGGGTGTCGATGGGCAACAGCCGGGCCGTCGGGTTGTTCGGATTGACGACGACGAGGTGATCGAGCGCATCGGCCAGATCCGCACGCTGGAAGTCGGCCTCGTCCAGCGGAGTGACGGTGTGTCCTGCCTGTGCGAAGGCCGGCGCGTATTCGCTGTAGCCGAGCGCGGCGATGCCGACGCGCCCCGGGCGCAGCAGTCGCGGCAGGGTGCGGATGGCGGCCTGCGAGCCGGCCACGGGCAGCGCGTGCGCGGCGCCATAGGCCTGCGCGGCGATGCCCGCCAGGCCATCATCGTCCTGTGGCAGGCGCTGCCAGGCGTCAGCGGGTAGGAGGGGCACCGGATAGCCGTCGGGATTGATGCCGGTCGACAAGTCGAGCCACGTTTCCGCCGGGCGGCCATAGCGGTGCACGGCGGCGAGCAGGTTGCCGCCGTGGCGGATCGGTGCGTGGGTCATGGCGTGCGCTCCAGCAGTCCGGCGAGCAGGTCGACCAGCGGCACGCTCAGCATCGCCAGACCGAGCCACAGCCACACCGTGCGCTGCACCAGCCGAAGACAGGCGCGGATGTGGATGGCCGCGGGCGCGTCACCGGCGCCGAGCGGCGGTCGCTCTTCCCACTCGCCGTGATAGCGCGCGCCGCCGCCCAAGGCCACGCCCACGGCGCCCGCGCCGGCCGCCATCACCGGACCGGCATTGGGGCTCGACCACGCGCGTGCCTGGGTGCGCCAGCAGCGCAGCGCCTGCGCCGTTGCGCCGAGCGATGCGTAGGAAAGCGCGGTCAGTCGCGCCGGAACGAAATTGAGTACGTCGTCGATGCGTGCCGCCGCCCAGCCGAACATCAGCCAGCGTGGCGTGCGATAGCCCCACATCGCGTCCAGCGTATTGGCCAGACGGAACACGATCACGGCCGGCGCGCCGCCGATCAGGAACCAGAACAGCGCGCCGAAGATCGCATCGTTGCCGTTCTCCAGCGCCGATTCGCACGCGGCGCGGGCCAGCGCCTCGGCGTCGGCATCCTCGGTGTCACGCGAGACGATGCATGCGGTAAGCCGGCGCGCGGCGTACAGGTCGCCGCGTATCAGGGCGCCGGCGATCGGAGCGATGTGTTGAGAGAGGCTGCGGGCGCCAAGCGCCGCATAGAGCGCCACTGCATGGAGCACCCAGGCCAGCGCGGGATGCACGGCCTGCGCCAGCGAGATCAGCCACACCGCGATGGCGGCCGGCACGAGCACGACCACCGCCCACGCAATCAGGCCCGCCACGCGCTGGCGTAGCGCGCCACGTTCGGGACGATTGAGGCGATTGGCGACGGCCGTGGCCAAGCGGCCAAAGCCGACCAGCGGATGCCAGCGGCGCGGCTCGCCCAGCCAGCGATCCAGCAGAACGCCGGCGATCGCAGCCGCCACGCAGGCCGGCCAGGACAGCATGATCATGCGATGGGCGCGTCCTTGACGGCGACGGGGATGCCCGCCACGAGCAGACGCACGCGATCGGCGGCCGCGGCGAGCTTCTGGTTCAGGCGGCCAAGCTCGTCGACATAGAAGCGCGTGATGGCGCCCATCGGTACCACGCCGAAGCCGATTTCGTTGGTGACGAGGATCACGTGGCCCGGCAGCATCGGCAGCGCGGTCATCAGCGCGTCGATCTCCTCGGTGAAGGCCGGTGGCGGCGTGATGACACCGTGCTCGGGATAGTCGCGGCTTTCGCTGAAGATCAGGTTGTTGAGCCACAGCGTCACGCAGTCCACCAGAATGCAGCCGTCGTGACGGGCATGGCCGTAGAGCGCGTCGGCCAGATGCACCGGCTCTTCCACGAGGGTCCAGTCAGCCGGCCGGCGCGCGCGATGCAGCGCTATGCGCAATTCCATCTCTTCGTCGGTGGAATCGACATCGTGGCGCGCCGTGGCGATATAGGTGACCGGGCCACGCGTCAGTGCCGCATGGTCCGTGGCGAGCTGCTCCGCGAAATGGCTCTTGCCCGATCGCGCGCCGCCGATCACGAGCGTCAACTGGCGCGGCATCGACATGCTCGCGTGCGGCTCATGGGTGGGCCGGGCTTCCGGCTCGCCGGCCACGGCGGCGCCCGCCGATGCTGGTTCGGCGGAGGGCGAGATGTTGAGTGCCTGGGCGATGGCCTTGGTCTTCATGCGACGTATTGTAGCCGTCCGCATCGATCTTGCAGACTGGTGCGCCAGACCTCCCGCGCGCCAGGACGATGCTGCGATAATCGCGCGATGCGCGACGAACCTGCTTCCCGAACCGATTTCCTCCCGGCTGGGCGTGCCCTGCACGGCACCCTGATGATCCAGGGCACCACTTCCGACGCGGGCAAGAGCACCGTCGTGGCCGGCCTTTGCCGGGTGCTGGCGCGGGCCGGGGTGCCGGTGGCGCCGTTCAAGCCGCAGAACATGGCGCTGAACAGCGCGGTGACCGTCGATGGTGGCGAAATCGGCCGGGCGCAGGCGCTGCAGGCGCAGGCTGCCGGACTGGCGCCCCATACCGACATGAATCCCGTCCTGCTCAAACCCAGCAGCGATACTGGCGCGCAGGTCATCATCCATGGCCGCGCGCGGATGGATCTGGACGCGCGTGCCTATCACGACTACAAGCCACGGGCGATGGCCGCTGTGCTGGAAAGCCATCAGCGGCTGGCGCAGGCGTACGACGTGGTGCTGGTGGAGGGCGCGGGCAGTCCGGCGGAAGTGAACCTGCGCGATCGCGATATCGCCAACATGGGGTTCGCGGAGCGCGTGGACTGCCCGGTGGTGATCGTGGCCGATATCGACCGGGGCGGCGTGTTCGCGCACCTGGTCGGCACGCTCGATTGCCTGTCCGAGACAGAGCGTGCACGCGTGACCGGTTTCATCATCAACCGCTTCCGTGGCGATATCGCGCTGCTCGAACCCGGGCTGGACTGGCTCACGGCGCGAACCGGCAAACCCGTGTTCGGGGTGCTGCCGTATCTGCATGGCCTGCACCTCGATGCCGAGGATGCGATCGTCAGCGCCCAGGTGGCCGGGCAGGCGGGCGGGAGCGAAGTGCTACGTGTGATCGTCCCGGTGCTGCCGCGGATTTCGAACCATACAGATTTTGACGCGCTGCGAGCCCACCCGGGCGTCGATCTCCAGTTCATCGGCCCGGGGATGCCGATTCCGCCTGCGGATCTCGTGATCCTGCCGGGCAGCAAGAGCGTGCGCGCGGATCTGGCCTTCCTGCGTGCCAATGGCTGGGATCGCGCGTTGCGGCGGCACCTGCGTTATGGCGGCAAGCTGATCGGCATCTGTGGTGGCATGCAGATGCTGGGGCGGAGTATTCACGACCCTGATGGAAGGGAGGGGCCCGCGGGCACGAGCGACGGCCTCGCGCTGCTCGATTTCGAAACCACGCTGGCGCCAGAAAAGCAGTTACGGCGCGTGGCGGGGCGGCTTGCCGATGGCAATGACGCGACGGTGCGCGGCTACGAGATTCACCTCGGGGTTACCGAGGGCCCGGCGCTGGCCCGGCCAGCGCTGTGGCTTGAGGGTGACAGACCGGACGGCGCCCGATCCGACGATGGTCAGGTACTGGCGACCTACGTCCACGGCCTGTTCGACGATCCCGCCGCGTGCGGCGCGCTGCTGCGCTGGGCCGGGCTCGGTCAGGCTGAAGGCGTCGACCTCGATGCGCTGCGCGAGGCGTCGCTCGACAGGCTGGCCGACAGCCTGGCCGCCAATCTCGATCTGGGGGCGCTATTCGCGCCGCTGGGTCGTTAGCCCGGGCGGCACGCTACACTTGCGGAGTTGTCGGAGAGTCGGGGCGGCCTGCCATGACGCCGTGCGCCCGGTGAAGTCGAGAGTCTTGTTGTCGTTCATGGCACCCAATCGGACATTGGAGGACTTTCATGCCGGTAGTCGTGATCGCCAATCCAAAGGGGGGTGTGGGCAAGACCACGCTGGCCACCAACCTTGCCGGATACTTCGCCCGCCATGGGCACGCCGTGATGCTGGGCGATACCGATCGTCAGCAGTCGTCACGCGCCTGGCTGAACCTGCGGCCTGAATCGGCGCCGCCGATCTCGACCTGGGACATCGACGCCAACAATATCGCCCGTCCGCCGAAGGGCACCACGCACGTGGTGCTGGACACGCCCGCCGGCCTGCATGGCTGGCGCTACGCCGATGTCATGAAACTGGCGCACCGCGTGGTGGTTCCACTGCAGCCGTCCATGTTCGACATCCTGGCCACGCAGGACTTCCTGGCCAAGCTGGCCGGTGACAAGCGCGTGCGGCACGGCGAGGTGCCGGTGGGTGTGATCGGTATGCGCGTGGACGTGCGTACCCGCGCAGCCGAACAACTCCAGCGCTTTGTCGAAGGATTGGGCCTGCCTGTGCTTGGCTACCTGCGCGATACACAGAACTACGTCCAGCTTGCCGCGCACGGCCTGACGCTGTGGGACGTGGCGCCGTCGCGCGTGGCGCGCGACTGGGAACAATGGCAGCCGATCCTGCGCTGGCTCGACGGCAAGGGCGACGTCGTTACCGAGGGGACGACCGCAACCGGCTGACCAGTACTGGCACCTCGTTCCAGGTCACGCGGCGGATCGTTACCATGATGTCGGTCCCCGGAAACGGGTCGTCGAAGCTGTCCGACTCTACGCCTCCCAGGCGCCGGTAGAACTCCCGCGCCGATGTGTTGCCGTCCAGCACGTACAGGAACAGCGGCTTGCCGGGCCACCGGCGCGCCGTGTAGTCGGCCCAATGCGCGAGCAGCAGCTTGCCGTAGCCGTGTCCGTGATACGTTTTGCGCACATGCAGGTTATCCAGATAAATGCCGTAGCCCGGCTCCGCCAGCGGCATCAGACATGCGAAACCGGCGGCCTGACCATCCACAAGCAGGATATTGACTTCCAGCGGTGCCTCCGCGCCGTCCACCAGCCGCGCGCGCCAAGTGGCGAGGCGCTCCGCCGGCGTGTGCTGTTCGAGATACTCGGTGGGTATCAGGCCGGCATAGGTGTCGCGCCAACTCTCGGCGTGCATGGTGGCAATCAGCGCTACGTCGGCTGGCGTCGCCTGAACAAGTTCGATCTGATGGGGCATGGAACTGGGCGTCATGGGGCGGTGACGGGTTTGCGCTGCTAGAATCGCGAATCTTTCGCATTTGCGTTTGCGAAGGCTTGCGCCAGGCGGCATTCTGACTGTTTTCTGAAGTGCCTTGCGCGCCTCGTGCAAGCATCTACAAATCCTACAATGCTCTCCGGTCGTTTGCGCACGTTTTTCGTAAAACTGCACCTATATATTGGCCTGGTCTTTGGCGTGCTCTTCATCCTGATGGGCCTGACCGGCACCGCCATCTCATGGCGTGACGAGATCGACAAGTGGCTGAATCCGGACCTGCTGCAGGCCGTATCCGCCACACGCATCCCGGTGGGGGCCGCCACGGTGGAGTCCGTGACCGCGAAGCTGATGGCCGATCCTCACTTCGGCAAGCCGAACCTGCTGATGTTGCCCACCGACGAGCACGACGTGTTCGTAGTGTACTACCCGATAAAGGGGCCCGAGGCCGGCCCCGGACGCTTCCGCCAGGTGATGATCGACCCGATCACGCTGGCCGTAAAGGGCGAGCGACTGTGGGGCGTGCCGGGGCTTTCGCGGCAGGCACTGATGCCTACGGTCTTCCATCTCCACCGCTACCTGCTGTCCGGCGATACGGGCAAGACGATCACCGGCGTGACCGGCATGATGCTGTTCATCAGCGTGCTGCTGGGCGTGGTGCTGTGGTGGCCCAAGTTCAAGTGGCGCTCGCTGAAGCAGTCGGTGCGCATCACGCATGGCGGCTCGTGGTCGCGGTTCATCTACACGAGCCATCGTGCGGGCGGGATCTTCGTGGCGCCGATCCTGGCGACCATCGCGTTTTCCGGCTGGTACCTGAACCTGCCGAAGTGGGTCACGCCGATCATCGCCAGCGTTGCGACGCTGAGCCCGCAGATCAAGCCGGTTTCGGATCCGGCCCCGGAGGGCACGCATGCCATCACGCCGGCTCAGGCGATGACAGCGGCGCAGAAGCAGTTCCCGGATGCGGCAGTGACGCGCATCAGCTTGCCGCGCAAGCCCGGCGACGCCTATGAGGTACGCCTGCGCCAGGAAGGCGAGGTACGTGCCGATACCGGGGCCACGCGGCTCTGGCTCGACGCCTACACCGGCCGCCCGCTGGCCGTGCGCGATCCACGCAACGCGGCGTCTGGCGATACCATCATCAACTGGCTGTTCCCGCTGCACACGGGCGAGGCGTTTGGCTCTTGGGGGCGCGCGTTCATCACCGTGTTCGGTCTGGTGCCGCTGGCATTCGCGGTGACCGGCGTGCTGATCTGGTGGAAGCGCCGCAGCGGCCATCGCCGGCATCTGGAGCGCGAACGGCTGCGGCGGGCCTGAGGGTTCAGCCGTTCAAGAAGCAGTTCAAGAAGCAAAAAGCCTGCGGCAAGTGCGCAGGCTTTTTTTGTTGCGGGGTCGGATCGCTCTTGCGTTCAGATTCGCGCTCAGATCTCCAGGTTGTCGATCAACCGGGTAGCGCCGAGCTTGGCCGCCGTCAGCACCACCAGCGGGGCGCCGGCCGCGAATTCCTCGCGGGTCGGGGGCTGCAGGTTGTCCTGTTTGCGAATCGACACATAGTCGGGCTTCCAGCCACGGGCCTGCAGGCGGGCCAGCGCGTCGGCCTCGACGGCCAGCAGGTCCACGCCATCGCCGCCCAGCACGGTGTCCCGCACTTCGTGCAGCGTCTTGTAGAGCACCGGCGCCTCGGCGCGCTCGGCCTCGCCGAGGTAGCGGTTGCGCGACGAGAGGGCCAGCCCATCCTCGGCCCGGATGGTTTCGGCCGGAATGATGTCCACCGGCAGCGCGAACTGCTTGGCCATGCGGCGCACGATCATCAACTGCTGGTAGTCCTTCTTGCCGAACACCGCCACGCGCGGCTGCACGCAGCAGAACAGCTTCATCACCACCGTGCAGACGCCTTTGAAGAAGCCCGGGCGGAATTCACCTTCGAGGATGTCACCCAGGTCATGCGGCGGGTCCACGCGGTACTCCTGCGGTACCGGATACATGTCCGACTCGGTCGGCGCGAACAGTACGTAGACGCCTTCGCTCTGCAGCTTCTCGATGTCGTCCTGCAGCGTGCGCGGGTATTTGTCGAAGTCCTCGTTCGGGCCGAACTGCAGGCGGTTGACGAAGATCGACGCCACCACGGGGTCTCCATGCTGGCGGGCCAGCCGCATCAGCGACAGGTGGCCTTCGTGCAGGTTACCCATGGTCGGGACGAAAGCGACGCGGTTCTGTCCGCGCAACTGGTCCCGCAGCGCCTGGATGGAGGAGATGACTTTCATGAATGTCGTGTGCGGTCGTGGTAGGGGAGCGTCCCGAAGTCGGACTTCACCCGTGCCTGGCTCTCATGGCAGACGTCGGCCGGGCTGTCGGCGGATTGTAGAGCATCATCGCGGCTTCAGGCCGCGCGACGCCCTTCGTATTGTCCGATATCCGGGTAAGTCTACGCGGGCGTGTACGCCAATCGCACATAGATTGGCGCGAACGGCTCGGCCTGCGTGATCTCGACCAGCGATTCGCGCGAGAGCTCGAGCATGGCGATGAAGTTCACCACCACCACGGGCACCCCCTTGCCGGACCGGATCGCATCTTCGAACAGTTCGCTGAATTCCATGAAGCGCGCGTGCTGCAGCCGGCGCAGGATCTGGCTCATGTGCTCGCGCACGGACAGTTCCTCGCGCGAGATCTTGTGGTGCTGGTTCAGCTTGGCGCGTCTGAGCACGTCGGCCCAGGCGGACTGCAGGTCCAGCGTTTCCACGTCGGGGAAGCGGGGCGCCAGGCTTTGCTCGATGAATACCTGCGAGCGCAGGAAGTCGCGGCCGAGCTGCGGCACCGTGTCCAGGCGCTGGGCGGCCAGCTTCATCTGCTCGTATTCCAGCAGACGCCGCACCAGTTCCGCACGCGGATCCTCGGCTTCCTCGTCGCTGTCGGCCTTCTTCACCGGCAGCAGCATGCGGGACTTGATCTCGATGAGCATCGCCGCCATCAGCAGGTACTCGGCGGCCAGTTCCAGGTTGCGCTTGCGGATCTGCTCGATGTACGAGAGATACTGACGCGTCACCTGGGCCATCGGGATGTCCAGCACGTTGAAGTTCTGCTTGCGGATCAGGTACAGCAGCAGGTCCAGCGGGCCTTCGAAGGCCTCCAGGAACACCTCGAGCGCGTCTGGCGGGATGTACAGGTCCTGCGGCAGCTTGAACAGCGGCTCGCCATACAGGCGCGCGAACGCCAGGCCGTCGACCATGTCGGCGGCGCTGGTGGCGGAACCGGCACCAGCTACGCTGGGCAGTTCGACCGGCAGGCTCAGCTTTTCCTGCGCGGCCTGTTCCTGCGGATCGCTTGGGTGCATCGGGGGCGTCCCGGCGGGGAGATCAGTTCTCGGAGGCGTACACGTACGGCTTCTGGGCCACGCGCGACGCGTCGGCGCGAGCGCGCTCCTCCAGGTCGATCGGGGCCTTGTCCCACAGCAGGGCACGGCCTTCGCGCTGTTCAGCGTCCAGGGACGGGCGCTCCTGCTTGAGCGTCTTCAGGAACTGGGTGATATCCGATTCGTACATGGCCATGGTGAAACCTTGTGCCCTCTGGGCGGCGTTAGGGATGTTGGGGCTGGATTTTACCGTATTGGAGGCCGCTAAAAGAATTTTGAAATTTGGTGTCGGACTGACGTGGCCCTTGCGGCGGTGTGGTCAAATAGCGACTTTGCGGGTAGACACCGACAGGATGAGGATTGACTTGGGCCACCTGGCCGGAATGGTCGCTGCTGGCAGGACGCCGACTAGCCACCGGAGTGCCGGGCGGGTTGCGCGTCTGGCCGGGCTCGTCCTGACGCTCCTGCTGGCCCTGCACGCATCCCTCGGCTATGCCGCCAAGGCGGCCTACAAGGTGGAGATCGACGCGCCGGATGCGCTCAAGGGCATCCTGCAGGAACACCTCGATCTGGCCCGCTACACCGATCGCACCGACATTTCCGACGACCAGTTCCAGTACATGGTGGAGACCGTGGACGACCAGGTGCGCCAGTTTGCGTCCACCGAGGGCTGGTTCGATCCGGTGACCAAGGCCACCGTGGAAGGTGAGGGCGACAAACGGGTGGTCCACATTTCGGTCGATCCCGGCGCGCGCACGCTGATCCGCGCCGTGGATGTGCAGGTGACCGGCCCGGCCGCCACGCAGTCGCCTGAGCAGGTGGAGCAGATGCGCGCCAAGTGGGGATTGCCCGTTGGCGAACCGTTCCGGCAGTCCACCTGGGACAAGGCCAAGGAAGACGCGCTCGTGACGCTGCAGAGCCGCAGCTACTATGGTGCGAAGTTGGCCGCGTCGCGCGCGCGGGTCGAACCCGACGAACAGGCCGCCGATCTGTCCGCCCGGTATGAGAGCGGGCCGGCCTATATGCTCGGGCCGCTGGTGATCGAGGGCACACGCCGCTATCCGGAGCAGATCGTCCGCAACGTGAACCCGCTGAACGTTGGCGAGCCATATCGCGTGGAGCGGCTGCTCGAACTGCAGCGCGCGGTCCAGAACCAGCCCTATTTCTCGAACGTGCAGGTCGACCTGCTGGAGCCGGCCGATGCCGTGGCCGAGGCCAAGGGCGAAGCAGGGACTGCCGCCGATGCCGCGACCGAGGCCGATGGCGCGACGACGACCACCAAGACCACCAAGGCCACGCAGCCCGATACCATCACGACCCCAGTGCGCGTGCGGGTGCGCGAGCAACCGCTGCATCGCCTCAATACCGGCGTCGGTTACACGACTGACACTGGCGCGCAGGTGAGCGGACGGTACTCCTACTACAACCTGTTCAATCGCGCGTGGGTGTTCGACTCCCAGCTCAGCATCGAACAGAAGCGCCAGTACGCCTATCTGGAAACGGCGATGCCGCCGGACACGCGTACCTTCCGCAACAGTATCTACGGCAGCTACGAACGCACGATCGACGTCGAAAGCACCGATCTGACGAGCTGGCGCGCGGGTCTGAAGCGCTCGCGCTCGCGCGACAAGTACGACACCACGTTCTCGCTGGATTTCTACTACGACAACCTGTTGCCGTTCGGGGAACCGGCGCAGATCTCCAAGGCACTGGTGCCGGCGTTCGCCTGGACGCGCCGCGATGTGGACAACCCCGTGTTTCCGCGCCGGGGCAACGTGATCAGCACGCAGATCGGCGTGGCGGGCAAGGGCTTCCTGAGCGATGCCACGTTCCTGCGTCTCTATGGCCGTATCCGGCAGTACATGCCCGTGGGCAACCGCGACCTGTTCGTGGCCCGCCTGGAACTCGGCGCGGATCTGACCAAGGCCGATCCGGCGCAGGTGCCGGCGTCGCTGCGGTTCCGGGCCGGTGGTACCGACTCGATCCGCGGCTACAGCTTCCAGTCGATCGGCACGCCCGAGGGCGCCGCCGTGGTGCCGGCGCGCTACCTGGGCACCGGCAGCCTCGAATACCAGCACTGGTTCAAGCCGGACTGGGGTTTCGCCGTGTTCTGGGACGCGGGTACAGCGTCGAACAGCATCAAGGGTGTCACGATCTATAACGGCGTCGGCGTGGGCGCGCGCTGGCGCAGCCCGGTGGGCCCGGTGCAGCTCGATGTCGGTTACGGCATCCAGCAGAAGCAGTTCCGTCCGCATATCTCATTGGGAGTGGCGTTCTGATGAGTATCCCGGACATGCCCCCTGTCCCGCGCGAGACGCCGAATGCGCCGCGACCACTACGTCCTCGCCGCCGCGTGTGGCGTGTGCTGGCATGGATCGTCGGCCTGCTGGTGTTCCTGGCGATCGCGGTTATCGGCGCGGCCGCGTTCGCGCTGCATAACGAAACCGGTACGCGCCACCTCTGGGGGCTGGCCACGCGGCTGTCGGCTGGAATGCTGGCCGGGCAGTTCGATGGTGGCACCGTGGCGAGCGGGCTGCGTCTGCATGACGTGGTGTACGCCAGCGGCGACACGCGCGTCGCGATTGACCGTATCGACAGCAGATGGAAGATGACATGGTCGCCGATGCGGCTGCATGTGGAATGGCTGCGCGTGGGCAAGATCGACGCCCGACTGCCGGCTTCCGAACCCAACACGCCGCCCGCGCAAATGCCGGCGACGCTCGAGTTGCCGCTCGCGATCGATATCGACACCCTCACGCTGGGCGAACTGTCGCTGCTGCAGGGCCCGCCCGCTACGTCGAGTCCGCTGGTGCTGTCGGGCTTGTCGGGCGCGGTGCATTCGGACGGGCAGCGTCACCGCATCGTGATCGATCGACTGGTCACACCGTACGGCAAGTTGCAGGCGAACGGTCAGATCGCCGGCCGCAAGCCGTTCGCGCTGACCGTCGAGGCGTTGGCGGAGGGCCGCTGGCAGGATGAGTCGTATGAGATGACCGCGCGTGTCGATGGCTCGCTGGAGACGCTGCACGCGCAGGTCGAAGCTAACGGCGACCGGATACGTGCCCGTGCCAGTGCCGATGTGACGCCGTTTGGCGAGGTGCCATTCACGCATCTGATGGTGGACGGCGAGCGCATCAATCCACGACTGTTCAGTGCGACCGCGCCGCAGGCGAATCTGAGTGTCCATGCGGACCTGCGTCCGGTGGCCCCGGCTGCTTCCGTGTCAGCGCCAGCCGCCCCTGCTTCTGCCCGTGCTTCAGCTTCTGCCCCTGCCCCTGCATCTGCATCTGCTTCACCGCCACCAGCCAGCGGCGCGTCCGCGAAGCCCGCGTCAAGCGCGACCGCGCCGCTGACCGTGGCGGGCGAAGTGACCGTGAACAACCTCGAACCAGGGCCGCTAGACAAGGAACGCCTGCCTGTCCAGAGCGTGCAGGCCCGCGTCGAACTCAGCGAGGCGACGCAGATTCTGAGCGACCTTCGCATCGCGCTGCTGGGCAAGGCCGAGATCGTCGGCAAGGGATCGCTGCATGATGGGCGCGGCGGCTTCGACCTCGATGTGCGCCGGCTTGACGTGGCCGCGCTCTACACGAGCCTGATGCCGACGAGTTTGTCCGGCCCCGTGAGCCTGCGCCTCGAACCGGGACGCCAGAGTGTGGCCCTGGATGTGTCGGGCGGCGACATCAAGCTCTTTGCCAACGCGAGCGTCGACAAGGATGCGGTGACGCTATCCACACTGCGAGCCGGGCTCGGCAGCGGAACGCTGACCGCCGACGGCAAGCTCGGCCTCAAGGACGAGCAGGCGTTCAGCTTCAAGGGCAAACTGGCCGACTTCGACCCCGCGCGGCTGGCCAAGGTGGCGCCCGGGCGCATCAATGCGGATTTCTCGACGACCGGATCGCTGGCGAAGGTGTTGCGCGTGGCGGTCGATTTCGGGCTCAAGGAGAGCGAGTACGCAGGACTGCCGATGACCGGCAGCGGCAAGGTGCGGCTCGAAGGCGAACGCCTGTTGCCCAGCGAGGCGTCGCTGCTGATGGCCGGTAACCAGGTCAACCTGAGTGGCAGCTTTGGCGCGCGTGGAGACCGGCTCAAGGTCAACGTCGACGCGCCGCAACTCGATCGGCTCAAGTTCGGTGTGGCGGGCCGGGCGAAGCTTGATGCCGAGATCACGGGCACGCTCAAGCGCCCCGAGATCGTTGGCGACTACAGCGCCCAGTCGCTGGTCATCGGCCCGCACAAGGTGGCGAGCGCCAGCGGCCATGCGGAACTGCGTGGTGGGCTCGATGGCACGCTGTCGGCGCAGCTTAGCGCGCGTGACTACAGTGGCCCGCAGGCCAGCCTCCGCACGCTCGACGCCAACCTTTCCGGCACGCAAGTCAATCACACCTTCGACGTGAAGGCCGCCGGCTCGTTGCATGGGCACCCCATGCAACTGACACTGGCCGGGCAGGGCGCATGGCGGGGCGATCAGGGCTGGAACGGCACGATTCACACCTTGGAGGAACGCGGCACCGTCAATCTCAGACTGGCCGCGCCGACGCAGTTGCTGGTGGCGGACCAGCACATCCGGCTCGGCCAGACCCGGCTGGTGCTGGACCGCTCGACGCTGAGTATCGACGGATTCGAGTTTGATCACGGGCGCATCCACACGCAGGGCAACCTTGACGGCGTGCAGGTGGCCCATGTGCTGGAGGTGTTGCAGGCGCTGACGGGCGAGCCGCCACCGATGCGGTCGGATCTCGTGCTCGACGGCAAGTGGAACCTGAACCTCGCCGAGACCGCGACCGGGTTTGCCGAAATCCGCCGCCGCAGCGGCGACGTTTCGGTCAATGCGGGTCGCGGCTGGGCCACGCTCGGCCTGGGCGAAACCGCGCTGCGGGCGGAGTTCGTCGGCAATCGCATGACGCTGCGTGGCGGCACCACCTCGCAGCGGATCGGCAAGCTCGACGTCGATGCGTCGGCGGGGCTGATCAGCGAGCAGGGTCTGCTGACGATTGGGTCGGCGTCCACGCTGGCTGGCACGGTGACCGCCGACATTCCACGCCTGAAATCGCTGGAGGCCCTGAGCGGGCCGCAGTTCGCGTACGACGGCAAGATTGCTGCCGCGGTGCGCCTGGGCGGCTCGGTCGGCAGTCCGTTGCTGACCGGGACGGTCGATGGCAGCGACATCGCCGTTACGCTATACGACCTGGGCATCCGCCTGACGGATGGCGTGGTGCAGATCGCGCTGGACCAGAACACGGTGGAACTCAAGCAGGTGCGCTTCCGTGGTGGCGACGGCACGGTGACGGCGACAGGCGCGGTCAAGCTCGGCGAGGCTGATCCGAACCTGACGGCCAAGATCGTGGCCGACAAGCTGCAGTTGTTCGCCAGCCCCGAGCGCACGCTGATCGTGTCCGGCGAAGCCGGCATTGCCAACGAGAATCGGAAGATCGCGATTCGCGGCAAGTTCCGCGTCGACCGAGGCCTGTTCGACCTGCCCAAGGCCGGCGCACCGGTGCTTGGCGACGATGTCGTGGTGGTGCGCAGGCGCGACCAGCGCGAAGTGAAGACGGCCGCCACGCAGGCACCCGAGACCAAGCCAGCCAGTCGTTTCAGCCCGTTGATCGATCTTGCCGTGGATCTGGGTGACAACTTCCGCTTCCGTGGCGCCGGCGCCGACCTTTTGCTGGCCGGCCAGCTTGGCGTGCGCAGCGAACCGCTGACGCCAATGCGCGCCACCGGAACGGTTCGAGTGGTAACCGGCACGTACGAGGCCTTCGGCCGCAAGCTGGAAATCGAGTACGGCTATATCAACTTCAACGGCGCGGTAGACAACCCGGGCATGAATATCCGCGCGATGCGCCGCAACCAGGAGGTGGAGGCCGGTGTCGAGGTGACGGGAACGGTGCGGTTGCCGCGCGTGCGGCTGGTATCGGAGCCGAACGTGCCTGACGAGGACAAGTTGTCATGGCTGATGTTCGGCTACGGCGCCGAGGGCGCCGGGGCGAGCCAGCAGAAGCAACTGAGCGGCGGGGCGCTCGGCGGTGCGGCGCTCGGCATGATTGGCGGCAAGGCCGGCAAAAACGTGGTGTCGCACTTCGGCATCGATGAATTCTCGATCGGACCGAGCACGGCTGGCCTGAGCGACACGCAGGTGGTGAGCGTCGGCAAGGCCGTGACCGACAAGATATCGGTGGGCTACGAACAGAGCCTGACATCGGCATCCAACGTGGTCAAGCTGACCTGGGCCTTCTCGCAACGATGGTCGTTGCTTGCCAAGGGCGGTTCGATCAACGGGCTCTCGGTGCTGTTCAACCGGCGCTTCAACAACTGGGGTAACCTGTTCTCCGGCGGTGGCGGCTCCGGCAGGCGCGCCGCCGAGGCAGCATCGGCGGCAGCCGCATCGGCCGCGGCGGCCGCCGCAGCCTCAGCTCCCGATACGGGCAAGCCCGCCGAAGCCCAGGACGACGCTACCCAGCAATGACATCCATGAAACTCCGACTCACTGACGCGTCACGCCGACGCCTTGCCGCCATGGGACTGATAGCCAGCCTGCTTGCCCTGTTTGGTTGCGACCAGCAGAAGGTCGACGAAGCCATGAAGAAGGCCGGCGACGCCGCGCGCGGCACGTGGAACAGCGTGAAGCCCGACAGCCTGCTGTTCAAGGGCATCGAGATCGGCAAGTCCACCGAGGAAGATGTGCGCCGTCAGGCCGGCAAGCCCGAGATCGTGTGGGAAGAGGCAGACGGCGGACGCCGGCTGGAGTACCCGCGTGGCCCGGAAGGCACCACCACCTGGATGGTGACGACGGGCCCGGACGGTACCGTGCGCAAGATCGAACAGGTGCTGTCCGCCGAGTCGTTCTCGCAGGTGCGGCCCGGCATGAACAAGGACCAGATCCGACGGATGCTCGGCAAGCCGACCAAGGTCGAGGCGTTCGCGCTGAAGCAGGAAGAGGTGTGGGGATACCGCTGGTATGAGAACCCGACCGAACGCGCGTTCTTCAACGTCCACTTCAACAACGACGGTATCGTTACCACGACGTCGCGGAGTGACGATCCTTCGAAGATGGGTGGCGGCTAACCAGGTCTGAGGGGGGAGGTGGTGCCGGCGATCGGGGAGACCGCCGGCACGCGGGCCGGGAGGCGGCTACCGGTTAGCGGATACGCATGCCGGGCACGGCGCCGCTGTGCGGTTCGAGGATGTACAGACCCGGGTTGGCCTTTTCATCCGCGGCCGATGCAGCCAGGACCATGCCTTCGGACATGCCGAACTTCATCTTGCGCGGTGCCAGGTTGGCCACCACCACGGTCAGCTTGCCCACGAGTTGCTCGGGCGTGTAGGCCGACTGGATGCCCGAGAACACGTTGCGCGTCTTGCCTTCGCCCAGGTCCAGCGTCAACTGCAGCAGCTTGTTCGAACCTTCGACCTTGTCGCACGCCACGATCTTCGCCACGCGCAGGTCGATCTTCGCGAAGTCGTCGATCGTGATCGTGTCGGCAACCGGCTCGATGGCCGAGGCGCCTGCTGCGCCAGCTTCGGCGGCCGGCGCTGCAGCCTGCAGCGAGTCGCGGTTTGCTGCCAACAGCGCATCGATCTGTTTGACATCCACGCGCGTCATCAGGTGCTGGTACGGCTGCACCGGGCGGTCGGCCGAAAGCTGCTTGTCGATGGCGCGCCAGTCGAGCGGATCGACGTTCAGGAAACGCTCGACGCCAGCGGCCATGGTCGGCACTACCGGCTTCAGATAGATCGTCAGCAGGCGGAAGGCTTCCAGCGACACCGAGCAGGCGGCGTGCAGCGCATCGCGCTTGCTTTCGTCCTTGGCCAGTTCCCACGGCTTGTTGGTGTCGACGAACGCGTTGACCGCGTCGGTCAGTTCCATCACCAGACGCAGTGCCTTGCTGTACTCGCGGCCTTCATAGTACTGGGCCAGTTGCGGTGCGGCCTGGCGCAGTTGCTCCAGCAGCGGGTTGGCCAGCGCGGCCTCGTTCACCTTGCCGTCGAAGCGCTTGACCAGGAAGCCGGCGGCGCGGCTGGCGATGTTCACGTACTTGCCGATCAGGTCGCTGTTCACGCGGGCGACGAAGTCGTCCAGGTTCAGGTCCAGGTCTTCCATGCTCGCATTGAGCTTGGCGGCGAAGTAGTAGCGCAGCCATTCCGGGTTCATGCCGGTATCGGTATAGCTCTGCGCGGTGATGAACGTGCCACGCGACTTGCTCATCTTGGCGCCGTCGACGGTCAGGAAGCCGTGCGCGAACACGTTGGTCGGGGTGCGATAGCCCGAGAAGCGGAGCATCGCCGGCCAGAACAGCGTGTGGAAGTACAGGATGTCCTTGCCGATGAAGTGGTACTGCTCTGCCGTCGAGTGCGGGCCGACCCAGGCGTCGAAATCGATGCCGCGCTTCTCGGCGAGGTTCTTGAAGCTCGCGTAGTAGCCGATCGGGGCATCGAGCCACACGTAGAAATACTTGCCCGGCGCGCCGGGGATCTCGAAGCCGAAGTACGGGGCGTCGCGCGAGATGTCCCAATCGGACAGCGTCGAGGCTTCGCCTTCGGCACCCAGCCATTCCTGCATCTTGTTGCTGGCTTCAGGCTGGGCCAGATCGGCCACCCACTCGCGCAGGAACGTTTCGCAGCGCGGGTCGGACAGCTTGAAGAAGAAGTGCGTCGACGACTTGCGCACCGGCGTTGCCCCGGACACCACAGAGTACGGATTTTTCAGATCCGTCGGGACATAGGTTGTGCCGCAAACTTCACACGAATCGCCGTACTGGTCCTTGGCGCCGCACTTCGGGCACTCGCCCTTGATGAAGCGATCCGGCAGGAACATGTTCTTGACCGGGTCGTAGAACTGCTCGACGTCGCGCTCGGTAATCAGATCCTCGGCCTTCAGGGCCAGGTAGATCTTCTCGCAAAGCTGGCGGTTTTCTTCGGCGTCGGTGCTGTAGTAGTTGTCGAACGACACCAGGAAGTTGTCGAAGTCGCGCTTGTGTTCGGTCCAGACGCGGTCGATCAGCTGCTTCGGGGTGATGCCTTCCTTTTCGGCGCGCAGCATGACCGGGGTGCCGTGGGTGTCATCGGCGCCCACGTAATTGACCTCGTTGCCCATCATGCGCTGGAAGCGCACCCAGATGTCGGTCTGGATGTACTCCACCAGGTGGCCGATATGGATCTGGCCGTTGGCATATGGCAGGGCGGAAGTGACGAGGATGCGGCGTGCTGTCATGAAAAGAGCCGTTCAGAGGGGTTTTGCGCCAGGAGCGCCGGCGGTGACCGGCAGGAGGCACGGGGGTAAAGGCGCTATTTTAGCAATTGCCCCGCGTCGGTGCGCGGTTTGCGTGTGGATTGGGCGCGAACGGGGGGCGAACTTGGGCCGAATTGGGGCGAATATCGCCGAAAACAGCCCGGAAACCGTTAATTCACGAGGCAAATGGGCAAAAAAAAGCGCCGGTTAGTCACCGGCGCAGCTTTCCACAACGGAAAAGGAGGAGAAATCAGGTACCGCCCGGGAGGTCAGCCACCCATCGCGAGCCAGCAACGGTGGCAAGCGGTACCTGAACTCTATGACTGGTCACCCAGAAATTGGTTTCAAGAAAATTTCGACGCGACGATTTTGGGCACGGCCAGCCTCGGTCGAATTGTCCGCGACGGGCTGGGTTTGGCCCCGGCCTTCGGCGCTCAGGCGGGTCCGGGCGACGCCACGGTCACCCAGGTAGCCGGCCACGCTCTGGGCGCGGCGTTGCGAGAGCTGCATGTTGTATTGCGGGTTGCCGGTGCTGTCCGTATGGCCAACGACGTTGGCCGACACGTCCTGATGCTGCGCTAGCGTCTGGGCCACCTGGTCGAGCACGTTGCGGAACGACGGCTTGATCGTCGAGCTGTCCGTGTCGAACGTGACCTGGCTCGGGATGTTGACCTTCAGGGAGCCGTCCGGCTGCTCGGTGATCTGGGTGCCGGTGCCCGCGGTGTCCTTGTTCAGCTTGCCGCGGATGGCATTCCAGTTGTAACCGGTGGCGCCGCCGAGCGCGCCGCCCACTGCCGCGCCGACCAGCGTGCCAGTGGTGTTGCCGCCGATCAGGTTACCGATCCCCGCGCCTACCGCCGCACCGACTCCGGTGCCGACCGCCGTATTGGTCTGTTGTTCGGTGGCGCAACCCGCCAGGGCCGCAGCCGCGACGAGCGAGACGGTGACGAGCTTGAAATTCATGCTTTCTCCTTCTGGTGATTCCCGTAAATGTTTTGCCAAAGCCATCCTGCATGTTAACGCCTGGCGCGTAATGCCGCCCACTGGCAGTACAACTTTCATGATGCAATCAAAAACACTCAGGACGATCCCGCATACCGCCTGTCGGCACGCGGGATCCCGGGATTGGCGCACTACAATAGGCATATGGCGGCGCGTGCACAAGCCCGAGACTGTGAGAGATGTAATTGTCTGTAATTCCGCACTCGGCAAAGGGGTTTCCCGGCGGCGCGGGCCACAAGACCATATCGTGTGGGCGACTTTGTTAGCATTGCGTGCCTCAACCCCACATATCCATATTAGAAGCGGAGTCTGTCTTGAGTCTCACCATTGAACAGGTAACCGAAGTCCTGCGGACCGTGATCGACCCCAACACGGGCAAGGACCTCGTGTCCACGCGCTCGGCGCGTAACGTGCGGGTCGATGGCGGTGACGTTTCCGTGGAAGTGGAGCTCGGATACCCCGGCAAGAGCCAGTTCGAGCCCATCCGCAAGCTCGTGATCGGCGCCCTGCGCAATCTGCCGGGCGTAACCAACGTCAGCGTGGCGATGTCGATGAAGATCGTCACCCACGCGGTGCAGCGCGGCGTCAAGCTGCTGCCGGGCGTGCGCAATGTGATCGCCGTGGCCTCTGGCAAGGGCGGGGTGGGCAAGTCCACCACCGCCGTGAACCTGGCGCTGGCGCTGGCCGCCGAAGGCGCGCGCGTCGGCATGCTGGACGCCGATATCTACGGCCCGAGCCTGCCGATGATGCTGGGTATCGACGGCCGACCCGAATCGACCGATGGCCAGACCATGGAGCCAATGGAGGGTCATGGCCTGCAGGCCAACTCGATCGGTTTCCTGATCGAACAGGACAATCCGATGGTATGGCGCGGCCCAATGGTCACGTCGGCCCTGGAACAACTGCTGCGCCAGACCAACTGGCGCGACCTGGACTACCTGATCGTCGACATGCCCCCGGGCACCGGCGACATCCAGCTCACGTTGTCGCAGAAGGTGCCCGTCACGGGCGCCGTGATCGTGACGACACCGCAGGACATCGCCCTGCTCGACGCCCGCAAGGGCCTGAAGATGTTCGAGAAGGTCGGCATTCCGATTCTCGGCATCGTCGAGAACATGGCGGTCTACTGTTGCCCGAACTGTGGCCATGTCGAACACATCTTCGGCGAGGGCGGCGCGGAGCGGATGAGCACCGAGTATGGCGTGGACCTCCTGGGCAGCCTGCCGCTGAACCTGTCGATCCGCGAGCAGGCCGACTCCGGACGCCCGACCGTCGTGGCCGAACCGGACAGCCCGATCTCGACGATCTACCGCGAAGTGGCGCGCAAGGTGGCGATCAAGGTTGCCGACAAGACGCGCGACATGAGCAACAAGTTCCCGAGCATCGTCGTTCAGAACACCTGACCTTCACCGGAGTCCGCCGTGGACCAACCCGCTGTTCCCGAGCCGGAAGCCTTGCCCGCTGGCAGGCCGTCGGTGACGATGGCGGTGGTCATGCGCCGCGTTGCGCTGACCAACCGCTGGCAACCCTGGAAGTGGGAGCTCGATGCCGTGCTGCCGGATCTCGGCGAGTTCGGCACGGCGCCGAAGCGGCTCGACGCGGACGAGCACGGTGAGCACTGGGCGCATCCCGGCTATGCGGTCACGCTGTACCGCGACGAGGGCGAGGGCTACTACCTGAACCTGACCTCCACCGCGCCATGCTGGTTCGTGCTCTGGCGCATGGCCGAGGAGCCCGACGAGGATGGCGAGACGCGCCCGGTGCCGGTTACGGTGAGCCTGTCGTATAACGAGGCGGGGCGCTGGCTCGACGCAGGCGAGAACGTCGAGAACGTGCCGCTGGAGCCGGAGCAACGCGCGTGGCTCCAGGCGTTCACGGACCAGCACTATCGGCCCGAACCCAAGAAGCGGCGCCGGCCGGAATCTTTCAAGGCGCCCGAAGAACGTGCGCGCTATTGAGGGATTGCGATGAGCGACGGCGATAGCTCCTTCCTGTCCCGCTGGTCGCGCCGCAAGGCGGCGGTCCGCGAGGGCAAGCCCGTGCCGGAGGAACAGGTACAGGAACAGGTACAGCCGCCGGCTGTGTTGCCGTCTTCCACCGCGACATCGCCGGATGTGACAGCGGCTGTTCCAACGCCCGCCGCATCCGCTGTACCCATGCCGACGCTTGCGGACGTGGCCGTGCTACGCCCGGGCGATAACATCGCCCGCTTCGTGGCACAGGGGGTCGACGAGTCCGTCAAACGTGCGGCATTGAAGACCTTGTTCGCCGATCCGCACTTCAACGTGATGGACGGGCTGGACACTTACATCGACGACTACAGCAAGCCCGACCCGATCCCGCCCGAGATCCTGCGCAGGCTGCGGCAGTCGGAGACGCTGGGGCTTTTCGATCCGGTCGAGGAGGCCGAAGACGTCGCGGAAGTCGAAGAGGCGGGCAAGGCAGGAAAGGCCGTGGATGACGCGGCGGCGTCGCAGGCACCTCAACCCGGGCAGGGTCTGCAGGCAGCAATGGTCGAGGAGCCCACGGCCTCGTCCGAGCCGGACGAAGATCCCGCTGCGGACAAACACGCGTAGCCGCTGACCCGGCACGGGCCTAGAATAGGCCACTCCCACAAATCCGCCGACGCATGATCCTTCCGCGACGAGAAGGCGCGCATCGGCCGCTGCGCAAGTCCAAATGCCGACGCTGATCTGCAATTGCAATGACACCATGCCGCTCGACGGCGCGGCGCTGGCCAAAGCCAGTGGCGGTAACCAGGATGCGACGCAGGGCACCGCGCCGCTGAAGGTGCATCGCCTGCTGTGCCGCCGCGAGATTGGCGATTTCCGGAAGGCGCTCGATGGCACGGACGACGTGATCGTCGCGTGCACGCAGGAAAGCCCGCTGTTCACCGAAGTGGCCGCGCAAACGGCCAGTGAGCAAGGTGTGATGACCGCGCCGGTCCGCTTCGTCAACATTCGCGAGACTGGTGGATGGTCGGCCGGGGCGCGGCGCGATCCGGCCACGGCCAACGCCAAGATCGCCGCGCTGCTTGCGGTGGCGGCGTTGCCCGATCCTGATCCGGTGGCCACGGTCGATTACCGCTCCGAAGGCACGGTACTGATCATGGGACCCGCCGCTCGCGCACTGCCGTGGGCGGGTCGCCTCAGTGAGGCGGGGCTCGATGTGACCGTGCTGCTGGGCCAGGCCGACGGCGTGGTGGGTAGCGGCGCGAATCCGGCGGATCGCGCGTGGCCGGTTCACAGTGGCAGGCTCGCGTCGCTGACCGGCTGGCTGGGCACGTTCACTGCCACCTGGGAGACCGGTGCCGGCAAGAGCAATCCGATCGACCTGGATCTCTGCACGCGCTGCAACGCCTGCATTGCGGCGTGCCCCGAGCAGGCGATCGACTTCAGCTACCAGATCGACCTCGACCGTTGCCGAGATCATCGCGAATGCGTGAAAGCGTGCGGCGCGGCGGCGGCTATCGATTTCGATCGCCCGGCTGCGACCGAATCGGGCCGGTTCGACATCGTTTTCGATCTCAACGATTCACCGGCTTTCACGATGCATCAGCCGCCGCAAGGCTATCTGCATGCGGGGGGTGACGTGGCGCGCCAGTACGCGCTGGCACTAACCGCGCAGCAGTTGGTCGGCGAATTCGAGAAGCCGAAGTTCTTCCGCTACAAGGAAAGCGTCTGCGCCCACGGCCGCAACCAGACCACGGGCTGCACGGCTTGCATCGACATCTGTTCGACGCAGGCGATCAGTTCGCACTGGCGCGACGGCAAGGGCCGTATCGAGGTCACGCCGAACCTGTGCATGGGCTGCGGCGCGTGCACGACGGTTTGCCCGAGCGGTGCCATCAGCTATGGCTACCCTGGCCCGGAGACGTTTGGCGAACGCCTGCGCACGCTGGTGACCACTTACAGCCGTGCCGGCGGCCGTGATGCCGTATTGCTGATCCACGGCGCGGAGCACGGTACGTCAGCCATCCTCGCGCTGGGTCGCGCCGCGCGGGCCGGCCAGGCACGGGGCGTGCCGCCGAACGTAATTCCGGTTTCGGCATTCCATCCGGCCTCGACGGGCATCGAGTTGTGGCTGGCTGCCCTGTGCTGGGGTGCGGGCGGCGTGGCCGTGCTGCTGACTGGCGACGAAGCGCCGCAATACCGTGCGGCGCTGCTCGAGCAGATGGCCGTGGCCCGGACGATCCTGGAAGGCTTCGGCTATCGTGGCCAGCGGCTGGCGCTGGTCGAGGCGAGCGACGTTGCCGGGCTCGATGTGGGGCTGGGCGCGATTTCCACGCCGGCCGAACCGCTGAGCCCGCTGCCCGTCGCGGGATTCCGCGCCGCGCTGGCCAAGCGCGAGACCCTGGATTTCGTTGTGGATCACCTGGCGCGCAATGCTCCGGTGCCCGCCGAAACGATGGCGCTGCCTGCGGGCGCGCCGCTTGGGGCCGTGCAGGTCGACACCGCCCGCTGCACCCTGTGCATGGCCTGCGTGGGCGCGTGTCCGACGCAGGCACTGCGCGACAACGCCGAGCGGCCCGTGCTGGCCTTTGTCGAGCGCAACTGCGTGCAGTGCGGGCTGTGCGAGAAGACCTGCCCCGAGGACGCAATCACACTGGTGCCACGTTTGCTGGCGGGCGATGCCGCGCGCCGGCCCGTCACGCTCAACGAGACCCAGCCGTTCCATTGCGTCCGTTGCGGCAAGCCATTTGGCACGGCGCAGATGGTGGAATCCATGCTGGTCCGACTGGCTGGCCACCCGGCGTTTGCCGGCGCGGCGGCTGAGCGGCTGAAGATGTGCAGCGACTGCCGGGTCATCGACATGGTGGAAAAGGATAGCGGCGCCGCCACGGGCGCGACGCTGCAATAAGGCAGCGCACGGGATAGCGCGCTACAGAAGGGATAAACGGAAGGGATGCATCACGATATGAGCGATTTCCAGCCGATTCAGCTTACCGCCCAGACACCGGCGCACGGCGAGCCCGATCCCGAGGACACCGCGCGCGCCGATCTTTATGGTCTGCTGGCCACGCTGTTCTATCAGGCGCCCGATGCGACGCTGTTGCACCATATCGCGGCCAATCGCGCGTCAGGTGCAGATGCCGATACCGTGCTCGGTCGCGCGTGGAATGCGTTGTGCGACGCAGCATCGATCACGACCGCCGCGGAAGCCGCGGACGAGTACGCCCAGCTGTTCGTCGGCGTCGGCAAGCAGGAGATCTTTCTCTACGGCTCGTTCTATCAGGCCGGCTTTCTCAACGAGCGGCCATTGGTGGCATTGCGTGACGATCTGGCCCGCTACGGGCTCACGCGGCACGATAACGTCAGCGAAACCGAGGACCACGTGGCCGCGCTGTGCGAGGTGATGCGCTATCTCGTGGCAGGCGATGACCTGGCGGTGTCGAACCTCGGCGAGCAGCAACGCTTCTTCGCCCGGCATCTGCAGCCTTGGGTGGACCGGTTGTGTGACGCCCTAGAGAACCATCCGCAGGCCCGCTTCTACCGCAGTGCCGCAGGACTGTTACGCGCGTTTTGCAGCGTCGAGGCTGTCGCGCTCGAGATGCACTGAGCGGGGGCGCGGTCGGGGTTTGTCCGATATTTACCGATTTTGCGGCCGCGCGCGTGGTCATTCGGTGGTGTTGCAACTAGAATATGCAAAACACGTCATAAATAAATCATCCATCGGTACGGCATAGCCGAGGAGTCCTCATGGAAGATAAACAACCCCGGGTCGCACGTCGCACCTTTCTGGCGGGTGCCGGCGTGGTTGCCGCAGCCGGCGCCGCCGTTGTGGCCACGCGCGGACAGCCCGCGCTTGCCGAGGCCGTCGCCGCTAAGGCCGAGCCCGCCGATCCCGCGCCGGGCAGTGATGGCTACCGGGTCTCCGCACATATCCGCAAGTACTACCGGACCACGCTGGTTTAGGCATGTTGCCCCTGGCGTGCTGGCGCGCGCCCGAGTTGTCGCACACGCCAACCGCTCTGATCGAGGCAAGCCATGACCCCCCTGACCCGCAAACGTGCGAACAACGGCGCGAACGACGGCGCCAACCATCGCGCGGACCACGGCCAGACCGGCCGGCTCACCAGCCGGCTCGCTGATTCCAGTTCGCAATCCCAGTCCCAGTCCCAGTCATCCGGACGTCTGTCCGCGCGCCTTGCCGCAGGCCTGGCCGGCGCCATGCCGACCATGGACCGTCGCAGCTTCCTCAAGCGTTCGGGCATCGGCGTGGGCGCGGGGCTGGCCGCCACGCAACTGACGATGATGCGTCGCGCCGATGCCGACGACGGCAAGGGCGGCGCAGGCGGCAAGGGCGATATTGTCGTGCGCCGCACTGTCTGCGGCCATTGCTCGGTGGGTTGCGCGGTCGACGCGGTGGTGCAGAACGGCGTGTGGGTGCGGCAGGAGCCGGTGTTCGATTCGCCGATCAACCTGGGCGCGCATTGCGCCAAGGGCGCCGCGCTGCGTGAGCATGGTCACGGCGAATACCGGCTGAAGTACCCGATGAAGCTGGTCAACGGCAAGTACCAGCGCATCTCCTGGGATCAGGCGCTCGACGAGATCAGCGCGAAGCTCAAGCAGATCCGCCAGGAAACCGGACCGGATTCGTTGTTCTTCATTGGCTCGTCCAAGCACAGCAACGAGCAGTCCTACCTGCTGCGCAAGTGGGTCTCGTTCTTCGGCACCAACAATACCGACCACCAGGCGCGCATCTGCCACTCGACCACCGTGGCTGGCGTGGCGAACACCTGGGGCTACGGTGCGATGACCAATTCGTACAACGACATGCAGAACGCCAAGGCGGCGCTGTATATCGGTTCGAATGCGGCCGAGGCGCATCCGGTGTCGATGCTCCACCTGCTCCACGCCAAGGAGAGCGGCTGCAAGGTGATCGTGGTCGACCCGCGCTATACGCGCACGGCGGCCAAGTCCGATCACTACGTCCGTATCCGCTCGGGCACCGATATCGCGTTCCTGTTCGGCGTGCTGTACCACATCTTCCAGAACGGCTGGGAAGACAAGAAGTACCTGGCCGACCGCGTCTACGGCATGGACAAGGTCAAGGAGGAAGTGCTGGCCAAGTGGACGCCGGACAAGGTCGAGGAAGTCTGCGGCGTGCCCGAGGCCGAAGTCCGGTACGTGGCCGAGACGATGGCGAAGAACCGTCCGTCCACGCTGGTCTGGTGCATGGGCCAGACGCAGCACACGATCGGCAACGCCATCGTGCGTGCGTCGTGTATCGTGCAACTGGCGCTCGGCAACATCGGTGTGTCGGGCGGCGGCGCCAACATCTTCCGTGGCCACGACAACGTGCAGGGCGCCACCGACGTGGGGCCGAACCCGGATTCGCTGCCGGGCTACTACGGCCTGGCTGCCGGCGCGTGGAAGCACTTCGCGACGGTCTGGGGCGTGGACTACGAATGGATCAAGAAACAGTTCGCCTCGCAGGCGATGATGGAGAAGTCCGGCACCACGGTGTCGCGCTGGATCGACATCGTCACCGAGAAGCCGGAACTGATCGACCAGGACCACAACGTACGTGGCGTGTTCTTCTGGGGCCATGCGCCGAACTCGCAGACGCGCGGCCTGGAGATGAAGCGCGCGCTCGACAAGCTCGACCTGCTGGTCGTGATCGACCCGTATCCGTCGGCCACGGCCGCCATGGCCAACATGCCGGCGACCGAAGGCGATACCCCCAACCCGAACCGTGCGGTGTACCTGCTGCCGGCCTGCACCCAGTTCGAGACCTCGGGTTCGTGCACGGCGTCGAACCGTTCGCTGCAATGGCGTGAGAAGGTGATCGAGCCGCTGTTCGAGTCGATGCCCGACCACGCGATCATGCAGGCGTTCGCAGAGAAGCTGGGCTTTGCCAACGAACTGTCGAAGAACTACAAGCTGGTCGAGGTCAAGCGCGCCGGGCGCACGTGGCGGGAGCCCGAGACCGAATCGATCCTGCGCGAGATCAACGCCGGCAACTGGACCATCGGCTACACGGGCCAGTCACCCGAGCGGCTGAAGGCCCACATGCGCAACATGCACATGTTCGATGTGCGCTCGTTGCGCTGCAAGGGTGGCAAGGACCCGGTCACCGGCTATGACATCACCGGTGATTACTTCGGCCTGCCATGGCCGTGCTACGGCACGCCGGAGCTGAAGCACCCGGGCTCGCCCAACCTCTACGACACCAGCAGGAACGTGATGGACGGCGGCGGCAATTTCCGCGCCAACTTCGGTGTGGAGCGTGATGGCGTGAGCCTGCTGGCGGCCGACGGATCGCACTCGCTGGGCGCGGACATCACTACCGGGTATCCGGAATTCGACGCGGTGCTGCTCAAGAAGCTCGGGTGGTGGGACGAACTGACCGACGCCGAAAAGAAGGCGGCCGATGGCAAGAACTGGAAGACCGACCTGTCGGGCGGCATCCAGCGCGTGGTGATGAAGAACCACGGCTGCCACCCGTTCGGCAACGCCCGCGCGCGGGCCGTGGTCTGGAACTTCCCGGACCCGATCCCGCAACACCGCGAGCCGCTGTACTCGACGCGCCCGGACATGGTCGCCAAGTACCCGACCCACGACGACAAGATGGCCTTCTGGCGCCTGCCCACGCTCTACAAGACCGTGCAGCAGCGCAACATCGAGAACAAGGTCTACGAGAAATTCCCGATCATCCTGACCTCCGGCCGTCTGGTCGAGTACGAGGGCGGTGGCGAGGAAACGCGCTCGAACCCGTGGCTGGCCGAATTGCAGCAGGAGAACTTCGTCGAGATCAACCCGAAGGCGGCATCCGAACGCGGCATCCGCAACGGTGACTACTGCTGGGTCAAGACGCCGACCGGCGCCAGGATCAAGGTGCGCGCGCTGGTGACCGAGCGCGTGGGCGTGGATACGGCGTTCATCCCGTTCCATTTCTCTGGCTGGTGGCAGGGCAAGGATCTCAAGCCCTACTACCCGGAGGGCGCCATGCCGATCGTGCGCGGGGAGGCGGTGAACACCGCCACCACCTACGGCTATGACTCGGTGACGATGATGCAGGAAACCAAGACCACCGTTTGCCAGATCGAGCGGTTCGCATAAGGACGGAGACGCAAATGGCCCGCATGAAATTCATCTGTGATGCCGAGCGTTGCATCGAGTGCAATAGCTGCGTCACCGCCTGCAAGAACGAGCACGAGGTGCCCTGGGGTGTGAACCGGCGCCGCGTGGTGACGGTCAACGACGGCGTGGTCGGCGCGGAAAAGTCGATCTCGGTGGCGTGCATGCATTGCTCCGATGCGCCGTGCATGGCGGTCTGTCCGGTCGATTGCTTCTATCGCACCGAGGACGGCGTGGTGCTGCACGACAAGGATGTTTGCATCGGCTGCGGCTACTGCTCGTACGCCTGCCCATTCGGCGCGCCGCAGTTCCCTAGCGAAGGTACCTTCGGCGTGCGCGGCAAGATGGACAAGTGCACGTTCTGCAACGGCGGCCCGGAAGCCAACGGCAGCGAGGCAGAGTTCGAGAAGTACGGTCGCAACCGCCTGGCCGAAGGCAAGCTGCCGCTGTGCGCGGAAATGTGTTCGACCAAGGCGCTGCTCGGCGGCGATGGCGACGTGATTGCCGACATCCTGCGCAATCGCGTGATCAAGCGCGGCAAGGGCGGCGACGTCTTCGGCTGGGGCACCGCCTATGGCGGCGTCAAGGCGCAGCCGGCAGCGGGCACGCCGCCCGCGGCGCCGGGTGCCGCACCCACGGCGCCTGCCGCGCCAGCCAGCGAGGGGAGCGCATCATGAACCGCGCGCTACTGATTGCCCTGAGCCTTGCGGGCCTGCTGATCGCCGGCTGCGGCGAGAAGGCGCAGACATCGACCGCTTCGTTCAAGAAATCGGATACGCCGGCCTGGCAGGGCGCCCCCGGCGATCCGTTCGTCGCCAAGGGATGGACGCCGGGTGACAGGGATAGCTGGGTGCGCCAGATCCATGAGCGCAACCAGTACCAGAACGAGTACAACAAGACGCCGTGAGCGCCGGCAAGGAGGGCTTATGACGCGGCTTTCACGTACAGGACGGTGGCTAGCCGGCGCGCTGATGACGCTGGCGATGGCCGGCGCGTTCGCGCAGGCGCCAGCTTCGGCACCGCAGGCGCAACAGTCCGCCACGCAGTCCGCCACACAGTCCGATAACGCAAACAACCCGGCCACGCACCCCGCGCAGCCGTTCGCGGGCATTGCGAGCGAGAACATCTTCAATGTGCCGCGCCGCGACATGGCCGCCGAGGCGCGTGCGCAGCAGGAGCGTTCGCAGACGCAGCCGGGCAACAATGCGCCGGTCTGGCGCGAGGCGAACTCCGACCAGCCGAACTACAGCAGCCTGCCGGCCAAGGAAGCTGGTGTGCTGATCCAGCGCACGGGTCAGAAGTGGCGTCTGTTCCGCAATGGCGTGATCACGGTGTGGGGTGGCTGGCTGGTGTTGATCGTGCCGCTGGCGATCCTGGCGTTCTTCGCCTGGCGGGGCACGATTCCGCTCAAGACACCGCGCACGGGCCGCATGATCGAACGCTTCACGCCGCTGGAACGCATCGTGCACTGGACCATGGCGATCTCGTTCTCGATCCTGGCGATCTCGGGCCTCGTGATCCTGTTTGGCAAGCACGTCCTGCTGCCGATCTTCGGCCATACGCTGTTCGGATGGCTCACGTACATCCTCAAGAACCTGCATAACCTGAGCGGGCCGGTGTTCACGGTTGCGATCGTCGTTGCCTTCGTGCTCTTCGTGCGCGACAACCTGCCCAGCCGCGACGACCTGACGTGGATCGCGCGGGCAGGGGGGCTCCTCACGGGCAGCCACGTGCCGAGTCACCGTTTCAACGCCGGCGAAAAGCTCTGGTTCTGGATCGGACTGGTCTTTTTTGGGCTGATCCTGTCTGCGTCGGGGTGGGTGCTCGACATGATCGTGCCGGGCCTGGAGTACTACCGCGCCACGATGCAGATCGCCAACGTCATCCACGCGATCGCCGCGGTGCTGATGATTGCGCTGGCCTGCGGCCATATCTACATGGGCACGATCGGCATGGAGGGCGCCTACCGCGCCATGCGTGATGGCTACGTGGACGAGGCCTGGGCCCAGGAGCACCACGAGCACTGGTACGACGATATCAAGGCCGGCAAGATCCCCGCGCAGCGTTCCACACCGCCGGAGGACGCGGGCCGTAGCCGCCAGCGTCCGGGGCAGGCTTGATCATGTGCATTGGCACGGCGTTGCAGTTTGCGGCAGTCGTATGTGCAGGTCAGGCGTACAATCGCCCGGGCTTTTAACCGCAAGAGGAGGGCTCGGCATGAAACGTGTACTTTTCGGTTTGACGATGGGCGCTGCCGCACTGGCTGTGGCGGGTTGCTCGAGCTGGGGCTGGGGTTCGTCCAGCAGCAGTAGCAGCAGTGGCACGGCGGCAACCAGCGCGTCCACGAAGGCCGCCGCAGCGCTGAGCCCCAAGAGCGGCACGAATACCGCGGGACGCGTCACGTTCGACCAGCAGGCGGGCGGTGGCGTGATGGTGGTGGTATCGGTGACCGGCCTGCCGCCAGGCACGACACATGGCTTCCATATCCACGAGAAGGGTGACTGCTCCGCGCCCGACGCGATGAGCGCGGGTGGGCACTTCAACCCGGCAGGCAAGCCGCATGGCCAGATGACGATGCCCGATCATCATGCCGGCGACATGAACAACCTCGTCGCGGACTCCAGCGGCAACGCGCGCGTGCAGTTCATCATGCCGGACGTGACCGTGGCACCCGGCCCGAACAGCGTGGTTGGCCGCGCCGTCGTTGTCCACAAGGATGCCGACGACTATCGCACCCAGCCCACCGGCAACTCGGGCGGCCGCATCGCCTGCGGTGTGATCGCCGCCTCCTGATCCCTCCAGATAGCATCCGCTGTAGCTGGCCCGACCTTCGGAAGGGCCAGCCCGCCTCCCACATGTCACTGCGCCCCGAACTGACCCATGCCAGCGTACCCCTGATCGAAGAGGTGGCTGTCCTCGACGAGCAAGGCAGGGAACGTCCGGCCTGGCTGCCAGGCGAGCGCCCGCTGACGGTCTATCTGGACAAACGCGAACTGGTCACGCTGATGACGCTGGGCGGCGCGCCGGAGCATCTCGTCCTGGGTTATCTGCGCAATCAGCGACTGGTGGAGTCGATCGAGCAGATTGCTTCGGTCCAGGTGGACTGGGAAACCGAGTCGGTGGCCGTGACCACCCGTTCGGGGGTCGATCGCATCGAGGAGCGCACCGCGCGCCGCGTGGTGACCACGGGCTGTGGGCAGGGCACGGTGTTCGGTTCGCTGATGGACGAGGTCGACACCATCGTGCTGCCCCCGGACGCCCGACTCGACCAGGAAACGCTGTACGCGATCGTCGATACCATCCGGCTTCAGCAATCGGTCTACAAGCAGGCCGGCTCGGTACACGGCTGCGCCTTGTTCCGGGGCAGCGAGTTGCTGACCTTCGTCGAGGACGTGGGCCGCCACAACGCCGTGGATGCCATCGCCGGGTGGATGTGGCTCGAGGACATGAGCGGCGCCGACAAGATTTTCTACACCACGGGCCGACTGACGTCGGAAATGGTCATCAAGGGCGCCCAGATGGGCATTCCGTTCCTGTTATCGCGTTCGGGTGTGACGCAAATGGGTTACCAGATGGCCAAGCGTGTCGGAATGACGCTATTCGCGCGCTGCACCGGCAAGCATTTCCTGCTCTACACGGGGCGGGAGAGGTTCCGCCACACACCGGCCGAAGCGCTGGTGCCGGCGGTCTAGGAATTCCGCTGCGCGGCACCAGATCGCAACAGAAGCCGGAACAAGAGCGCCAGAAGCGATTGGTTGTACAATGCGCCCCAATCCAGCGGCAGCCCGCCGCCCGACTTTTCCGCCCACGCCTTTATGAGCATCAAATCCGACAAGTGGATCCGCCGCATGGCGGAGCAGCACGGCATGATCGAACCGTTCGAGCCCGGCCAGGTACGGGAGTCGGAGGGCCGCAAGATCGTGTCCTACGGCACGTCGAGCTACGGCTACGACATCCGCTGCGCCGACGAATTCAAGATCTTCACGAACATCAACAGCACGATCGTCGATCCGAAGAACTTCGACGAGAAGTCGTTCGTGGACTTCAAGGGCGATGTCTGCATCATCCCGCCGAACTCGTTCGCGCTGGCCCGCACGATGGAATACTTCCGGATTCCGCGCAGCGTGCTGACGATCTGCCTGGGCAAGAGCACCTACGCTCGCTGCGGCATCATCGTCAACGTGACGCCGTTCGAACCCGAGTGGGAAGGCTATGTGACGCTTGAGTTCTCCAACACCACGCCGCTGCCCGCCAAGATCTATGCCGGCGAAGGCTGCGCGCAGGTGCTGTTCTTCGAGAGCGACGAGATCTGCGAGACCTCGTATGCCGACCGTGGCGGCAAGTACCAGGGCCAGCAGGGTGTCACACTGCCGAAGACCTGATCGCATTACAATGCCGGCGTCCGTCGCCGGGGGCGCCGCCGGCCATGAACCGGTCAGGCGCCAGACCTGACGAAAGAGCCACATGCCGCCGTTTGCGGGGAAATCCCCGCCGGCCATGTGGCTCAAGTTCTTTCCAAGCACGATCATCAAGGATGCCCGATGAAATTCCGCTTCCCCGTCATCATCATCGATGAAGACTTCCGCTCCGAGAACATCTCCGGCTCGGGCATTCGCGCGTTGGCCGAGGCCATCGAGAATGAAGGCATGGAAGTGATGGGTCTGACCAGCTATGGCGACTTGACGTCGTTCGCCCAGCAGTCCAGCCGGGCATCCACGTTCATCGTGTCGATCGACGACGACGAGTTCGTGCGCGCCGACGACCAGCCCGAAGCGGCCGCCATCGAGAAGCTGCGCGCGTTCGTGACCGAAGTGCGTCGCCGCAACACGGATCTGCCGATCTTCCTGTATGGCGAGACGCGCACGTCGCGCCATATTCCGAACGACATCCTGCGCGAGCTGCACGGCTTCATCCACATGTTCGAGGACACCCCCGAATTCGTGGCGCGCCACATCATTCGCGAAGCCAAGGTCTACCTGGATTCGCTGGCCCCGCCGTTTTTCAAGGCGCTGATCGACTACGCGCAGGACAGTTCGTACTCGTGGCACTGCCCGGGGCACTCGGGCGGCGTGGCGTTCCTGAAGAGCCCGGTGGGCCAGGTGTTCCACCAGTTCTTCGGCGAGAACATGCTGCGCGCCGACGTCTGCAACGCGGTCGAGGAACTTGGCCAGCTGCTGGACCACACTGGCCCGGTGGCGGCGTCGGAGCGCAACGCCGCGCGCATCTTCAATTCCGACCACATGTTCTTCGTGACCAACGGCACGTCGACGTCGAACAAGATGGTCTGGCACGCCAACGTGGCGCCGGGCGACATCGTGGTGGTGGACCGTAACTGCCACAAGTCGATCCTGCACGCGATCATGATGACGGGCGCAATTCCGGTGTTCCTGATGCCGACGCGCAACCACTACGGCATCATCGGCCCGATTCCGAAGAGCGAGTTCGACCCGGAGACGATCCGCAGGAAGATCGAGAACCATCCGTTCGCGAGCAAGGCGAAGAACCAGAAGCCGCGCATCCTGACGATCACGCAGGGTACGTACGACGGCGTGCTGTACAACGCCGAGCAGATCAAGGAAATGCTGACGTCGGAAATCGACACGCTGCATTTCGACGAGGCATGGCTGCCGCACGCGGCGTTCCACGATTTCTATCGCGACATGCACGCGATCGGCCGTGACCGTCCGCGCAGCAAGGATGCGCTGGTGTTCGCCACGCAGTCCACGCACAAGCTGCTGGCCGGCCTGTCGCAGGCCTCGCAGATCCTCGTGCAGGATTCGGAAACGCGCAAGCTGGATCGCTACCGCTTCAACGAGGCGTACTTGATGCACACCTCGACGAGCCCGCAGTACTCGATCATTGCCTCGTGCGACGTGGCCGCGGCGATGATGGAAGCGCCGGGCGGCACCGCGCTGGTCGAGGAAAGCATCCAGGAAGCGCTGGACTTCCGCCGTGCCGTGCGCAAGGTGGAAGCCGACTACGACGTCGCCAACAATGGCGACTGGTGGTTCAAGGTGTGGGGCCCGGACGCGCTGGCCGAAGACGGCATTCCTGACCGCGAAGAGTGGATGCTCAAGGCCAACGAGCGCTGGCATGGCTTCGGCGATCTGGCCGATGGCTTCAACCTGCTGGACCCGATCAAGGCCACGATCATCACCCCGGGTCTCGACGTGGACGGCGAGTTCAGCGAGCGCGGCATCCCGGCGGCAATCGTCACCAAGTACCTGGCCGAGCACGGCATCATCATCGAGAAGACGGGTCTGTACTCGTTCTTCATCATGTTCACGATCGGCATCACCAAGGGCCGCTGGAACTCGCTGGTGACCGAGCTGCAGCAGTTCAAGGACGACTACGACCAGAACCAGCCGCTGTGGCGCGTGCTGCCCGAGTTCGTCGGCAAGCACCCGCAGTACGAGCGGCTGGGCCTGCGTGACCTGTGCGACGCGATCCACAGCGTCTACAAGGCCAACGATGTGGCGCGCGTGACCACCGAGATGTACCTGTCGGACATGGAGCCGGCGATGAAGCCGTCGGATGCCTGGGCGATGATGGCGCATCGCGAAATCGAGCGCGTGCCCGTCGACGAACTGGAAGGCCGCGTGACCGCGATCCTGCTGACGCCGTACCCGCCGGGTATTCCGCTGCTGATCCCGGGCGAGCGCTTCAACCGCACGATCGTGAAGTACCTGAAGTTCGCACGCGAGTTCAACAAGCTCTTCCCGGGCTTCGAGACCGACATCCACGGCCTGGTCGAGGACGAGGTCGATGGCCAGAAGGCGTACTTCGTGGATTGCGTGAAGCAGTAAGGCTTCACAGTTAGGCTTCATTCGATCCAAACAAAAACCCCCGTGCCGTGAGGCCGGGGGTTTTTTGTGTCTTGCGTGATCTGTGGGGAGAGGGTCAGCGCATCACCCTCCAACCCCACTTCAATCCAGTTACTTGCTTTTCTCGAACTGGAACGAAGGCGCCACCGGTTCACTCGAGTCGCCGCCGCTCGGCAACTCCAGCGTGCCGGGCGAGGACGCCCCCCCGGGCTTGCCATCGTCCTGTCCGCCAAGCGGGATACTGACCTCGGCGGAATTACTGTGTTTGAGCGATCCCTTGTCGAGCAGGCCAGTCACCATGCCCGGCCAGAACATCACCAGCAGCACCATGACGAGCTGCAGGCCCACCCACGGCAGGGCACCCCAGTAGATGTCCGAGCTCTTGACTTCCTTCGGGGCGATGCCGCGCAGGTAGAACAGCGCGAAGCCGAACGGCGGGTGCATGAACGACGTCTGCATGTTCACGCACAGCATCACGCCGAACCAGACCAGCGCGGCCGTGGCGGCGGCTTCGGGGTTGCCGCCCATCGAATCGGCTACCACCGGGGCCAGCACCTTGACCGCAACCGGCGCCAGCATCGGCACGACGATGAACGCGATCTCGAAGAAGTCGAGGAAAAACGCCAGGAAGAAGATGAACAGGTTCACCACGATCAGGAAGCCGATCCAGCCGCCCGGTAGCGAGGTGAACAGGTGTTCCACCCATGCGCCGCCGTCCACGCCCTGGAACACCACCGAGAAGCAGGTGGAGCCGATCAGGATGAACACGACCATGGCGGTGATGCGCGCGGTGGACTGGTAGGCATCCACGATCAGCAGCCGCAGGTCGGTAAGCTGGCCGGCGCGGATCAGGAGCCACAACACCACAAGGTAGGCAATCGCCAGCGGGATGCGGAACGCATGGGAGCCGAACGCGAAGACGCCCACCGCGGCGGCCACCAGCGTTGCCAACAGGCCCAGCCGATAGATGTTGCGGTCGATCTTGTTGAAGCCCTTGTCGCGGATCACGGCCAGCACCAGCGCGCCAACCGCGCCCATCGCTCCGGACTCGGTCGGCGTGGCAATGCCAAGCATGATCGTGCCGAGCACCAGGAAGATCAGCACGGCGCAGGGGATGATGCCGCGCAGGCACGTGCGCCACAGCGCCCAGCCGCGCAGCGTGCGCGCTTCTTCCGGCACCGGCGGCAGCCAGTCTGGCTTGATGCGGGTCAGCACGAAGGTGTAGAGCGCGAACAGCGCGATCTGGATCACCGACGGGCCCCAGGCGCCCAGGTACATGCTGCCGACGTCGGCGCTACCGGCCGGGGTCTTCAACTGGTCGGCCAGCACCACCAGCACCAGCGACGGCGGCACCAGCTGCGTGATCGTGCCCGATGCGGCCAGCACGCCCGTGGCGTACTTCATGTTGTAGCGGTAGCGCATCATCACGGGCAGCGAGATCATCGCCATGGCGATCACCTGCGCCGCCACCGTGCCGGTGATCGCGCCCAGGATGAAGCCGACGATGATGACCGAGTAACCCAGGCCGCCACGAACCGGGCCGAACAACTGGCCCATCGAGTCGAGCATGTCCTCCGCGAGTCCGCATTTCTCCAGGATCGCGCCCATGAAGGTGAAGAACGGAATCGCCAGCAGCAGTTCGTTGGACAGCACGCTTCCGAACACGCGGCTCGGCACGGCCTGCAGGAACTGCACGGGGAAGTAGCCCCATTCGATGGCCAGGAAGCCGAAGGCCAGACCCACGGCCGACAGCGAGAATGCGACCGGGAACCCGATCAGCATAAATACCACCAGGCCGCCGAACATGAGCGGCGGCATATATTCCAATGGAATCATTATTGCACCGGCCTTTCGTATTTCGATTCGATGCGCAGCAGGCCCTGCAGGGCGGCGAAGCGCTTGATCAGTTCGGAAATCCCCTGCAGCGTGAGCAGGGCAAAGCCGATGGGCACGACGAGCTTGATCGGATAACGGGGCAGGCCGCCCGAATTGCCCGATTGCTCGAGGATGCGCCACGAAGGCAGGAACAGCGATTCCCACGACAGCCACGTGAACAGGATCGTGGAGGGCAGCAGGAAAACGACGATGCCGAAGATGTCGATCCAGTGCTGCGCACGCTCGGACACGCTGCCGTAGATCAGATCCACACGCACGTGCTCATTGCGCTGGAACGTGTACGACGCGCCGAACATGACGGCGATGGCAAACATGTACCACTGCAACTCCAGTGGCCAGTTGTCGCTGAGGTTGAAGCCGTAGCGGAGCAGGGCGTTACCTGCGCTGATCAGACACGACAGCAGGATCATGATGTTTGCAAGCCTGCCCGTATGCTGATTCAACCTGTCGATCTGTCGTGACAGACCAAGCAAGTAATTCATGGGTTGTCTCCCCGGTTTTTGCGCCAAATAGTGTATCTGTCACAATTTGTAAGGGCGCTAGGGGATTGTCCTAACAGGCGGACATGGCGTGGGTTTTCTTCTCTTTCTGTCCTTTCCCGCGCTTGGCCGGGCGGAGAAAACCGGAAACAAAAAAGCCGCTGGCCTGACGGCACAGCGGCTTTTTTACGACAGAGACTTACGCGAAACTTACAGCGCCTTGCGTGCGGCGGCGATGGCGGCGCGTACCTGATCCGGCGCGGTGCCGCCGATATGGTTGCGCGATGCCACCGAGCCTTCGAGCGTCAGCACGCTGTGTACGTCGTCGCCAATCAGCGAGGCCTTGTCGCCCAGACCCGAGACTTCGCGCAGTTGCTCGACGGTCAGGTCGGCCAGGTCGCAGTGGCGGTCGTCGCAGGCGCGCACGGCGTGGGCCACGGCCTCGTGCGCGTCGCGGAACGGCAGGCCGCGCTTGACCAGGTAATCGGCCAGGTCGGTGGCGGTGGCGTAGCCCTGCAGCGCGGCGGCGCGCATGTTGTCCGGCTTGACGCTGATGCCGGGCACCATGTCGGCGAAGATGCGCAGCGTATCGACCACGGTATCGACCGTATCGAACAGCGGCTCCTTGTCTTCCTGGTTGTCCTTGTTGTACGCCAGCGGCTGGCCCTTCATCAGCGTCAGCAGACCGGTCAGGTGGCCGTACACGCGGCCAGTCTTGCCGCGGGCCAGTTCGGGCACGTCCGGGTTCTTCTTCTGCGGCATGATCGAGCTGCCGGTGCAGAAGCGGTCGGCGATGTCGATGAAGCCGACGCGCGGGCTCATCCAGATCACCAGTTCTTCAGAGAAGCGCGAGACGTGCGTCATGATCAGCGACGCGGCAGCCAGGAATTCGATTGCGAAGTCGCGGTCGGACACGGCGTCGAGCGAGTTGCGGCACACGCCGTCAAAGCCCAGTTGCGCGGCCACGAACTCGCGGTCGATCGGATAGCTGGTGCCGGCCAGCGCGGCGGCACCCAGCGGCAGGCGATTCACGCGGCGGCGGCAATCGGCCATGCGCTCGGCATCGCGCGTAAACATTTCCACATAGGCCATGAGGTGATGGCCGAACGTGACCGGCTGGGCCACCTGCAGGTGGGTGAAGCCGGGCAGGATCGTGTCGGCGTTCTTCTCGGCTAGGTCGAGCAGCGCGCCGCGCAGATCGCCCAGCAGGCCGACGATGCTGTCGATCTCGCTGCGCAGCCACAGGCGGATGTCGGTGGCCACCTGGTCGTTACGCGAACGGCCCGTGTGCAGGCGCTTGCCGGCATCGCCCACCAGGGCGGTCAGGCGCGCTTCGATGTTCAGGTGCACGTCTTCGAGGTCCAGCTTCCACTCGAACGCGCCGGACTCGATCTCACCGCGGATCTGCGTCATGCCGCGCTCGATCTCGGCGCGGTCGGCTTCGGCGATGATGCCCTGCTTTGCCAGCATGGCCGCATGGGCCAGCGAGCCCTGGATATCGAACAGCGCCAGGCGCTTGTCGAAGAAGACCGACGCGGTGTAACGCTTCACCAGATCGGACATCGGTTCGGAGAAGCGGGCGGACCAGGCTTCGCCTTTCTTGGCTAGTTGGGAGGTCATGGCGGGGCAGGGCGGAAAATCGGAAACGGCGATTATATCGCCAGAGGCGGGCAGAACTGCTGCGGACCGGTTCCCCTCTCCCGCACGTGGGAGAGGGGTCAGGGGAGAGGGCAGGCCGTGCAAGGCACGTTAGCCGCATTCAGGGCCGCCGCTCCCTCTCCCCCGCCCCTTCTCCCGCCAGCGAGAGAAGGGAGAAAACCGGCGAATACGGCACATGTCAGCGACGGATTAACCGCTATTACGCAACCCGGCCGCCACCCCGTTGATCGTCAGGTGGATCCCGCGTCGCACGCGCACGTCGTCGCCATCCTTGCCGGCCCGATACCGTTTGAGCAGCTCCACCTGCAGGTGGTTCAGCGGATCCAGGTAGGCAAAGCGGTTCTTGATCGAGCGCGCCAGCAGCGGGTTGTCAGCCAGTCGTTCCTGCCGGCCAGTGATCAGGCCGAGCATGTCACTGGTCAGGTGCCATTCGGCGCTGATGCGTGAGAACACGGCCTTGCGCAGCGCGGTGTCCTCGCACAGCCCCGCGTAGCGCGACGCCACGGCCAGGTCGGTCTTGGCCAGCACCATATCCATGTTCGACAGCAGCGTGCTGAAGAACGGCCACGACTTCACCATCCGCTTCAGCGTGGCCACCGTGGCCTTGCGCGACTTCTCGTCCGGCGCGGCGTCCAGCAGGGCCTGCACGGCACTGCCGAAGCCGAACCAGCCCGGCAGCAGCAGACGGCACTGGCCCCACGAGAAGCCCCATGGAATCGCCCGCAGGTCTTCGATGCGGCGGTGCTTCTTGTCCATCAGCTTGCGCGATGCCGGCCGCGACCCGAGGTTCAGGTCCGCGATTTCGGTGATCGGGGTCGTGGCGAAGAAGTAGTCCTTGAAGCCCGGGGTCTCGTAGACCAGGTCACGGTACGCGGAGAACGCATGGTCGGACAGCTGCTGCATGACGCCTTCGAACGTCGCCAGGTCCTTCGGCGCGTTCTGGGTGGGCAGCAGCGATGCTTCCAGCGTGGCAGCGATCACCGTTTCCAGGTTGCGCCGGCCGATCTCGGCATTCGCGAACTTGCTGTTGATGATTTCGCCCTGTTCCGTCAGGCGGATCTGGCCGTTCACGGTGCCGGGTGGCTGCGACAGGATGGCCTGATAGGTCGGGCCACCGCCGCGACCCACCGTGCCGCCCCGGCCATGGAACAGGCGCAGCTTCACGCGGCGTTCCTCGAACAGTTTCACCAGCGCCAGTTCGGCCTTGTAGAGCTCCCAGTTCGACGTCAGGAAGCCGCCATCCTTGTTCGAATCCGAATAGCCGAGCATCACTTCCTGCTCGACGCCATGGTGGGCGATCACCGAATCGAAGCCCGGCAGATCCAGCAGCGACTCCATGATGCCGGCCGCATTGCGCAAATCCTCGATGGTCTCGAACAGCGGGATGACCATCAGCTCCATGCGCGCCGGATCGGTCTTGCTGCCCAGCGTGCCGCGCAACATGCCGGCTTCCTTCTGCAGCAGCATCACCTCGATCAGGTCGGACAGCGTCTCGGTGTGCGAGATGATGTAGTTGCGCGCGATGCGGGCGCCATAGCGGGCGCGCAGGTCGCGGGCCATCGCGAAGATCGCCAGTTCGCTGCATGTCTGTTCCGAGTAGTCGTGCCACGGCAGCGTCAGCAGGCGCGGCTGGCGCAGTTCGGCCAGCAGCAGTTCCAGCTTGCGTGCTTCCGGCAGCGCAGCGTAGTCGGACTCGATGCCGGCCGTCGCGAACAGTTCGGCGATCACGGCCTCGTGCACGTCAGATACCTGACGCATGTCGATCGAGGCCAGGTGGAAGCCGAAGACCGCGATCGCGCGCACCAGCGCGTCGACGCGGCCGCGCGCCAACGCCTCGCCATGATGGGTGCGTAGCGAATCGACCACGATCTGCACGTCGGCTGCGAATGCTTCGGCGTTCTCGTAGGGAGCGACGTCGGCCACCGGATGGCGTTGCGCGACATGGCCAGTCAGCAACTGCGAGGTGGCGGCCAGGCGCGCGTACATACCGATCAGCGCGCGGCGGTAGGGTTCGTCCGCACGGTGTTCGGAGTGGTCCGGCGAGGCTTCGGCCAGCGCCAGCAGTTCGGGGCTGGCATCGACCATCAGCGACGACAGCGGCAGCTCGGCGCCCAGCGCGTGCAGTTCATCGAGGTACCAGTCGAACAGCAGGGTGGCTTGCTGGCGCGCCGCGTGCTCGAGGGTTTCGGCCGTGACGTTGGGGTTGCCGTCGCGGTCGCCGCCGATCCACGAGCCCATCTGCAGGAACGGCGCCAGCGGCGCGGGCGTGGTGCCGGTCTTGGAACGGCGCGGGAAGACTTCGGCGATGTCTTCCTCCAGCTCGGCCATCAGGCGCGGAATTCCCTGGAGGAACGTGGTGCGGTAGTACGAGAGTGCGTTCTCGATTTCATCGACCACCATCAAGCGCGTGTTCCGCAACATGCGGGTCTGCCACAGCGTGGTCACGCGCGCGCGGAGCTGGGCCGTGTTGTGGTCGCGCTCGCGGGCGGTCATCGGCAGGTCGCGCTCGGCCAGCAGGCGGGCGATCTCGCGCTCCGCGTCCAGGATGCTCTTGCGCTGGACTTCGGTCGGGTGCGCGGTCAGCACCGGCACGATCAGCGCGTCGTCGAGGAATTCTCGAAGTTGCTTACCAGTCACGCCGGCGGCGTCAATGGCCTGCAGCGCGCGCGCCAGACTGCCCGGCTGCGGCGGAGATCCGGCCAGTGCGTGCACCCGGCGGCGGCGGTTGTGGTGTTGGTCTTCGGCGATATTGGCCAGATGCGAGAAGTAGCTGAAGGCGCGCACCACCGAATTGGTCTGGTCGCGCGACAGGCGTTTCAGCAGGCGGTCTAGTTCGGTGCCGGCGGCGCGGTCGTTCTCGCGCCGGAAGCGCACGGCGGTCTGGCGAATCGTCTCGACCAGGTCGAAGGCGGCATCGCCTTCCTGCTCGCGCACGCAGTCGCCCAGCAGACGGCCGAGGAAGCGGATGTCCTCGCGCAGCGGCAGGTCCTTGTCGGCGGTGCGGCGGGCGGGGGTAGTGGCGGCCGCGGCGGCGCCCTCCGCCGTCACGACAGCGAGCTTGGGCCTGGCTGCCGCTTTGGAGCGGGCTTTCGTGGCTTTCGGGGTCTTGGGGGATGCGCCTTCGGGGTCAAGCTGGCCTGAGGCTGGCGTAACAGACTTGCGGCCGGTAGAGCGTGAACGGCCGGTGGGGCGCGCAGCAGGCTGCGTCATCAACAATCTCCTCTTTATCGCTTCGTAGCTTTTCTATATTGACCGGCCGCAAAGCCTTGCCGGATCGTACTTTTACGGCTTATCAGGGGCCTGAGGCTACCAGCCTGCGTGCTAACATGCGCGGATGCAAGCACCCGCCAATCCGTCTTCTTCGTCCGCTGCAGTGTCAAGCAGCATGCCGCACAAGCTGGTCATCGCCTCGCGCGAAAGCCGGCTGGCGATGTGGCAGGCTGAACATGTTCGTGCTGCGTTGCAACAATACTATCCCTCCTGCGATGTGTCCATTCTCGGCATGACGACAAGGGGTGATCAAATTCTCGATAGGACCTTGTCCAAGGTAGGCGGCAAGGGCCTGTTCGTGAAGGAGCTGGAGGTCGCCATGTCCGAGGGACGCGCCGACTTGGCCGTTCACTCGCTCAAGGATGTGCCGATGGAGCTGCCCGAAGGCTTCACGCTGACGGCGGTGATGGAGCGCGAGGACCCGCGCGATGCGCTGGTTTCGGCGCAATTCGCCTCGCTCGAAGAGATGCCGGCCGGAACCGTGGTGGGCACTTCGAGCCTGCGCCGCGAAGCCGCGCTGCGCAGTCGCTTTCCGCATCTGGTGATCAAGCCACTCCGGGGAAATCTGGACACGCGCCTGGGCAAGCTGGACCGTGGCGAGTACGGCGCCATCATCCTGGCTGCGGCCGGGCTCAAACGACTGGGCCTGGGTGATCGCATCCGTGCGCTGATCGCGCCGGAAAGCTCGCTGCCGGCGGCCGGACAGGGCGCCCTGGGCATCGAGATCCGTGCGGATCGTTCTGAACTGGCCGAATGGCTGGCACCGCTGAACCATCTGCCCACGCTGCTCGCCGTATCGGCCGAACGGGCCGTCTCGCGCCGCCTGGGCGGCTCGTGCCAGGTGCCGCTGGCCGCGCACGCGCGCTGGCGTGACGCCAGTCTTCAACTCGACGCCTTCGTGGCGCTGCCCGACGGTTCGCGTCAGGTGCGTGCCCATGCCACGGGACCCGTCGCCACGGTAGCCGACGCCGAAGCGATCGGAACCGCCGTCGCCGGCGATCTGCTGGCCCAGGGCGCGGACGGCGTGCTGGCCGCGCTTTCCACGGACTCCGCCGCCGGACCTGCTTGAGGAACCCGCAATGCCTCGCCCGACCGTCGTAGTAACACGACCCGCCGGGCAGTCCCGGCAACTGACCGAAGCGTTACAGGCCGCGGGTCTCGACGTGCTCAGTTTTCCGCTGCTGGCGATCGGGCCCGCGGCCGATGACGTGCCGCTGCGCGCCGAGCTTGGCCGGATCGAGGACTACGCGCTGGTGGTGTTCGTGAGCCCGAACGCGGTGTCCTACGGATTGAACACCCTTGCCCAGGTCCAGAACGCCCCGGGCGGAGCCCGGTGGCCGGAAAGCGTGCCGGTGGCCGTGGTGGGGCCATCGAGCGTGATCGCGCTGGCGGAACGGGGTATCGCCCCGTCCGCGTATCGCGTGATCGCGCCTGCTGGCGCGCAGGGCAATGACACGGCCGGCGACGCAGCGCGCTTCGATTCAGAGGCGCTCTGGTCCGAACTCGACACCTCGCCGGGCGCGTTTGCCGGCCGCAAGGTCCTGATCATCCGCGGCAGCGGCGGGCGCGAATGGCTGGCCGATCGTCTGCGCGACGCCGGCGCGACCGTCGAAGCCGTGGAAGCCTACAGTCGCACGCTGCCCGAGCCGAGCGGCATGCAATGGCAGGCCGTGCGCGACAGCCTCAAGCCCGATGCGCCGCCGTACGCGTGGCTGCTGACCAGTTCGGAAGCCGTTCGCAACCTGGACGGGCTGGCGCGTTTGCATCTGTCGCCTCAGGAACACGAACGTCTGAAGCAGATGCAGTGCATCGCACCACATGCGAGAATTGCCGCGCAGGCTCAGTCGCTGGGATTTGCCCACGTGCTGCCCGCCGCGCCCGGAGATGCCGGGCTGCTGGCCGCATGCACGCAATGGGGCGAAGCCTATGCTGGGCCGGCCACGCCAGCGCCCGCCCCCGTATCGCCTGCACCCGCTCCGGTGGTCGTGCAGCCGGAACCGGAGCCGACACCGGCGCCAATGGCACCCAAGGAACCCACGTCAACCAAAGTCGAACGCGTGACGACAGACACCACGTCCCCCTCGCCGAATCCGGGCGGTAACCCCGGTAGTTCCGGCATGTCCGGCGCATTTGTGGCACCCGCGCGCCGAATGAGTCCATGGTGGCTGCTTGTCGCCGTGCTGGTGGTCGCCATTGCCGGGGGCTTCTGGTGGTTGCAGATGCGGGTCGAGCATCTGACCCAGGAACTGGCGCGCCGCCAGCAGAGCGCGGACACGCTGGTGCAGGAAACGCGGGTGCTGTCGCGGGATGCGCAGGAAACGGTCAAGGCGTTGCAGGGCAAGGTGGGCGCGCTCGACGGCCAAATCACGGAGACGCGCGACAAGCAGGCCGCGCTGGAACAGGTCTATCAGGACTTGATGCGCAACCGCGACGACTGGGAAATCGCCGAAATCCAGCAGTTGCTGACCAACGCCGGCCAGCAGCTTCAGCTCACCGGCAACGTGCAGGTGGCGCTGGCCGCGCTGCAAAGCGCCGACGCGCGCCTGGCGCGCTCGGACAAGCCCCAATACAACCAGCTTCGCCGCGCTATTGCGCGCGATATCGGTCGGATGAAGGCCGTGCCGGATACCGACCTGACCGGGGCGGCGATCAAGCTTGACGAGGCGATTAACCAGATCGATTCATTGCCGCTGCTGTCGGGCGAGCGGATGCTCGACCGCACGCCTGGCGAGGGCAACAAGCCGGCACCGGCCGCGCCGAAGGGCGCCTCGACGCCCGCGGCTGCCAGCGCGACGGGTGGCAATATGGTGTCGCGACTGTGGACGTACGTACTTGACGAGCTTGGCCAGGTGATCCGCGTGCGCAAGGTCGATGACACCAACGCGCTGCTGCTCTCCGGTGACCAGGGCTGGTTCCTGCGCGAGAACATCAAGCTGCGCCTGCTCAATGCGCGGCTGGCGTTACTGTCGCGTAACGAACCGGTCTTCCGGAACGACCTTGCCGCCGCGCAGGGCATGATCGCGCGCTATTGCGATACCCGTTCGCGCCGTGTGCAGGGCGTGCTGACGATGCTCAAGCAGGCCCAGGCCAGCGCGGTGACGGTATCCCTGCCGACGATGGCGGATAGCCTCGGCGCGCTGCACGCCCTGAAGAAGGAGTAGCCGCCATGCGACTCCTTTTCTGGGTAGCTGTTTTATTCGGCGGCGCCGTCGGCCTGGCACTGTTTACACAGTTCAACCAGAGCAATGTGGTGCTGTTCTATCCGCCGTACCGGGTGGAAATGTCGCTGAACCTGACGCTGGCGCTGCTGCTACTGGCCTTCTTCATCGTCTGGACGGTGCTTTCGACCTTCCGGCACTTGTCGGAGATGCCGAAGCGTGCCGCCGCCTATCGCGAGCGCAGCCGCATGAGCAAGGCGCAGGCGGCCATGCGCGAGTCGATCGAGAATCTGTTCGCGGGACGTTTTGCCCGTGCCGAACGCGCTGCCCACGAGGCCCAGGCGTGGCCAGAGCAGGCGCAAACCGCCGCGCTGGTGGGCGCCCGTGCCGCGCACCGGATGCAGGAGTCGGAACGCCGCGACGCCTGGATGGCGCAGGTCACCGACCCCGAGCGCGAACAGGCGCGACTGGTCTCGATGGCCGAACTGCTGGTCGACGCGCGCGACGCCGAAGGTGCCTTGGCGACGATCGCCCAGTTGCAGGAAAAGGGTGGCCGCCAGATCCACGTGCAGCGTATTGCACTGCGCGCGCATCAGCATCTGAAGAACTGGAGCGAGGTCCTGCGACTGGCGCGCTCGCTGGAGAAGCGCAACGCGCTGCACCCGGTGCTGGCGTTGCGCCTGAAGCAGATGGCCGTGGAAGCGATGCTCGAGGAGCGCCGCCACGATGCCGAGGCGCTGTTTCATTTCTGGCGCTCGCTGACGGCCGATGAACGCCACGCGGTGCGCATCGCCGAACTGGGGGCGCGCTACTTCTCGTCGCTCGGCAAGCAGAACGAGGCACGCCGCATCGTCGAGGAAGCACTCAAGGTCAACTGGGACAGCCGGCTGGTGCAGCGCTACGCCGACTGCGCGGAGCCGGGCAAGGCGCTGCCGCAGATCCAGCAGGCCGAGAAATGGCTGGTTGATCACCCGACCGATGCCGACCTGTACTACACGCTTGGCGTGCTGTGCCTGGGCGAACAGCTCTGGGGCAAGGCGCAATCGAACTTCGAACGCACCCTGAAGTATGCGGATCGCGACGCGCAACGCCGCATCTGCATTCGCGCGCATTTGGCGCTGGCGCGGCTGTTCGAAGAAACCGACCGCGCCGAGGATGCGCAGCGGCACTATCGTGAAGGTGCGATGCTGGCGGCTTGACGTGCCGCGGGTGTCCAAGGCATCTCAGACGTCCCGGTTGCCGAGGGTTTTCTCCTTCACCACGCCATACCTCTCCAGCGCTTCCTTCCGCGCCACATCGTGCTGAACGATCGGGCGTGGATAGTCTTTTCCAAGTGTCACTCCCGCTGCCCGTAGCACCTCATTGGGTGCCGTCCACGGCGCATGGATGTACCTGTCGGGCAGCGCGGCCAGCATCGGCAGGTACTTCCGGATGAACTGCCCCTGCGGATCGAATTTCTCGGACTGCGTGACCGGATTGAAGATACGGAAGTACGGTTGCGCGTCGCAACCCGTCGAGGCCGCCCACTGCCAGCCGCCGTTGTTGGCGGCAAGGTCGAAATCGTTGAGCTGGTCGGCGAAGTACTGTTCGCCACGGCGCCAATCCACGCCCAGGTCCTTGACCAGGAAGCTAGCGGTCACCATGCGCAGGCGGTTGTGCATGTAGCCGCTCTGGCGGATCTGGAGCATCGCTGCGTCGATCAGCGGATAGCCGGTCTGCGCGTTGCACCAGGCTGCGAAGTACCGGTCGCCCGTGGCCGGCGCGATCCACCGCAGCGCATCGTATTCGGCGTGAAACGACTTACCTTCCGCCACGCGCGGATGGTGATGCAGGATCATGAAATAGAAGTCGCGCCAGATCAGTTCCGAGAGCCAGACGCCTGCGCCTTCGCTCGCAGCACCGCCGCGCAGCATGGCGTCATGCGCGGCGCGGGCGAGTGTGCGGATCGAGATCGTGCCGAAGCGCAGGTGAACCGAGAGATAGCTTGGCCCCCGCAAGGCCGGAAAATCGCGCCGACGGCCGTAGTCGCCAATGCGGGACAGGAATTCGTCGAACAGCGCGTGAGCGCCGTCGCTGCCCGTGGGCATGGCGATCCCAGCCAGGTTGGTGGCAGTGAAACCGAGGTCGGCCAGCGTCGGCAATTGCCCCCGGTACCGTTGTGGAACAGGTGCAATCGCTTCCAGGTGTTTCCCGATCGGATATGGCCGCAGGTCGAACGGCTGCACCGTGCGCAGCCAGGCGTTCTTGTAGGGCGTGAACACGCTGAAGGGGCGGCCCTGGCCAGTCAGGATCTCGTCGCGTTCGAAGATGACCTGGTCCTTGAACGTGAGCAGCACCCGGCTGTCGGCGGCTAGTGTCCGGCGCACGGCTTCGTCGCGATCGTTGGCGGCCGGCTCGTAATCATGGTTGGCGAAGACGGCCTCCACTTCAAGCTCGGCGGCCAGCGTCGGAATTGCCTGCCGCGCGGTGCCGTCGAGCACGATCAGGCCGCCGCCCGAATCTTCCAGCGCCCGGCGCAATGGCTCCAGCGAACGCAGGATAAACTCGACGCGGCGATCGGCATGCAGCCCCCGCGCCAGCAGCGGCGCCAGGATTTCCCGGTCGAACACGAACACGCACCATACCTGCCGGCAGTGCTTGAGGGCATAATGCAGCGCCGCGTTGTCATCGGCGCGCAAGTCGCGCCGGAGCCAGACCAGGCCGCGGGTAAAATTCCGGTCGATCCGGTAAGGCAGGCGCGCGGCGTCGGCTTCAGATTCGGGGGAGGGCGATCCAGACATCGCCGTAACCTAACATAGCAACCGGAACTCCAGCAGTCCCATCCAAGCAGCAGAAAGATATTCCCATGGCCACGACACTCGACCGCATCCTGCAATCCCAAGGCTTCGGCACCCGCCGCTATTGCGGCGATCTGGTGGCAGCCGGGCTGGTCGAGGTCAACGGTGAACTCTGCGAGGACCCGGGTGCGCGTTTCGAGGTGGACGGGCTGCGCCTGATGGTCGACGGCGAGGAGTGGCTGGCGTGCACCAAGGCCTACGTGATGCTGAACAAGCCGACGGGCTACGAATGCTCCCAGCGTCCGCGCCATCATCCAAGTGTGTACAACCTGCTGCCGGTACCGCTGCGCCAGCGGGAGGTCCAGGCTGTGGGGCGGCTCGATCACGACACCACCGGATTGCTGCTGCTGACCGACGACGGCCAGTTCATCCACGCCCAGACCTCGCCGAAGAAGCAGGTGCCGAAGATTTACGAAGTGACGACCTTCGACCCGGTTACGCCGGAACAGGTGGAAGCGTTGCGCACTGGCGTGAAGCTCGACGACGAACCGGCGCCGATTGCCGCCGATGCGTGCGAAGCGACCGGCGAGCGCAGCCTGCGTCTGACGCTGCTGCAGGGCAAGTACCATCAGGTCAAGCGGATGGTCGCCGCGGTGGGCAACCACGTGACCGCGTTGCATCGCAGCGCGATCGGCGGGCTCGTGCTCCACCCCGCGCTGGGCCCCGGAGAATGGCGCTGGCTCACGCCCGAAGACCTGGCCGCGCTGCGCGGGTGAGGGCGTTGAGGCAGCAACAAATGGTGCACTGCAGCATGTCGCCGGACGCCGAAGTTTTACGGGAAGTCGCTGCGGTGATTTGGTAGAATGCAAGCCATGGCGACGTCCGAAGCTCCAATCAATCTCACCAATCAGTTCCTGATTGCCATGCCCGGCATGGCCGATCCGACGTTTTCAGGTTCCGTCGTCTATCTTTGCGAGCACAACGAGCGCGGCGCGCTCGGCCTGGTGATCAACCGGCCGATCGACATCGACATGGCCACGCTCTTCGACAAGATCGATCTCAAGCTCGAAATCCAGCCAGTTGCCCATCAGCCGGTCTATTTCGGCGGCCCGGTGCAGACCGAACGCGGCTTCGTGCTGCATGACCCGGTCGGCATCTATGTGTCGTCGCTGGCGGTGCCCGGCGGGCTGGAAATGACCACCTCCAAGGACGTGCTCGAAGCCGTGGCCAACGGCAGCGGCCCGCACCGGTTCCTGCTCACGCTCGGTTACGCGGGGTGGGGCGCCGGCCAGCTTGAGGACGAACTGAGCCGCAATGGCTGGCTGACCGTCCAGGCCGATCCCGAGATCATTTTCAGCGTGCCCCCCGAGGAACGTTTTGCAGCGGCCATTCGCCTGCTCGGCATCGACATCTCGATGCTTTCGGGTGACGCGGGACATGCCTGACCAGCTGGGGCGCGAGACGCCCCGCGACGGCACGGTGCTTGCCTTCGACTATGGCGAGAAAAAAATCGGCGTGGCGCTCGGTAATTTCATCACCCGGCAAGCCAGCGCACTTACGATCCTTCCGAATGTGACGGTCGAGGCCCGCTTCGACGCCGTTGGCGAACTGATTCGCCAGTGGACGCCGGTGCGACTCGTGGTCGGGATGCCTGTCAATCCGGAAGCCGGCCCCGACGACGAGGAACAGCCCTCGATGCGGCTTGCGCGCCGCTTTGGCAACCAGTTGAATGGACGCTTCAATCTGCCCGTGGAATGGGTGGACGAACGCTACTCCTCGCGCGCCGCCGCCATGGCGGGCGCCAAGCGAGGCGCGCTCGATGCCGAGGCAGCCCGGATCATCCTGCAACAGTATTTCGACGAACTCCCGCTATGACCCAGACCTCTACACCCGACGCCGAGGCGCTGTATCACGCGCTGCGCGACCAGGCCCAGGCCCTGATGCCCTCCAGCGAGCGTGCGCGCTGGTCCGTCGCGGGGATCTACTCCGGAGGCGCCTGGATCGCCGAGCGGCTGGCGTCCGACCTGCAACTGGGCGGGCACGGCGTGATCAACGTGGCCTTTCACCGCGACGACTATGCCAAGAAGGGCCTGCACAGCCAAGCGCAGTCGACCACGCTCCCGTTCGAGGTGGAAGACCGCAATATCCTGCTGATCGATGACGTGCTGGCCACGGGCCGCACGATTCGCGCCGCCGTCAACGAGCTGTTCGATTACGGCCGTCCGGCCCGGGTGGCGCTGGCCGTGCTGGCCGATCGCGGTGGCCGGGAGTTGCCGATCGCCGCCGAATTTGCCGCTGTTACCGTCGCGCTGCCCCAGGACAAGACCCTGGTGCTGTCGCGCCAGGGCGAGGGTGCGGACACCCGCTTTGCCTTTGCCACTGAAGTCCGTAGCTGAACCCGCAAGCACGCAAGTACCACACAGATAGAACCCGCGCCCGACCTGCCATGACCAAGACGTTTCGCAACCCGCAGCTCACCAAGAACGGCGAACTGAAGCACCTGCTGTCGATCGAGGGGCTGTCGCGTGACATGATCACGCACATCCTCGATACCGCCAGCCAGTTCGTATCGCTCTCCGACTCCGACCGCGAGGTCAAGAAGGTGCCACTGCTGCGCGGCAAGAGCGTGTTCAATCTGTTCTTCGAGAACTCCACCCGGACTCGCACGACCTTCGAGATCGCGGCCAAGCGGCTGTCGGCGGACGTGCTGAACCTGAATATCAACGCGTCGTCCACGAGCAAGGGCGAATCGCTGCTCGATACGATCAACAACCTGTCGGCGATGTCGGCCGACATGTTCGTGGTGCGCCACGCCAGCTCGGGCGCGCCTTACCTGATCGCCGAACACGTGGCGCCGCACGTGCACGTGATCAACGCCGGCGATGGCCGCCACGCGCACCCGACGCAGGGCCTGCTGGACATGTACACGATCCGGCATTTCAAGAAAGACTTCACGAACCTGACGGTGGCGATCGTCGGCGACATCCTGCACTCGCGCGTGGCGCGCTCGGACATCCACGCGCTGACCACGCTGGGCGTGCCGGAAGTCCGCGCGATCGGGCCGCGCACGCTGCTGCCGTCCGGGCTGGAGCAGATGGGTGTGCGGGTCTTCCACAACATGGAAGAGGGCCTGAAGGGCGTGGACGTCGTGATCATGCTGCGCCTGCAGAACGAGCGGATGACCGGCGCGTTGCTGCCGTCGGCGCAGGAGTACTTCAAGGCCTACGGTCTGACCCCGGAGCGCCTGGCGTTGGCCAAGCCTGATGCCATTGTGATGCACCCGGGCCCGATGAACCGCGGCGTGGAGATCGACTCCGCCGTGGCAGACGGTCCGCAATCGGTGATCCTGAACCAGGTGACGTTCGGCATCGCCGTACGCATGGCCGTGATGGGCATCGTGGCGGGTAATAACGATTGAGCCGGACCCCGGATACAACGAACAGCACACACCGACAGAACATGAAGATCCATATCCAGGGTGGCCGCCTGATCGACCCGGCCGCGAACGTCGACGCCGAACAGGACCTGTACATCGCCGCCGGCAAGATTGTCGGCGTGGGCCGCGCGCCCGCTGACTTCCATGCCAACAAGACCATCGACGCCCGCGGCATGATCGTGTGCCCGGGGCTGGTCGACCTGTCCGCCCGGCTGCGCGAGCCGGGCTATGAATACAAGGCCACGCTCGAGTCCGAACTGGCCGCAGCCACTGCCGGCGGCGTAACGAGCCTGGTCTGCCCGCCCGACACCGATCCGGTGCTGGACGAGCCGGGCCTGGTGGAAATGCTCAAGTTCCGCGCCCACAAGCTGAACCAGACGCACGTGTACCCGCTGGGCGCGCTGACCGTCGGCCTGAAGGGTGAGGCACTGACCGAGATGGGCCAGCTGACCGAGGCTGGCTGCGTCGGTTTCAGCCAGGCCGAAGCACCGATTCACGATACCAAGGTGCTGCAGCGCGCGATGCAATATGCGCAGACGTTCGGCTTCACGCTGTGGTTGCGTCCCGAGGACCCGTTCCTGGGCGGGGGCGTGGCCGCAAGCGGCGCGGTCGCATCGCGCCTGGGTCTGTCCGGCGTGTCGGTCATCGCGGAAACCGTGCGCCTGCACACGATCTTCGAACTGATACGTGCCACGGGCGCGCGCGTGCACCTGTGCCGCCTGTCGTCGGCCGCGGGTTTGGAACTGGTGCGTCAGGCCCGCAAGGAAGGCCTGCCGGTGTCCTGCGACGTGAACATCCATCACGTGTCGCTGACCGACATGGACATCGGCTTCTTCAACAGCCAGATGCGTTTCACGCCGCCGCTGCGCAGCACGCGCGATCGCGACGCGATCGTGGCGGCGCTGGCCGACGGCACGATCGACGCACTCTGCTCGGACCACACTCCGGTGGACGACGACGAAAAGCTGCTGCCGTTCGCTGAGGCCTCGCCGGGCGCCACGGGCCTGGAACTGCTGCTGCCGTTGACGCTGCGCTGGGCTAGCGAGCATAAGGTGCCGCTGGTGCGCGCGCTGGCCCGCATCACCAGCGAACCCGCGCGCGTGATCGGCCTGAACGCCGGATCGCTGACCGCAGGCAGTGCCGCGGACGTGTGCGTCTTCGACCCGAAGCAGGTCTGGAAGGTGGAGCGCAGCGCGCTGAAGAGCCAGGGCAAGAACTCGCCGTGGATGGGCTACGAGATGGAAGGCCGCGTGCGCACGACGCTGATTTGCGGCCAGATCGTCTACGAACAGCGCTGACAAGCGCCGGCAAGCTCACCTCTAGGAAAACCGGGGCCTCACGATGATCTGGTTGCGCAAGGCGCGGCTGGTATTTCACCTGCTGCGTGGAATGCTGGTTTGCGCCACTGTCTTTCCGTGGGCGAGCGCGAGTCTGCGCGAACGTCTGATCCGCGCATGGTCCCGCAAGCTCCTGGCCATCTGCGGAATTGAGGTGGAAGTGCAGGGGCTGGCGCCTGGCCAACCGGCACCGCATGGCGCGATGCTGGTGTCGAACCACATCTCGTGGCTCGACATCTACGTCATCCATAGCTGGCAACCGGTGCGCTTCGTCGCCAAGTCGGAGATCCGCAGCTGGCCCGTGATCGGCTGGCTGTGCGATAAAACCGGCACGATCTTTATCGAACGCGCCCGCAGGCGCGATGCGCACCGCGTTCTGCATCACATCACCGAGGTGATGCGGCAGGGCGATCTGGTGTGTGTGTTTCCCGAGGGTACGACCACCGATGGCAGCAAGGTGCTGCCCTTTCACGCCAACTTGATGCAGGCGCCGGTGGCGGGCCATCTTCCCGTGCAGCCGGTGGGCCTGACGTACCTGGACGCTACGACAGGCACACCGACGCTGGCTCCGGCATATATCGACGATATTTCGCTGGTGCAGTGCCTGAATGCCATTCTGAAGTCGCCGCAGATCAAGGCACGGCTGGTGATTGGGCCACAGTTGGTTGCCGGGGAGTCCGGACGCCGGGAGCTGGCAGAGGCGGCGCGGGAGGTCGTGACGCAACTGGTAGCTGGGAGGCAGGAGGAGGCGGCCGCCGCCGCAGGCCGGTGGCAGCAGCCGGCGCTTCCGGAGGCGCAGCCCGCATCTGCCATGTCCTGAACCATCGGACCTTCCCGCTAGGGCGGGGTCTCATCGTCAGGCAAGCGGATCACAATACTGCGGGCAATCGACTTGGATGACTGTCCGCTCGTGCGGATTGGGCGCCAGTCTTGCTGCCGTCAGTTTGCCTCCCCAGACACAGCCGGTATCGAGCGCCATCAGATTGGGGCGCATGACGAGGCCAAGTGTCGACCAGTGGCCACATACGACAGTGACGTCTCTGGTGCGCCGGCCAGGAACGTCGAACCATGGCATGACCCCGGCAGGTGCACCATCGAGCCCTTCCTTGGTTTTCAGGTCCATCACGCCGTCTGCGGAGCAAAAGCGCAGACGGGTCAGCGCGTTGATGACCACCCGATGGCGCTCGATGCCCCGCAGGCCGTCGTCCCAACGATCCGCCGCGTTGCCGAAGATGTCGGCCAGGAAACCTTGCCAGTTTGGGCCCTGAAGCGCGGTTTCCACTTCCTGCGCCAGGTCGATGACCTGACTTGCCGTCCATTGGGGCAGTATGCCGGCGTGGACGATCAGGAAACCGTCCTCCAGGATAGCGAGTGGCTGATGGCGCAACCAGGTGAGCAACGCATCACAATTCGGCGCGCTCAGGATGTCGTCGAGCGTGTCCGACTTTCCCTTCTTGCGCACGCCAGCTGCCACGGCGAGCAGGTGGATATCGTGATTGCCAAGAACGGTCTGTGCCCTGGGCGCCAAGCCTTTCACGGCCCTCAAGGTTTCCAGCGAGGCCGGGCCCCGATTGACGAGATCGCCGACGAAACGCAAGGAGGCGTCGGCGGGTATTTGCGCAAGCAATTCACGCAGGGATGGGGTGCAGCCCTGGAGGTCGCCAATGGCGAAAGCGCTGTCTGAAAGGATCTGATTCACAGGCATCGGGAATTGCCGCAATTATTAGGAAGGCCGAAGAAGTGCCAAAACAGGCCTTCTCATACCAGCAAATAACCGATTTGGCGATTCGTTACAACACGCTACAAAAAGTTGGCTGGCACGCTAAGGTTGGGGGGCGTGGTCAGATAGACTAGCACCACTTCCAAGAGGACTTAGAAAAGCCGCTATCCCCCACTGGATCAGGCAGGCACCCGGCTATTGTCGGGCACTCGAAACATATCGATAAGCAGGGAACAGAAATTTTGTCGCACATTCTTGTCACGGGTGGGGCCGGGTTCATCGGCGCTAATTTCGTCCTCGACTGGCTTGCCCAGCCGGGTGCAGACAGCATTGTCAACGTCGACAAGCTGACGTACGCCGGCAATCTGAAAACGTTGGCCTCGTTGGAGGGTGACGGCCGTCACATCTTCTCGCAGACCGATATTTGCGATCGTGCGGCCCTAGACCGTTTGCTGGGCGAATACAAGCCGCGTGCCGTGGTGCACTTTGCGGCCGAAAGTCATGTTGATCGGTCAATTCATGGGCCCGGAGAATTCATCCAGACCAATATCGTTGGCACGTTCACGCTGCTGGAGGCGGTGCGTGGCTACTGGAGCGGTCTCGATGACGCAGCCAAAGCCAGCTTCCGATTCCTGCACGTGTCTACTGATGAGGTGTTTGGCTCCCTCGGTGCCGCGGATCCTCAATTCGCGGAGACTACGGCATACGCGCCGAACAGCCCGTATTCGGCATCGAAAGCCGCATCCGACCATCTCGTCCGCGCCTATCACCACACCTATGGGTTGCCGGTCCTGACGACGAACTGCTCGAACAACTACGGCCCGTATCACTTCCCCGAGAAGCTGATCCCGCTGATGATCACCAATGCCCTCGCCGGAAAGCCGCTGCCAGTGTACGGCGATGGCCAGAATGTGCGCGACTGGCTATACGTGCGCGACCATTGCAGCGCAATCCGCGAAGTGCTGGGGCGCGGCCGCCTGGGCGAAACGTACAACGTGGGCGGCTGGAATGAGAAGACCAACCTGGACGTCGTGCATACGCTATGCGACCTGCTGGACGACCTCAAGCCGAAGGCAGCGGGGTCGTACCGCGACCAGATCGCATTCGTGAAGGATCGGCCCGGCCACGACCGCCGCTATGCCATCGATGCGCGCAAGCTCGAGCGCGAGTTGGGCTGGAAACCGGCAGAGACGTTCGAGACCGGTCTGTGCAAGACCGTGCAGTGGTATCTCGATAATCAACCGTGGGTGCAGGATGTGGTTTCGGGCGATTACCGGAACTGGGTGGCGAAGCAATATGCAGCATAAGGCGCCGCACATTTCCACCATTCTTGTAACAGGAAGCAACGGTCAGGTCGGATTTGAGTTGCGCCGGAGTCTGGCGCCCCTTGGCCGCGTTGTTGCGCTGGATCGCACGGCATGTGATCTCTCCAATCCGGCCGCCCTGCGCGAGGTGGTTCGCCACACACGGCCCGAGGTGATCGTCAACGCGGCGGCCTACACGGCCGTCGACCGAGCCGAGACCGAGATGGAGGCCGCGTTCGCCATCAATGGCGTGGCACCTGGCGTGCTGGCCGAAGCGGCACGCGCGGCGGGCAGCCTGCTCGTGCATTACTCCACGGACTACGTTTTTAGTGGAGAGGGTACGACGCCCTATTCGGAAGAAGACGCCGTGGGCCCGCTTTCGGTATATGGTAAGAGCAAGCTTGCAGGAGAGCAGGCGATCGCCGAGGCTGGCAGCCAGGCCATCGTGCTCCGCACATGCTGGGTGGCCGGGGTACACGGTGGCAACTTTGCCAAGACGATGCTCAAGCTTGGATGCGAGCGCGACAGTTTGCGCGTGATCGCGGATCAGTTTGGCGCTCCCACGACGGCAGCATTGATCGCCGACGTGACAGCACAGATCGTGAGCCGTGCCTGGCTGCATGGCGACCGCGCGGCATTCCCAGCTGGCATTTATCACCTTGCGGCATCCGGCGAGACATCATGGCATGGCTATGCGTCGGAAGTCTTGCGCTATGCCGCCAGCAAGGGCGTGGCGCTCAAGGTGGCGCCGGAGGCGATCGAAGCGATTCCCGCCACGGCCTACCCGCTGCCGGCACCCCGGCCATCGAATTCGCGGTTGGACACGCGCAAATTGCGCGAAACGTTCGACATCCATCTTCCGGACTGGCAGCAGGGTGTCCATCACCTGCTTGACCAAGTCCTCTCCTGATACCGCATCATGCGTAAAGGCATCATTCTGGCCGGTGGCTCCGGTACCCGGCTTTATCCGATTACCCGATCGGTGTCGAAGCAGCTTCTGCCTGTCTACGACAAGCCGATGATCTACTACCCGCTGTCCACGCTCATGCTGGCAGGGATTCGTGACATCTTGATTATATCGACGCCCGAAGATACCCCGCGTTTCTCCGACATGCTGGGAGACGGAAGCAACTGGGGCATCAACCTTCAATATGCGGTGCAGCCGTCGCCGGACGGTCTTGCACAGGCATTCATCCTTGGGCGGGATTTTGTCGGGAATGACCCGTCGACACTGATACTCGGCGACAATATTTTCCACGGACATGAGCTCGTGGCGCAGCTGGGTCGTGCGGCGAAGCAGGGTAATGGTGCCACGGTCTTTGCGTATCACGTGCATGATCCGGACCGCTACGGCGTCGTGGAATTCGACGACAATTTCCGCGCGCTATCGTTGGAGGAGAAACCTCTCAAGCCGCGATCGAACTACGCCGTTACTGGGCTCTATTTCTACGATAACCAGGTGTGCGATATCGCCGCGGACATCCGACCTTCCGCCCGCGGCGAACTCGAGATTACCGATGTGAACAAGCGCTACCTTGCCATGGGGCAGCTTGATGTCGAAATCATGGGGCGTGGTTACGCGTGGCTGGACACCGGTACGCATGATTCCCTGCTTGAAGCGGCGAGTTTCATTGCCACACTGCAGAATCGGCAGGGACTGATGGTGGCGTGTCCGGAGGAAATTGCCTATCGCAACAAATGGATCGACGCGGAGCAGGTCGCGAAGCTAGCAGCACCACTGGCGAAGAATGGCTACGGAAAATATCTCAATCAGATTATTCTGGATGCTGTGAAATGAATCTCAATGTAATACTAACCGCAATCCCCGAAGTGCTAATTCTTGAGCCAAAAGTTTTTGGTGACGACAGGGGATTCTTTTTTGAGAGCTTCAACGCCAGAGTATTCGAAGAAGCCACCGGGCTGAAAAGAAATTTCGTTCAGGATAATCATTCGCGCTCGGTACGGAACGTCTTGCGTGGCTTGCATTACCAAATACAGAAGCCTCAGGGGAAACTTGTACGTGTGGTTTCTGGCGAGGTCTTTGACGTGGCAGTGGATTTGCGGCGAAGTTCTCCAACCTTCGGCAAATGGGTTGGCGTCAGCCTGTCGGCCGAAAACAAGCGACAACTTTGGGTTCCGGAAGGATTTGGGCATGGATTTGTCGTGACATCGGAGTCTGCGGATTTCCTCTATAAGACGACAGACTATAGGTACGCAGAGCATGAGCGCAGTCTTGCGTGGGACGATCCCGATATCGGTGTGCACTGGCCGGTGAATGGCATGCCGACGCTAGCGGCCAAGGATGCGAGTGCCAAACGTCTGGTAGAAGCCGAGCTATTTGCATAACTTTTAGCCGGGGAACTCCTGCCCCAGTCGGTTGCATCGCCCGCACCACTGTCGGCCGCCGGTTCTGGAGCTGCCATCAGTTCCCTCGTAACATAACCAGTTTAGGTTCATGCATATCGTCACCGCGTCAATTGTGCTCTACAACAACGCACTTGAGCAGATTCGAGAGTGCGTCGCTTCGTTGCAAGCCGATTATCCAGTTCAAGTCTTTCTGATCGACAACTCCGATCAGAAGGGGCACTATGCGGCGCTGGCGTCGGACACCGTCCAGATCATTGATGCACCCGGCAACATCGGCTTTGGTCGTGGGCACAATCTTGCCCTGGCGCCAATCGAAAGGCTCGGGGGAGCGGTGCATCTGGTGGTGAACCCGGATATCGTGGTGACTCGCGGCAGCGTAAAGGCCATGGCTGACTATGTTGTGGGGCATGACAACGTCGTACTGGTGGGCCCGAAGATCATGTCACCGGAAGGCGACTTGTATCGGTCCTGCAAATTACTGCCGACGCCGTGGAATCTGTTCGCTCGCCGCTTCATGCCCAGCTACTTCTATGCTACGGCGGACGCCAAATACGAATTGCAGGCATTCCGCTATGACCGTACTCTCGAGGTGGACTGCCTGTCGGGAGCATTCCTTGCCTTCTGCTCAAAGACGTTTCTTGCCATCGAGGGATTCGATTCACGATATTTTATGTATTTGGAAGACGTTGATATTTGCCGCCGAGCCGCTAGTCACGGATCGCTGGTGTTCTTGCCGCAAGCCAGCGTCATTCATGAACACGGACAAGGATCATACCGTTCATTCCGGTTACTCAAAGAGCATATCCGATCTGCAATCCTTTATTTTTCCCGTTTCGGTTGGTGGCGGGACGTTGAGCGAGATCGCTTGAATCAGGCTGTGCTAGCTCGAATAGCTGCGAACCACATTCAAACATCGCGCCGTGCATAGTTCCGAACCTCTATGCTGACTCTTTCGATCGCTTTCGTGGTTTCGTTCGCCATCACATTGATGGTGATTCGCTACTCCAGGCTTCATGAGCACTTGACCGCAGACTGGGATTTAAATGGGGTACAGAAGTTCCATGCCCGGCCAGTGCCGCGTGTTGGGGGACTGGGGATTTTTCTAGCGCTGTGGGCTGTGGTGGTCGCAGTTTGGTTGCGTGCGTCCATTGCTGTTTCCTACTCATTCGCTTTATTGCTCGTGACAGCAATTCCTGCATTTAGTGCTGGGTTTGTTGAAGATTTAACGAAGCGTGTTACGCCGAGAGATCGGCTGATCGCGACGATGGTTTCGGCGCTGCTAGCTGCGTACCTACTTGGAGCGCGTGTTGTCCGAATCGATTTGCCGCTTCTGGATTGGTTTTTCGCCGTTCCATTGCTTTCGATCGCAATAACGACTGTGGCCGTGGCCGGGCTAGCCAATGCCATCAATATCATCGATGGATTTAACGGATTAGCCGCGATGGTATCGATGATGATGTTTGTGTCGCTAGCGTACGTCGCGTTTCAGGTCGGCGATACACTTGTCTTGACCGTGGCATTTGCGATGATAGGGGCCATCCTGGGGTTCTTTATATGGAATTTTCCAGCTGGACACATCTTCCTGGGTGATGGAGGGGCCTATTTCATTGGCTTTATTCTGGCTGAATGCAGCATACTTTTGGTTATGCGAAATTCTCAAGTGTCGGCATGGTATCCAGTGCTTATGGTTATTTATCCGATATTTGAAACGTTATTTTCAATTTATCGTCGTCGTGTACTTAAGGGAGTGCCCGCTGGCTATCCGGATGGCGTCCATTTGCACACGCTAATTTATCAGCGCCTGATGCGCTGGGCGGTTGGCAGCAAGGATGTCCGGCATCGTTTGCGCAGAAATTCAATGACATCCCCGTACCTGTGGATGATCAGTCTGCTTGCGGTGTTGCCGGCGACTTTGTTTTGGAGTAACCGGCTGGCGCTGCCGGCGTTTGTGCTTGTTTTTATCGTTCTATACGTGTGGCTCTATTGGAGAATAGTACGCTTCCAGTCGCCGCGCTGGATGATCGTAAGAAGGAATAGCAGCAAATCGGATAGAGGTTGATGGATCTTGGGTATTAATGCGAATCACCCTGGTATAGTTAAAAATGCGACATATTTATTTATGGCGCAGGGCCTAAATTACCTTATTCCACTGATCACCCTACCATTTCTGGTTTCCCATGTTGGAGCTCAGGTGTTCGGAGTGGTGGCGTTCGGTCAGGCAGTGGCGGTATATGCACAACTAGTTGCAGATTATGGTTTCAACATTTCTGCCACGAGGAATGTCACGATCAAGCGCACAGGGCCACACCGAGAGCTCTCCGTCTATGTATCGACCATCATGGGTGCCAAGATAGCCCTACTTATCCCGGTCTTCCTGGTCGCCATTCCTCTTTGCTGGTGGCATGCGTCCTCGAACTCGGAGATGCTTGCCTACGTGCTGCTGCTTGCGTCGGCGGTAGGCAATGTGCTCACGCCCATTTGGTTCTACCAAGGCATGAATCAGATGGGTCCTGTGGCGATCGCCAGTACGGTCACGAAGCTGCTGAGTGCAGTGGGTGTCCTGTTATGGGTGCGCCAGCCCGAAGACCTCGTACTGACCGCGTTGGTACTGTCGGTTCCTCCGATTCTTGTCGGGGCGGTGTGCGTCAGTATGCTTCTTCGGAGCAGCGTTCTTGATCCCACGAGCGTGCGCATTGCTGGCATCATCACCGAATTAAAGCATGGCGCACCTTATTTCTTTTCATCTGCAGGTGGAGGGATACTGTCCAGTAGTGGCGTCTTTGTGCTGGGTATTTTCCACGATAGTGCCGTCGTCGGTGTTTATGCGGCAGCCGAAAAAATCATCAAGGCAGCGATCGGATGCTTGGCACCCATCAGTCAGAGTCTGTATCCGGTTAATGCTCAGGCATTCGGGAAAAGTGTGGAAGCAGGGTTTCAGAGTGTGCGAAGGACCTCGATATTTCTCTTGGTGCCTGCAGTTCTTGGTACCGTGACATTGTACGTAATCGCTCCATACGGACTGGCGGCGCTGAAATGGGTTGATCCGCGTTACCTTGACGTGATTCGGTGGCTTTGCCCGTGGATCTTCCTTGGTGTCCTGAATAATGTACTGGGCGTGCAAGTGTTGGGAGCAATGGGACGGGGCAAACCGTATGCAACCATTTTTGCGGTTGCGGCATGTTTCACTATCGTCAATTTTGTGGTCTTGGTTCCGCGTATGGCCGAGAAGGGCGTGATTCTTGGCATGGTTGGGGGCGAGTTGATGCTAACGTGCTTGGCGGTTGTTGTAATTTATCGCACAATGCATGCCCATTCCATACGATAAGTCCCACCTATGGATATAAATAAATCCGAGGCTCTTGATGATTCTTATTTTTGGACCTTTTCCAACGAAAGAGAATGAGCGCGATGGAATGGTGCAGCGCGTGGCCGCCATTGAGTCTCTGCTTAAGGAAAGCGCCCGAACTTATGTTTGTGGCGCATATTGTAGACACTGGAAAGTCCGTTCGTATTATGACGGTAATCTGACCGTCTACTATGTGAACTTCTTTGCGCATTTCTTCCTCACGCTTAGCCTAATTTTGCGCGCCCGATGTGTCTACGTGCATTCGGTGTTTCATGCGATGTTCGCCTTACCCGCCTACTTCATGCGCAACTGCGTAATTACCGACATTCATGGGGTAGTTCCAGAGGAGACGCAAGCCGAAGGCAAGGCTGTCAAGGCGCTCATTTTTGGATGCATCGAGAGGATTGTTGTCAAAAGAAGTCGCGCCATCATTTGCGTGACACGCCGCATGGCTGGTCACTTAGTCGCTAAGTACGGTAGGACCGCTCCGAGTATCCTCTTGCCTATCTTTGAGCAGGACATCCCGGTGCCACCACGGCAAACACTTACCGATGGGCCTATCTCCGTGATTTATGCTGGTGGGACCCAAGTCTGGCAAAATATTGATTTGATGCTTCGTTCGGCTGCGAAATATCCCCGTTATCGCTACATTTTCATGACCCCTAATCCGGAGCAAATGCGAGCTAGCGCCGGACGATGGGATATCCGGGATGCCGAGTTTTCATCCGGTACACGGGCCGACGTGGTCAAGCGGTATGCGACGGCCGATCTCGGCTTCTTGCTGCGCGATGACTCCACCATCAACAACGTTGCATGCCCAACGAAGGCGATCGAGTATTTGGCATCAGGTGTCGTTCCAGTTGTGTTGAATAACCGGATTGGTGACTTTGCAGATCTGGGTGCTCAGTTTCTCCTACTTGATGAGTTGGCAGTTGAGGATATGAGGCAGAAATTGAACGACATGCGTACCAGCAATTACGCTTGTCTGCGCCGGTTGACAGATCTCCATGAACAAGGATGGACCGAGTTGTCGGCTTTGCTCGAGAATTTGGGATGTATTCCATGATTTCGCAGGACCTGACCCCGAACAAGAGGCAGGGCGCATTCCTGGAATACCTTCAGAGGATGCGAATTCCCGTTGTGGGAATTGTCATCCTCGTGGTTCTGCTCCCCCTCGCCGCTACCCGAGGGGGCCTGGTTACCGCCGACACTGATATTTATATTAGGATATTCGAAGAATACGATCCCGCGGATGGTCTATTTGGGGGGCATTTCGCTCCCGCCTTTACAGCGCTGAGCTGGATAGCCAAGTATTTTAATCTGGAGGTTGGTGGCTATTTCTGGATTGTGGCTGGCGTAGGTGTAACGCTCAAGCTGATAGGCATACATCGATGTAGCCGTTTTTTTCTTGCGTCCGTCCTTGTTTATCTGTCGAAGTATTTCCTCCTGCACGAGTTTGCGCAGGTGCGCGCCGGCATAGCGTCTGCAATATTTTTGTGTGGAGTTCCCTATCTTTCTGCGCGCAAGCCATGGCGATATCTGCTTTCGATACTTGGGGCAGCGGCGTTCCATCCATCGGCATTTCTGTATCTCGCTGCTTATCCACTAGGATCGCAGCGTTGGAATAATAGGCAGTTGGTAGTTTGTGCTGCGCTGGGTGCAAGCCTAGTTTACCTTCTGAACTTCAATGGCGCGCTTTTCGCCATGGTGGCCCAGGTGTTTCCAAAGGTCGAGGTTTACATAGATTTGCTTGCCGAGGGGCAGTATGCGGAAATTAATCTTTTCAATGTGGAAGCGATCATCAAGATCGCTATCTGGTTCGCCCTATGCAACTCGTCTTCGGGACTGAGAGCGCGATTCAAGTATTTTGATGTGTTGTTCAGGGTCTGGACGCTGTCTCTGATTGTCTACTTTGCTTTTTCCGGTGTGCCGGTATTTGCTTTCCGGGCCAGTGAGCTGTTTGATATCGTGAGCATTCCGCTGCTGCCGGCGTTATTGGTGGCATTCAAGAATCGATTGATTGGTGTCGCTGCATTTTTATTGGTATTGGGATTATTTGTTGTTAATTTCTATTTTATCCAACCAATCATTCTATGACTCGAAAAAAGTTGCGGTGCGGCGCAGTCGTCGTGCTTTTCAATCCAAAATCGGATGATGTGCATAACGTTGAGCGCGTTGGCGGCTATTTCGACCGGCTTGTCGTTGTCGATAACTCGCAACATCCTGTGGATCTCGATGCGCTTTCGCCCCATATCCACTGTATCAAGAACGGTAACCTGGGGGGGATTGCTGGTGCATTCAATGCAGCACTAGACTGGTTCGAGAAGGATCTCGATCTCATTTTTCTATTAGATCAGGATTCGCGCATCACAGAAGATTGCGTTGAAAAGCTCGTCAAAGCAGCTGCGACAATGGAAAGCACGTCGTTTATTATAGGGCCGGCAGTATTTGATGTGAATCTTCAGAAATTTGCTCCGCTATTGAATCTGACAAAATGGGCGTACCATTCCGAAGAGATCAACCCTGCGGAGAGTGGTCTGAGGCGGGTTTTTTCTGTTATCTCGTCGGGTAGTGCGATTTCCAGAGCCGCGTTGGAGCGATTGGGAAAATTCGACGAAACGCTGGTAATCGATCACGTAGACACTGACTATGCACTGCGTGCGGATGAGGCAGGCGTTCCGGTATTCATGTGTATCGATGCCGTTCTCGATCATGCAATCGGGAAGCGCTCGGAGCATCATTTGTTAGGCCTTCGGTTGCGGCCCAATAATCATGCGCCATTTCGACGGTACTACATTTTCAGAAATGGGCTGCTTCTGGCTTTTCGCCATTTGAGAAGGCGACCCTCGTTCTTTATCTTGAATATTGCCCGCATGGTGCACGAGTTGCTATGCATCCTGTTCGTTGAGAAAAATCGGATGCGGAAGGTGTCTGCCGCAATTCTGGGTGTCTTCGATGGGCTTTTTCGTCGCGTTGGGACATTTGCGGAAAAATGGCCGGCACTTTCGAAAAATCTTTAATTTTGGTAACATTTTATTTAAATCATATCACTATTTCATGAGCGAAATTTTGGAGCGGGCGGCTGATGGCGTGACGGTCGGAGACGCGGTCGAATTTTGCCGCAGGCATTTTATCGTGCTCATTACGTTCATCCTGCTGGGTCTGGCGATCGGGCTTGGCACGTCATTCGTCTTGCGCAAACAGTGGGAGGCTACTTCCAACATCCAGATCGGACAAATTTATAGTGGCAACGGTCCTCCGACTCAAATCGAAGCGACTGCACGTTCTCTGGAGCGAATGCGCCAAGCGCCGTTTGTCGATGCGGTGCTGACTCGGCTCGGCTTGCCATTGGAAGCTGGTGTCAATCGTGAGAGTGACGTGCTGAGAGCATCACTTAATGTAAATTACAATCGCGGTGCCGATATTCTGCAAATTGCTGTCCGGGGCGAATCGCCAGACGAAGCGCGCCGTAATCTGGCCGCCGTCCAGGAGCAGTTGATTGACATCCATTCCTCCCTGGCTAAACCATCGATCGATCGGATGAAAAAAGAGATGGTCGACGTGCAGGAAGCTCTCGGTATCGAGCAGGCGCGCAAGAAAAGGCTGGACGAACTTGTTGCCACCAGCCTGAAGAGCAGCGCAGCGCGATTCTCCGTGGGCGTGCTGATCACCGAGATGGTGCAGCAGAATGATCTCCAACTGCGCACGCTGTCGCAACGAAAGATAGCGCTTGAAGAGCAGATCGATCCGGATCGGACATTCAACACCCGGCCGCTCGGGGCCATTGCGGTCAGCCGACACCCGGCGTTTCCGCGTAAGCTTTATTTCTTACTCGGTGGGGCTGTCTTGGGCATGGCCTTTGCTGTTGCCGCAGGCCTCTATGCTGACAGCCGTCGCCGTTAGCAGCCAGCGCTAAATTGAGATAGTTTCATGAAAGTACTTGCCGTATTTGGAACCCGACCCGAAGCCATCAAGATGGCCCCGGTCGTACACGCACTCGTGCATCATCCAGATCTGGAAGTTCGTGTTTGCGTGACCGCGCAGCATCGGGAAATGCTTGATCAGGTCCTCGATCTATTTGCGATCTCACCCGACTACGATCTGGACATCATGAAGCCCGGACAGGGCTTATTCGAAATCACGACAGGGGTCCTAGAAGGCTTGCGCCAGGTACTTCTCGAATATCGACCAGATGTTGTACTCGTCCATGGTGATACGTCGACCACGTTCGCGGCGTCCCTTGCCAGCTACTATCTGAAGATTCCAGTAGGGCATGTGGAAGCAGGATTGCGTACCGGCAACTTGTACTCGCCATGGCCGGAAGAGGCAAATCGGCGTCTGACTGGCGCATTGGCGCGCCTGCACTTTGCTCCCACCACAGAAGCGGCGGAAAACCTACGCAAGGAGAATATTCCGGAGGAGCAGATCATGGTGACGGGGAATACCGTCATCGACGCGCTCTTCGAAGTCCGCGACAAGATTGATGGAGACCCGCAGCTGGCGCGGCAACTAACAGAACAGTTTCCGATGCTCGGCTTCAAGCGCAGCATCGTTCTGATTACTGGGCACCGACGCGAAAATTTTGGCAGCGGATTCGAGCGTATTTGCTCTGCAATCGCACGTCTGGCTTCGGTCCATGCCGATGTCGACTTCGTTTATCCGGTGCACCTGAACCCCAACGTTCGCGAACCGGTCAACCGAATTCTTCAGGGTATCGGCAATATTCATCTAATCGAGCCATTGGACTACCTTCCCTTTGTGTTCATGATGATGCGGGCATCCATTATTTTGACGGATTCCGGTGGCGTGCAAGAAGAGGCACCTTCGCTGGGCAAGCCCGTTCTGTTAATGCGCGATACGACGGAGCGCCCGGAGGCGCTTGCGGCTGGGACTGTGAGGCTGGTGGGAACCGATGAAGCGTTAATCTGCGCTCAGGTGAGCTTGCTGCTCAATAATCGCGAGGAATACGAGCGGATGTCTTTTGCGCATAATCCTTATGGCGATGGAAAGGCGTCGGCACGCATCGCAAACCAACTGGTCCAATATCACAAATCGTCGATGCAGCCACATTGAGCGCATACCCGGCATACCCGGCCGTGGCAAGTGTGATCAATCCGTCGCAACCTTAGTGCGTGTTGCATACTGCGTCCGGGGCGGGAGCCAGTAGCTGCTCCCAGCATTTGGCGATACCGTCAAGGGTGTAACGCCGTGCGACATCTCTAGCGCTGCTCGCAAGCGCGTTTGCCAGGTTGTTGTCGCGAATGACCTCGATCAGTCCGTCCGCAAGCGCGCGTGGATCGCCCGCCCGCACCAGCATGCCATTTTCGCCGTTGCGAATGAGTTCCGTCGGACCGGTTTCGCAATCTGTCGAAACGATTGGTAAGCCAAATGCCATGGCTTCCAGTAGCACTAGCGCAAAGCCCTCATAGTGCGAGCTCAGGCAAAAGATGCTTGCGTTACGGTAGACATTTTCTATGTCTTGCCGCATGCCAACAAGGGTCACGCAATCTTGCAGGTTGAGCATCGTGATAATCTCTTCGAGCGCCGAACGCTCTTCCCCGTCGCCCGCGATGACGAGCTTCCAGTCAGGGGCCTCGGCGCTGACGAGTTTCCAGGCGTGCAGCAGCACGTCGAACCCTTTTGCTGCCGTTAGCCGCCCAACGGCCAGAACGGTATTTGACGAACGGGGTGCTGGATCGATCGGGTATGGAAACGGTAGGGGATTCCCAATGGCGATAACACGAGCGCGAGGCGCCATGTCGACCAGCCACTGTTGACGGTCGCGTTCTGTGAGAACCACTATTGACTCGCTGAAGCGTGCCGCGAGCATTCGTGCCAGGCGCCGTTGAGGACGGCCGAGATCCTCGCCAAGATGGCAGTGCTCCCAGGCAATGCGCCTGACATTTAGGCCCAACGTTGCAGGAAGGGTAAACAAGCTGAGCATCGTGTCGACATCGACGAGCGTGTCAATGGTGTTGTCCCGCAGGAAGCGACGGATCCTCACGATCGTGGAAAGGAACGCTTGTTTGAACGAGGGGCGTCGAGCGTGCAACGTATGATGCCGTACTGCCGGGTGTAGCTGAAAGCATGAAGTCTTGCCCCACAAGCTCACAATAAAGACTTCGTATCCACGCGTGACTAAGTCGTTAGCAATGACGGCTGTCATTCGTTCGGCGCCACCTATCTCGCCGAGAGTCCCCGTCAAGAAGCAAACGCGAGGCTTGTGGCTCATGTCGCAACCCGCAATGGATGCATTCGACTTGCTATTAGCGTGGCCACTCCTGCCATTGTTGCCAGCAGGTAGGCCGCACCATATCCAATTAATGCTCCCCGGACTCCATACCGGGGAATCAGCCAGAGATCGACGATCACAGTCCCGGTCAACACAATACCCCATTTCATTGCGATCCAGGCTGGCCGCCGCATATACACAGCCATCAAAGTCAGTCCTACGTCAACAAAGGCAAGCACCGATATGATGGCTCCGCCTTGAAGCAAGGAGACCGCGGCCGAAAATCGACTTCCGTAGAGCAAATGCACAATCCATGGTGCCAGCGAAGCAATGATGACGGCGCCGCCCATCCCAAGGATTGCTAGTAGTGTCGTGATTCTCAGCACGTTCTTGCGTGCGGTCGCCAAGGAATCTGATCGGTAGACATAGGCGGGGGCAATGCCGGCGGCGAGTATGCTCGCGACAATAGTGAAATTATCCAGTATCTGGATACACGCTGCATATGCGGCAAAATCGGGGGCAGGTACAGCGGGCTGCAAGATAAGCTGGTCTACGCGACGTGCAGCCATCATTAGTATGAAGCTTACCCAGAACAACGAGCCAGTGGATACTAGTTCCCGCATCAGGGGAAGCTGCCAGACGATGGCCTGCCTGGGTGTCTTCCTGACGTAGTAGGCGCTGAGGAGCACCGCGAGCACGACAGCCTCTATCGCAATTGCCGAGGCGAAATCCGCGACGCTACTGGCGCCGAGGAGAACAAGTCCGACGACGAGTGCCATCTTGACGGCCAGCGCAAGCAACGAGAACAGCGTTCCTGGCCGGTTGTTGATATGGGCTTGCATCCAGGCAATCGCCACGCCAAACGGTTCGCGCAACAGAAAGGCCACTCCGAGGAGAAGAGCGGCTTGCCAGACGTCCGCCGACGCGGAGGTGACCCCGAGAAATGCGTACATCAGCAGGTACCCGCTGAATGCTCCCAGAAGACGAAGGATTAGTGCATGTAAGACCAGTTCTTGCTCAGCAGTTGGAGAGGGGGCGGCTACAAGTCGGGGTACAATGACTTCCGCGCTGCATACGAAGGCCAATGAGCCGGCGACAAGCACCACGGACTGGGCATATTGGAAATGTGCGAAACCGACGGGGCCAAGGGCACGCGCAAGCATTGCAACGATCGCAATGCCGCATCCGACCTGCAAGCCGCGTTCGGCCAGCATCCAGAGCAGGTTGCCTGTAACGCGACGTCGCATCAGGCCGCCTCCGAATGCGGCGCGATGGCGCCGCCGCCGGGCAGGCCAACATAGAGCGAGAGCCAGCGCCGGGCCACAGCTTCGATCGAGAAGGTGGCCAGCACGCGCCCGCGCCGACTGGCTTGCACGGCGGGCGATCCGCAGCCCGTCCGCAATGTATCGGTCAGCGCAGCGGCAAGTCCCTCGACGTCGCCGCGAGGCACAACGACACCGAGGTCTCCCACCACTTCCGCCACGCCTGGTGCGTCGGTCGATACCACCGAGCAACCGCATGCAAGCGCTTCGACCAGTACCATCGGCAGGCCTTCGACGTTCGAGGACAGCGCGAAGGCATCCGCGGCGTTGAGCAGGGCGGGGATGTCGTGACACTGTCCCAGCAACGTCAAGCGCGACGCGAGGCCAAGCGATGCGACAAGGTCGGACAGCGGTTGCCACAACGCTCCATGGCCTGCGATCAGCAGGTGTGCGGGAATTGCCGGGTCGACTTGTGCAAAGGCGCGAATTAGGGTGTCTTGCGCCTTTTCAGGTACCAGCCTGCCGACGTTGAGCAGCACCCGCGTGTCGGCACTGAAGCCAAGTTGCGTGCGCGTGGCCTGGCGCACTGCGGGGTCGGGACGAAAGCGCTCAACGTCGATGCCATTTGGCATCACGACAATGCGCGACGCCGACACGCCGCCTGACGCGATCATGCCGAGGCGGCCATCGATGCTGACATGCGTGGTGATGTCGGCCCAGCGGTCCGTCAGCCGGTAGGCCGCCATGCGGAGACGGCCGCCTTCACGGAAGCTGTGTGCCGTGCAAACCAGCGGCGGACACTTCACGATGCGCGTGAGCGCCCGGGCAAACAGATTGGCATGGACCATATGGGCATGGATGACGTCAGGCCGCCAGGTGCGGACAAGCGTTCGTGCTTGCCCGAGTGCGCGCATCATGCCGGCCGGCGTCTTGCGCATGCTGAGCTCGACCACATGGGCGCCCGGTGGCAAGTCGATCTCGCGCCCTGGCGACAGGCTGAGGATGGCAACGGCATGGCCCATCGCCAGGAAGGCTTGCGCCAGCAGTATCACCTGGTGCTCGGCGCCGCCCACCTTGAGTCCGGTCGTGACAAGCATGATGCGCATCGGTGAGCGCCCCGTATGAGCGGTCGACGTCATCAACGCGCTCCGTATCCGGTCAACAATGTGCGGACGGTCTTTACCGCGATGAGCAGATCCAGCGCGAACGAGCAGTGCTTGACATAGTACAGGTCGTAGCTGAGCTTGGTCACGGTCTCGGCGTGGGTGCCGACATAGCCTTGCTGCACCTGCGCCCAGCCTGACAGGCCAGGGCGCACGAGGTGCCGGTACGGGTAATAGGCAATGGTTTCGGAGAATTCGTCGACCATTGGTACCTGCTCGGGGCGCGGGCCGATGAAACTCATGTCGCCGACCAGCACGTTCCACAGTTGCGGGATCTCGTCGAGCCGGTATTTGCGGATGATGCGGCCCACACGGGTCACGCGCGGGTCTTGGCGCAAGGCGAACTGCGCTGGCGCATGCTTGTCCCCCCCCATGCTGCGAAACTTCAGCATCGTGAACGGCTTGCCGAACAGGCCCACGCGGCGTTGCCGGAACAGCGCACCCCCTTCGGTTTCCGCACTGACCGCGAGCGCCACGGCCAGGCCAATGGAGAGGGCCAGCGGGGCGAGGGCGATCACGGCGACGATGTCGATCAGCCGCTTGACGTAGTCAAACAGGTAGTGGTCGGCATAGTCGTCGAAGAAATTCTCGTCGATATGGTCCAGGCCTACGCGTCCCGTCAGCATCTCGCCGATCCGCTCCACGGAGTACATGCGCAGGTGACCGAGCCGGTACTGGCTAAGCAGCCGCGTGCGCGCCGGATCGGCGGTCAGGCCGCGTTCCACCAGGATACCGTCGCAATGCATGGCATCCTCGGGCGAGCCGATCTGCTCGAAGCGCGTCTTGGCGGGCGGATTGGCGCCGGGCATCGCGATGATGCGGTTCAGATGCTGCAGTGTCGCGGGGTCCATGTAGCCAAATACCGGCACATACTTCTGCACGTAGCGGCGATACCCGAACCAGATCCACGCGAGCGTGGTGAAGTAGCTCACCAGCACGGCACCACGCGAGTACTCGATATGGAAACCCGCATAGACGATCAGCAGCAGGGCAAAGGGCAGGGTCGTGGCCACGCCGACAATGCTGGCGCCCTCCATTGCCGGCAGATGCAATGCGCGATGCACCAGCAGGAACGCCGCGAGGTAGGGCAGGATCGACCACAGCAACGTGCGCGGGAACACGTGGGTGACAAAGCCCGCCTGGTGGGCAACTTCCGACAACGCGGCGTCGATGCCAAACAGTACCAGGCCGATGGCGGCCCAGGCGATCATGCGGCTGGCCCGCCGGATTGTCTCCGATCGTGCGGGTGTGCCAGGGCCGTTGCGCCGCAGGGCGCTGCCGTGCAGGGTATTCATGATGCCGAGATGCGTGCATCCGCGTGGCGCACGCGAGCCAGGACCCGTTGATAGACCATCCAGATGGCGCCCACCATGCGCTCCAGACCGTACGTTTCCTCCCACCGGAGCCGACCGGCTTCGCCTGCCAGGGCGCGGGCCGGCGCGTCGGCCGCAAGCTTGCGCAGTGCGTCGGCAAAGCCGCGCGGGTCACTGCCCTTCACCAGTACCCCACACAGCCCGTCGCCAAGCTGTTCGCGAATGCCCGGGAGTTCGCTGGCGATCACCGGCAGCCCTGCGCGCATGGCTTCCAGAATGGAAATTGGGAGTCCCTCATGGTCGGAGGCCAGCAGGAAAAGCTGTGCGCTGGCAAGCAGGGCAGGGATGTTGTCGATGGTGCCAGCAAAACGCACGCGCCCCGGTGCCAGTTGACTGGCCAGTCGCTCAAGGTCGGTGCGCTGTGGCCCGTCGCCGGCGATGACCAGTTCGCAATCGGGCCATTGCGCCGCGGCAAACGCCTCGATCATGATGTCAGGGCGTTTCGGGGCCGCCAGCCGAATAACGGTCACGACGCGCCGAAGCGGGGCGGCCGGACGCGCCCGCGCCGCCACATCGGCAATGCCATTTGGGATCACGCTGATACGGTCTGCGCGGATCGGCAGGCTGCGCGCCAGGGCCCGCTCGGCCTCGGCCACGCAAATGACATGGCTTGTCAGGGGCGCCAGCAACCATTCGGCGATGCGCGCGACGGTGCGCTGCTTCCACGGCGCGGCCGGCTTGAACGCAAAGCCATGGACGGTATAGACCACGGGTATGCCGAGGAACTTGCCGGCAATGCGTCCCAGTGCGCTTGCCTTGGCGCTGTGCGTATGGATGATGTCGGGCGCGGCCTCGCGCAGTGCCTGGGTCAGTTCCCGCAATGCCGCCACGGCCTTGGCCGGAGACAGGGCATTGTCCATCGTCGCCAGCCGGATGGCGGGAATGCCCAGGTCGCGGGCCAGGGCGAACAGGGGCCCATCACCGCCCGCCAGCAACGTGACGTCGGCCCGCCCGCGCAGGGCGCGCAGCAGGTCGGCAACATGGGTCTGGGCGCCGCCGGTCTCGGAATTCGTGATGAGACAGGCGATGCGTGGCCGTCCAGTCGGCGCGATCAAGGGCAATGTGGAATCTCGAACAGGGGTGGCATGTGTAGGCGATGCGACGTGCGCATTCAGCCGCCACTCGATTGGATCGGTTGTCCGACAAAACGTGCGCATGCGGACCGAAAACTGCCCAAAAGGGCCGAAAAATTCCCTTGAAGGGGTGGCTGACGGCGATTATAGCGCCTGCGCCACGCGCAATCCGGCACAATACGGTTTTTTGGCGCCCTGCCGCGCCCCGCCCGAGGTGTCCCACCCCGGTGCGGAATCGCACGATGAACCTTGTCCCCAGGAAGCCACATGCAAATTGATCCTTCGATCTTCAAGGCCTATGACATCCGCGGCATCGTCGGCAAGACGTTGACGCCGGAAGTGGCCCGTTTCATCGGCCTTTCGTTTGGCTCGACCGCCGCCGAGCAAGGCGAAAAGACGGTCGTGGTCGGCCGCGACGGCCGGCTATCGGGCCCCGACCTGCTTGGCGGGCTCGTGGAAGGCCTGCGTGCCGCGGGGCTGGACGTGATCGACCTCGGCATGGTCGCCACGCCGATGGTGTACTTCGGCACCAATATCGAACTGGATGGCCGCCGTGCGACGTCAGGCATCATGGTCACGGGCAGTCACAACCCGCCCGACTACAACGGCTTCAAGATGGTGCTGGGCGGCAAGGCGATTTACGGCGAGCAGATCCAGGCCCTGCGCCAGCGCATCGACGCCGGCAACTTCACGAAGGACGCTGGCGCCTACAAGCTTGTCGACGTGCGCCAGCAGTACCTAGACCACATCGTTGGCGACGTGAAGCTGGCCCGTCCGATGAAGATCGCGCTCGATGCCGGCAACGGCGTGGCCGGGGCGTTCGTCGGCGATCTGTTCCGGGGGCTTAGCTGCGAGGTGACCGAGCTGTTCTGCGACGTCGACGGCCATTTCCCGAACCACCATCCTGATCCGGCCCACATGGAAAACCTGCAGGATCTGATGCAGTGCTTGCGCGACACCGACTGCGAGCTTGGCCTAGCCTTCGATGGCGACGGCGACCGCCTGGGTGTGGTCACCAAGGACGGGCAGGTCATCTTCCCGGACCGGCAATTGATGCTGTTCGCCGAGGAGATCCTCTCGCGCAATCCTGGCGCGCAGGTGATCTACGACGTGAAGTGCACGGGCAAGCTGGCGCCGTGGATTCGTCAGCACGGCGGCGAGCCGTTGATGTGGAAGACAGGCCATTCGCTGGTCAAGGCCAAACTCAAGGAAACGGGTGCGCCGATCGCCGGCGAGATGAGCGGCCACGTGTTCTTCAAGGACCGCTGGTACGGCTTCGACGATGGCCTGTACACGGGAGCTCGCCTGCTCGAGATCCTATCGCGCCACGCCGACCCGAGCGCCGTGCTCAACGCGCTGCCGAACTCCAACTGCACGCCCGAGCTGCAACTCAAGTGTGCCGAAGGTGAAGCGTTCACGCTGCTCGACAAGATCCGCGCGAATGCGAAATTCGATGGCGCGAAGGATGTCATCATGATCGATGGCGTGCGCGTCGAGTATCCCGACGGCTTTGGCCTGGCGCGCCCGTCCAACACGACGCCAGTGGTGGTGATGCGCTTCGAGGCCGACAACGACGCCGCGCTGGCACGCATCCAGGCCGAGTTCAAACGCGTGATCCTGGCCGAAAAACCGGATGCAAAGCTCCCGTTCTGAAGTCGTGCAGGCATCGACAGTAGAGACACCGTCGCCCCTGGCGGCGGTGTCTCCGTTTGCGCTGCCCGCGCGACCGCGCATCCTGATCGTCAAGGTGTCGTCGCTGGGCGACGTGGTCCACAACATGCCGCTCGTGCACGATCTGCGCGCGCGCTGGCCCGATGCCAAGATCGACTGGGTGGTGGAAGAGGGCTATGTCGACCTGGTGCGATTGCTGCCCGAAGTGGGCCGCGTAATTCCGTTCGCGCTGCGCCGCTGGCGCAAGCGGTTCTGGCAGGGCGAGACCTGGGCCGAGGTTGGCGCGCTGCGCGATGCCATCCAGGCCCGCCCCTATGACGCCGTGCTCGAAACGCAGGGCCTGCTCAAGACCGCCATCGTGGCCCGCACCGCGGCCCGCGCCGCTGGCGCGCCGGTGATCGGCCTGGGCAATGCCACGCAGGGCTCGGGCTACGAGCCGGCCGCCCGGCTGTTCTACACGGCGCCAGTCAAAGTACCGCGCAAGACCCATTCGGTGCGCCGGTCGCGCCTGCTTGGCGCCGCATTGACCGGCATCACGCCGCCTGAACCACCGTGTTTCTTTGGCCCTGCCGCCAACACGCTGAACGTCAATGATTCGCTGTGGGCGGATCTGCCTGCACGCTATGCGGTGTGCTTCCATGCCACGGCCGGTGCAAAGAAGCGCTGGGCGGTGGCGAACTGGCACGCACTGGGTCAGAGGCTCCACGCGGAGGGTCTGACCGTGCTACTGCCGTGGGGTAGCGAGTCCGAGCGTCGTGATGCCGAGGCACTTGCCGCGGGGATCCCGGGCGCGCGCGTGCTGCCGCGCTTTTCGGTCATGCAGGGCTTCGGGCTGATCAATCGTGCCGAGGTAGTGATCGGCGTCGATACGGGGCTGGTGCATATTGCCGCCGCGCTGTGCCGCGCCACGGTCGAAATCTATACCGCCACGTGGCGCTGGAAGACTGAGGGCTACTGGTCCGACTGCATCGCCAATGTCGGCGACGATGGCGTCGTGCCGACCGTCGACGAGGTCCATGCCGCTACCTTGCGCGTGCGCGGAGTGGCCGCCTGATGCTTCGTCTGGTCTATACCCTGTTGTGGCTGGTGATCCTGCCACTGGCGCTGCTGCGCCTGGTCTGGCGCTCGCGCAAGGAGCCCGGCTATATCCAGCATGTGGGCGAGCGCCTGGGCCAGTATGGCGATCTGCCGGCCGCTGGGCCGTGGCTGTGGGTCCATGCGGTATCGGTCGGCGAGACTCGGGCAGCGCAGCCGTTGATCGATGCCCTGCTGTCGGCCTATCCGCAGCATCGGCTGCTGCTGACGCATATGACGCCGACCGGTCGCCAGACTGGCGCGCAGTTGTACGGCGGCAATTCGCGTGTCCAGCAGTGCTATCTCCCGTATGACATGCCCTGGCTGGTGCGGCGCTTCCTCGCGTATTTTCGCCCCGATGCCGGCCTGATCATGGAAACCGAAGTGTGGCCGAATCTGGTGCACGTGACGCGCCGCGTCGGCGTGCCGCTGTTCCTGGTCAACGCGCGTCTCTCACCGCGCAGCTATCGGCGCACGGCGCGTTTCGGCAATGCCGCCGCGTCGCTGTACAACGACTTCACGATGGTGCTGGCCCAGACCGCCGGCGATGCCGAACGCTATCACGCGCTCGGCGTGCGGTCGGTGCAGATTACGGGCAACCTGAAGTTCGACATGCGGCCGCCCGAGGCCGGCGTCGCGCGCGGGCAGCTTCTGCGGAGCGCCTTTGGTAATCGGCACGTGTTGGCGGCGGCAAGCACACGCGAGGGCGAAGAACCGCTGATCCTGGACGCGTTCTCGCGCTGGCCCGGCGCCGATCGTCCTGCATTGCTGCTGGTGCCCCGTCATCCGCAGCGCTTCGACGAGGTGGCTGCGATGGCCACGCGCGCCGGCTTCAGCGTCCAGCGTCGCAGCGCACTCGATATTGAACAGCTTGCGTGGCCGATCACCGCCGACGTCGTGCTGGGCGACTCGATGGGCGAGATGGCGATGTACTACGCGGCCTCGGACATCGCCTATATCGGCGGGAGCCTGCTCCCGCTGGGCGGGCAGAACCTGATCGAGGCATGCGCCGTCGGCACGCCGGTGCTGATGGGGCCGCACACGTTCAACTTCGCACAGGCCACCGAAGATGCGATCGCGGCCGGCGCCTGCAAGCTCGTGGCCAATGCGGACGAACTGATGGCCGCAGCCGCCGCTGTGCTGGGCGACGAAGCCCAGCTGGCCGACATGCGCGCGCACGCCCTGACCTTTGCGGGCCTGCATCGGGGTGCGACGGCGCGTACGCTTGGCGCGCTGGCGCCTGTGTTGCGCTGACATACGGACGCGCGATTCGGCGCTAGACTGACAATCTTTTGTGGAGATTGATGCGCAAGAGTTGTGAAGGCGTTTCATCTAGCAAAGGAGTAGATCGATGCAACATATTCCCCGACCTTTGGTCATGACATTGGCCCTCGCTGCCACCGCCATGATTTCCGCCTGCGCCACCGGACCGCTGCCCGACAGCCCGTCCGCCACGACCAGCCTCGGCGACACCCGCTCGGGCGGCCCCAGCCGCTGGGAGCTTGTGCGCTGGCAACGCGCCGATGGCTCCTTGCGCGATATTCCCCACGGCGATAATGGCCAGCCGATCGTCTTCGACTTCAACGACGGTATCGATTCGCAACAAGGCACGGTAAGCGGCACCAGTGGCTGCAACCGCTTCACGGGCGGCTATGGCAAGACCAGCACCGGCATTCGCTTCGATCACATCGCCAGCACGCGCATGGCCTGCCCGGAGCCGCGCATGGAACTCGAGTCGGCGCTGTTCAAGGCAATGGATTCGCCCTTGACGACGGTCGGCACCCAGCCGTCGGCGGGCTCGACCGGGCGGCAGATCGTCTGGAAGACGGCGGATGGTGATCTACTGCAGTTCATCGAGCGCGAGGGCGTGGGCCAGCGCCGTACGAAGATCGATGCAGCGCCGCCGGGCAAGGAGAAGATCGTCTATATCGACTCGCGACGCGTGGAATGCCCGGGCGTGGGCAAGATGCAATGCTATCGCTGGCGCGAGTCGTCCGATGCCCCGTGGCAGCTCTGGTATGGACCGATCGAAGGGCTCGATTTCGAACCCGGCGTCAGCTACAAGCTGCGCGTACGCGAGTACCAGGTGCCGAACCCGCCTGCCGATGCGGCGTCGATTCTCTGGCAGCTTCTAGAGGTGGTGGAGCGAACGCGGACTCGGTGACGCAGGATTTGACAGAAGGGATGATGTGCGGCGCGTGGCTAGTCGTCCATCGGCGATCATATAGAATCCCGCCTGGTTTCAAGAGCGCCACGGCACTGTGGCGAGATCGTCGCTTTACAAGTCCAACTATGACCTTCAGCAACAAGCTCCTGACGAGGATCGCTACTGTCCTCGTATTTGCCTTTCCCGTGTTGATCCTTTGCGTGCCGAGAGGCGCAGGGGTCTTCCTTGCCGGGGTCGGCATGTTGGCGTTGCTGGGCTGGCGGGGCATGGGGCGTGCATGGCGTGAGCATGCCAATGTCCTAACACCGCTCGCCGTGGCAGTGCTCGCCTTTATGGCCGTCTATGTTGGATCGAAGCTGTATTTTCATACGCCGTGGAACGTCATCGATAATCCGTCCCGGACACTGCTGGCGATCCTGACATGCTGGGTGATTGTGCGCGCGGCACCCAATCCCAAATGGTTCTGGCGCGGCATTACCGTGGGGCTTTTCCTTGCAATGCTGATTGTTGGCTATCAGCATTTCATGCTGGGCGATGGGAGGCCGTCGGCTTTTGTCCAAGCCATCGCCTTTGCCAACATGGTGGCGGCGCTCGCGCTGGCGGGTTTCGCTCGTCCTGGGGAGGGGTTCCGCTCGCATGCGGAGGCTTGGTTCAACGTGCTCTGCGCTGCATCTATTCTCATTGTGAACGGTACGCGAGGTGGCATGGTGGCGATGCTCGTGACGCTGTTCCCACTACTTCTCGTTCGCTACAGGTATTTTAATGTACGCTTGTTCCTGGCGGCAGCCGCCGGAATCGTCGTGCTGATTATCGGCCTGTACATGATTCCCGGAAGTCCGGTTGCCCAGCGGGTTGACCAGGCTGTCATGGAGATTCAGCAGTTCCAGCAGGGGAATGCCGAAACCTCGGTGGGTGCCCGGCTGCAAATCTGGCAGATCGGTATCCAGTATTTCGAGGAGCATCCTTGGACCGGCGTCGGCGTCGGACAGTTCGCCCGCATTCTGCATGCTGCCCCCTACTGCGAGCATCGAACTGAATCTGTAGCGTGTGTTCTGGAGCACGCCCATAACGATATCGTTGAGGCGGCGTCCACTACTGGTATCCCGGGCCTGTTGACGATGCTTGGGCTCTTCCTTGTTCCTGCCTTGCTGCTCTGGCGTACGTTGCGCGCGTGCCGTGCCAACAAGAATGGTTCGGGTATAAGTTTGGCCGGCGCTGGACTCGGGGTAGTGATGGCGTCGCTGATCTCCGGCTTGACTCAGGTGACGACCGCGCACCAGGCCAACGTCGTGTTCTACGCAGGCCTAATTGGCCTGCTTCTGGGGATGGCAGGGTGTGAATCGCGGGCGATGCGCTTGGCCAGGTCGGCGACACCTGGTCAGCCGGATGTCAGGATCGCGGCGTAACGCCCGGCGCCAGGGTTGCGCGGCGGCCGCGCTCGCCGCGTGGGGGCTTCGGCGCTGACACTGCGCCCACGCTTGCTTTCCCCGGCAACTTAAACATCGCCCCCGGCGCCGACGTCAGCAGCGTGTTGATCTGCACCACGTCTGCCTCCGACAGTGCGCCAGTTGAAGCCTTCAGGCGCATCCCGTTCACGATCGTGTCGTAGCGGGCCTTGGCCAGGTCGCGGCGGGTCTGGTACAGCTGCGCCTCCGCGTTCAGCACATCGATGTTGATGCGCACGCCGACTTCATAGCCCAACTGGTTCGATTCCACCGCGCTTTGCGCCGAACGTTCGGCGGCTTCGAGCGCCTTGACCTGTGCCAGGCCGTTGTACACGCCGGAATAGGTTTGGCGCGCTGTCTGCGCGGCGGTGCGGCGCGCGAATTCGAGATCGCTCGCGGCCTTGTCCGCAAGGGCCAGCGTTTCGCGCACGCGCGACTGGATCTGCCCGCCCGTGAAGATCGGAATGCTCAACTGCACGCCCACCACGCCTGAGTTGTAGCGGCTGCCCACATTGCTAAGCTGCGTGGCAGTGCCCTGGGCATTGGTGTAGCCGTAGGACGCGACGAAGTCCACGGAAGGCAGGTGACCGGCCTTGGCCTTCTTTGTTTCGCGCTGCGCGGTTTCGAGGTTGTATCCGGCCAGGCTGACCTGCGGATTGGCCTGCTCGGCCTGGGCCGCCCATGCGTTGACATCGGCCGGCGCCGGGCCCGGAATCGCCGCTTCGGAGCGCAGTCCCATCAGTTCGTCGACGGATTTGCCGGTGATCTGTTGCAGCGTGGCGCGGGACACCTCGAGCGCGCTTTGCGAAGCAATCTCCGTGGAGGTGGCCAGGTCGTAGCGCGCCTGGGCATCGTTGGCGTCGGTAATGGTGGCGGTGCCTACCTCGAAATTGCGCTTGGCCTGCTCGAGTTGCTCGCCAATGGCCTTCTTCTGGGCACCCGCCAGGTAGAGGTTGTCCTGCGCGGCCAACACATCGAAGTACGCCTGCGAGGCACGTGTGATCAGGTCGAGCTGTGCCTGCTGGAAGGTGATCTCGCCCGCCAGTGCGGCCAGTTCTCCCTGCTTGTAGGTTTCCCAGCGATCCCAGCGGAACAGCGGCTGTGTCAGCTGCAGCTGCCAGGTGTTGGCGTTGAAATAGCGGGTGACGTCGACCGGCGAGCTGTAGTCGGCCTGGGTCCGCTGCGCGCCTGCCGTGCCAAAGACCTGCGGCAACAGGCCCGAGCGCGCCTGGGGCAGCTTCTCGCGCGTGGCGACGAGCTGCGCACGTGCGCTGGCGAACTGGGCGTCATTGGATTGCGCATCGCGATACACCTGCAGCAGATCGGCTGACTCCGCGGCCGGCAAGTGCAGCAGGGCCACAAGAGCAGCCGCGAGCGGCAGGGATCTCCTGGCCGCACCGGGCACGGCGGAAAGCGGAAAACTCATGACATCTCCAGCGCGGCCTGCGACGCGGCGCGGCCAATGTTCGGTTACATCGACGGGTGGTACGGCAAGGACTGCGGAGGTGCTGCAGGGCGGGATGGTCCCGGGCGGTGTTGCCGTCCCGGGGCCAGTTCCCGGGTCAGTACTGCGGGACGGACGGGTCGACTTGCGTCGACCAAGCGTGAATGCCGCCGGTCAGGTTGTAGACCTTGGCATAACCTTGGCGCTCGAGGAAGTTCGCGACCTGCATGCTGCGCGCACCGTGGTGGCAAATGCAGACGATTTCGGCGTCTTCGTCGAGTTCGTTCAGCCGGCCAGGAATCTGGCCCATCGGGATATGCGTGATGCCGGGCATTGCGGCGGTCCGGATCTCGATGTCCTCGCGTACGTCGAGCAGCACCGGTTTCGCGCGGCCGGCATCCGCCAGCCATTGGGCGAGTTCGGGAGCGGTAATGACTTGCATATCTGGCGTCTGATCAGAACTTGAAGCGCGACGGCTGGACGGCGCCTTCCAGCGGCTTGGCCAGCGTTTCGAACAGGTCGACAACCTGGTACTCGGTCTCGGAGGCGCGCGTGATGATGCGGGCTTCCATGACCGGGGCCGAGCCGACGATGGCAGCGATACGGCCGCCGACCTTCACCTGGGACAGGATCGCGCTCGGAATCTCCGGCACGGACGCCGAGATGCAGATCACGTCGTACGGCGCGGCGACCGCCCAGCCTTCGGCGGCGTTGCCTTCTGCGACATCCACGTTGGTGATGCCGGCGTTGGCCAGGTTCTGGCGAGCCAGGGCGACCAGTTCGGGATGAACGTCCACGGTGAGCACGTGACGGGCGCGGTTGGCCAGCAGGGCGGCCATGTAGCCGGAGCCCGCGCCAATTTCGAGCACGTTCTCATGCTTGCGCACGTTCAGGTCCTGCAGGAGACGGGCCTCGACGCGCGGGGGCAGCATGTTCTCGCCGCACGGCAGCGGAATCTCCATGTCGACGAAAGCCAATGCGGCGTAGGCCTGCGGTACGAACTGCTCACGCTTGACCACGGCCAGCAGGTCCAGGATTTCCTGGTCCAGCACGTCCCATGGGCGGATTTGCTGTTCGATCATGTTGAAGCGGGCTTTTTCGAGATCCATCTTGCCTTTCCTTCCAAATGCTTGCGGGGTTGCGCTGCCGGTTAGCGGGTGATGCCGCCGTCAGCGCTGTCGTTGCGGTTGATGCCGGGTGACGTCCCGACGGGTGCCGAAGCCGCAGCCTGCCGGGAAGTTACGCAAAAGCCCACTATTTTACCCTCTCGCACCCGAATGGCATGTTTACAAAACATTAGAAGCGAGCGGCGGGATGCGTTTGCGCCACGGTGGTGTCGAGACGCCATCTTGCGGGCGACAAGGTCGGTCATTGGCCCGTCTCCGCAGGTGGCGCCAGGCCCGCTGCGCGTTCGGCCAGCAGCTCGTCGCGGATCCTTTCCCATATGTATGGGCCCTGGACCGGCGGTAGCGGCGTATCGCGCGATGGCCCGGTGGTCAGGCCGAACAGCAGTACCTGGAGCAACTGGTCGACGAACGCCTCGGGGTCGATGACCCGGCAGTCCAGTTGTCCAAATGCGCTCCGCCAGAGCATCAGGAATACCAGTGGGGCGCAGATCAGCGTGGTGGTAGGGTTTGCCGGCGCGGCGCGGAACTCGCCGCGCGCCACGCCACGGGCCAGCACACGTGCGAACAGTTCGTCGCCGGGTCCCATGACCTCGTCCTGGTAGAACTGGGCGATATCGGGGAAATTATGCGATTCGGCCATGATCAGCTTGGTCAGGCCGGCCACGGGCGTGGCGCCGATCAGGCCCCACCAGCCAAGCAGCAATTCGCGCAATAACTCGGGCGTGGAGCCCTCGTAGCGATCAACCAAGTCCGTGCCGCGCACGAGCGCGGGCACCATGTTCTCCCGGACCACGGTCTTGAACAGCTCTTCCTTGTTGGCGAAGTAGAGATAAACCGTGCCCTTGGATACGCCCGCGGCGGCGGCGACATCCTCGAGTCGTGTTGCCGCGTAGCCGCGCTCGACGAAGAGGTCCAGCGCCGCGGCAACCAGTTCCTGGGGGCGGGCAGCCTTGCGCCGGCTCCAGCGCCGGGTATCAGGGTCTTTCTTTGGCAGGGCGGCGGTCACGGTGTGCGGGAATGGCAGGGCCCTCGGGCGGAGCAAGGCCTCGCGGGGACCGATATTAATAACCTATGGGTCAGTAATGTAGGGGGGCGCTTACGTATGGTCAAGCAGACAATATGAACAAGGCGCAGCTTGTTTAAAAGTGACTCACTTGTCTCACGTGGTCGAAGTTGCCCTTTGTTTCAGGTGCCAGCGCCCGCCTGGGGCACAATTGCGGCTTTCTTAGGTCTGATCGGCTTCATATGCTGTTTTTCGGCAGTTGCCGCAGAAATCTTCACCATGACGTGCCAATCCGCTTTGACCTGCCGCGAAGGCTGTGGCGCCTGCTGCATCGCGCCGTCGATTACCTCCCCGCTGCCGGGAATGCCCGCTGGCAAGGCCGCAGGGCAGGCATGCGCCCAGTTGCTGCCCGACATGCGTTGCGCGGTGTTTGGGCGGTCCGAGAGGCCGGATTTCTGCGGCGGGCTGCGTCCGTCGCATGAGATGTGCGGCGATTCGCGTGAGGCGGCGCTGCTGTGGCTGACGCGGCTGGAAGCGATGACCGCACCGGCATCCCGTTCGGATGGTGGCCATGCTTGACGGAGGTAAATCGATGATTGGCACAACGCGCCGGCGCTGGCTGGCGGCTGCGGGTGTCGCGGCGCTTGCCACGGCCGGATGGCTGGGTGGATGTAGTGTGTTCCGCGACGAATACACCTTCTCGCAAAGCCAGTTGCAAGTGGCGCTGGAGAAGAAATTTCCGTTCAACAAGCGGTATATGGAGCTGTTCGATATCCAGCTTGCCAATCCGCAGCTCATGCTCGACGCCACGCGCAATCGCGTGACGGTGGCATTCGATGCGACGATCGACAATCGCCTGTTCTTCCGGCAGCCGTTGACGGGGCGCTTCGCGCTTGACAGCGCCCTGCGGTACGACCAGCCAACGCGGTCCCTGGTCCTGCAGGACCCCGAGGTCAAACAGTTCGACGTGCAGGGGCTGCCAAGCCAGTTTTCTCGCCAGCTCAATGCGCTTGGCGGTATTCTCTCGGAGCAGTTGCTGCAGGGCTATCCGCTCTATACGTTCAAGCCGGAACAGCTTCGGCTGGCCGGCACTAACGTCGAGCCCGGTACAATCACGGTCCTGCCGGACGGTATCAACGTCAAGATTAATCGGCCATAAATCCGAATCAACAATAATGCTCGTGCCCGCGCCCATACCGGCGGGTCTTGCGCAGACTTTTCGCGCCTCCCTCTCCTGATTCCGCATGGATATTGCACTCGCCCTGAAAGCCGTCATCCTTGGCATTGTCGAAGGACTGACCGAATTCCTTCCCATCTCCAGTACTGGCCACCTGATCCTCGCGGGTCAGTTGCTCGATTTCAACGATGAGAAGGGCAAGATTTTCGAGATCGTGATCCAGTTCGGCGCCATCCTGGCCGTTTGCTGGGAATTCCGACAGCGCATCGGCACCGTGATCAGCGGCCTGGCCAGCGATGTCAAATCGCAGCGCTTTGCGGTCAACGTGATCGTGGCCACGATACCGGCCATCGTGCTGGCCCTGGTCTTCGGCAAATGGATCAAGGCCCATCTGTTCAATCCGATCACCGTGGCGACGGCGTTCATCATCGGTGGCGTGGTGATCCTGCTGGCCGAATGGCGCGAGGCGCGTCGCGGCACGGTGTCGGCCCCACAAGGCAATGCGTTGCTGGAGGCCGCCAAGGCGGGCGCGCCGCGCATCGAATCGGTGGACGACCTGAACTGGCGCGATGCGCTGAAGGTGGGTCTGGCCCAGTGCTTCGCGCTGGTGCCCGGTACCTCGCGCTCCGGTGCGACGATCATCGGCGGCATGCTGTTCGGTCTGTCGCGCCAGGTGGCCACGGAGTTCTCGTTCTTCCTGGCGATTCCGGTGATCTTCGGCGCCACGGTCTACGAACTCTACAAGGCGCGTGCGCTGTTGTCCGCTGACGATCTCGGCATCTTCGCGGTGGGCTTCGTTTTCGCGTTCCTGTCGGCGTTCCTTTGCGTGCGCTGGCTGCTGCGTTTCGTGGCCACGCATGATTTCAAGCCATTCGCGTGGTACCGCATCGCCTTTGGCATCATCGTGCTCCTGACCGCGTGGACCGGGGTCATTTCCTGGCACGCCTGAGCGCTTGAGCGCCAGAATGTGAAAGAGGGGCAGTCGCCCCTCTTTCACATTCTGGCTTACTTCTTCCGGAACACCACGTCCCACACGCCATGACCCAGGCGCAGACCGCGCTTCTCGAACTTGGTCACCGGCCGATAATCCGGCCGGTCCGCAAATCCCCCATCGGCCTTCGACGTATTCTCCAGCGCCGGTTCGCCGGATAGCACCTCCACCATCTGGTGCGCATACTCTTCCCAGTCTGTCGCGCAGTGAATATAGCCACCGGGCTTGAGGCGGCTGGCCAGCAGCTTCACGAGCGGCGGCTGCACCAGACGGCGCTTGTTGTGACGCTTCTTGTGCCACGGATCGGGAAAGTAGATATGCACGCCATCTAGCGAGTTCTCGGTGAGCATGTGCGCGACGACTTCGACCGCGTCGTGCTGCATGATGCGCACGTTCGTGAGTTCGCGCTCCCCGATCAGCTTGAGCAGGGCACCAACCCCGGGCTCGTGCACCTCGCAACCCAGGAAGTTGTCCTGCGAGCGGAGGCCCGCGATATGCGCCGTGGTCTCGCCCATGCCAAAACCGATTTCAAGGATCGACGGAGCCTCGCGCCCGAATGCGGCGGTCCAGTCCAGCGGCTCGGGCTTGTATGGGGCGATGTAGGTCGGTCCCAGCTCGTCCATCGCCCGTTGCTGTCCCGTCGAGGTACGCCCGGCGCGCCTGACGAACGAACGGATTCGGCGCGGGTGCGCGACATCATCGCCCGGGTTGGAATCGGCGGTGGAAGTGTCGGCAGACTGCCCAGGGGCGCCTTTGGCGTCGTCGCCCGGCAGCGGCTCGGTGATGGTGTCTTGGGGAAGCATGGCAACAAAAAACCGCCGGGCGGATCGCCGATCATCGCTTCGATCGGGTGCCAGAGGCGGCTTGCGTAGTAAGAGTGGAGCGGGCGATGGGAATCGAACCCACGTCTTTAGCTTGGGAAGCTAAGGTAATAGCCATTATACGACGCCCGCGGAACCGCGATTTTATGCGGGATTCCAAGATGGATGCAAGTATGAGACTTGTGCGCCGTGCGTGAAAGTGTCGAGTATGCTACTTGCGAGTGGTGTCGAACGGCCTTGCACCAAGTTCAGTAGGACCAGACCTAATCGCCGCGACCAGACTTGACAAGTGGAGTTGGGCGCTCCTGCACTTCTAGGTGAGTTTTATGTACACTAATATCAGCGCTGCACTCAACATGTTTGCTGTCCTAGGCAAGCGTCCGGAGTACTACTATGTCGCTCGGTTTGGCTGTACTAATTGTCGGCTTCCCTCTCTGTGCTTTTTTTATCTGGGTAGCTAAGAACGGGATTCGGGCTGAGCAAGCCGAATGGGAGGCGCGCGTCGAATTCAAGCGCAGCTGCGAATGTCAGTGCTGCCACTGTGGTAGGGAATTCGGTCGAAGTGAGGAACGTAGCGGCAAGGCGCCCTCATCAATCTCGCAATAGAATTCGCATCAGTCGGCGCTCCAGTGGCCCGAAGAACGGGTATGTAAGACATGCCGCCTGCTGCGCTTGAGAGGCTTGCCAAGGCGCCCTTTGTGCGTTATCTTTGCTTCACACTCGCGTCAATGACGCATCGACTCGCGACCTAGGTCGCAAATTGTACGCGCCTGCCGCGCCTTTCCGGAAGTTCGCAGGTTGCGGCGTATTAATCGGCGATGATTTCTTGTGAGCCTCTGCGGCTCCGTGAGATCCTTTTGTCCCGCATCCCTTCTACGGAGTGCTTGTAAAAGCATGGCGGATGCGAATTCGTCTGTTGTGTAGTTATTCCGGCTTCGCACTCCTTAGTGGAGCGCAGCTGAGGATGTACTGCCGACCGCCTGTTTTTAGTGGTGTTTCTTGTTCCCTTGGCGTCCTAGTGCAAGATTTTTCTTGGCATAGGGTTCATCGGCTGCTCTATAAGTCAGTGCAATGCTGGCGATCTGCCCGCCGTTGAGCGGGCAGGATACCTTTCTTCGCTTTCCGACCTTCCTCCCTTTCCTGTTCGTGGACATAACTGCAATCAGTTTCGCGTCTGGATTTCATTAAATCTCCCATTCCCGTCTAACGCAGGGCGCGCCCATTGCGCCATCACCCCAACAGGGCCTTGTTCTCGGGTTTCCCCGAGCAGAGGTGGACATATCGTCCCCAGAGTCCTCCTGCGCTCTCCCCAAGCAGGTATCCGACAGCCGGCACTCTTTGCTGTCTTCGGTTGGAAGGCTGTCAAACGCGTCTTCTACTCGCGCTTGCGCCTTCGGCGGCATCCATCTGCTCGGAACGCCATTGTGGGCTCAACGGGACACATTGGCCGGCCAGCTGCGCCGCAGCACTTGTTTGCCCGTACTGATGCCTGAGGACATCAGTGCCAGGACTGGTCTAGCCAGTCGCAGTTAACACTGACCAAATAAGTAATGTTGCGAGTAACGTGAGGATTCAAATGAAGATCGATATTTTTTTAGACTTAATGCGAATGGTTGATCGCAATCGAGATGGCTCCTTCTCAACTCAGGCCGCTCGTAGAGAGGTCTTGGCGCAAGTGGCTCACGACCTTAAGGATATGGGCTATCGAACTCTTCCGGCTACGGGTTTGAAGCCGAAACACGTGCGTGCGCTGGTTGCTCGATGGCAAGAATCTGGAGTCGCTGTGTCGACGATGAAAAATCGTATGTCGTATGTGCGCTGGTGGGCCGAAAAGGTGGGTAAGGAAAACTGCGTGCCACGCACGAATGCGGAGCTTGGAATTGGTAAGCGAAGATTTGTGACGAATGTCTCCAAGGCCATAACTCTGAGTTCTGGAGATTTGCGAAAAATTTCTGATGATCGTATTCGTTGCTCTGTGGAGCTTCAGAAAGAGTTTGGTCTGCGCCGTGAAGAGTGCATAAAATTTCAAATCAAGTATGCATTAAACGGTAAATCTACTAATGAGGTAAAAGAGATTCATTTGAAGCCAACTTGGTGTAAAGGAGGGCGAGCGCGTGTTGTACCTGTCACAACGGAGGAGCAGCGTGACTTGCTTGCTCGTGTACTAGTATTGTGCGGAAGCGGCTCAATGATTCCGGAGCATCTCAAATATGTTGAGCAGCTCGGCCGCTACATCAGGGCAACCCGCAAGGCGGGGATTTGTAAATTGCATGGTCTCCGGCATGAATATGCCCAGCGGCGCTATAAGGAATTTACGGGATGGTTGGCGCCAGCTGCAGGTGGTCCGGGGTCATCCCACCTTACGCCTGATCAGCGTTTGGTGGACCATATTGCTCGGCTCAAGATTTCGGCTGAGCTGGGACATAACCGCGAAGCAATTACCGCTGTTTATTTGGGTCGCTAAAAATTTCCAATAGAAATTGGATACCATTAATATGGCAGAAATTCTAGAGTATCAGTTACTGCAACTCCTCGCTATGCGAGCGGTATATTTGGTTGAAGTTATACATGGCGAGCAGGCGTGGTTTGTGCGTGTCAATGGAGGGCAATGGCTCCGATCCGCTCGCAAAATTCCGCACCAGTTTGACAATTTGGAGAGAACGATGGCATATCTGCAAGACATAGGCTGCAAGCGGGTCATGGTAGACCTCAGTAGCTGGCCAGAAATTCCTGGTCGTGAAGTCCTACCTGCTACCGTGCCACCTCGGTGTGACGGCTGGCGTCTTTAACACTGGCGAGGCGCATATTGGGGCTGGTAGGCGTCAGTGACGAAAAGGCTGTCTGATGCGCCCACGCACTGAGGAAGCGCGTGGCCTTCTATTCTTAGGCTATTCTCCTTGATGTGGACGCGGCGTAGCAATCCTCGGCGGGCACTTTTAGGCAGCGGCGAGCGTCGCAGGCAAGCGTGCGAGTGCCTTGGTATAGCCAACTGCAATTATGTAAGGCTGTTTGGACAATCAGTCTGCTCATGATCGAGGGCTGCTTTGCAGGCAACCAAGTACTCTCACTATTCATCTTATCGTGCATCCAGACCCTGCCCAACGCTTCAATGCCGAGCTCCTTCCCCGTATCGTCGAGCGGGTCCAACGGCTTTCCCACGGGACGCTGCTTGCCGACGTTCTTCCCCCAGCCTCTCCCGACCTGCCGGCACGCCTGCGCATCTGGGCGCCTCCGCGAAGTGGCGGCGGACGGTATGCCTGTCCGTTGGACATTACGATGTCTTGGGACAGCTATGAGGTCGACCGGCTGTTCGGACCGGGTGGTGACCTGCGGTTTGCCGAATATTTGGACGCCTTGCCGGGCAAGCTCGATGCCTGGCAGGAGGCGCGGCAGATCGACTTTGGTTCGCGCACGCAGGCCGACCCCACCGTATTGCTTGGCGGACTCGACTTCGAGCATCTGCATCAATAGCGGTTGTTGTGCGCGAGAGTTGTTCTGTATGTGCCTACGGTTGTGGTGGGCTACCAATTGCTATGGCAGCGAATGCATAGAAAACTTCGAGCTACTCAGCTATCCCTCGTGCGAGTTCTTCTACTACGCGCTGGTGCATGTCCTTTGCCTCTTCCCAGGTCAGCGAAAGATAAATTCCCTTAATCGAGCCGCTGACGTGTGTCACAAATTTTGGTGGATCTTCATTTTTCCGACTTCCCCAACCGGAAAAATATGTCCAAACTTCGATCGCTAGCTCAGGCAACGTGTCCTTGATCTGCCAGCCTTTTCCCTCGAAGTGCTCCCAGCGAGCATGTTCCTTGAAGTCGTAGACGCGCATGGGTCGACCTGCTTGGTCCAAAACGTAGAAGCGGCTGTAGCCATACCCAATTGGTGAGGGCTCATATCCGTGTACAGGTTCTGGAGGGCGAGGAGTCGGTAAGAGGCGAGGCATCTTTGCAGTAGACAACTATCACGGCGTGGGTACCGCGAGACGGAAGCAATCTTCAACGTAGCATTGACATTATTTTATATTGTACGATGCCTTTCGTCATGCCTTGACGCGGAAGGCTGATCACATTGTTTCCAGGGTAATCAACGGGGTCGATTTTCAAGATTATCTGCGACAGCGATTGTGATTCGCCTACCGTAAAACCGAAAGTCTACAGATCGCGCGTTCCCTAGTACCAGCTTTTATCCATCGCAACCCTTGGCTATGATGAATTGCATTCGGCAAGCCTAACCAAGGCTCCACGCAATAGAAGTCAGAGTCGTCGCGTTCCGTCCATGAGATGACGGCGTACCAGGGAGTGAAGGCCTCGTCGTTCAGCGCGATTTCGATCGTGCGTGATGGCATGGTAAGGCGAGCGGAGCCCTCGGCGCGCAGGGCGTGAAACGTGTCCTGCAGGCGTGGATCGTCGACGGTGTATGTGTTATTGCCAGCCTGAGGCGTGGTGAGGCTGCCATCGTCGTTTTGGCGCATGCGTTCGGCCGGGGGCATCGACAATTGGCTCTGCGCGCGCTGTTCGTGTGGCAGAGCGAAGTAGAAGTGGTGGCCAGCATAGTAGGGCAGGGTTTGCGTACCCGTATTGTGGGTGTCGAGAACTGCTTCGAGTCCGTCCGGGGCCAGGCGATAGGTCACGGTGAATTCGAACTCGTAAGGATAGCCCGGGCGAGTGGCATCGGACGACGTCAACGTCAGGCTTGCGGCAGAGTCCGAAACCTCGGTGACCGCAAATGGCAGGTGGCGCGCGAAGCCATGTTGCGGCAGGGTGTAAACCGTTCCATCGCGGTCGTGCCATTTGCCAGCTTCGCCATCGACAAAATGCCGCCCGATAAACGGAAACAGCAACGGATTGCCACCACGGATCTTGGCTACGCGCGACCAGTCGGCGTCATCGGGCCAGAACAGGATGTCCTGCCCATGATGGACCCAGCGCACCAGCCGGCCACCATGCTCGGGGGCGAGCAGCAGATAGCTGTGGTCGTTACCGATCCTGAGAAGATCCTGGCCCTGGTATCGCTGCGTGGAGGTGGTGGGCATGTCGACTGCGGAAGATAGGGGGGAAACCGAAGGTTAGCACCCTGCCTCTTTGGCTCATTTCGTCGGCCCATGCAGGCGCCATCGCTCAACCAAACATCTCGTCGCTCATGTGGATGGTCTCTCTCAGCAGCGGGTAGACCTGCGATTCCCAGCGTTTGCCGTTGAACACGCCGTAGTGGCCTACGCCGGTCTGGATGTGGTGCATCCGCATATACGGGCGCAGGCTGGCGCAGAGGTCCTGCGCGGCCATGGTCTGGCCGATGGCGCAGATGTCGTCGCGCTCTCCTTCCACGGTCAGCAGGGTGGTGCGGCGGATCGCGTCGGTCGATACGCGCCGCCCCGCCACGTCGAGCAGTTTCTGGGCCAGCAGAAAGCGCTGGAAGACCAGGCTGATGGTCTCGAGATAGAACTCGGCCGTCAGGTCCATGGTCGCGAAGTACTCGCTATAGAACGTCTGGATTTCATCGGCCTTGCCATGCTCGCCGCGCGCACGCAGGTCATACAGATCACGCAGCGCCTGTTCGTGGCGCTCGCGGTTCATGCTCATGAACGCGATGAGCTGGACGAAGCCCGGATACACGCGTCGCAGCGCGCCGGCGAAACGCAGCGGCACGTATCCGATCAACGTGTTTTCGAACCACTCGATCGGGCGGCTGGTAGCCAGCGCGTTGACGCGGGTGGGATTCACGCGCGCATCGATCGGGCCCGCCATCAACGTCAGGCTCGGCGGCTGTGCCGGGTCGCCGTCCTCGGCCATCAGCGCGACGGCCGCCAGCGCGGCGACAGTCGGCTGGCACACGGCCACGACATGCGTGTTGCCACCCAATACGTGGAGGAACGTGATCAGGTGATGCACGAATTCGTCGAAGCCGAATCGGCCACAGATGAGCGGGATGTCACGAGGGTTATGCCAGTCGGTAATGTAGACGTCATGGTCGCGGAGCATCGTTTCCACGGTACCGCGCAGCAGCGTGGCGAAGTGGCCGGACATCGGCGCCACCAGCAGCACACGCGGTTGCTGGGGCGCGCCCTCGCGGCGAAAACGCAGCAATGTGCAGAACGGCGTACGTATGACGATTTCTTCGGTCACGGGCACATACTCGCCGCGACCATTGATACGCACGCGGTCGATGCCGAAAGGAGGGCGGTAGTGAGTCAGACGTGCCAGTGCCAGCACTTCGCACCAGGCGCGTAGCGCGCGCAGCGTCTCGCTGTTGTCGGCGCGACGGTATCCGGAAATGAGCGTGGAGGCGATGTCGGCCAGCGAGCAGGCCGGCTGCATCATATCCGCGTAGAGCTGATAGGTCTGGTAGAGCATGGCTCGGTCCCCCCACGTCCGTCGAGCCCCATTGCCGCAATATATATGCCACGGGCGTCGATGTTGGCACGCCGTTTGCAAATTTTGTCTGGCTTGGTGGGTGAGGGCACGCAAAGGGTGCGGAGTGGCGGAGCGGCCCCGTAGCGGCGGCGACAGGCGGCCTCGCACTGGTGCCGGACCATATGCCAGCACGCACCGCGCGGGTGCGTGCTGGCATATGGTCCGCTCGCCGCCGATACTGCAAGCGAACATCGCACAATGCCCCGGGGGCAGAGGAGGCACGATGTCGAAGACGACGCTGACGATCAGCAGCAAGACGTATTCGTCCTGGTCACTGCGTGGATGGTTGCTGGCCCGGTTTGCGGGGCTTGAATTCGAGGAGGTGCTGGTGCCGCCGGATGACCCGGCCGCGCGGGCGGAGATCCTGCTGCTGTCGCCGTCGATCCTGGTGCCGTGCTTGCGCCATGAGGGCGTGACCGTCTGGGACACGATGGCGATTGCGGAGTACCTCAACGAGATCCGGCCAAAGGCGAAGCTGTTGCCGGACGATCTGGTCGCGCGCGCCCACTGCCGCGCGATCTGCGGCGAAATGCACTCCGGCTTTGCCGCCATGCGCGCGGCGCTGCCGATGAACCTGAAGGGGCATTTCCCGGGGCTGAAGGTCTGGTCGCGCGCGCAGGCCGATATCGACCGCATTACCGCGATCTGGGCGGAGTGCCTGCAACGCTACGGCGGTCCTTACCTGTTCGGGAAGCGCCGCACCATTGCCGATGCGATGTACGCGCCGGTGGTGACGCGTTTCATCACGTACGGCGTGAAGCTCGATGCGCCGCTAGTCGAGTTCTGCAAGACGATCCTGGCCATGCCCGAGATGCAGGAATGGATTCATGCCGCCCGCGAGGAGCCCGACGAGATCAGCGAACTCGACGTCGAGTTCTGACGTAGCGCCTTACGCCGGCTGCGCCGCGCGCGTCAGGTAGTCCTCCGCATACGCGAAATACCACGTCAGGCACTCGGGATTCGCCATGGCATCGCGGTTGGCGATCTTCTCGGGTGCATGACCGAGCAGCAGCTTCTTGATCGGCACTTCCATCTTTTTGCCTGAGAGCGTGCGCGGCACGCCGGGCACCTGCAGGATCTCGTTCGGCACGTGCCGCGACGACAGCGCAACGCGAATGCGCGCGCGCAGGGTGTCGCGCAGGGCATCGTCCAGCGCCATGCCCTCTCGCAGCACCACGAACAGTGGCATATACGATTCGCGGCCGAGGTATTCGAGATCGACCACCATGCTGTCGAGCACTTCGGGCAACTCTTCCACCACGCGATACAGCTCGCTCGTGCCCATGCGGATGCCGTATCGGTTGATCGTCGCATCGGAGCGACCGTAGATGATGGCGCCGCCGCGCGGTGTGATGCGAATCCAGTCGCCGTGGCGCCACGCGTTCGGATAGGTGTCGAAGTAGCTGTCGCGGTAACGCTTGCCGTCGGCATCGCCCCACAGGAACAGCGGCATGGATGGCATCGGCTCGGTGCAGACCAGTTCGCCCACCTCGTCGATCAGTGGCTTGCCGTTGTCGTCAAAGGCTTCGACCTTGGCGCCCAGGCAACGGCACTGCATTTCGCCCTGATAGACCGGCAGCAGGGGGCATCCGGCCACGAACGATCCGGCGAAGTCGGTACCGCCGGACATCGGCGCCAGCCAGATGTCGGCGCGCACATGCCCGTAGATCCAGTCGTACGCTTCCTCCGGCAGCGGCGATCCCGTCGAGCCCAGACCGCGCAGGCGCGACAGATCGGCGATCTCCGCCGGTTCTACGCCCGCCTTCATGCAATTGGTGAAGAATGCAGCGCCGGCGCCGAACATCGTCACACGCGCCTGATCCACGAATCGCCAGAGCACGCCGGCATCGGGCCACGCCGGGTTGCCGTCGTAGAGCGCGATGGTGGTGCCCAGCAGCAGGCCAGCTACCTGCGCATTCCACATGATCCAGCCGCTGCTGCTGTACCAGTGAAACACATCATCTGTGCCCAGGTTGTTGTGGAATGCCATCAGCTTGAGCTGCTCGATCACAATGCCGCCGTGCCCGTGGACGATTGGCTTTGGCATACCGGTGGTGCCGGACGAATAGACGATCCACAACGGATGATCGAATGGGACCGGCGTGATCTCGAGCGGCACGTCGTGCGCCAGCACGTCGCTCCAGGTGTGGCGCCGGGCATGTGGCTCGGGCGTGACGTTGCTGCCGATCGACGGCACGATCACGAGGTCGGTCAGCGAGGGCAGCGCGGCAACCAGATCGGCGACCACAGGCGCTCGATCGTACGTCTTGCCGCCGTATCGGTAGCCATCGACGGCGATCAACACCTTGGGTTCGATCTGGCGGAAGCGGTCGATCACAGCCACCTGGCCCATGTCCGGCGCGCAGCCCGACCAGATCGCGCCCACGCTGACAGTTGCCAGGAATGCGACGATCGTTTCCGGCACGTTGGGCAGGTAGCCAGCCACGCGGTCACCGCGCGTGACGCCCATCTGGCGCAAGGCGTGGGCAACCGAGGCGACTTGTGATTCCAGCGTGTCCCAACTGATATCGGCTAGCGGTTGCGCCTCGCCGGCATGGCGAATGGCGGTGCGCTGGCGTGCCAGGCCGGTGCCGGCGTGGCGGAAGATCTGCTGCGCGTAGTTGAGCGTCGCGCCCTCGAACCAGCGCGCGCCCGGCATGGTGCGGCGATCCAGCACACGCTGCGCGGGTGTGTCGAAGCGTACGTCGAAGTAATCGACGATGGTCTGCCAGAACGCTTCGATGTCGGTGACCGACCATTGCCAGAGGCTGGCGTAGTCACGGAAGTCGAGGCCGCGCGCGCCGCGCAACCACTTCATATATGCGGCCAGATGGCTGCTTTCGGTGAATGCCGCGGACGGCGTCCATGCCGGCTGGCCGGCCTGGGTTGCAAGCGTCATTTGTCTCCTCCGGAGCCCGTCTGCGCGGGCCATGAGAGTGTTGTCTTGGATTGCCGGTCAAAAAGCGATGATAGCGGGCAATCGCGCTACTTGCCGGGGCCTTCCTCGAACAGCGAGCCCCACATCTGATCCACGCGGGCCTTGATCTCCGGGGCCATGGTGATCGGGGTGCCCCATTCGCGCGTGGTTTCGCCGGGCCACTTGTCGGTGGCGTCGATACCCATCTTCGATCCCAGGCCCGAGACCGGCGAGGCAAAGTCGAGGTAGTCGATCGGCGTGTTGTCGACCATCACCGTGTCGCGGGTCGGGTCCACTCGCGTGGTGATCGCCCAGATCACTTCCTTCCAGTCACGAACGTCGATGTCGTCATCCACCACGACGATGAACTTCGTATACATGAACTGGCGCAGGAAGCTCCACACGCCGAACATGACGCGCTTGGCGTGGCCGGCGTACTGCTTCTTCATGCGGACCAGTGCCATGCGGTAGCTGCAGCCCTCCGGCGGCAGGTAGAAGTCGGTGATCTCGGGAAACTGCTTCTGCAGCAGCGGCACGAACACCTCATTCAGCGCCACGCCGAGCACGGCCGGCTCGTCGGGCGGCTTGCCCGTATAGGTGGAGTGGTAGATCGGGTCGCGCCGCATCGTGATGCGATCGATCGTGAAGACCGGGAACCAGTCCTGCTCGTTGTAATAGCCGGTGTGATCGCCATACGGGCCTTCCAGCGCGTGCTGGTAGCCGGACGGGTGGTTCGGATCGGGCTGGATGTGGCCCTCGAGGATGATCTCCGCCGATGCGGGCACCGACAGTTCGGACAGCGTAGGCGTGATACAGCTGGCCAGCGCGGTGCGGCTGCCGCGCAGCAGGCCGGCGAATTGGTACTCGGAGAGTGTGTCGGGCACGGGCGTGACGGCCCCGAGGATCGTGGCCGGATCGGCGCCCAGCGCCACGGCGATCGGAAACGGCTTGCCCGGGTTGGCCAGCGCGTGCTCGCGGAAATCGAGCGCGCCGCCACGGTGGGCGAGCCAGCGCATGATGACCTGGTTACGGCTGATGACCTGCTGGCGATAGATGCCCAGGTTCTGGCGCTTCTTGTGCGGGCCCTTCGTCACGACCAGGCCCCATGTAATTAGTGGTGCCGCATCACCGGGCCAGCACGTCTGGATCGGCAGGCGCGCGAGATCGACGTCGTTGCCTTCCCAGACGATCTCCTGGCACGCGGGGCTGTTCACGCGCTTGGGCGCCATGTCCCATACGGACTTGGCCAGCGTAAACAGTTTGCCGGCTTCACGCAGGCCGCGCGGCGGCTCCGGTTCCTTGAGGGCCGAGAGCACGCGACCAATGTCGCGAAGATCCTCAAGCGACGATGCGCCCATGCCCTGCGCCACCCTCTGTGTCGTGCCGAACAGATTTGCCAGGACAGGCACTTTATAGATATCGCCATTGTCACGGCGCGGTTGCTCGAACAGGACGGCCGGGCCGTTTGCGCGTAGCAGGCGGTCGCAGATCTCGGTCATTTCGAGGTTCGGTGACACCGGTGCTGCCACGCGTTTCAGCTCGCCACGCTGCTCGAGCTGGCTCATGAAATCGCGCAAGTCTTTGTATTGCATAGTGAAATCGATTTGGGGTGCGGTGTCGCGAGGGGTCATGGCGCGACGTTTCCAATGTGTGTGACGATACACACGCCACCGCAAAGGCGCAAAAAAATCGTGCCAGCGACTGAGTTGAAATTGTAAGTAAATTGCGAGTTCGGTCAGGTCGGGGAGGGGGAGCAATACTAGGCCCGGCTTATGATTCCGGGTTTGCGGGTGCGCTGACGGCCGCCCGGAGGCCGCTGTTACATATATATAAAAGTAGTGTTAATTTGTTTTGTTATGCTTGACGGGTTATAAAAGCGTTCCTACAATCCGGTCTGCTCTTCGAGGTGTTGCGCCGCAACATGGCTTTTTGTCCTCTGTCAATAGGATGTCTGCCGAATCGCTGCGAATACAACACCTCAATTGATTGCGATCACGAGGCTGCCGGGAGTGGCCCGATCGACGATCACCCTGGCGGGATGCCGGGGCATGAATGAGTGCTTAGTGGCAGGGTGCGGCTCCCCAGGTTCGTACCCTGTTTCTCGTTGGGCGCATGGGGAGCGCCCGCCAACAGGTGCTGGACACCCCTGCTAGGTGACGCAGCATCCTTACTTGAGTACGTTGAGATCGGGCTCGCGCAGTTGTCAGGCGCGCGCAGCGGGCAGCGGATGGAGGTAAGCATGAGCGGTTGGAAAACCCTTCATCTTCCCGGTATCGGGCGGGCATTGCAGGTCCGCTTCAGACAACCGGTTCCCGGTGTGAGCCGCGCACTGCAAGTGCGACTGGCCCATCCGGTGGCAGGCCGCGCGTTGCTGCGCGGCAGCCGCACAACCTTGAAATACACCCTGAACAGTCTCGGGGTGCTGTCGGTGGCCGCAGCGGTCACCTTGACCGTCAGCCAGCAATGGCGGACCTCGCTCGCCGGTGCGCTGGCAGGCAACGAAGCCCCTGCCGTGCTGGTGGATGCTGCCATGTCGAAGGATTCGATCAGCCATGTGCCGCCCATGTCGGCGGATGTGGCCGCGTCGCGCCTGATGGCCGCCGTAGCCAGCCATGGCAGCTCGGGCCTGCCGACCGTGTCGGGCGTGGACGAATGGAGCCAGACGGCTGCCGGCAAGGTGCCGTCCGTGGCGCATCTGGCCGCGCAGATTCCGGTCCAGCGCGTGGCGCTGGACGCCCGCAACACGGCTGCGCTTGGCTCCGCGCGTGAGCAGGCTGCCGTGGCCGAGTACATCGCCCGCAAGTACCGCGTGGCGACGCAGGCGACTGCGCAGCTCGTGAAGGCCGCCTATATGACGGGGCGCGAGGTCGGTATCGATCCGCTGCTGATCCTGGGCGTGATCGCGATCGAGTCGAGCTTCAATCCGTACGCGGAAAGCGGCGTTGGCGCGCAGGGCCTGATGCAGGTCATGACGAAGGTCCACCAGGACAAGTACGAGGCCGTGGGCGGCGTGTCCGCCGCGCTGAATCCGTACGCCAACATCAAGATTGGCGCGCTGGTGCTCAAGGATTGCATCGCGCGTGCCGGTTCGATCGAAGGCGGGCTGAAGTACTACGTGGGTGCCACGACCAATACCGACGGCGGCTATGGCGCAAAGGTGCTGGCCGAGCGCGCGCGTCTGCGTGCCCTGCTGGGTCTGCCGAGCACGGAGAAGGCACCGGCCGTTCCCGACACCAAGACGCAGGCCGAGCATCATCAAGGCACCGAGAAGCTCGAGGCGTCCGGCAATACGGCCCAGTCGGCCTGAGCCGCGGATTCTCGTCGCTCATGAAAAAGGCACCCCTTGGGGTGCCTTTTTCGTTTGATGCCTGTGGAACGGTGAGCAACCCAGGCAATCCGCGCAGGCGCTACCTCTACCTCTACCGCAGGAAATGATGCAGTCGCTGCATCGCCTCCTCGATGTTCTGCATCGACGTCGCGTATGAAATCCGGATGTAGTCGTTGGCGGTATGCGGGCCGAAGTCCGTGCCAGGCACCATGACCACGCCGGCATCGTGCAGGATGGCCTGCGTCAGACGGTCGGCGTTGCCGGCAGCCGGATGATTGACGTGGCGGCAGTTGGCGTAGACGTAGAACGCGCCGTCCGGCTTGACCGGTACGCGCAGGCCGAGTGCTTCGAGCGCGGGGACGATGGCATCGCGGCGGCGGCGGAATTCCGCCTTGCGCTCGTCATAGATCGCCAGCGCCTCGGGCGTGAAGCAGGCCAGCGCGGCGTGCTGCGCCACGGCCGACGCGCAGATGAACAGGTTCTGCGCGACCTTTTCGAATGCCGGCACCAGCGAGTCGGGCACCACGAGCCAGCCCAGGCGCCAGCCGGTCATATTGAAGTACTTCGAAAAGCTGTTAACGGTCACGACGTTGTCGTCGAGCGAGAGCGCCGAGACCGGCGGCGCGTCGTACGACAGCCCCTGGTAGATCTCGTCGAGAATTGCGAAGCCTTGGCGCTTGCGAACCTCGGCCAGGATGGCCTTGAGTTCGTCGGGCAGAATCGACGTGCCGGTCGGGTTCGACGGCGATGCCAACAGCACGCCCCGCGTGTTCTCGCCCCAGTGCTCGACCACCTGGGCCGCCGTGAGCTGGAAACGTTCTTCCGGGCCGCTCGGGATCATCTTCGCGTGGCCGTCAAACGCCGCCACGAAATGCCGGTTGCACGGGTAGCTCGGATCCGGCATCAGTACCTCGGCGCCGATCTCGACGAGCACGGCGCAGGCCAGCAACAGCGCGCCCGAGGCGCCGGCCGTGACAATCACGCGCCGGGCCGGGACATCGATTCCATAGGCCGTCTTGTAATAGCCGGCGATCGCCTCACGCAGCGCGTGGATGCCAAGCGCGCCCGTGTACTGCGTGACACCGCGGCGCATCGCGGCTTCGGCAGCGTGAATAACCGGCGCGGCAGCCGTGAAGTCCGGCTCGCCGATACCCATATGGATGATGTGGCGCCCGGCGCGTTCGAGTTCGGCGGCCTGCTTGGCCAACTCCATCACGTGGAAGGCGTCGATGTTGGCGAGGCGGGAAGCGGTGGCAAGGCGCTGGAGATCCATGGCAATCGGGACTGGCCCGTCAGAGAGTCAGAGAAGGGGTGGCATGGCGCATCGTCATCGGCTACGCCCGCCGAACATCGGGTGACCAAACAAAAACACCCGCCGGGGCGGGTGTCTTGCCGGTGCTGAGCATATTCGAATGCCACGCACCGAAATGCAACATCTGTTTTAAATGCTCGAATTAACGACGAGCTGATACTTCCGGCGCCCGCACCTGCGCGGCCAGCTTGTCGAGCACGCCGTTGACGTACTTGTAACCTTCCACGCCGCCGAAGGTCTTGGTCAGTTCGACAGCTTCGTTGATCACGACCTTGTACGGAATGTCCAGGCAGTGCACGAGTTCGTAGCTGCCAACCAGCAGCGCGGCGCGCTCAACCGGCGACAGTTCGTCGACGGTGCGGTCCAGGAACGGCTCGAAGGCCGCCGTCAGACGTGCTTCCTCGCGCACGGCGCCACCCAGCAGGGCGTCGAAGTGCTCGCGGTCGGCCTTGTTGAAGCCTTGGGCATCGTGCAGATGGGCCTGGATGGCGCCGATATCGTTGCGATTCAGCAGCCACTGGTACAGGCCCTGCAAGGCCAGTTCGCGCGAACGGCGACGCGCGCTCTTCGGCGGTGCCTTCGGCTCGGTGCGCGGCTTGGCGCCAGCCGGCTTGCCGGCTGCCTCGCCCTTGTCGCCGGTGTCGGGCGCGTCACTCATCATCTTCCTCGTCTTCTGCGTCTTCGGCGCCATGCTCGCGAAGCGAATCGAGCGCGACCACCAGGTTGGCCATTTCCACTGCGGCGCGGGCGCAATCGCGGCCCTTCTCGCGGGTGCGGGCATGGGCCTGGGCGTCGGTGTCGACGGTCAGGATGCCGTTGGCGATGGGCACGTTGAAATCGAGGCCCACGCGGGTGATACCGGCGCCGGATTCATTCGAGACCAGCTCGAAGTGATAGGTTTCGCCACGCACCACCGCGCCCAGCGCGACCAGCGCGTCGAACTGGCCGCTCTCGGCCATCTTCTGCAGCGCCAGCGGCACTTCCAGTGCGCCCGGCACGGTCACCAGCAGCGTGTCTTCGCCTTCGACGCCCAGCTTTTCCAGTTCCGCCATGCAGGCCTCGCGCAGTTCGTCGCAGACGGGCTCGTTGAAGCGTGCCTGCACGATGCCGATACGCAGGCCTTCACCGTCGAGGTTGCTCTCGTAGAAGCCGTGATCCATTGTTATTTCTCCAGTGATTCGGTCAGGCAGCCGCGCGGATGCGCCGCTGCCGGGTCAATCGGTACGATCCGTTCCCGGTCAGCCGCGATTCGACTCGCCGCTCATCGGCTGGCAGCCAACGATCTCGAGTTCGTAACCGGTCATGCTCGGCATCTTCTGCGGCGAACCCAGCACGCGCATCTTGCCCACGCCGACGTCGCGCAGGATCTGCGCGCCCACGCCGTAGGTGCGCAAGTCCGGCTTGCGGCGCGGACGGTTCTCCGGGGCCTCCAGCGCGGCGAATTGCTCGAACAGCATTTCCGGCGAGTCGCCGCAGTTCAGCAGCACCATCACGCCATGTTCGGCGCCATGCAGCACTTCCAGCGCGGCGGGCAGGCTCCACGAATGGGTGGTGTGGCCGGCTTCCAGCAGGTCGAGCACCGACAACGGCTCGTGCACGCGCACCAGCGTCTCGCGCTCAGGCTGGGGCTTGCCCTTGATCAACGCCACATGGGCGCGGCCGGACGGCTTGTCGCGATACAGCACGCTGTGGAACGTGCCCCACGGCGTTTGCATGTCGCGCTCGCCCACTCGTTCGATGATGCTTTCGGTGCGGCTGCGGTAGTGGATCAGGTCGGCAATCGTTCCGATCTTGAGGTCGTGCTCGCGCGCGAACTCGATCAGGTCCGGCAGCCGGGCCATCGTACCGTCGTCCTTCATGATTTCGCAGATCACCGCGGCGGGCGTCAGGCCAGCCAGGGTGCCAAGGTCGCAGCCGGCCTCGGTATGGCCGGCGCGGATCAGCACGCCGCCGGGCTGGGCCGTCAGCGGGAAGATGTGGCCGGGCTGCACCAGGTCGCTCGCGCGGGCGTCACGGGCCACGGCGGCCTGGACGGTGCGGGAACGGTCGGCTGCCGAGATGCCGGTGGTCACGCCTTCGGCGGCTTCGATGGATACCGTGAAGTTGGTGCCATGCACGGTGCCGTTGCGCGACACCATCGGATACAGCTCGAGCTGGCGGCAGCGTTCGGCGGTCAGCGTCAGGCAGATCAGGCCGCGGCCGTACTTGGCCATGAAGTTGATGGCTTCCGGCGTGACGAAATCGGCCGCCAGGACAAGGTCGCCCTCGTTTTCACGATCTTCCTCGTCCACAAGGATGACCATGCGGCCGGCACGAATGTCGGCAATGATGTCTTCGATACGAGAGATAGTCATGGTTGGGGCGACGTATGAATGGCGAGCGGGATGCTTTTCGGCGGGCAGGGCCGGCGGCGGGATGCGACGATGCCGGCGAAATCAAGGCCGCTATTGTACGCCAAGCCGTGCATGGCGGGCCGGCTCCGGCCCCGGGCGCCCCGACGCCACCGCATCCGGGTTGGTCCCGGTTGCATCGGTGTGCGCGAAGCGCCATACCTAGAGCCATGATTTTTGCCATCCAAGGAGATCGCGCATGACACCGCCGCTGCAGGGCATCCGCATTGTCGAATTTGAAGGAATCGGCCCTGGGCCGCTGGCGGGCCGGATGCTGGCCGACATGGGGGCGGAAGTGACGGTCATCGCGCGGCGCCAGCGTGTGGCCGTGGCCGACCAGCTAGGCGGTGACAAGCCCAGCCCGCTGCGGCGCGGCAAGGTCATCGTGCCACTCGATCTGAAGCAGCCCGACGATCTGGCCGAGGCAATGCGGTTGGTGGACGGCGCCGATGCCCTGATCGAAGGAAATCGTCCGGGTGTGATGGAGCGGCTGGGCCTGGGCCCGGCCGACTGCGCCGCCCGCAATCCGAAGCTGGTCTATGGGCGCATGACGGGGTGGGGCCAGTCCGGCCCGCTCGCGCAGACCGCCGGACACGACCTCAACTACGTGGCGCTGACGGGCATGTTGTCGCTCTCGGCCCGCCCGGGTGAGGCGCCGATGATCCCGCCCACCGTGGTCGGCGATGCGGGCGGCGCGCTGGGGCTGGCGTTCGGTATCGTCTGCGCCCTGCTTGACGCCCGTGCCTCGGGGCGCGGGCGTGTGGTCGATGGCGCCATCGTCGACATGGTGGCGATGCTCGGCAGCATCGCGATGTGGGTGCGCAATAACGGCCAGCTCGATGGCCCGACACCCAGCCCGTTCCATCAATCGCCGTTCTATGATGTGTATGGCTGTGCCGATGGTGGATTCATCACGATCGGCGCGCTGGAGCCGCAGTTCTATGCGTTGTTGCTGGAGCGGCTCGGCATGACCGACGTCGATCCCGCCGCGCAGTATGACCACGCGGCCTGGCCCGCGTTGAAGCAGCGTTTCACCAGGCTCTTCGCGAGCGAGCCGCGCGCGCACTGGGACGCGCTGCTTGGCGGCACGGACGTTTGCTATGCACCGGTGCTGAGCGTCGCGGAAGCGGCGCGGCACCCACACAATGTGGCGCGCGGCGTGTTCATCGCCCAGGAGGATGGGGCGCTGGACGTGGCGGGCGCGCCGAGGTTTGCGCCGTCAGGGGCGGCCTGACTGGAGCGAATGCGCACGGCGCGCATCGAGCGGAGAGGGGGAGAACATGAGATACGTAATGACGATCGTCGCACTGTGTCTGGGTGTCTTCATGAGCCCCTGCACGATGGCGCAGGAAGCCGCGCTCGATGAGAGCGTCACGACGGTAAGCCTGCCACGAGGCACCGAGCTGAGTCTCGTGGTCAGCAAGAAGCCCGGCTCCAGCCCTTCGACGGCGGCGCTACTGTTCCCGGGCTATCCCGGCGTATTGCGGGTCGAAGTCCAGAACGGGGCGCCGGTCTATCAGCTTCGCGGCAACTTCCTGGTGCGCGCGCGCCGGCATCTGGTGAGCGATCAGGTGATGACGGTGATGGTCGACTGCCCGAAGGACCGCTGGAGCAACTGCGATGACGAATACCGGACATCGGACCAGTATGCGGCCGACGTAGGTGCGGCGATCGACAAGCTCAAGGCGGACCTTGGCATTGGCAAGGTCTACCTGATCGGCACGAGCTATGGCACCGTGTCGAGCGCCTTCCTGGCGCGCAAGCTCGACGGTCGCATCGACGGCGCGGTGCACACGTCCACCATTACTGACCCTCGCGCAGGCCGCAATCGCAATGCGCACGGTCTGCCGATGTGGAACTTTGACTGGACGGCGACGCATGTCGATCAGTTGTTTGTCCATCATCAGGATGACCCGTGTCCGCTGACGCAGTACCGGAGTATCGCGGCCCGGCGTGGAAACATTCCATTGATCACGGTGCAGGGGTCGAAGGGGGCGCGCGGAGAGCCTTGCGAGGCGTTCTCGCAGCACGGCTTCGTAGGGCGCGAACAGGTGGTCATGCGGGCGATTGGCGACTGGATTAGCACGCGCAAGGTTGTGGAGACGGTGGGCGAGAAGGGCGACGAGTGAAAGACCCGCGCTCAAGTCATGCCGGAATTCTGCCGACAACATGGATGCGGCTGAATGGCGCAAGTGCTTGTGCCTGCCGTGCCGCACTTGTCAAACTTGAATCAGGCAGAACCCAATGATCAATTCCATCGTCAGTTCGCTGAACGCCTCAGACCCAGGTAGCGATCCCGTCGGGATCACGATGTTGCGCAAGACGCTCGACATGCAGTCGCAGGGCGTGGCTCAACTGCTGCAATCCATGCCCGGTGTTGGATCGGCTGGCCGCAATCCGCCGCATCTGGGTCAGAACATCGACATCAAGGTCTGAGCCTCAGGCAGCGCAGCAAGTGCGAACGGCCACTGGCAATCGAATTGCCAGTGGCCGTTCTGCATTGCGCCGGTGGCCGTCGAGTGGACGCCGGGAGGAGGCGCCGGCAGCTACCGGCGCCATCGATTGTCAGACGAGCGGTTGTCCCGCCTCGGCGGAAGCCGACAGCATTCGCTCCACGTACCGCGCGATCAGGTCGATCTCGAGGTTCACGCGCTTGCCCGGTGCCAGTTCGTTGAGCGTGGTGACTTCCACGGTATGCGGAATCAGGTTGATCGAGAACACGCAGCCGTTGGCTTCATCGCTGACGCTGTTGACGGTCAGCGACACGCCGTTGACCACCACCGATCCCTTGTAGGCCAGATAGCGGCCCAGCTCGCGCGGCGCGCGGATACCGAGTTCATGCGATTCGCCCACCGGTGCAAAGCGAACGACCTCGCCAAGTCCGTCCACGTGACCAGACACCAGGTGCCCGCCCAGGCGGTCGGCCAGACGCAGCGCCTTTTCCAGATTGACGCGGCCTGGCTGGTCTAGGCCGACGGTCTTGTCGAGCGATTCGCGTGAGACGTCGACGTCGAATTGGCCCGCGCCCAGCGTTACCACGGTCATGCACGCGCCCTGGATGGCGATACTGTCGCCGATGCCGACGTCTGTCAGGTCGAGGTCGCCGGCCGCCACGCGCAGGCGCACGCCTGCGTTGACGTCACCGAGCGGGGAGACGGATTCGATGCGGCCAACCGCCGCCACGATGCCAGTAAACATGCTTGCCTCTTCGATGTGTGTGTGTTTGTTCAGCGTTGGGTGTCGGCGCGGCGCGCGATCAGGCGCAGATCGTCGCCAATCTGGCGCACTTCGTGCCAGCGGAATTCGGTCGCGTCTTCAAGCTTCGACAGCGGCGGCAGATTGAACATGCCCTGCGCGTCGCCAAGCAGCTTCGGCGCCAGGTAGACCAGCAGTTCGTCCGCGCAGCCTTCGCGGATCAGTGAGCCATTGAGCTTGAAACCCGCTTCCACGTGGAGTTCGTTGATGCCTCGCCGCGCGAGTTCTTCCAGCATGCGGCGCAGTTCCACCTTGCCATGCGGATTGGGCAGCACCACGACTTCGGCGCCACGTGCCTCGAGCGCGCGCTGGCGGGCCTTGTCTTCGATGGCGCAGAAGACCAGCACGGGTTTGGCGAAGTCGCCGGTATCGCGGTTGAGGATCTGCGCGTCGAGCGGCACTTCAAGCCGTGAGTCGACAAGCACGCGCTGCGGCTGTCGCGGCGTCGGGATGGCACGCACGGTCAGTGCCGGATTGTCGTCGCGGACGGTGCCAATACCGGTCAGGATGGCACAGGCCCGGGCGCGCCAGGCGTGCCCGTCGTCGCGTGCCGGCTGGCCGGTGATCCATTGGCTTGTGCCATCGTGCAGCGCAGTGCCGCCGTCGAGGGATGCAGCTACCTTGACTCGCACCCAGGGAAGTCCGCGCGTCATGCGCGAGATAAAGCCGATATTGAGATCCCGTGCTTCCTTTTCCAGCAGCCCGCAGCGGACGTCGATGCCCGCGTCGCGCAAGCGCTGCAGGCCACGGCCGGATACGGTGGGATTTGGGTCTTCCATGGCAGCCACCACGCGCGCGATACCTGCGCGCACCAGCGCGTCGGCACATGGTGGCGTGCGGCCGAAGTGGCTGCACGGCTCCAGCGTGACGTAGGCGGTGGCGCCAGCGGGATCATGGCCGCGCGAGATCGCGTCCTTCATGGCCTGGATCTCGGCATGATCCTGGCCGGCCGGTTGCGTGTAGCCTTCCCCGATGACCATTCCGTCCTTCATCAGCACGCAGCCGACACGAGGGTTCGGCGTGGTGGTGAACATGCCACGCGCGGCGAGCGCGAGGGCCTGTTCCATGGCGGTGTAGTCAGCGGCGGAAAACATGGCGTGGGATTCTGGCCAAAGGGTTTGTCGGGAATCCGGTCCGGTCAGTCGCAATCGACATCGATGCCGGGCCGGCAGATCCGGATGCGCCCCTGGGCACCGAGCCGGACCTGACGCTGCGCGCGGTGGCAGCGCAACTGGAACGTGGCGGCCAGAAAGCCGCCTTGCTCAGACCGTGAGTATCCCACAGGTGTCAAGCGCAGGCTTTGTGCGCCGGCAGGGCCCGCCGTGCTGCGGAGCGTGATCCGCAGGCACGGGTCGCTGGCTCTGACGACCGCGAGCGAAGGCTCCATGTCACTGTCCAACTGCCAGCCGCCATCCAGGGTCTGGGCGCCTGCGAGGGGGCTGATACGCACTTCAACACGGCGACTGGCCGCGATTGTGCGTGCCAGCGCCAGTGACGCGGCCAGCCGGTCGGCGGCATGGGCCACCGTCTGCTCCGCAATCAGGTTGCGAAGCACCGGCCACGCGGCGATGGCCAGGATCGCGCTGATGGCCAACGAGATCAGCAGTTCGGGCAAGGTGGCGCCGCGTTTGGCGCTTCGGGACGCGTGGCCTGTGGTTCGCATGTCAGCACTCCCAAGGCAACGGAATGGCGGCGGCGTCCGCCGTGGGCATGGAGAGCCACTCGCCATTGCTGCGCAGGACCAGCGTGCCACACGCTTTGTCCACATGGACTGGGGCGGCGCGTATCTCCACACAACGCGACAGATCGAGTCCGGCACAGCTTGTGGCAGTCAGCCAGTGGCGTGTGCGGGCTGGTGGGGGCGGTACGGGACGCGGCCACTGGCCAGCTGGTGTCGTCGCACCCGGCGTGCTGGCGAACGTGGTGGTGAGCAGGGCGTGCCGCTCGAGTGCGAGCATCGCGGAAACCAGCTCGGCCCGTGCCTGTACGCGCCACGCGCGTTCCAGGTGATGCCGCCATGCGGGCATCGCCAGCATCGACAGGATCGCGGCGATCAGCAGGGTCACCAGCAGTTCGGCAAGACTGTAGCCGGTCTGGCGGCGACTGATGCGTCTGAGGGGAGCGAGATGAGCAAGATGAGCGAGGTTCATGGCTCGGTTCGGATCAGTTCGCGCCAGCCAAGGCGTCCGCGCCGGCGCCGATAGTGCGTGTTCTGCGCGAGATGCGCGGTGTTGCCGTCGACCTGCCACATGCCGAGCTCGAACGTGTCGAAGGTCGACTTGCCGGGCACGACCGGCCCCCCGTTCAAGGTTGGCGATACCACGGCGATTGGCGTGCCGAACCGGTCATCGAACGGCACACCGGTTACGGCGCGCACGAGCGTGCCATCCGGGTCCGTCTGCATGACTGACTCTCCGCTGGCCGCTTCGATCAGGTAGCTGCGAGTGCGCCCGTCGGGTGTTAGCGTGGTGAAGCTCAGATGCGCCGGGCCAACGTTGTCCAGCGTCGTGATCGATTCCCCAGGATGGGGGAGTGGCAGAGTCCAGCCATTCGCACCGGTGTCCAACTGGGGCTGGCCCGCACGGAGGATCACGCCATTGCCTGACACGATGGCGTCGATCCGCGAGGGGGTGCCGCGCGGACCGCGCCCATCGGGAATTGCGGAAAGCTCGCCACCGCCCGCGTAGATGACGAGCGGTCCGCTGGACGGATGCATGATGATTGGCGCCTCGGCGGTGGCACTTCCGCGCTGACGATGCAGGCATCGTGCTGACTCCGCCTGCTGCGTCGCGCCAAGGTGATCGAGTCCGAATCGCCAAAGTCTGCCCGTGTCGTCGACGACGTATGCGGCACGGGCGTGGCCACTTGCGTTGGCAAGCACGCTGGCTGCGAGCAGCCGAGTCCTGGTGGTGTCTGCACCGCATCCGGTCGAGGGCAGATATAGCCTTGGCGCCGTGCCGGATGGGAGTCCATTCACGATGGGCCGATCAAGCGGCAGCAATGCAATCCCGGCGGGTGAGCCGGTTTCCGGTGTCGCGGTGATGATGGTCAGCGCGGCCCAGCGACGTGCGCCGTGCTCGATCCACATGAGTGCGCGGATCGGGCCCTGGCCTGTCAATGGCAACGCCTCGGAAGCAGGAATTTCCCAGAGCAGCCGGATCGGCGCTTCGCTTTCCGGTGACGAGACATCCAGGGCGAACACGGCGGCCGGCCGCCTGTCCGTCGACGGGATGCCGCACAACAACAGCGTTCGCCAGACGCCGGATGGATCCGCATCGATGCTATCCGGGCGCGGGCAAGGCGCCACGGGCATGGCGCTGCCCGGTACGGTGAGGGCGGCGGAACCGGCCAGCGCGGCGCGCGGGAGGAATCCTGCAAGTTCCTTGCCGGTCACGGCATCGAACCCATGCACGATGCCGTCGCGTGTACCGATCCAGACGGTGACCGCGCGGTTTGCGTGACGCAGGCGAAATTGGGCGTGGCCCGGTTGCATCGGCAGCCAGGCTGGGGCTGCCACAACGCGCACGCGGGCGCCAGCGCCGCTGGCCAATCGCGTGTCGCGCGGGCGAAGTGTGGCGTCCGTCCTGTCGCCTCGCAACCATGCGAGCCGTCTCGTGCCATTGCCACTGGGCTCGGGGGTGTGAAGTTCTGCCTGGGCGTCGGCGTCGATGGAGCGCCAATGGAATGGCACGAGACGATCGCCACCGAGGTATAGCCTGCGCGAGGCGGTATCGCGCAGGTCAAGCTCGGCGCCCGCCTCCCATTTCGTGAGCACGGTGGAAGTGTGGATGCGCGCGGTGCGGAAGACGATTGCATGGAGCCGGCCGGTCCATGGAAAACTGCCTGCCGAGATGCGGTAGCTGAGCGGAAGCTGACCGGTCGTGGAGCCATGGCTGGGGGCGGTCATGCTCAGCCAAAGTGCAAGGATGACGATGCCGTCGAAGCATGTGCGATGGCGCATCACGGCTGAAACTCCGTCTGGAGCAGAGCCCGGACGCCGGTGTGGCGCCCAAAGCCTAGCGCCGTGATGCGAAAGCGCGGCCAGGCGTCGGCTGTCAGGCCGGTTCGATCATCAAGGGCTTCGATCACGTAACGAGGTGCCGTGGTCGCTCCGATGACATCGGCGGGCAGGATTGGCATGGTGATACGCGTGAACGTGCCGGCTTCGATGCCGAGATCTGCGGGCAAATTGCCCTCGAGCCATGGCATCCATGCCGTCATGTCGCCATCGGCCATGCACAGTCCGCGTTGTGCTCCCGTCCCACACGTTCCGGGCGTTGGCCATGACGCCAGTCGCCCGCCGCCGACCTCCGCGATGGCGGCGATCAGATCTGCTTCCGCGTCGAGCAGCGCCACCTCCGCTGCACGGAAGGCGATCTCGCGGTCCAGCCACTGGCTCGTCATGCTTCGCCCGGCAAACAGCAGGTGCGCGGCGGCGGCGCCGATGCTACCCATCATCAGTAGCAGGCTGGAGAGGAATGCCAGTAGCGCCGCACCGGAATGTGGGCGGAGGTTCAGCATAGGGCTTCCCGGCATGGAGACGGATTGCGTAGACGAACAGTCGTGGTGAAGGTTCGTTCTCTCGGCGCGCGACTGACAGTCGGGCGCTGTCCCTTGACGACGAGCGTGACCTGTACCGCTCGCACGTGATGCCAGGCGAGTTGTCGCTGTCGCGCCACGTCTTGGGCGTCAAGCAGAGCGGGGACGCGCTCACTCTCGCCCTGGCCATCGCCCTCATCGACCATGCCGAAACGCAATTGCATCGACTCGACGCCGCGCACAAGGGTGCCGGATGTGTGGGCGTGTGCCTGCGCGCGGTTGTCGCTGCGGCGCGGGTAACGGCACAGCAACTGGGGAACGCCATCGCTACCGTTGCCGATATAGAAGACGTTGGTCGCGGCATGGTGTGCTGGCGGCGCGATGCCGTCGCCAACTGTTTTTGCAGGCAGCGCGTAGCCACTGCAGTCAGTCATCGTGCCGTCGGCCAGGCTTGGGTCGGTTGCCCGGCCGCTGCCGGAAAATCGCACCAGCAGTGCATCGCTGCCACGGACGCCGCGTCGCCCACATTCCAGCCCGTCATCGATCGACGGCGCACCACAATCGTCATGGCCTTCAAGCGGCCCCTGTGGGGCAGGGTGTGCGGGCTCCAGCGCAACCTGCGCGGGAATCCAGCCCGCCTGCCGGATCGCATGCGCGATGATGGCCAATGCGCGCTGACCGCGCTCTTCGATCTCGATCCCATCTGCCACACTGGCATAGGCGTCCCGCATGACCTGCCACATGGTCAGCGCAGCGAGCATTGCAATCGTGCCAAGCGCGACACCGATCATCATGCCCACCAAGGTGAAGCCGTGTTGCTGCGATCTTGGCCTCATGGTGCTACCCACAATGCCAGCCGGGTAGGCATGGTGTCAATTCCGGCTGCATCCGTTGGAGAACGGCTCTCGATGGTCGCGATCGCGAGGCGTTTGTCTGGCACGCAACGCTCTTGCTGCCCGGCCAATCCGCAAAGCGGGATCGGGAGCGCGTCGTTGCCGGGTGGCTGCAGTGCCATTGCACTTGCTTCGGCCAGTTCAGCGGCCCGCATCAGGGCGGTGGTCAGGTGTTCCTGTTCACCGGTCCAGCGCAGGCAGACCGTGCCGAGCATCCCCAGCGGTATCGCGCCGAGGCCGATGACGGCCAGGCTCAGCAATGCCTCGAACAGGACGTGACCTCGGCACGAAGTCAATGAAGGGGAACGGGGGTGAAGGCGGGCAACCATGGCGTATCGGTTCGATTGGAACGGAAGGCCACGATAACGGCGGGGATGGTGTCAGGACGTGTCTGGCTGTGGAGGATTGGTGTCAGTGTGTTTCCGAGTCGAGCCCGGAAACATCCGAGTCAGTGCCAGAGTCGTCAGGGGCGTGACATCACGCAAGTCTGGCTTTCGAGGTCCGGGTTGCACACAGGCCGTGAGGCGGACCTGCAAGCGCGCTCGCTTGCCTCGCTCTACCCAAGAGCAGCAAGTGGTGATGAGACAGCGCTTCTGCGGTCCTTCCTACCCCTTTCGCGGGGTGGATGACGAGAATTCGTCGAGCATGTCCCGGAATTCGGAAACGTCCTCGAAGCTGCGATACACGGATGCAAAGCGGATATAGGCGATCTTGTCGAGCTTGCGAAGCTCGCGCATGACCAGCTCGCCGACCTGGCTGCTCGGGATTTCCTTCTCGCCCAGAGCCAGCAGTTTTTCTTCGATGCGAGTGATTGCTTCGTCGATGGCCTCGGCGGAAACTGGCCGCTTGCGCAGTGCCAGCCGCATCGAATCCTTGAGCTTGGCGCGCGCGTAGTCCACGCGCGAGCCATTTTTCTTGACGATGGCGGGAAAGAACAGCTCGATCCGCTCGTAGGTGGTGAAGCGGCGGTCGCAGGCTTCGCAGCGGCGTCGGCGGCGCACGGTATCGCCATCTTCCGAGACGCGGCTGTCAAGAACCTGGGTGCTGGAATGACCGCAGAAGGGGCATTTCATGCCTGACCACCTGAATGTAAGAGCCTGACCGCATTTTGCATCTTCGATTTCTGTTGCGGTCCTGCGGTTGTTGAAACGGCGCTGTCACCATAGAGGTGACAGCGCCGTTCGTGTGCGCTAACTATAGCGCGATCGACTGGCGAATCAGCCGTAGACCGGGAAGCGACGGGTCAGTGCGGCAACCTGTTCGCGCACGGCGGCGATGTTGGCCTCGTCGTGCGGGTTGTCCAGCACGTCGGCGAGCAGGTTGGCCACCTGGCGGGCTTCTTCTTCCTTGAAGCCGCGCGTGGTCATGGCCGGCGAGCCCAGGCGGATGCCCGAGGTGACGAACGGCTTTTCCGGATCGTTCGGGATCGCGTTCTTGTTCACCGTGATATGGGCGTCGCCGAGGATCTTCTCGGCTTCCTTGCCGGTGATCTTCTTGGCGCGCAGGTCAACCAGCATCACGTGGCTTTCCGTACGGCCCGACACGATGCGCAGACCGCGGGCGATCAGCGTTTCGGCCAGTGCGGCGGCGTTCTTGACCACCTGTTCCTGATACGCCTTGAAGTCCGGCTGCAGCGCTTCCTTGAAGGCTACGGCCTTGCCGGCGATCACGTGCATCAGCGGGCCACCCTGGATGCCCGGGAAGATGGCCGAGTTGATGGCCTTCTCATGCTCGGCCTTCATCAGGATCACGCCGCCGCGCGGGCCGCGCAGGCTCTTGTGGGTGGTGGTGGTCACGAAGTCGGCGTGCGGCACCGGGTTCGGGTACACACCGGCGGCGATCAGGCCGGCGTAGTGGGCCATATCCACCATGAAGTAGGCGCCAACTGCCTTGGCAACTTTGGCGATGCGTTCGAAGTCGATGCGCAGCGCGAAAGCCGATGCACCGGCGATGATCAGCTTCGGCTTTTTCTCGTGGGCCAGCTTTTCCAGCGCGTCGTAGTCGATGTCTTCCTGCGCGTTCAGGCCGTAGCTGACCACGTTGAACCACTTGCCGCTCATGTTCAGCGCCATGCCGTGGGTCAGGTGACCGCCTTCGGCCAGGCTCATGCCCATGATCGTGTCTCCCGGCTTGAGCATGGCGAAGAACACGCCCTGGTTGGCCTGCGAGCCCGAGTTCGGCTGCACGTTGGCGGCTTCGGCGCCAAACAGTTGCTTCACACGGTCGATGGCGAGCTGCTCCACCACGTCCACATACTCGCAACCGCCGTAGTAGCGCTTGCCGGGATAGCCTTCGGCGTACTTGTTGGTGAGCTGCGAACCCTGGGCGGCCATCACGGCCGGCGAGGTGTAGTTCTCGGAAGCGATCAGTTCGATGTGATCTTCCTGACGCTGATTTTCCTTCTGGATCGCGGCAAAGACTTCGGGGTCGATTTGCTCGATCGTGAAGCGGCTACGTTCAAACATGGCGTGACTCGTCTGTTTAAAAGGGAGAGCGGATGGCACGGCCGGTACGGAAACCGGATGCCTGTCGACGCTACTCTGTATTGCGGAATTTTCGCGTATTAGGGCGCGCGGGGAAGGCACTGGCGTCCAGCACCGGGGGCGCGAAAACGCGACCAGCCGGTGCAGGGCGCACCCTGCTTCCCATTCGCTGCCCAGGCGAGCGGCAGGCGCATCGAATATCACGCCCAATGAACTTGCGCTTCCTCGTGGTAGTACCCACTGACTTCGCCAGTCGCGCAAGGTGGAATGGTTGCCGCAGAGTTTACGCGAGCAAGCGGCTTGCTGCAAGACGACGGCCGGCCCGGATGCACGCCCGGCCCTGATTCGGCAAGGCCTGGCGAGGATTGGCTCGCAACTTGCTGTTGCAAAGTCACACACGGGTTTACCAGTGCACTCCGTTACAATGCCCGCCATGCCAAATTTCGTATGGCCGCTGCGCGTGTATTGGGAAGATACCGACGCAGGCGGCGTGGTGTTCTACGCCAACTACCTCAAATTCTTCGAACGGGCCAGGACCGAATGGCTGCGCTCGCTCGGCGTCGAACAGCAGAGCCTCGCGGATTCGTCCGGCGTGGTCTTCATCGTCCGCAGCACGACTGTGGAATACAATGCGCCCGCCCGGCTGGACGACCAGCTCGAGATCCGTACGCATATCGAACGCGTCGGACCGGCGTCGGTCCAATTTGCCCAGGAAGCCTGGCGTGGCGAGCTGATGCTGGCCGCCGGCCAAATTCGAGTCGGATGTGTCGATAAAAGCACGTTCCGGCCGACCCCGATTCCTGCCCCTGTTCTCGCCACTATCAAAAACGCTCGATGAATCCAGTGACCGTCACGCAAGACCTGTCGATCATTTCGCTGGTACTTCACGCCAGTCTGCTGGCACAGGCCGTCATGGCCCTGCTGCTGGTGATGTCCCTGTTCTCGTGGACCTACATTTTCCGCAAGCACCTGGCACTGCGCGCCGCGCGCACGCAGACCGAGGGCTTCGAGCGCGATTTCTGGGCAGGCGGCGACCTGCAGGCGCTCTATAACAGTGCGGTCAACAATCGTCACAACACCGGCGCCCTGGAGCGGATCTTCGAATCGGGCATGGGCGAGTTCCTGAAGGCACGCGAGCGTGGCAACGAGGCCGGCGCGCTGCTCGACGCCGCCCGCCGCGCGATGCGCGCCGCGTACCAGCGTGAAATGGACGTGCTCGAATCGCACCTGCCGTTCCTGGCGTCGGTCGGTTCGGTCAGCCCTTATATCGGCCTGTTCGGCACGGTCTGGGGGATCATGAACGCATTCCGCGGTCTGTCGAATGTGCAGCAGGCAACGCTTGCATCGGTGGCGCCCGGTATCGCCGAGGCACTCGTGGCCACCGCGATCGGCCTGTTTGCAGCTATCCCGGCCGTGATCGCCTACAACCGGTATGCCACGGAAATCGACCGTCTGGCCATCCGGTTCGAAAGCTTCATGGAAGAATTCCTGAACATCCTTCAGCGCCAGACGCGTTAAACCGAGAGCGGGGGAGCACCAGTCATGGCAGCCATTCAGCGCCGCGGCGGATCACGCCGTCGGGCCAGTGCGGAAATCAACGTCGTGCCGTATATCGACGTGATGCTCGTGCTGCTCGTTATCTTCATGGTGGCAGCACCAATCGTGAACCCGGCCGTGGTGGACCTGCCGTCAGTGGCCAATGCCACGCCGCAGCAACAGACGCCGCCGATCATCGTCACCGTGCACGAGGACGGCGAGCTGACCGCGCGTGGCAAGGACAACGCCGGCAACGCGTTCGAGCGCAAGCTCGACAAGCGTGGCCTGATCGATTTCGTGCACCAGCGTCAGAATGAAAATCCGGACCAGCCGGTGGTGATTGCCGCCGACCGCTCCGTCAAGTACGAAGCCGTGCTCGACGTGATGTCCGTGTTGAAGGCCGATGGCGTCAAGCGCGTCGGCCTGATGGTGAAGTCCAAGTAAGCGCCTCAACGTCGCAACTCAAAGTGGCCAGCCTTTCGTCCCGTCATCCGCATCAACGGCCCGCGCGCGCGGTGGAAGCCGCCGCCTATCCGTACCAGCCAGTCAAGGAACGTGGCACGCTTCGCTCGTTCCTGCTGGCGCTGGTGATGCATTTGCTGCTCGGTATCGTGCTGTATTACGGCGTGCACTGGCAGAGCAGCACGCCGGTGGGAGCCGAGGCGGAGCTTTGGGAAGAGGTGCCGGACGTCGCGCCTGCACCACCGCCTCCGCCGCGCCCGGTGGAGCAGCCGCGTCCCACGCCGCCCGAGCCTGCCGTGCGCAGCAAGGTCGAGGAAGCGGCCGATATCGCCCTGGAACGCCAGAAGCGCAAGCAGGCCGAAGAGGCCGCCGAGCGCGAAGCCGCGAAGCAGGAGGCCGCGCGCAAGGAGCAGGAGCGCAAGGACCAGGCGAAGAAGGATCAGGAAAAGAAAGACCAGGAAAAGAAGGAAGCCCAGCGCAAGGAAGACCTGCGTCAGCAGCAACTCGAGGCGCAGCACAAGGAAGACGCGAAGAAAAAGGCCGACCAGGAACGCAAGGAAGCCGCGGACGCCAAGGCGAAGGCAGAGGCTGATCAGAAGGCGAAGGCCAAGGCTGACGCGGATGCCAAGGCGAAGGCCGATGCCGAGCAGAAAGCCAAGGCGAAGGCCGACGCCGATGCCAAGGCCAAGCGTGACGCCGCGGCCAACGCCCAGCGCAAGAGCGAACTGGCCCGCTTGCAGGCAATGGCAGGTGGCGGCGTTTCGTCCGGCGGTGGAGTCGGCAGCGCCGCGGGTTCGGGCGCCGGATCGGGAGGCAAGGCTTCTCCGGGCTACGCCGACCGCGTGCGTCGCCTCGTGAAGCCCAACATCATTTTTGGTGGCGATGTCGAGGGCAATCCTGCAGCCGTGGTGTCGGTCTCGCTGGCGCCGGATGGTTCGCTGCTGTCGGCGCGGCTGACCAAGTCGAGCGGCAATTCGGACTGGGACAACGCCGTGCTGCGTGCAGTGCACCGCTCCGACCCGCTGCCGCGCGATGAGGACGGCAAAGCACCCGCGAACTTCACGATTACGTTCAGGCCGAAGGGTTGAACGGCGAACCGTGTCGATAGCGCCATGTTTTGCAACATAATGCAACCTTCATCGTGGGCGTTAGGTCCCACCGCTACCATAAATGGTTGCCTGACGCGGCCGGCAGCGTGCAATACGTACGCTTGTGGGGCCATGCCAAGCCGCATGTCGCCCGTCTCGCCGTGTTTGCTGTGCCGCCGCAACGATGAAACCTGAAATCGACTGAGGAGCAGCATGCGAAAGCTTTGGGCCCCCAACTGGCTATCCCGACGCCAGAACGCCAATCCCACCCGCGACCAGAGCCGCCATGCCTTGATGGCGTGGCTGGCTGCGGCATTGATGTCGGCGGGCGCGGCGCACGCGCAACTGAACGTGGAGATCACCGGAGTTGGCTCGAACCAGTTCCCGGTAGCGACCGCCAACTTCCAGGGCGAGGCCCAGGCCCCGCAGAACCTGACCGCCATCATTCGCAGCGACCTGACGAACAGCGGACGCTTCCGCAACGTCGATCCCGCAGGTGCCACCGTGGCCGAATCGGCCCAGGTGGACCTGGGCAGCTGGAAGGCGAAGGGCGCCGACGCGTTCGTGGCCGGCAGCGTGACGCCGACCAGCAATGGCCAGTACGAGGTGCGTTTCCGCCTGTATGACACCGCCAAGGGGCAGAGCCTTGGCGGTCTGGCATTCACCGTCACGCAGGGCCAGCTCCGCGTGACCGCGCACAAGATCGCCGACTACATCTACGAGAAGCTGCTCGGCGAGCGCGGCGTGTTTGCCACGCGCCTGTCGTATGTGTCGAAGGTGGGCAATCGCTACCAGCTTCTGATCTCCGATTCGGATGGCCAGAACGCCCAGATCGCGCTGACCAGCACCGAACCGATCATCTCCCCCGCGTGGTCGCCCGATGGCCGCCGCGTGGCCTATGTCTCGTTCGAAGCCAGGAAACCGGTGGTCTACGTGCATGACCTGGCGACGGGCAAGCGTGTTGTGGTGTCGAATCAGAAGGGCAATAACAGCGCGCCGTCCTGGTCGCCCGATGGCCAGCACCTGGCCGTGTCGCTCTCCCGCGACGGCAACACGCAGATCTACCAGGTCAACGCCGATGGCTCAGGCCTGCGTCGCCTGACCCGCAGCAGCGCCATCGATACGGAGCCGCAGTTCTCCCCGGATGGCCGCAGCATTTATTTCACCAGCGATCGCGGCGGCGCGCCGCAGATCTACCGTATGCCGGCGTCTGGCGAGGAATCCGGCGCAGCGCAGCGCGTGACCTTCAAGGGCAGCTACAACGTCAGCCCGCGTATCTCGCCGGACGGCAAGTACCTGGCCTACATTTCGCGCAGCGGTGGCTTCAGGCTGCAACTACAGGACCTGTCGAACGGTGATGTGACGTCGCTCACCGATACGACCAACGATGAATCCCCGAGCTTCGCGGCCAACGGCAAGTACATTCTCTATGCCACCCGCGTGGGCGGCCGCTCCGTACTGGCGGCAGTCTCCACGGACGGACGCACCAAGCAGGTTCTGTCTCTCCAGTCCGGCGCTGTTCGAGAGCCGTCCTGGGGGCCTTTCATGCAGTAAAAAAGAGGAGTCTCTCGCCATGTCCCAAATGATGACCAAATCGCTCGCCATTGCTGCTCTGCTGGCTCTGGGCGCCTGCAGCTCGGGTGTGAAGCTCGACGACGCATCGAAGTCCGGCGCCGGCACCGGCGCGACCACCGACGCACGCAATGTGGCGCCGGTTGATGTTTCGCGTGACCCGCTGAACGACCCGAACGGCCCGCTGGCCAAGCGCAGCGTGTACTTCGATTTCGACAGCTACTCGGTGAAGCAGGACTACCAAGGCATGCTGCAAGCCCACTCGCAGTACCTGGGCAGCAACAAGAGCCGCAAGATCCTGATCCAGGGCAACACCGACGAGCGTGGCACCAGCGAGTACAACCTGGCACTGGGCCAGAAGCGTGCCGAAGCCGTGCGCCGTTCGCTGGCTGCGATGGGCGTGCCTGACTCGCAGATGGAAGCTGTGAGCCTGGGCAAGGAAAAGCCGAAGGCAACCGGGCACGATGATGCCTCGTGGGCCGAGAACCGTCGCGCCGATATCGTTTACTGATCCACGGATAATTCTTCATGAATGCTCGCGTTTCCACGCTGCTATGGCTGGCCGCTGTATCCGGCGGTGGCCTGCTGGCAGCCATTCCCGCGCACGCCGGCGTCTTTGACGACGACGAGGCGCGCCGTGCGGTGATCCAGATCCGGGACCAGTTCAACGGTTTCCAGGCCACGGCATCCCAGCGTATCGACCAGAACAGCCGGACCCTGCTCGACGCGCAGAACCAGCTCGAAGGTCTGCGCCAGGAGGTTGCCCGACTGCGCGGTCAGAATGAAGTGCTGCAAAACACGGTGGATACGCTGCAGAAGCAGCAGAAGGATTACTACGCTGACCTGGATGCGCGCCTGAAGAAATTCGAGCCGCAGCAGGTGACCGTGGAAGGGCGCGAGGGCATCGCCCAACCGACCGAGAAGCCGGAGTACGACGCAGCGCTGAAGCAGTTCCAGTCGGGCGACTTCAAGGGCGCGGGCAATGCCTTCTCGGCGTTTGCGAAGAAGTATCCGCAAAGCCCGTACTTGCCGCTGGCGCAGTTCTGGCTCGGCAATTCGCTCTACGCGCAGCGCGACTACAAGGGGTCGACCTACGTGCTGGATACCATGGTGAAGAACTTCCCGACGCACCCTAAGGCGCCGGACGCCATGATCGCCATCGCCAACAACCAGTTCGAATCTGGCCAGAAGGCCGCAGCTAAGAAGACACTGGAAGCCGTGGTGGCGAAATATCCGGGGACTGAAGGTGCCCAGGCCGCGAGCAACCGGCTGAAGACGCTGAAGTAACCGATACCGGTATGTAGTCCAGGAAAGGGTCCGCGCGAGCGGGCCTTTTTCTTTGGGCTGGCGCTTATCAATTGCCGTGGGATTCAGGCCATCAGCCGTGCCTGATCCTGCTGATCCGGCCACCGCGCTAAAATACGCGCTTCGCCCAATCCGGGCGTATTACAGCGCGCTTGTTCCGCGCGCAATCATCATGACCAAACGCGCCATCGTTCTGCTCTCCGGCGGCCTTGATTCCGCCACCGTCCTCGCCATGGCCAACGCGGCCGGCTTCGAAACCTATGCGCTGTCCATGCGCTATGGCCAGCGCCATTCGTCCGAGCTTGAAGCGGCCAAACGCGTGGCGGCCGAACTCGGCGCGAAGCGCCACGAAATCATCGACCTCGATCTGCGCCGTTTCGGGGGGTCAGCTCTGACCGATGACGCGCTAGACGTGCCCACCGACGGCACCGCAGGCGGAATTCCGATCACTTACGTGCCGGCGCGCAATACGATTATGCTGTCGCTGGCGCTTGGCTGGGCCGAGGCAATTGGCGGACGCGACCTGTTTTTCGGCGCGAATGCCGTCGACTACTCCGGCTATCCGGACTGCCGGCCCGAATATGTCGCCGCCTATGAGGCGCTGGCCAACCTGGCTACGAAGGCTGGCGTAGAAGGCGATCGTTTTCACGTGCATGCGCCGATCATCGACATGACCAAGGCCGAGATCATTCTCGCGGGCGTGAAGCTCGGCGTCGACTACGGCTTGACCGTCTCGTGCTACAAGGCAGATGACGATGGCCGCGCGTGCGGCGTATGCGATTCGTGCCGGATTCGCCGGGCAGGGTTCGAGGCCGCCGGCGTGCCCGACCCGACCCGTTACCAGACCTCCAACTGATTGAAGAAGAGAGGGGCGCCGCCAGAGTGCCCCCTCCAGACAGAAATCCACGAGCCACCCCCGGTCCGACATGCCCGATATCGATATCCCAGCGCTTACGCGCACCGTGCTGCTGAGCACTTTCGTTCTGACCTTCCTGTTTGGCGCGATCCTGCAGCGCACGCATTTCTGCACGATGGGCGCCGTCTCCGACATCGTCAACATCGGTGACTGGAGCCGGATGCGTATGTGGATCATGGCCATTGGCGTGGCAATGATCGGCACTGGCGTACTGGCCTGGGCTGGCCTGATCGATCCGACCAAGACGATCTACACCTCGGCCAGGCTCGGCTGGCTGTCTGCGGCAGTGGGCGGCTTGATGTTCGGCTTCGGCATGGTGCTGGCGTCGGGCTGCGGCAGCAAGACGCTTGTACGGATTGGCGCCGGCAACCTGAAGTCGCTGGTGGTGTTCGTCTTCCTGGGGCTCTCGGCCTATATGACGTTGCGTGGCCTGTTCGGCGTGGTGCGAGTGAGCACGGTCGATACCGTGGCTGTCACACTGCCGGCGACGCAGGATCTGCCGTCGCTTATCGCGCATGGCACCGGCCTGGCGCGCGGCACGTTGCAACTGGCGCTGGGTGTGGTGATCGGCGCCGTGCTGGTTACCTGGGCGCTGCTCGGCAACGGCTTTCGCACGTTCGACAACCTGCTGGGCGGGCTGGCGGTTGGGTTGATCATCGTTGGCATGTGGTACGTATCGGGACATATCGGCTATGTGTCCGAGGACCCGAACACGCTCGAAGAGCTGTTCGTGGCCAGCAACAGCGGTCGCATGGAAAGCCTGAGCTTCGTGGCGCCGTATGCGTACACCCTGGACTGGCTGATGATGTTCAGCGACAAGAGCAAGGTGCTGACGATCGGCATTGTCAGCGTGTTCGGCGTAATCGCTGGCGCGGCAGCCTATGCGTTGGCCTCGCGCACGTTCCGCTGGGAGGGATTCGGCAATGCCGAGGACGTGGCCAACCATATGGTCGGAGGCATCCTGATGGGGGCAGGCGGCGTCACGGCGCTGGGCTGCACCGTGGGGCAGGGGCTGTCGGGTGTGTCGACGCTGGCAGTCGGCTCGTTCATCGCTTTCGCCGCGATCATCGTCGGGGCAGTGCTGGCGTTCAAGTACCAGATCTGGCGGCTCGAACGCATGGCCTAAAGCGCCGGGCGAGCCGTCATGCTTGACAGTCAGTAGGAGTATCCCTATAATCGCCGATTCAGTTTTTGCGGGTCGTTAGCTCAGTCGGTAGAGCAGCGGACTTTTAATCCGTTGGTCGCGTGTTCGAGTCACGCACGACCCACCAGTATTACGAAGGGCCTGTGGCGAAAGTCACAGGCCCTTTTTGTTTTTATACCCCCGCAATGGGGGGTAATTAATCGGGCTCCCTGTGCTACGTGTTCTCCATCTCATAAGTACAGATTGCAGGGCGACGCCCTGAGTACAGTGAATACGATGGCCGTCCCGGTTATTCTCCGGCATCGTTTGATGGTCGATAAAACGTAATTTCCAGGTCGGGAACGGCTTGACATCAAGATAATCCATGACGAGGAGCGGACTCGCTCCAGAGCGGCTGTGGCCTATTCTTCATCGCTGTGTCCAATGTCGCCATTTCTTAGCGAATATTCCGCCGGTACATTGGCCATTTATGCGGATTTAGTCTATAAGAATCAATGACTTAAATAATGATTAGCGCTCTGGTTGTTCATCTGTTCCCCCGTAAAGGTGCGCGCAATACCCTCATTATAAATTCGCATTATCGCCGGTATTGCCTGATGTCCCTTGGTAATCAGTGGCAGCGTCGGAATTCATTGCCTGAATTTCGTTGATTCATCAACATAATCGCAAATCGCGATCACTGCCATGTATGCGGAAGAGAGGTGTCAAGCCTCATATGGGGGATATGTCAAATTGTCAGTTTTTGTTGCACTTTAATCAATTCGTGCATTAGCATTGCGGCCGTTGTCGTAGTGGATATAGCCATCAAGTCTCGGATCGTTCAGGAAACTTGAGGAATGGGGAAGGTGCTTGGGACAGTCCTGTCTAGACAGGACTGTCGTGTGCATTGGAAAAAGCGATTGGAAGTCCGTAGTCTTTGCCGGTCAGGCAGGCTGCTGCCATGGCCAAATGAAGTAGGCACGTCAAAAGGAGCGCGCTGCTCCTTGCTGGAGCCTGCCTGCCATTCTAGGCGTGGCCAGGACCGGCTCCTGTCTGTTCCTCCGTTCTCTCACCCGGTTTCTGATCATCAGCCTTCGCGCGCTTTCTGCTGCGATGGGCGCGTCCTGTGCCGACCTCCTCGTCCCCGGGGAGTCAGGCGTCCGCTCGGCGTTGCTTCGCCTTTGGTGAAGCCGCATCACTGGTGAACACAACACAAAAATACGAACAATGAACCGGACATCGGTCCGCACCGACTTCTCCGTTGCTTTTTCCGTCTGGCAGGCGCTGTTCCTGCGCGAGGCGAACGGCCGCCTGGCGGCTGGTCGTTCCGCGTGGCTGTGGATCCTGCTCGAACCGGCGGCACACCTCGTTTTTCTGATGGTGGTGATCGGCGTGCTGAGACATGCCGTGGTTCGGGGCGCCAATATCGAGGTGTTCGTGCTGGTTGGTGTGTGGAGCTTTTTCCTGGTGCGGAATATCGCGCAGCGCGGCATGGATGCGATTCAGGCGAACGCTGCGCTGTTCTCCTACCGGCAGGTGCGGCCCGTGGACACTGTGCTGGTGCGCGCCGCTGTCGAGGCATTCCTGTACCTCATCGTTGGCGCGATTCTGTTGACTGCGCTGGCGCTGTTCGACATCGACATACGGCCCTCGAATCCGTTGCTGGTCATCGGTGCGGGTGGCCTGCTCTGGACGTTCGGACTCGGTCTCGGGCTGATTCTCTCGGTGGTCGAGACGCTATTGCCCGAGGTCGGCAAGATCGTCCGGCTTCTGTTCACGCCGCTATATTTCCTGTCCGCCGTCATGTACTCGGTGTCGAACCTGCCGCAAGGCGGGATGCGTGACACGGTGCTCGCCAATCCGATCACGCATGGCGTGGAAGCAATGCGCATTGGATGGTTCGCCGCGTATCACGGCGCAACACAGATCAGTCTGGGTTACCTGGGCTTTTGTGCTTTGTCGACGATGTTCCTGGGGCTGGCCTTGCACGTGCGATACGCGACAAGGCTGACGGCGCAATGATCGAGGTCTCCGACGTTCACAAGCGCTATCGCACCTCACATGGCTCGAAGTGGGTGCTCAAGGGCGTGTCGCTCAAGATCGCCCGGCATAGCCGGGTGGCGCTGATCGGTGCTAACGGCGCGGGCAAATCGACGCTGCTGCGCCTGGTGGGCGGCATCGATCAGCCAAACGGCGGAAAGATTGTCCGCAATTGCCGCGTGTCCTGGCCGCTTGGGTTGAGTGGTGGATTCCAGGGGTCGCTCAGCGGACGGCAGAACACCAAGTTCGTCTGCCGCATTCACGGCGTCAGGGACGAACTGAACGAGAAGCTTGAGTTCGTGCGCGAGTTCTCCGAACTCAACGACGCCTTTGATGACCCGGTGAAGACCTACTCGTCGGGTATGCGGTCGCGACTCGCCTTCGCGCTGTCGCTCGCTTTCGACTTCGACACCTATCTGGTCGACGAACTGACGTCGGTGGGCGACGCGGCGTTCAAGCGCAAGTCCCAGAAGGCCTTCGAGGACCTTGTCGGGCGAGCGGGCCTGGTCATGGTTTCGCACAGCGAATCCACATTGAAAAATTTCTGCCAATCGGCGGTCTGGCTGCATCAGGGCCGCGCGCATTGGTTCGATTCCGTCGAGGAGGCTCTGCGGGAGTACAGGGGAAGTATTTCGGGATGATGAAGACGATTACGTCGGGCGCGGTCGGCCAGGTTGGCCGCATTACGCGCCTGAACCGCATTTGGCAGTTGGCCTTCGGCGCCTGCCTGTTGGCTGTTGTGTACTGGAGCGTAATTGCCTCCGACCGCTATGTGTCTGAAGCGCGCGTCGTGGTGGAGCGCAGCGATGGCGTGGGCGCTAGCGCTTCTGACTTCACGTCGCTGTTGACCGGCACGTCCTCCGCGCCGCAGGACCTGCTGTTGCTGCGCGAATACCTGCTCTCCGTGGACATGCTCAAGAAGCTGGACGCGCGTCTCGGCCTGCGCAAGCACTACGCGGACAGCCATCGTGACCCGTTGTCGCGGCTGTGGTTTGAGGATGCTTCGCTGGAGCGCTTTCATGATTACTACCTTAAACGCGTGAGCGTCGATTACGATGACTTCGCGCGCGTGTTGGTGATCCGGGTCGAGGGATTCAGCGCTGACATGGCCCACGACATCGCCCAGGAACTGGTGTCCGAAGGCGAGCGCTTCATGAACGAGATGACCCATCGCATCGCCAGCGAGCAGGTGGTCTACATCGAGAAACAGGTGCACGACCAGGGCGAGCGGCTGAAAGCGGCGCGTCAGGCGCTGGTGGCCTACCAGAACGCCAACGGTCTGGTGTCGCCGCGTGGCGAAGTCGAAAGCCTCTCCGGCGTGGTGGCAAACGCGGAAGCCACGCTTGCCGAGCTCAACGTCAAGCGGAACTCCCTCAAGGAAATCTACACGGCACAGTCGCCGACCATCCAGCAACTGGATGCGCAGATCGCCGCCGTGGAGCGGCAGATTGCCGAGCAGCATGGCCGGATGGTGTCGACCAAGGGACGTGGCCTGAACCGCGTGGTCGAAGAGCACGATCGCCTGCAGGCGGCAGCCGAATTCGCGTTCGACATCTACAAGACGGCCATCGGCGCCCTTGAAAAGGCGCGTATCGAAGCTACCCGCAAACTCAAGAACGTTGCCGTGGTGCAGAGCCCGACCCGGCCGGAGTACCCGCTCCAGCCCCGACGGCTCTACACCATTGTGGTGTTCGTGCTGGCGACCTCAATGCTGGCAGGTGTAGTGCAACTGCTGAGCGCCATCATCCGCGACCACCGAGACTGACATGCTCAGAAGAATCATCACCAGTGGCGCGGTTGCCGCCAGCCTCGCAATCATGCCGGTACACGCGCAGACTTCGTCGCGCTCGCTCGGTGTCGGACAAATGGAATACGCGGCCCTGGCAGCGCAAGGTGGCACGTTGCTGACAGGAATGCCGGTCAGCGGCGGCGTGCCTGCGGTGCCTGCCGCCGCGCCGGTGGTGCCCGCCCGCCTGGACACGGCAGCGCCGGCCAACGCGCCGCAGAACAATGACTACGCGGCCAATATGGCGAGCGACGCCTTTGGCGCGCAACTGTTCACGGGGGCGTTCAGTCGAGACAGCTCGGCGCTCTTCAATCCAAGCCATGTGATTTCGGTCGGGGACCGCATCCAGCTGCGCATGTGGAACGGCTACAACCTTGACACCGTGCTTGTGGTGGATGCCGGCGGCAACATCCTGCTGCCCGAGGTTGGCCCCTTCCACGTCCAGGGCACGACCAACGGCAACCTGCAGACCGCCGTCGGCAATGCACTGCGCCGCGCGTTTGCCAGCAAGGTATCGATCTACGCCAGCCTGCTGGCCGCGCAGCCGGTGCGGGTGTACGTGACCGGCGCCGTGCGTCGCCCTGGCATGTACGACGGCACATCGAGCGACAGCGTGCTGCGCTATCTCGATCAGGCGGGCGGCATCGACCCGGATCGTGGATCGTTCCTGGACGTTGCGATCAAGCGGGCCAACCAGACGCTGGACGTCGTGAATCTCTACGACTTCCTGCTCAAGGGGGACCTCACGGCACGGCAACTCAACAACGGCGACGTGATCTTCGTGCAGGCCCGCAAGAAAACCGTCAAGGTGAGCGGCTTGGCCGAGAACGCAAAGCGCTTCGAGTTCATGGGCGATATCGCCCGTCTCGACCAGTTCGTTCGGCTAGCCAGGCCCTTGCCGTCGGCCACCAACGTGCGGGTGGTCCGCAATACCGGAACGGTGAAGAACGTCGAGTACTTCCGGATCTCCGAAGGTCATCAGATCGTGCTGCATGACGGCGACGAGATTGATTTCACAGCCGACAAACGTCCCGGCACGATCACGGTGCGCGTCGAGGGGGAGCACACTGGCCCGCAAGAGTTCGTGTTGCCCTATGGCAGCCGCATGGGGCAACTGCTGAAGCAGGTGCAATTCACGCCGGAATCGGATGCCGCAAGCATTCAGCTGTTCCGTCTGAGCGTGAAGGATCGCCAGCAGACATTGCTGGCCACCACCCTGAAGAGCCTGGAGTCGAGCGTGCTGACCGCCCGTTCGGGCACCGCCGAAGAGGCCCAACTGCGCAAGGAAGAAGCCGCGCTGGTGCTGCAGTGGGTGGAACGCGCCAAGAAGATTGAAGCGTCCGGCCAGACCCTGATCTCGAAATCCGCCGCGCGGGATGACCTGTTGCTTGAAAACGGCGACGTCCTGCGTGTGCCGGTCAAGGATGGGCTCGTGCTGGTGAGCGGGGAAGTGCTCTTCCCGAACGCCATCGCCTTCGACGGGCGCATGGATCTGGACGACCTGATTCAACAGGCTGGCGGCTTCTCACAGAACGCCGATACGTCGCGAATCATCATCGCGCATCGCGACGGCAGTTTCTCGGACGGCAAGAAGGACGGCACAGTTTATCCGGGCGATGAAATCATGGTGTTGCCGAAAATCGATTTCAAGACGCGCCAGTTCGCCAAGGACGTGTTCCAGATTCTTTATCAGATTGCGATTAGTGCCAAGGTTGTCCTCGGGCTATAACAAAACGGGTGAACTGCATGAAATATCTCCTGATTAATCCTTTGTCTGGCGGCTCAAGTGGAATTGATAATTACACGAGAGCTCTAATTCCGCAGCTACAGCAGATCGGAATTCAGTGTGATTATTTTCAAAACAGCGAAAACCTGAGCCCCGCTCAATTTCGGATTGCGGTCCGAGAGTACGTTCTTTCGCGCTACGGCTATGAGGACGTAATTATCGAAGCTCCGGAGGCAAAGGCATCAACTTTACTCCTGCCGCGGCAGTACAAAACCCATATTCGGCTTCATTGTCCACTTGCAATTGCGCAGAAATATGACGGGCATGACGTGAATCAGGACGCCTTCTCGAACGAACTGCGGGTTATGTACAAGGCGACGCTCGTTTCATCGCCGTCACATGCATTGCTGGAACATTTAAGCCCAGAATTCAACCCCCGAAGTGGAGCGGTATTCAAGAATCCGGTTGATGATTCGATCCCAATGCGCGGTGCCGAACAAAAAGATCTGGACGTAGTATTTCTAGGTCGCTTCCAGGAGCTGAAGGGAGTAGCCTACATTAATCCGATTCTGGAGAGATTGCCTGAGCACGTTAAGGTGGTGCTGATTGGCCGTGGATCCTCACAGTTTGTCCTGAGTCGTGCAATCAAGTGTCAAGTCGAATGCCACGAGCACATCGAAGGCCCTGAGCGGTTGGATTATGTGGGACGAGCGAAGGCCCTGTTGATGCTGAGCAAATTCGAAAATTGCTCTATGGTCATCTTAGAAGCGTTGGCAGCAGGCACTATTGTTCATTGCTGGAATGTAGGGGGGAATGCCGAAATAGCGCCACCTCCATTGTTAAATGCATTTGATTTTGAAGATGTCGATGCTATAAGCGAAAGTGTGATCAACGTACTGGAGAAGGACTTCCCTTATCCAGAGCGGAGTGATTTTCGTCGTGCCCTGGATTCACTTCGGGCAGACTTTAGGAACGGGATGGGTTCCGTTATTGATCGTTTGACTCAGCATCGCCAATGGATGGCACTCGATTTTAGGAGAAGCGTGAATGTGACGGTGCCGAAGTCTATTGACGTTAGTAGACTGCGTGGCCGGCGTTTTCTCGGTTTCAGCATAAGTAATGAGCATATTCAAGAGATGTGGGAGCCGGTGGCTCGCGCATTGGATATGGATCGTCGCTATGTTTGCCTAAGGGAGAAGGGGCACCGTCGCCTTTTCGACCAGGCCTTCGATATTGAGGATAAAGCATACGCGGTCTACGATTGGATCAAGCATACGGATCGACTCATTAAGAATATTCAGAACTTCAAACCTGATTTTCTGATTTTTCACAACGGACTGCATCCCCGCTATCAGGGTGCGCTGAATAAAGTAAAGGCGTTAGGAATTCCCATTGTCTATACTGAATTGGGTTGGTTTCCGCAGAAAGGGAATATTTACTTTGACGAGGTTGGCACAAATGGTGCTTCCCGTCTGGCGACTCTAGGTTTTAGATCCCTATGTGGTTATGAACTTCCCACTAATGTAAAAAAAACGATTGTCTTGCCGAAAGTTGCGCTCGTAACAATGCAACTCGAGAATGACACGAACTTGATCGTGAATTCTCCAAATTTTAAGGGAAACGAGAATTTCCTGCGTCATGTTCTATCGCAAATTCCACAGGACTGGGAAGTAATTATCCGTCCGCACCCATTAGATGGAAATGTTGGCTACATTGATAAATTCCTCAATGAGCGAGTATCTTTGGATTCGGATAGGCCTATTGAGGATGCTCTGCGAGAAGCCGGTGCTGTCATTGGATTGAACTCCACTGTTCTTCTGCAAGCGCTCGACTATCCGATTAATATCTATGCGCTCGGAAGATCACTTATAGATAACAAAGGTGTCGCGATCTGTTGCGACGACGGTAACCTTGCTGGCAGATGGCGGACTGAGCTTAGCTGTGATGTTGAGCATCGTCGTGCATTAATGAGGGCATTCAAGGACCGTCAAATAAATGTGGCAGAGATATTGCTGAAGTCGACGGAATCTCTCGATGCTTCAATTGGACTGAAGCCATTGATCAATGCAGTAGGGCGGCGGATCAATTGGCAGAAGGCAGGATCGACTATCAAAGCGGAAGAAAAGACGAGTATTGCATTTGTTAATAAAGTGGAAATGAAGAAGCCAATCGGAGCAATGGATATTCCACAAAATCCGATACGGCAAGCTTTGCGCTCACGGAAACTCAGAAAGTTGCGCAAAGATCCTATTCAGTTCCTCAAAGACTCAAGATTTCTGAGAATCTTCCGTTCTACGGATTCCTAGGCAAGAATCAGTTTTTTTGGGGTAATAATGGGCTCACGTTATTTTACTCAATGGGGTGCTATTGAGGAGTGTGAATTCAACGGACGGCGCTATGTATTCTGGCCGTTGTTGAGTGACGACGGAGAAGTTTTGGCGGATAAAGGGCTAATTATTGTGATGGCTACCCACAATAATGGAGATCGCTATTTTGCTATAGACGCCCTACGAAAACACAAGAGCGCAAGTCTGTTATTTGTAACTGACCCTGATAATAGTTACTACTTGGGCGCCAATGGCAGATGCTCGTATGAGGAACTGTTTGACCATTGCATCAGTCTCTTTGATCCAAAGAATGTCACATTTTTTGGATCATCAATGGCTGGATATGGTGCACTTTTGCATGGTGTGCGATTGAACTGCAATGTAATTGCATCCAATCCTCAGATAAATTTTGAGGTGACAAAAGAGTACTGCTGGCCGGCATTGAGAAATACAATTTCGAGATTGAAGGAATGTATCAATCTGGATGATTGGATGCCTGATAACTACCGAGATTCAGCGATTCATTTAATTCACGGTCGAAATGTGCTCGATGTGGAAAATATTAAGTGTCTCATTAAGGCTGACATAAGGAATCGATGGATGAGCATCTCTTCCGTTGATGATGATCGGCATGGATTCTATATAAATGACTTTGAATCTGTTTTCCAGTTGCATGAGTGTTTGTGCGCCTTTCGACGTATCTCGCGTTTCTCTCCAAATGAACGAGCACTGGCCAAAATTGCCCGTGATGGGGCATTGAATACGTAGTTTGCATAATCCTGGCGTTCCAAGCAGCAGTCGATGAAGAGAAATTAATGTCCAATCTACCGAGAAGCAGCAACACCGCCCCCTTCACCCTCTTCGGCGGCATCAACGTTCTCGAATCGCGCGATCTCGCCATGCGGGCGTGCGAGGAATACGTGCGCGTGACGCAGAAGCTCGGCATTCCCTACGTTTTCAAGGCCAGCTTCGACAAGGCCAACCGTTCCTCGATCCATTCCTATCGAGGGCCTGGGCTGGAAGAGGGCATGAAGATCTTCGAGGCGGTCAAGGCGGCGTTCGGGGTGCCAGTGATCACCGACGTCCATGAGCCGTGGCAAGCGGCCCCGGTGGCCGAGGTGGTTGACGTGCTCCAGTTGCCGGCGTTCCTGGCGCGGCAGACCGATCTTGTCGTCGCGCTGGCCAAGACGGGCAAGCCGATCAACATCAAGAAGCCGCAGTTCCTGAGCCCGTCGCAAATCCTGAACATCGTCGAGAAGTTCAAGGAGGCGGGTAACGATCAGTTGATGCTGTGCGACCGCGGCACCTGTTTCGGCTATGACAACCTCGTGGTTGACATGCTTGGCTTTGGCGTCATGAAGCGCGTGACGAACAACTTGCCGATCATCTTCGACGTGACACACGCGCTGCAGCAGCGCGATCAGGGCGGTGCGGCGTCGGGCGGCCGGCGGCAGCAGGTGGTGGATCTGGCGCGCGCCGGCATGGCGGTGGGTCTTGCGGGTCTGTTCCTGGAAGCGCATCCGGACCCGGACAACGCCAAGTGCGATGGTCCGAGCGCGTTGCCGCTGGACAAGCTGGAGCCGTTCCTCGCGCAGATCAAGGCGGTGGATGACCTCGTCAAGTCGTTCACGCCACTGGTCATCGACTGAAGCCGCCGTCGGGATGACAGAGGCTGGAACTCCGGCATGAAGGGGCCGGCTGTAGTCGCGTGAGCAGAGCAAAGACAAACAGCACAAGTACAAGCAACACAAATACAAGCAGAACAAAGAAGAGCAGGAGTAGAAGTCATGGAAGGGGTCATGTCGCTGGCACGCAATGTTGTTGCCACGGAGATTCAGGCGCTGGATCGCATGTCCAGTCGCATCGGTGCGGCGTTCGAAGCCGCCATCGACATCGTGTTGGGCGCACGCGGCCGCGTGGTCGTGGTGGGCATGGGCAAATCTGGACTGATCGGGAAGAAGATCGCGGCGACGATGGCATCGACGGGTACGCCGGCATTCTCGGTGCATCCGGGTGAAGCGTTCCACGGTGATCTCGGCATGATCAAGCCGATCGACGTGGTGTTGATGATCTCGAACAGCGGCGAAACCGAGGAACTGATTCGTATCCTGCCGTTCCTCGAGTATCAGAAGAATCCTGTGATCGCCATGACAGGGCGTCCGGATTCGACGCTCGGACGACACGCGGACGTCGTGCTCGACGTTTCAGTCGAAAAAGAGGCCTGCAACAACAACCTGGCGCCAACCAGTTCGACGACGGCGGCGCTGGTCATGGGCGATGCGCTGGCCGTGGTGCTCTCGATGAAGCGCAGCTTCCAGCCCGAGGACTTCGCGCGGTTCCATCCGGGCGGTAGTCTGGGGCGCCGATTACTGACGCGCGTGGCCGATGTCATGCACAAGGAGAACCTCCCGGTCTGCGCAGCCGACGCGACGTTCCGCGACGTGGTGCATGTGGTCAACCGTGGCCGTCTGGGTATGGCGCTCGTGATGCAGGGTGAAGCGTTGCTGGGCATCATTACCGATGGCGATATCCGCCGTGCGTTCGATTCCGATCGTGACTACCGGTCGATCCTGGCCAGGGACATCATGTCCGTCGATCCGAAGGTGGCGTCGCCTGATGAGCGCTTCGCGGACGCCGAGGCGCGCATACATGCCGCACGCATCGGTGGTCTGGTGGTGAAGAACGATGTGGGCCGCGTGGTCGGCATTCTTCAGATCCACGACCTTGGCGCCGATGAGCCGGCCGTGTGACGGCGCCATCGGTATCCTTTCCCGCGGGATACTTGGCATCGAGCATCTGCAGACGCTGCTGGGCGAGAACGTAGTCAGGGTTTCGTCCGTGCGGCGCACGGCTGAGGGGCTGACAGGCGTAGCCGCCTGGGGGCGGCGTCCGACCGCGCGCAAGGCGTGGGCGTTCGCGCGCGCGCGCGGCGTCGAACGCATGCTCTGCCTTGAAGATGGTTTCCTCCGCTCGATGCATCCCGGTGCTTCGTCGCCGACCTGCTCGCTCGTGGTCGACGACCTCGGCATCTTCTACGACGCCATGACGCCGTCACGTCTGGAGTCGATGATCGCCGCGCCGCTTTCCGCGGAGGAAAACGAACGTGCGCTGCGATTGATCGCGCAATGGCGTGCGGCTGGGGTATCGAAGTACAACTACGCTCCGGACCCGGCGCAATTGGCTGATACGACCGATACGCCCTACGTGCTCGTGATCGACCAGACCGCGAACGATGCCTCCGTGCAATACGGTTATGCGGATGCGGAGAGTTTCCGGACGATGCTCGATGCGGCGATGCGGCTGTATCCCGGCTGCAAGGTTGTGGTCAAGGAGCACCCGGAGGTCAAGTTGGGGCGCAAGCAGGGCTATGTCGGCGCCATGCTCGATCGTGGCGAGTATCGGGACGTGCTGCGTCTGCAGGAAGATGTTCATGTCGTCCCGCTGCTTCGGCAGGCAACCGCCGTGTTCGTGGTCACGTCGCAGGTGGGCTTCGAGGCCTTGCTGCACGGCAAGCCGGTGCACACGTTCGGCATGCCGTTCTATGCGGGATGGGGACTGACACAGGACGCCCTGCGCGCGCCAGAGCGCCGAATCCCGGTTTCCCTGCCGCAACTGGCCTTTGCCGCGCTGGTGCGCTACACGCGATATGTATCGCCGCACACCGGGCAGCGTTGCGATGCGGAGGACGCGATCGAGTATCTGGCACTTCAGCGTCGCACGCGGCAACAGTTGCCCGCACATGTGCACGCCATCGGCTTCTCCCGATGGAAGCGTCCCATCCTCCGGCAATTCCTCCAGGGTCACACCGTTCGCTTTCATCGCCGTGAACGCACGATTCCGCCACAGGCGACCGTGCTGCGCTGGGGCAGGGGACAACTGCCTTGCCCGCGTGCGGACTGGTCCGTCGTCACGGTCGAGGACGGATTCCTCCGTTCCGTTGGCCTGGGCGCGCAACTCGTGCGTCCGGTGTCATGGGTGTTCGACGACGTCGGCATCTACTACGACGCGACGCAGCCCTCGGTGCTGGAGCGGTTGCTGGCGGAGACGTCGTTCGATGCCGCAACGCTGGCGCGCGCGGCACGGCTACGCGACGCCATCGTGCGGACTGGCATCACCAAGTACAACGTCGGCGGTGGCACGTGGCAACGGCCCGCGCACGTGGGGGACGTTGTGCTGGTGGTGGGGCAGGTGGAAAGCGACGCATCGCTGCGTTTCGGCGCGCCGGGCATTCACACCAATCGGGCGTTGCTTGAAGCGGCCCGTCGGGAAGCGCCGGATGCCTACATCGTCTACAAGCCTCATCCGGATGTGATGGCGGGCCTTCGCGGCAGCCGCGATGCGGAGTTGGGGCTTGGCACGCTGTGCGACGAGCTGGTGTCCGACTATCCCATGCACCAGTTGATCGAGTCAGTGGACAGGCTGCATGTCCTCACCTCGCTTGCCGGATTCGAGGCGCTGCTGCGTGGCAAGCCGGTGACCACGCATGGGATGCCGTTCTACGCGGGATGGGGCCTGACCGATGATCGCTGCGTCAATCCGCGCCGTCAGCGCGTCTTGACGCTGGAAGCACTGGTTGCGGGTGCGCTGATTCTGTATCCGCGCTACGTGTCGCGCTACCCGGGTGCAGGCTTTGCATCGCCGGAGCAGGTGATCGCGGACCTGCTGACATGGAAGCACGAACGCCAGAGGACCGGTGGGCGGCTACTGCGAACGCTCATGCAGCCGCTTTTGCGGCGATGGGCGAGACCAGCGGCCAGGGGGCTCGCCAATCCAAGACCCGACTGACGGGCGACGATCCAGAAAACAAGAACATACCAGTTACCACAAGAATTCGAGGCGAGCATGATTTCGTCATTGGACGGGAAGTCCGCAATCTACGGAAGAGAACCAGCCGTCGTGCCGCAGCAAGGGGGCAGCGTTGCCTCCGAGCTTCAGCGCGTCGGCGGGGGCGCGCCGTTTGACCGGCTGGCTTGCTATCGCCGCGTGTTATTGCTGCAGGGACCGAATGGTCCGTTCTTCGCGCGCCTGCGTGATTACCTGACTGGCCGTGGCAGTCAGGTGGTGAAGGTGAACTTTAATGGTGGCGACGATCTTTTCTATCGCAGTGGCGATATCGTGCGCTTCACCGATCCGATGGTGATCTGGGAGGCTACGCTGCGCCGGCTGCTGGCCGAACGTCGAATCGAAGCCATCGTCGTGTTCGGCTCCGGTCGTCGACAGCATCGCATCGCCGCTCGCGTGGCCCAGTCCCTTGGGATGCCATTCTGGGTGTTCGAGGAAGGCTACGTGCGTCCGGACTACATCACGCTGGAGCGGGGAGGCGTCAATGCCGATTCACCGCTGTCCGCCGTCACGATGGAAGAACTTCCCGCCACGACGCTGCCGACCAGGCCGCGCCGGTTCGCGCATGCGTTCCGCAACATGGCGCTGTACTCGTTCTGGTATTTCGTCGGCGGTATGCTCGGCGCACGCCGCTATCCGGACTATCGGCATCACAAACCGTTCGGCCTGCATGAGCTGGCGTTGTGGACGCGTGCGTGGTACCGGAAGCACGCCTACCGGTGGCAGGAGCGCGGCGTTCGCCAGCGCTTGCTGAATAGCGATCATCCGCATTTCTTCATGGTCGCCCTGCAGGTTCACAACGACAGTCAGATCCGCATGCACAGCCCGTGGCGGCGCATGGAAGAGTTCATCGAGTGGACCATTCAATCGTTTTCCGCGGATGCGCCTGCCGATAGCCTGCTGGTGGTGAAGCATCACCCGATGGACCGCGGGCATACCGACTACGGCAAGGTGGTCGCGGCATCCGCAGTGCAGTATGGCGTGACCGACCGCGTCGTGTATATCCACGATGCGCATCTGCCGTCGTTGCTGCATCGCTGCCTGGGTCTGGTCACAGTCAACTCCACCAGCGGGCTGCAGGCGCTGTTCCATCGCGTGCCCGTCATTGCGCTGGGACGCTGCTTTTATGCCAAGCGCGGCCTGACGTTCCAGGGTTCCCTGGGTGCCTTCTGGAATAACCCCGGTGCAGTGGATATGAGCGTCTTCACGCGCTTCCGCAACTACCTGGTGCGCAATTCACAGATCAATTCGTCGTTCTATGCGGACGATGCGCTGCTGCCGGCACTGGAGAACAAGCGTTGGCGATTAGCCGCGTCGGCACCGGCCCGTATCGTCTGCATGACGATGCTGATTCTGGCGGACGCCTACAGCGGCCGCCCCTGGGATATCACGACCACGATCAGTTTCGTTGCGGAGCTGGTGGTTGGATGACGAGCGCGATACCGATCATCGAGATTCAATGTTTGTCATATGAGAGAACGCATCGCTGGATTCCTGCTGATGACTTTTATCGTGCCGCTCGCGGTTGTTGGCTATCTGCTGATCGTCTATGTCGGATTCTTCGGCAAGACGGAGCGTGGCCGCGCTGGCGTGAGGGCGCTCGATCAGTTCGTCAATGCCACGCTGTTCAACGGCTATGCATGGGAGTCGGTATCGTCCCACGCCTGGCGCGCGCAGCATCGCTGGTGGGCTCGCGCCATCATCTGGGTCACCGATCTTTTTCAGAAGGACCATTGTCGGCGTGCCAACAAGCGCGAGCAGGCCGTGGTGGATCTGGTACTGAAGAAGAAGCTGCATGAGCGGACGCAATGAACCAGACGACCAAAGCGAAACATACCGCGTCGGCAACGATTCCGAAGGATGTCACGCGCCGCAAGGTGTATTACGTCGCCGGCTTCGACCCACGTGGCGCTGGCTACTATCACCGCCTGTATCGCGAAGAGTCGGCCAAGCAGGCCACGCATCATGACGGGGCGTCGATCTCGGTGGGCCAACGTGCGAAGCTCGATCCTCTGGTTAGCGCCTGGAATGTGGATAGCCGTTGGGACGGGCACGACGTGGAGACGACCTACCACTACCTGCACTGGGACGATCTGGTGCGCCGCCACTGGCAGGGGAGCCTGCTGCGCGTGATCATGGCGGCGGTACGGGACTACGGGTACTACATCCGCTGCGGCGCGCTGGGCCGGCTGAAGAAAACGTTTCGCGGGCCGTTCTTCAGCGCGGTGTATCCAATGGCTTATCTTGCTCTGTTGTTATTGCTCGCGATCGCTTGCGGCGTCGGCGTTGGCAGTTTGCTTGGTGTGATAGGACTTGCATCCGGATGGGCGTGGGCGGGTGGCATTGCCGCCGGAGCGGCGCTGGGCGCGGGCGGCATCGCGCTGGCCAACCGGCTGGCGGTGTTCTGGCTATTGCGGACCTACTGCTTCGTGCAGGCATGGGGGGCGCGGGAACCCATCGACGTCATGGCAAGAGTGGATGCGCTGGCCGAATGGATTCGTCTGGACCAGCAAGCGTCACCGTCGGACGAGGTCCTGCTTGTGGGCCACAGCGTCGGGTCGATCCTGGCGGTATCCATCGCGGCGCGGCTGACGGCGCTGTTGTCGGACGAACAACGCGGCAGGATCACGCTTGTCACGCTGGGGCAGTGCATTCCGCTGCTGAGCCTGATGCCGACGGCGAAGCCGTTCCACCACGATCTGGGTCGCCTTGCCGACGAGCGGGCGATGTCGTGGCTCGACATGAATGCCAGGGCAGACGCCCTGTGCTTCTCGCAGGCGAATCCGCTCGATGTCTCGGGCATCCGCGGCGGTGGCCGTCCAACTGCCCAGGTGGTGCGCCCGTTCAAGATGTTCGACAAGCGTACCTATGCGCGGATGAAGCTCAATCGTCAGCGCATGCATTTTCAGTACCTGATGGCGAGCGCGTTGCCGAACGAGTACGACTACTTTCGCATGACGGCTGGTCCTAGCCGCATCCAACCATTCTGACTTTCTGAAGCTGAACCCGACGTCATGAGTTTCCAGCCGCCGTATCCCAAGCCGCATGTGCGCAAGAGTTCGTTCATTCTGCGTTTCCTGCGTGGCTGGAATTCGTGGATCGATGTGCTCTTCGAGCGCAGCTACTCGATGAAGATGGGCAAGATATCGCAGCCCGGCATGGATATCTTCATGGTCAACGATGCTGACTGGGTGCGCCGCATTCTGGGCGATACCCACCAGTATCCCAAGCACGAGCTGATGCAACGGGCATTGGAACCGCTGCTGGGGTCAAGCATTTTCACGACCAACGGCGATGAGTGGGAACGCCAGCGCCGACTGGTGGAGCCGGCGTTCGCGCAGGCCCGTCTGAAGCTGGTGTTCTCGCTGATGGCGGACGCGGCGGCGTCGATGCTGCAGCGTCTGGACGCGGTGGCGGACGGGCGCAGCCATGAAGTCGATGGCGAGATGAGCTACGTTACCGCCGACATCATCTTTCGCACGATCCTTTCCGACAACCTCGAGGCCTCCACGGCGCAGGAGATCTACGACGCGTTCCTCGAGTTCCAGCATCATGCACAGCGGGCGATGATCCTGATGATCTACCGGCTGCCGCCGGTGCTGTCGACCTGGGGCAGCCGACGCGCGGCGCGGAAGATTCGTGCAATTCTCTCCGGCATCATCGCGCGGCGAATGGCTGAAAGGGACGAAGGGAAGCTCTCGGACCGTCAGGACATTCTCTCCGGAATGATGGATGCGGTGGACCCGGTCACGGGTGACAGTCTCTCGTACGAGGAACTGGTGGATCAGGTCTGCACGCTGTTCCTTGCCGGCCACGAGACATCGGCCAGCGCGCTGACATGGGCGCTCTATCTGCTGTCGCAATGCCCGCATCTGCAAGACAAGATCGTGGCGGAGATCGAGGCAGTGGTCGGCGATCGGGAGTTTGTGGCCGGAGATATCAAGGACCTGCCTGCGCTGGGGAACGTGTTTCGCGAGACGCTGCGGCTGTATCCGCCGGTCGGCTTCTTCGTACGTGAAGCCACGCAATCGCAGTGCATACGCAAGAAGGACGTCAAGGCGGGGTCGCCGATCCTGATCTCGCCGTGGCTGCTGCATCGGCACCGGACGCTGTGGGAACGCCCCGACGACTTTGCGCCGGAACGTTTCGAAACGGAAGCCGGAAAGGCCTCGGCAAAGTGCGCCTATATCCCCTTCAGCAAGGGGCCACGTGTTTGCATCGGCGCGGCTTATGCGACGCAGGAAGCCGTGCTGATCCTGGCCAGCATCGTGCGTCGTTATCGGGTGGATGCGGACCCCATGCACGTGCCCAAGGTGGTAGGGCGCGTCACTGTCCGCTCGGGCAATGGGGTGCGAGTCCGATTGCATCGCCGATGATGGGGCTTCGGGCGTAATGGGCGTAATGGGCGTGATAGGCGTGATAGGCGTCCGTGTGCCAACGATGGCCGGGAGCTTGCTGGGCAGGCCGCGTCACAAGTGATCGTTGCGCCGATTGCGCGCAACTTGCGTGGCAGCGTCTCGGGCTTTGGCGCGCAGTCGATCATGGTATTTAATCCGGATATCTCCAGGCTGGTCGTCGCACGCAACATGGCGAAGGACCGATGAGAGGATGTCATGAAGCGGCTTGCAGGCCGGCTGGCCATTCTTCTTGCCCTGGGCCTCGCAGCCATCAGCAGCGCGCGGGCGTCCGAGATCGTTTGTCCGCCGAACTATCAGGCCAGTACCGTCCGATGTGTCGATCCGTCGGTCAGTTACTGCGCGCGCCCGGCTGCCCGGCTGGCGTCAGGCGAGCGGCTGATCTGCGAGTACGCGATGCTCAATGTTGCCTACGAACGCATCTACGCGGACCAGCAGCGGATGCTGCATGCGGGCACGCTGAGCACGGCCGATCTTGCGGCCTGGCGCAGGAAGCGCAATGGCTGCGAGACGGTCACGTGCGTCGACGAGGTGTTCGCGGACTGGCGGCGAATGCCTGCGAGGCGACCTGTCGAGCATCCCGTGACCGCGCGAACCATGGCTTCGACGGCGAACCGTCCGCCGACTATCGCACCTGCACCTGCACCTGCACCTGCACCTGCACCTGCACCTGCACCTGCACTTGCACCCACACCCGCGCCGGCCCCGATGTTGTCGCCAGCGATCAAGGCATTGTCCGTCGCGTCGACGGCGCCGCCCCCGGCGCTCTCGCCTCCTGTCCGCAGCGAGCCTGTGACGATTGCGACATCTGCCGTCCCGGCACGTGCGGCGCGTGACGTTCCGCCCTGGGTGCTCGCCTGGCTGATCCTGCCGGTGGCCGTTCTCTGCATGTGCGCCTGGGTACTGGCACACGGCAGGGGCCGCAACGTGGCGCCAACATCGGTTCGGTTGCTGGCCGACCGGTTGCACCACGTGTCACATGCGGCGTTCGTCCTCGGCGCGCTCGCCGTCGTCAATGGCGTCATGCTGTTGATCGTCTTGATGGGCTGACGTGCCGGTTGAACCGTTTCAATTACCCAGTCTGAGTTAGAGACACCCCGGGCGGGCTCGCTGACAATGACTACGCTGCGCCACATCTGGCGCGACGTAGTCGTTTGATGGTGCCGGAACGTCCGGCACGGGAAGTCTCCAATGCAGCGAGCTGGTGAGGGTAGCCTGCCGGTCGGTGAGCACGTATCGAACCTCATCTGGCCGTTCGTTCCGGTGGTTGTGGCGCTGGCCTTGTTCTGCGTTGCCAGCGTGGACGTGCTATCCGCCGCGCGCAGCTTCGTCGCCGGGGAAAGCCTCTGGACCAAGGGACAGAAGGCCGCGGTCCTGCACCTGCTCAACTATTCGCGCAGCCAGCTCGATACCGATTACGACGCATACCTTGCCGCCATCGCCGTGCCGCTTGGCGATCGTCAGGCGCGTATCGAACTGGAAAAGCATCCGCGCTATGACCATACGCGGGCCGTCGAAGGGCTGCTGATCGGCGGCAATCATACCGACGACATTTCCGGAATGATCCGGCTCTACCGCACGTTCCGCGATGTCGCGGAGATTGACGAAGCTATCGAGATCTGGGCGGCGGCCGATGTCGATATCGCCCGGCTCGACACGCTGTCCCGGACATTGCGCGAGCGCTTTCGTGCTGGCGACTGCGATGCTCGCTGTGTGGCGCCTATCCAGCGCGAGATCGTCGATATCGACAATCGGCTGACACCCCAGGAGGCGGCGTTCTCCTCGACTCTCGGCAGAGCTTCGCGGCGCGTGCGCGCGCTGCTGACGTGGAGCTCGATTGCGGTGGCGGTGGCGTTGCTTGCGTGGGTCACGTGGGTGTCACGCAGCATGATGATCAAGGAGCGGCAGCTACGCGCCGCACTTGCGACTAGCGAGGAACGCCTGCAACTAGCGGTGGCCGGTAGCAACGATGGCCTGTGGGACTGGCATCCGCATCGCGGAGAACTCTATTTTTCCCCTCGGTGCGCGGAAATGCTCGGCTATCGCGCCACCGAACTCCCGCACGCGGTCGAGACCCTGATGGCGCTGACCCATCCCGACGACGTCACCGAACTGGGGCGCCGCCTGTCGGGGCACATGCGCGAGGGCACGCCGTACGACATCGAACTGCGACTACGGAAGAAGGCGGGGGGATATCTTTGGACGCGGGCGCGGGGCCGCATGGTGCGCAGCGCGGTTGGCAAGGCCGTGCGCATGGCAGGCTCGCTCAGCGACATCTCGGACCGGAAGCGCTTCGAGGCGCAATTGCATGCGGAGAAGGAGCGGGCGCAGGTCACGCTTCAGGCAATTGGCGAGGCAGTAATCACGACCGATGTCTGGGGACGGATCGAATCGCTCAACCCGGTGGCCGAGGCGATGACGGGCTGGACCGAGGCTGAAGCCGCCGGTTGCTTCCTGCCTCAGGTTTGTCCGTTGACCGATGAAGTCACGTGCGATCTGGTTACTGATCTGGTGCCACGTGCGCTGGGCGGGACGTGGCCGAGCCAGACCGTCACGGTCCTGAGCCGGCGTTCGGCGGGCGAGTCTTCGGCGAGAGTGGTCGTCAAGCCCTCCGTGGCGCTGATCCGGGACAAGGTTGGGCAAGCCATTGGCGTGGTGGTCGTGCTCCACGACGTCAGCCTGGAACGCGCGCACGCGGCCCAGCTGGCCTATGAAGCCAGCCATGATCCATTGACCGGTCTGGTGAATCGGCCCGAGTTCGAGCGCAGGCTCGAAACGGCAATTGCACGGGCCCGGCAGGAGGGCTGCACGCACACGCTGATGTACCTCGATCTGGATCGGTTCAAGGCTGTCAACGATACGTGTGGCCATGCCGCCGGGGACGAACTGCTCTGCCAGATCGCCGATCTCATGCGCCAGCAGCTACGCCGTAGCGATACGCTGGCGCGGTTGGGTGGCGACGAATTCGCGGTGCTGCTCGAACACTGCTTGCCGAGTGATGGCGAACGGGTGGCGGAATCCTTGCGTCAGGCGATTGCTGCGTTCCGCTTTACCTGTCGGGGGCACGTGTTCTCGGTCGCCGTCAGCGTGGGGCTGATCCGGCTCGATGAGCGGACCTCCAGCACGGAAGACGCGCTCGGCGCCGCCGATGTGGCCTGCTATCGGGCCAAGCGTGCCGGACGTAATCGCGTGGAGGTCAGCTAGTCAGGATTGGGGTGGGGTGGAGGTTGCCGGTGGGGATTTCACCAGCGGATCGCGGAAGCCGGTGTCGACTACCTCGGTCGGTGCGGTCGGTGCAGTCGGGGTGGACGCTTTTGATGCACCAGCATTCGCCGGTACGCCCCGCACGGACTGCCAGGTCTTGATGGCCCAATAGCCGGCGCCGGCCACGACCCCAAGCTTCGAGACCTTCCAGGCGACACGGCCGATTGGTGTGCGCCGCAGCAGCGGTAACGCCAGCGTGATCGCCGTGCTGACCATCGGATATTCGCGCGTCAGACCCAGCAGCTTGAGCCAGCCGGGGGTGTGGGTCAGGTTTGGCAGCCAGTTGCCGAGGCTGGTCATCCGGCGCACGCCGCCCTTGACGTTGTGCAGCGCCTGCACGGCGTCGTAGCGTTCCAGCGCCGCGCGGGTGATCAGCAGTTCCTTGCGGATCTCCAGCGGCAGCCGGACTTCCTTGGAGAATCGGACTGGACGCGCATGCTCGTGGCGCTGGCCCGGGTTGGTCGAATCGTCGGCGGGCGTGGTCATCGGCGCAGCATCTCCCTGTCTTTATCGAGCTCGGCCAGCGTGGCTTCGAACAGCGGCGGCGCGCGTCGGACCATGCGGCGCGCCAGCAACAGGCAGATCGCGGCGCAGGCGAGGTAGGCCAGGATGATGAGGCCGAGGGCCTGCCAGCGGTAGCTTTCCCAGAATACGATGGCGACCAGCAGCGTGAACGTCATCAGCGCCATGCTGAAGAAGACGAGTCCGAAGCACGCCAGCAGCGCGACCTTCATCAGCCGGCCGCGCTCCTCGGCCAATTCCACACTGGCCAGTTCCAGGCGCGTCTGGAGCATCGACACCACGGAACTGGCGAGGTTGCGAACGGACTCCAGGAACTTGGGGGAAGGGGATTCGCTCATGCGGCTCCGGCGAAGGATCGATGCGCTCGCAGTGGCGGCATCTGCAATGGAAAGGTCCCGGTGCGGCGGGCGGTGCCGCGGACCGGGCCTCAGACCAGGGCGTCCGGCGCAGATGCGCGGCCAGGACGCCGTGCTGCGATGGGTATTACTTGCGGTTCAGCAGCAGACCGATCAGCAGGCCCACGCCGGCTGCCACGCCCACGGCGCGCCACGGGTGGTCATGCACGTAGTCGTCGGTGGCGCGTGCGGCGGCCTTGCTCTTGGTGACCACGGCGTCTTGCAGATCCTGGGCCTTTTCCTTGGCTTGCTTCAGCAGGCCCATGCCACGCTCGCGCAGTTCGGCAGCTTTTTCCCCGGTGGTCGAGGCCGCTTGCTTCAGCAGTTCCTCGGCATCGGACAGAACGGTCTTGACATCGCTCATTAGTTTCTCCTGTTTGCGGGCGGTTGGTTCAAGTGGTGACATTTTGCCTTGCCAGCCCTGGCTTGTGGCGTTTCTTGTCGTCCAAGTAGCATATGTGGCGGCCTGCCATCGTTTCAAGCCTGAATCCGCAAATCCATGCTGCTGTCACTTGCCACGCCCCCGTTTCGGCCGTAGCGCGCCAAGGCAGGGGACGTCAAAGCGTGGTCACCACAAGTCTTTATGACTTCGAGTGATTTTGTAGTGACTTTATATTCGTTTGGGTTGGAAGGCAATCCAACTAAGCTCGGTTCCCTGTGTTTACACGTCGTTCCTTACGTTTATTTACTGTTGTTTCAGGAGACCCCCGATGGCACTGCGTCTTGGCGATATCGCACCGGATTTTGAACAGGAATCGAGCGAAGGCCGTATCCGCTTCCATGATTGGCTCGGCGATGGCTGGGGTGTCCTGTTTTCGCACCCGGCGGACTACACCCCGGTGTGCACGACCGAGCTGGGCCTGACCGCCCGGCTGAAAGAGGAATTCGCAAAGCGCAACGTCAAGGCGATCGCCCTGTCGGTGGATAGTGTGGAATCGCATCACGGCTGGATCCAGGACATCAACGACACCCAGTCGACCTCGGTCAATTTCCCGATCCTGGCCGATGGCGACCGCAAGGTGTCCGAGCTGTACGACATGATTCACCCGAACGCCAACGAAACCCTGACGGTGCGTTCCCTGTTCGTCATCGACCCGAAGAAGAAGGTCCGCCTGATCATTACATACCCGGCCAGCACCGGCCGCAACTTCAACGAGATCCTGCGCGTCATCGATTCGCTGCAGCTCACCGACAATCACAGCGTGGCCACGCCGGGCAACTGGCAGGACGGCGACGATGTGGTGATCGTGCCCTCGCTGAAGGACGAAGAGGTCATCCGCCAGAAATTCCCGAAGGGTTACAAGGCCGTACGTCCGTACCTGCGTCTGACGCCGCAGCCCAACAAGTAAAAAAAACCGGGCCCGGGGTTTGCCCCCGGCCCGGTTCAGTGCCACTGACCTTTCGAATGATGTCGTAAAACGGCGGGCTCGCCCGTCGTCTCCTTGGTAGTGTGCTTCCGCCCGGCTTGATGACTCAAGACCGGGCTTTTTTCATGCTTCCGGCTTCAGAAGAATGCCTGGAGGCCGGTTTGCGCGCGACCCAGGATCAGCGCGTGGATGTCGTGCGTGCCTTCGTAGGTGTTGACCACCTCGAGGTTGACCACGTGGCGGATCACGCCGAACTCGTCGGAAATGCCGTTGCCGCCGAGCATGTCACGCGCCACGCGGGCGATGTCGAGCGACTTGCCGCACGAGTTGCGCTTCATGATCGAGGTGATTTCCACCGCGGCGGTGCCTTCGTCCTTCATGCGGCCCAGGCGCAGGCAGCCTTGCAGGCCCAGCGTGATTTCGGTCTGCATGTCGGCCAGCTTCTTCTGCACCAACTGGGTGGCGGCCAGCGGGCGGCCGAACTGCTTGCGGTCCAGCGTGTACTGGCGTGCGGTATGCCAGCAGAATTCGGCAGCACCGAGCGCACCCCAGGCAATGCCATATCGGGCCGAGTTCAGGCAGGTGAACGGACCCTTCAGGCCGCTGACGCCCGGCATGATGTTCTCTTCCGGCACGAATACCTGGTCCAGCACGATTTCACCGGTAATCGACGTGCGCAGGCCAACCTTGCCGTGGATGGCCGGGGCCGACAGACCCTTCCAGCCCTTTTCCAGGATGAAGCCGCGGATGGCTTCCTTGCCATCGTCGCCCATCAGCTTGGCCCACACCACGAACACGTCGGCGATCGGCGAGTTGGTGATCCACATCTTGGCGCCGGTCAGCTCGTAGCCGCCAGCCACCTTCTTGGCGCGCGTGACCATCGAGCCCGGGTCCGAGCCATGATTCGGTTCGGTCAGGCCGAAGCAGCCGATCCACTCGCCGGTGGCCAGCTTGGGCAGGTACTTCTGCTTCTGGGCTTCGGTGCCGAATTCGTAGATCGGGACCATGACCAGCGACGACTGCACGCTCATCATCGAACGGTAGCCCGAATCCACGCGCTCCACTTCACGCGCGATCAGGCCGTAGCTGACGTAGTTCAGGCCGGGGCCGCCGTACTGCTCGGGGATGGTCGGGCCGAGCAGGCCCAGTTCGCCCATCTCGCGGAAGATCTCCACATCGGTCTTCTCGTTGCGGAAGGACTGCAGCACGCGCGGCATCAGCTTGTCCTGGCAGTAAGCCGCGGCGGCGTCACGCACCATGCGTTCGTCGGCGGTCAGTTGCTGGTCGAGCAACAGCGGGTCAGCCCAGTTGAATTCGGCGTTGGCAGCCATGGAGGTCTCCTTCTTTGATGTGGCGAGGAAGGCCTGGAGCCTTCACACAATCCGGGAAAAACGACACGAAGTGGGAATCGGGTGGAATTTCTTTGGTTCCGCATTGCGGAACCTTGTTCCGATGAGCTAGTATAGCCGAACCGATCCGCGGCGCAACAGGGGAAATCTCGCGCCCCGGAGATTTGCGTTCGGCAATCGACCAACCCCATCTGGAGTTTCGCCTTGGACATTTCATCCAATTCCGTCGCGCCAGCCGCAGAGCCGGCCCCGCGTGAACGCGAAAGCGATCCGAACTTCGTTACTGCGCTGGCGCGCGGACTGGAGCTGCTGCGCTGTTTCCGCACGGGCGAGACCATGCTCGGCAATCAGGATTTCGTGCGCCGCACCGGCTTCCCGAAGGCGACGGTCAGCCGCCTGGCCGGCACGCTGGTGCAGCTTGGCTACCTTCGCTATGACGACAGCCTGGGCAAGTATGCGCTCGATGCCGGCGTGCTGGCACTCGGGTTCTCGTACCTGTCGGCCTCCGGCGTGGTGGCGCTGGCGCGTCCGCACATGCTGGCATTCGCGCAGCAGCACGGTGTCTCGGTGTCACTGGGCAAGCGCGAGCGGCTGGAAGTCATCTATCTGGAGTCGATCCGGAACGACGCGGGCGCGATGCTCGGCCTGGGCGTGGGATCGCGCCTGTCGCTGGTATCGAGTTCGATGGGGCGGGCTTATCTGGCTGCGCTGCCGCAGGCCCGGCGCGATCGCGTGCTGGCCGAGTTCGCGCAGGCGTTCCCGGAACAATGGAAGGCACAGGAAGCGCCGACGCGCGCTGCATTGGCGACGGCGGAGCGCGACGGCTACGCGGCGTCGTTCCGTGACTGGCATCCCGCCATTCACGCGTGCGCGGTGGCGTTTCGTCCAGTGGGGGAGAAGGACTTGCACATGCTCAGCTGCAGCGCATCGTATGGCGCCGTCGGCGAGGAGGTGTTTCGGGAGAAGCTGGCGCCTGCGTTGCAGGCGTTGGCCACGCGGTTGTCGGACCCGGCCGGGCGACAAGTCTGAGTGCCGCCGCTATGCGCTCCCCTCGCCCATGAATTGGGGGGAGGGGAGCAAACCAGCAGGCATTACAGGTCTGTCCGCAGTTTCCACAGTTCCGGAAACAGCACCACGTCCAGCATCCTGCGTAGATAGCTGACGCCTTCGGTACCGCCGGTGCCGCGCTTGAATCCGATCACGCGCTCGACCGTGGTCACGTGGCGGAAGCGCCATTGCCGGAACGCGTCTTCCAGATCGACGAACTTCTCGCCGAGTTCGTAAAGCTCCCAGTGGGCCGACGGGTTGCGATAGACCTCGAGCCAGGCCGCTTCCACCGATGCGTTGTACTGCGTCGGCTGGGTCCAGTCACGTTCCACGACCTCGGGGTCAATCTGGAAGCCGCGCCGTGCCATCAGCCGGATGGCCTCGTCGTACATCGACGGCGTATGCAGCGCGGTCTCCACCAGTTCGAGATGTTCGGGCCGATGCGCGTGCGGACGCAGCATGGCTGCGTTCTTGTTGCCGAGGATGAACTCGATCTCGCGATACTGGTATGACTGGAAGCCGGACGACGCCCCCAGGTACGGCCGCATCGCCGAGTACTCGGGCGGCGTCATCGTCGCCAGCACATTCCACGCCTGCACAAGCTGATCCATGATGCGCGAGACGCGCGCCAGCATCTTGAATGCCGGCTGGAGCTGATCGGACTTGACGCCGTCACGCGCTGCACGCAGCTCGTGCAGCATCAGCTTCATCCAGAGTTCGGTGGTCTGGTGCTGGACGATGAACAGCATCTCGTTGTGATCCGGAGACAGCGGATGCTGGGCGCTCAGGATCTGGTCCAGGCCCAGGTAGTCCCCATAGCTCATGTCGCGCGCGAAATCCATCTGCGCGCCGTGCCAGCCATCGCCGCTATCACCGCCATCACCGTTTTGCGGGGCGGTTCCGTGCCCCATCGGGCATCCCTTGAATTCGCTCATGATCGACTCCCGCTCAGGTCACCGCCGTCCGCACGGCAAAGCGCGCGTCACGATAGACGCCGCTGTCGAGCACGTCGCGGATGATCTCGACGGCGTCCCACACTTCAGTAAAGCTCGTGTAGAGCGGCGTGAAGCCGAATCGCGCGATGCCCGGCTCGCGATAGTCGCCGATGACGCCGCGCTCGATCAGCGCGGCCACCAGCGCGTAGGCGTCGGGGTGCGCGAAGCTGACCTGGCTGCCGCGCTTCGTGTGGTCGCGCGGTGTGACCAGTGAGAGCGGGTGCGTGGCGCAGCGGGCCTCGACCAGCTCGATAAACAGATCGGTCAGCTTCAGCGACTTGGCGCGCAGCACGGTCATGCTGGTCTGCGCGAAGATATCCAGGCCGCATTCGACCATGGCCAGTGACGTCATCGGCTGCGTGCCGCACAGGAAGCGGCCGATGCCCTGCGCCGGTTCGTACTGCGGCGACATCGCGAACGGCGCGCCGTGGCCCCACCAGCCCGACAGCGGCTGCCAGAACTGGTCGCGCAGCGCGGGTGCTACCCAGACGAAAGCCGGGGAGCCCGGGCCGCCGTTGAGGTACTTGTAGGTGCAGCCGATCGCGTAATCGGCCTTGGCCACGTTGAGCGCCACGGGCACGGCGCCGGCCGAATGGGCCAGATCCCAAACGGTCAGCACGCCGCGTGCGTGCGCCAGCTCGGTCAGGCCGGCCATGTCGAGCATCTCGCCGGTCTTGTAGTTGACATGCGTGAGCATCAGCACCGCGGTGTCTGCGCCTACGGCGGCGTCGATCTCGTCCGGGCTGTTGACCAGCCGGACCTCGTAGCCTTGCTGCAGCAGATCGGCCAGGCCCTGGGCGATATAGAGATCGGTCGGGAAGTTGCTGGCTTCGGACACGATCACGCGCCGGGCCGGATCGCGCAGGCGCTGCACGCGCAGCGCGGCCGCCAGCACCTTGAACAGGTTGATCGATGTCGTGTCGGTGACCACTACCTCGTCATTGCCGGCGCCGATCAGCGGAGCCAGCAGATTGCCCAGGCGGCGCGGCAGGTCGAACCAGCCCGCGGTGTTCCAGCTGCGGATCAGGCCATTGCCCCATTCCTCGCTCACGACCTCCGCGGCGCGCGCGGCGGCGGCGCGCGGGCGTGCGCCCAGCGAGTTGCCATCGAGGTAGATCACGCCCTCGGGCAGGGCGAACTGTTCGCGCAGTGCGCGGAGCGGGTCGTCCCGGTCCAGCGTCTGGCAGTGTGCTCGGGTCAGCGTTGTCATGCGGTCTTCGTCCGTTCGAAATCGGTTCGTGAATGTCAGGGGAGCTCGCGCAGCACGGCGCGCACCGGGCTCGCGTCGAGCGTGGCCAGGCGCAGCGGCAGCGCGATCAGTTCGTAGTCGCCGGCCGGCACCTCGTCGAGGACGATGCCTTCGAGAATGGCAAGCTGGTGGTCACGCACGGCGTGGTGCGCGTCCATCGTCTTCGAGGTTTCGGGATCGAGCGACGGCGTGTCGATGCCGATCAGCTGGACCCCATGGCGGGCCAGCAGCGAGATCGTCTCCGGCGCCACGGCGCAGAAAGCGGAATCCCATATGCCTTGCGGCGCCTGCGTGTAGGTGCGCAAGAGCACACGCGGCGGCGTGCCGGCCAATGCGTGCGCGATGTGATGCGGTTCCACGCGCGGTGCCGCGCCAATACAGTGGATCACCCGGCACGGGCCCAGGTAGGCGTCCAGCGGAACGGCTCCGATCGGCGCGCCATCCGCCGCGTAGTGCAGCGGGGCGTCGGCATGGGCGCCAGTGTGCGGCGACATCGTGATGCGGCCGACGTTCACCGGGCAGTGCTCGTCGAGTTGCCAGGCCGGGTCATGCTGGAACGGTGTGTCGCCAGGCCAGACTGGCGTGGCGGGCGAAACGGCCGGGGAAATATCCCAGATGCGGCGACCGTCGTGTCTGTGGGGGGCTTGGGGCATGGTGTCTCGCGTCTGCGCTTTTTCGGGCGCGGTGTGTGTGGGCATCATAGTCAAACTGCCCGAAAAAAGCCTTGCGAATTGGGCCGTCGATTTGGCCTTCTTTCGCATAAAATTGCGTATCATTTCTGGAAATTCGTGGATTCTGCGAAATGAACCTTGATCCGATCGATCTGCGCATCCTGACGTGCCTGCAGGAGAACGGCCGCATCAGCAACCAGGACCTGGCCGACCGCGTGGCGCTGTCGCCGTCGGCGTGCCTGCGGCGCGTGCGGTTGCTGGAAGAGAGTGGCGTAATCGGCGGCTACCACGCGTGGTTCGACGCCGAAAAGCTCGGGCTGGAGATCGAGGCCATCGTGCAGGTGTCGATGCGGCACGACGTGGAGGGGTGGCACGACACGTTCAACGCGGTCGTGCAGACGTGGCCGGAAGTGCTCACGGCCTATGTGATCACGGGGGACAGCAACTACATCCTTCGCGTTCAGGCGCGCAACCTGAAGCACTACTCGGATTTCATCGTGAACCGGCTCTATCGCACGCCGGGTGTCATGGATATCCGCTCGAACATCGTCCTGCAGCGGATCAAGACCGACGGATCGCCGCTGGCGATCGTGAAGGAAGCGGGCGGCTAGCCTAGCGGTCGAGCGGCGAAAGCGTGGAGAACTGGGCGCCCTGGAACACCAGCGGCTGTCCGCCGGTATCGAAAATGCCGCAACGTTCGACCTCGCCGACGAAGATCACGTGATCGCCTTCGTCATAGCGGCTGCGGTTGTGGCATTCGAACCATGCCAGCGCGTTGGCAAGGATGGGCAATCCGGTGGCGGAAAGGCGATAGTCGACGCCGGCGAACCGGTCGCCCTTGAGCGTGGCAAAGCGCTGGCAGAGGTCGAGCTGCGACGCCGCCAGCACGTTGATGATGTAGTGCGAGCCGTCGCGGAACATCGGCAGGCTGTTGGCGCGCGTGGCCATGCTCCACAGTACCAGCGGCGGATCGAGCGATACCGAGTTGAACGAACTCGCGGTGATGCCGACGAAAGGAGCGCCGTTGGCGTGCGGGTGGCCGGCCGCGCGCGTCGTGATCACGGTCACACCGGTGGCGAACTGCGACAGCGCCCGCTTGAAATGCTGGCTGTCGAAATCGGGGGCGGTGGCCTTGCGCGCCATGATCGGGGTCTCGGCCTCGGGTATGCCCATGTCTCGGGCTTCACACAAATCCATGATCTTCATATCGGGATGGCCGCCTTGCATTCAACGCGTATCAACCTAAACCGCGTTTGCGATGTTTTCGGTGGTTTTTCGCACAAAGCAGGCGAGCCAACGTTGTCTGCGATTGTAGCGGAGTCCAGCCAATCACCGCTGAAGTGACGTTGGAAGCCGTCCGGGCGCGTTAAAGTCGGCAGCAAGCGCGGCCAGTGCTTATCCTAGACAGGACGCCTGCGCGAGCCAGCGTGGCGTCCGCGACTGGAAGGGGACGAGCAAATGGACCATGGCCTTGAAATCGCCACGCTCGGTGGCGGCTGCTTCTGGTGTCTGGAGGCGGTCTACCAACAGGTCGCCGGTGTGCGCGCGGTGGAATCGGGATACACGGGCGGACACGTCAGCCAGCCCACCTATCACGAGGTTTGCGCGGGAGATACCGGGCACGCCGAAGTGGTGCGGGTGACATTCGACCCGTCCGCGATCAACTATCGCGAGATCCTTGAAATCTTCTTTTCGATCCACGATCCGACGCAACTGAACCGGCAGGGTAACGATGTCGGCACACAGTACCGCTCCAGCATCTTCACGCACTCAGAGGCGCAGCGTGCGGTCGCCGAGTATGTGATTGGCAAGCTGGTTGCCGAGCATGTCTACGATGCGCCGATCGTGACACAGGTGGAGCCGGAGCAACCCTATTGGCCCGCCGAGGCCAGCCACCAGAATTACTACCAGGAGCACCCGGCGCAAGGGTACTGCGCGTTTGTGATCTCGCCGAAGCTGACGAAATTCCGGCGCGATTTCTCGCACCGGATGCGGCGCTAGGTCGTCAGCTTCCCGGCGATTACCTCAGCGAGCCGCGCGATGCTCAACGGCGCGCAGCCTTCGGCATTATTGCTGACGATGACATAGGCGGGCTGGCCGGCGCGCAGCGTGCGCACGATCACGTCAGCGATGGCGTGGCGCGTCTCGGCGTCTTCGTCCACGAGCTTGTCGAACGGCGAGAATGCCTGCTCGGCCATCGAATAGGACCGGCCATCACGCAGCATCCAGCGCAAGACCAGCGGGCCGGGCGCGCCATCGTCCATCAATGCCTGCGCCGCAGCCTGACGTTGCACGGGCGGCAGACGGTCACGCGCGGCCAGGCAGAAACGCACGCCGCGCTCGCGCAGCATTCGGATGTAGCGTGGCGTCAGCAGCGCCGCGTCACGGATCTCCACGGCATAGCAGGCATTTGGCGTCACCGCGCGGTCCAGCGCGGGCAGTTCGGCAAGGAAGGCGTCCAGCCGTGCCAGGAAAGCGGGGCCGTCATCCGCCATGCCAGCCAGCGGTGAAAGCTGGAACAGCAGAGGGCCGCAGCGCGGGCCGAGCCCGCTCGTGGCCGGCTCGATGAAGTCACGGATTGCGATCTCGGCATTGAGGAACGCGGCGTTCTGCAGCCGACCGGCGCCATCGGGGCCGCGCAGCCATGCGTCGCACACGCTGGCGGGCGCCTTGACCAGAAAGCGAAAGTCTTCGGGCACCTGCGAGGCGTAGTTCAGGTAATCGGCCAATGGAATCGGGCCGTAGAAACCGCGGTCGATGCCAGCCGCGCGCAGCAGCGGATGCTGGCCACAGGCACTCAGACCTTTGCGTGAGAGCAGGCTCTCGGTGTACTGGCCGTCGTAGGTAATGCCGTGCCAGCCGGGATAGGACCAGGACGAGGTGCCGAAGTAGAGATTTGGCGGCAGTTGCTTCGCGAGCGCCTGCAACGCGGCGTCGGGCGTCCAAGGCTGGACGATCTTGCCAACGGGCTTTTTCTTTTCGGGATCGCCCGCCGCAGGTCGGGCGGCGGGCTTCGCAACGGGCGGCGATGCCGGGGCATCGCCGAATAGGTCGAGGTTCTCAGTCAAGCGTCAGGAAGGCGTACCGATCGGAGACGCGTAAATATAACGCCGCGACGTCGGGAATGTGTCGGCATTGCGATCGGCCTTCTGGCATACCACCTGGTAGATCGACATCTTCCCGCTTGTGAATGCGTGCGAGCAGCCCGCCAGATAGATGCGCCAGATGCGGAACTTCTTCTCGCCGACCATCTCGCGGATGGTATCGGCATTGGTCTCGAAATTCTCCGCCCAGTGACGCAGCGTCTGCGCATAGTGGCGGCGCAGCAGTTCCACGTCGAAGGCTTCGAGGCCGCCTTTCTGCATCGTGGTCAGCACCATGCCGATATGCGGCAACTCGCCCTGTGGGAACACATAGCGATCCATGAAGCCCGAGCCATCCATCGGTATCTCGCCGCTGTCTGGGTCGGTGGCGGTAATGCCGTGGTTCATCGCCACGCCACCTTCGGCCAGCAGGTCGCGCATACGGGCGAAATAACCCGGCAAGTTATCCTTGCCGACGTGTTCGAACATGCCGACGCTCGTGATGCGGTCGAATTGCCCACTGATGTCGCGATAGTCCTGCAGGCGGATCTCGATGCGGTCCTGCAGGCCCGCAGCCCTCACGCGCGCGGTAGCCAGATCGAACTGGTTCTGTGACAGCGTGATGCCCACGCACCTGGCGCCAAATTTTTGCGCGGCCCGCAGCACCAGCGCGCCCCAGCCGCAACCGATGTCGAGCAGCGTCTGCCCCGGCTCCAACCGGATCTTGGTCAGGATATGGTCGATCTTCTTGAGCTGCGCGGTGGCCAGGTCTTCGTTGCCGTTCTCGAAGTACGCACATGAATAGACCATGTTCGGATCGAGCCAGAGCTTGTAGAAGTCGTTGGAAACGTCGTAGTGATACTGGATCGACGCCTTGTCCTCGGCCTTGGTGTGCGTGAAATGTTGCGCCACCTTGTTCAGCACGCCGCCCGCACGGCGGGCGGCGGCGGCGGAGAGACCGTATCCCACCTTGATGATGTCGGCCAGGCGCCCATCGAGGTCGATCTTCTCCTGGACATACGCTTCACTGAGGTTGTCCAGGCTGGGTACTAGCAAGAATGGCAGCGCGGAGGCTTCGCGCACGGTCAGCGTGACGGCGGGTCTGTCAAAGCTGCCGAGCTGATATTCGCTGCCATTCCAGAGTCGGAGCTTGACGGGCAAATTCGAGTGCTCGCGCACATCGGCAATCCAGCTATCGAGTTGCTTGTCCAGGGTCTGCTTGAAAAACATGCGGCTTTCTCCCGATTGGTTGGTTATCCCTCTCGAACGAATGCCCCACGGTCTGCTGCGATCACTGCGCGTTCATACGCAGCGCTGGCCTTGGGGTGCGCACCGGTGCATAGCCGGTGCAGCAACCGTCAAACTTTACGCCAATTTTTGAAATTGTGCAGTGCAGGTCCTTCATTGGACAAATGTCTATCAGACCTCGCAGACGCTGATGGCGTCAGGGCGAGAGCCGCACGATTTGCCAGTTTCCATCGGCGTTCTGGCGATAGGCGATTCGATCGTGCAGGCGCGAAGGGCGGCCTTGCCAGAACTCGATCCAAGTCGGTTTGAGCCTGTAGCCGCCCCAGTGCGGCGGGCGCGGCGGGTTCTCGCCGAACTTGCTGCGGAAATCCGCTTCGCGCGCTTCGATCACGTCGCGCCCTGCAACCTCGCGGCTCTGTTCGGATGCCCAGGCACCCAGGCGTGAACCGAGCGGCCGCGACGCGTAGTAGGCGTCGCTCTCCGCGCCCTCGACCTTCTCGACGATACCTTCGACTCGGACCTGCCGTTCGAGCTGCACCCAATGGAACAACAGCGCCGCGCGCGGGTTGGCCAGCAGGTCCACGCCCTTGCGGCTTTCGTAATTGGTGAAGAATGTGAAACCGTCGGCATCCATGCCCTTGAGCAGCACGATGCGCGCGGACGGCTGGCCGTCGGCGCCCACGGTGGCCAGCGTCATGGCGTTCGGCTCGGGCAGCTTGGCTTGCATGGCTTCGTCGAACCACGACTGGAACTGGCGAATCGGGTCGGGAGCGACGTCGGTTTCGGAAAGCGCGCTCAGCATGTAGTTGCGGCGCAGGTCTGCGAGTTGGGTCATGTCGCGTATCAGGAAGGTTTGCGTTCCGCGCACGAATCGCGCGGATAAGCGTACTTCGAGTATAGCGAATGCGCTGCACGCTGCATTTGCGTTGCCGCAACGCGCTCAGGGCACCCCGGGGGGCGCACCGGGTGCTTCAGTCGGGCAGGGCGATCTTGCGCGACTGCCTGCGCGAGTAGTAACCCGCCATGCCCATCGCGCCGGCCATCGACAGGAAGATCGGCAACATGCCGAGCGCCGTGCCGACCACGCCGAAGGTCAGCGGCCACACCACCTGGCTCGTGTTCAGTACCGCCGAACGCAGGCCAAGTGCCTCGCCGGCGCGACCCGAAGGCGACACCGTGTGCAGGATGTTCATGACGTTCGGCTGGGCGCTGCCCAGCGCGAGGCCGAGCACGAATGCCAGGCTGCACATGAGCCAGAAGTGCGACACGAACGGATAGACCAGATACGCCATCGCGCCCACGGTCAGCGCCAGGCGGATGATCCGCCATTCCGAAAAGTGGCGCGACACCATCGGCATGGCCACGCGGATCGCCAGCGTGGCGATCGAGAACGCACCGAGCACCCAGCCGATCGACGACGGAGACAGGCCGATATGCGTGCCCTGGATCGGAATCAGGAACGCGTGGAGATCCCACGCGGCCGAAAGCACGGCGCTGGCGATGAACACCGCGCGCAACTCGGGGTGCTGGAGCAGATCCAGCGTCGAGCGGCGCGAGCCGTCCTCGATGGCGATCCTGCCTGCGTTGCCGCCTTGGGCCGGCAGGCGCGGACGCACGTACTGCAGGCCAGCCTGGCCAACCAGCGCGATGACCACCAGCACGCAGAATGCCGCACGGTATCCGGCGTGCTCGATCATGTAGCCCATCGCCACGGGACCCAGCGTGCCAGAGATGGACAGGCCCAGTGCGTGCAGCGTGTAGTTGCGCAGGCGGGTCTCGTTGGTCGATACCTGCCCGATCAGAAGTTGCATGGCCACCTGCACGAGCATGAAGCCCACGCCGATCAGCGCACAGGCTCCGTACAGCGAGGTTATGTCATGCCAGACCGCCGGCAGCAGCGTGCCGGCCACCACCATCAGCGAGCCCGCCGTCATCGGCAGGCGTGGCCCGATCTCGTCAATGCGCTTGCCGGCGCGAATCGCCAGGAACATCGGCAATAGCGCGTAGAGCGACATGAGGATGCCCAGCGTCACGGTGGACGCCTTCAGCGAGATGGCAAAGAGGGAAACGACGACGCGACTGGCGTTGAACGCCAAATGGTTGCACACCGTCAGCGCGATCAGCCAACTGATCGGGGGGACGGCGGCGTGGGGCAACGTCATGGGGGCGCGGTGGCAATGGGGTGGTTCGCGCCGCCGGCAATGATTTGGGGGCCCAGGCGATAAGACGCGCGAAAGAAAAACCAGTGCGGCGCGAGGCCGCACCAGACAAGGTCGTCAATGGCTGGACTGGACCAGCAACGGCAACCGTTGTTCGCCATTGTGTTAAATGCTTGCTTAGTCAATGGCCGTCTGATTATGCGACTGACGTCGGGCATGCACAACGTTGGTGAAGGGGGGAAGTGCAAATCCGCAACAGATTCTTTCAACGATCTGTTGCGTGGAAGCTATGCGGAATCCATGGTCGGTCTTCAGCCCCCCTGATAGAGCTGCGCATCGTTGGCAGGACGCGACGGATTGTGCGGTGCGGCGGAGGCAGGCGGGCTGGATGCGGGCTGCCGGTTCTTTGGACCGGGCTTGCCCGGCGGCGTGGCAATGACGGGCCGCTTTTTCAGGTTCGCCAGCAGCTTGCCGCACTGGCTGTCCTCGGGCGGCGAGATGTCGAGCAGGGGGACCACCAGCGCGACAGGCGCCGTAAATGCCAGCGCCAGCGCGCTGCCGGCGCGCAGTGCCAGGATGGCGTAGTTCGGACTGACGGACGGCTTCTTGAATGTTCCTCCGACGTAGAGCGGCGAGCGCAGCGAGAAGATGCGTAACCCCTTGGAATCGGGATGAATCGTCAGTGCCAGCTGCTCTTCCTTGAAGTCGATCGCGCCATCCGTCTTGACCACGGCATCCTGCGTGTCGAGCACAAACGTCTGCGCCTGGGCCACGCCATTGGTGAAGCCGAACGCGCTGACGCCGCAATTGATCTGCACCGGCTTGTCGCCGAAGAGCTTCGAAATCACCACGCTGCCGACGTTCAGGCCGATTGCCTCGAGGATGAACTTGCTGACCGTGCCATTCTCGACCAGCAGCCGGGCTTCGCCGTTCGCCGAGCCGAGCAGCGCCGCGACCGAGTTGCCGGTGGCGGTCAGCCTGGCACCGCCGTTGACCTCGCCGACGCTCGCGTGCATCGATTCGATCTTCGGGAAAAGCTGCCGGATCTGCAGATGGCGGGCGTGCATGTCGATCATGGCGGCCATCGGCTCGCGCTTGCCATCGAGCTGGATCGTCGAGACGAGGTTGCCGCCGGCCAGGCCGAAATTGAGGGGATCGAGCCGCAACACACCATCGGTCAGCTTGACGTGCGTGGCCAGTTTCGTGATCGGCAGCGTTTCGTCGCGAACGATGCGCTCTCCCGTGAACGTCACGTCAGCATCGATGGCATCCCAGCGCTCGGTATGAAAGGGCGCCACTGGCAGCACCTTGTTCGCGGGCTGCTTGACCGTGCTTTCCGCGGCGGCCTGGCCGGGCTTGGCCTCGGCGCCGATGATCGGCGCGAGGTCGGCGAACAGCAGCTGTTTCGACACCAGCTCACCGGACAGCAGCGGTCGTGGCGCGCGCTGCGCGAACGTCAGCGTGCCACCGAGGTCACTGCTGCCAACCTTGCCCGTGAAATTTCGGTATGTATAGGACGATGCGCCTTTCTTGAGTGTGGCCACCAGCCGGCCGCGTGTTTCGTACGGCGGCGTGGATGGCAGTACCACGCCGGTCAGCGCGTAGAGCCGCGCCATGTTGTCGCCGGACAGCACCAGACTCACGTCCAGCGCACCCAGTTCCGCCGGATTGGTCAGCGTTCCCTCGATTCGGGCCCGCGTGCCGCCGACGCGTACATCGGCCTGGAGTGGGAAAGGTTTGCTGGTGTCGCGCAGACTCAGCGCGGTGCCGGCCTTGCCCGTCGCATTGATCGTGGCCTGGTTGTAATGGCCGACGACCTTCCAGCGGATGCCATACCGGCTTTCGGGTTTGCTTTCCGTCTTGTTTGGCGCGCCTGCGGAAGCCGCCGAGGCGTCAGCGGGCGGGGCCAGCGCGCCGTCGCGTTCCTGATCGTAGAGTGGCTGGTCGCCGATGGTGTCGAGCGTGGCCTGCAACTCGATCTTCTCCGCGCCGTCGTTCAGGGACAGGTTGCCGCGTTCCAGCACGATTTCGCCAACATCGAGATGCCACGGCGACTCGCCGGTTTCCGGTCCAGTATCGAATGTCCAGTTGTTACGGCGGTCGGCCAGGCGTTCGAGCCAGACGGCCGGGCTGTCCACCACGATCGTTGGCACGCTGATCTCGTGCGTCAGGAGGGGGGCTGGCCGCAGGATAAAGATCAGCTCGCGGATGGTGGCGAGGCTCGGCTGCTTGGCCCAGTCCGGGTTGCCGACCGTGATGTCCTTGGCCGACAGGCGGGGCCACGGCACCAGCGTGCGCCAGCCGGCTTCGCCCTCGGCACGTTTCCAGGTCACCGTCAGGTCACCGTTGATGGCGAACGGGCGGCCGATGGCCTGTGTGACCTTGTCGTTGAGCCACGGCTTGATACGATTCCAGTCGAAGGTCAGGACGACGACGACCACCAGCGCGATCAGCGCCAGGGGCGTGAACAGGCTCAAGAGAGCGATCGTGCGGCGGCGGTGCGAGGCGGGCATGGGAAAGTTATCTCCTGGTGTCAGCCATGCGGCGGATCAACCACTATGCCTATTGTAGGGAGGCAATGCCAATGCGTTTGTCCGCCTTTGACTGACTTTCAGAATTCTGGCGCCGACCCGGAGGCGGCGGCTGGCATAAAATGCCGGCACGGTTCGTCGGCAGCCGGTGCCGGCAGACACAGCAACAAGAACGCATGACCCTTACCCCCACGCCTCTCGCGACGCAGGACCTGCCTGCGCCGTTGTCTCACGAAAGCCCCGAGGACGATGACTATCATCGCCGCTTTGGCGGCGTTGCGCGCCTGTATGGCGCCGAAGGCATGGCGCGGCTCGAAGCGGCCAATGTCTGCGTGATCGGCATCGGCGGGGTGGGAAGCTGGGCAGCCGAGGCATTGGCTCGCAACGCTGTGGGCCGCCTGACGCTGATCGACCTGGACCACATCGCGGCATCGAATACGAACCGGCAGATCCATGCGCTGGGCGACGCCTATGGCCGTGCCAAGGTGGACGCGATGGCCGAACGTATCGTGGCGATCAACCCGCGCTGCCGCGTGACGGCCGTGGACGACTTCGTGACCGAGGACAACGTGCAGGCCCTGTTGTCGGGGTTCGACTACGTGATCGACGCTATTGATGCCGTGAAGGTCAAGACCGCGATCCTCGGATGGGCGCGCCGCGAGGATGCTCGCGTGATCACGTGTGGCGGGGCGGGCGGTCAGCTCGACCCGACGCGCGTGCGCATCGAGGATCTGGCCCGCACGATCCAGGACCCGCTGCTGGCCAAGGTTCGTGGCAACCTGCGGCGCCAGTGGGGCTTTCCGCGTGATCCGAAGAAGAAGTTCGGCATCCAGGCTGTCTACTCTGACGAACCGCTGCGCTATCCCGAGCCCGAACAGCAGGCGTGCGAGATCGACGAGGTGCCGCCCGCGCCACGCCAGGGCCCGCAGGGGCTGGCCTGCGCGGGTTTTGGCTCCTCGGTGGCCGTGACTGCCGTGTTCGGCTTCGTGGCTGCTTCGGCCGTGATCGGGGCGATTGCCTCAGGCGGCTAATGCCGCGAGCAGCCGCTTGATGTCCGCCTCTTGGGGCGCGACGTTGTCGAAGTAGATCAGTTCGGGATATTCCGCCGGCTCGGGCAGGAAGCGGCGCGTGCGATAGGCGTCCCAGTGGGCGAGCTTGTAGGCGTCGTTGGGGTTGCCGCGCCGCACGATTCGGGCCTGCGCTTCGCTTTCGGGCAGGTGCACCCAGACGACATGGGTCCGCGTGCCTTCGGGTACACGCAGCCACGAGGGGTCGGTGAGTTGGTGCGCGCGGATTTCGCGCGAGAGCGGGCCGACCACGATCACGCTGATACCGAGCATCAGGTTTTCACGAGCGGTATCGAGCAGGCCTTCGTATTCGGGGTCCCGCAGGTTGTCGAGATAGGCGGGGCTGTCGCGATCATTCGGATCGCCAGTGATCGCCCGCATCGCGGCGGCGCTGTAGCGGCCGTAGAGCGTGTCCTTGTCCAGCAGGCAGAAGGGTTCGCCGGTGGCCTGCATCAGCGGGCCGATCAGCTTGTGGGCGAGGGTGGTCTTACCGGTACCGGCATGGCCGCAGAAGAAAATCAATCGTGGCATCGCACGTGTCCAGCGTGAGGCATGAGCCGCAAGGATAGCGTCATTTGCCGCGCCGTTTGCGGGAAATCAGACCAGACCGGTGCGGAATGGGTATGCTTGCCGACTGTTCACGGCTTCCTTATCCTGCGGTTCCATGACCAATACCGACTCCTACGCCGACCCCTACGCCGGCCTTTCGGCCGAAGGCCTGCCCGACGATCTGCGCCTTGGCGAGCCCGTCACCGATGCCACGCACGCCGAATTCCTCCAGTTGCTCGCCGCCATGGAAAAAGCCGACGATGCCGGTTTCCTGGCCGCTTTCGAGGAGTGGATCGAGCATACGCGCCACCACTTCGAGCAGGAGGAGCAGTGGATGGAAGCGATGCAGTTCGGCCCGCGCTTCTGCCACACCAACGAGCATCAGGGTGTGATGTCCGTGGCCAAGGCCGTGCGCGACAAGATCGTGGAGGAACGGGCTGACCCCGAGGGTCCGGGCAAGGGCGCGCTGTCGCTGGGCCGCCGCCTGACGGGTGAGTTGTCGGGGTGGTTCGACAATCACGTGAAGTCGATGGACACGATGATGGTCGAGCACATGAAAGCCAACGGCTTCTCGCTGGTCGAGGCGCCAGCGGCCTGACGGTCCGGCTGGACCGTCAGCTACCTCAAACTCAGTTCAGGACAGTGGCGAGCTGGCGGCGCCACCGTGATACCGCCGGGTCGTCGCCCATGAGCTCGAACACCGAGAGCATGGTCTTGCGGCCGACGTCGTCTTCGAACCCGCGGTCGCTCCGCACGATTTCCAGCAGTTGCTCAAGCGCGGCTTCGTACTCGCGCCGGGCGATCAGCAGATGCGCCAGATCCAGTCGCGCTGGCAGATCGGCCGGATTCGCCGCCACCCGCGCCTTCAGTTCGGCGCCATCGGGCAGATCGCCCACTCCCTTCATGGCTTCAAGGCGCGTTTGCAGCGCGGCATACGCATCTTCCTGCGTGGCACGCGGAGAGAGCAGACCGAACTCGGTTTCCGCATCGGCGATCTTGTTGCCGTCCAGCAGGAACCCGATGTACGTCAGGCGTGCGGTGTCTGCGCCCGGATCGTAGGCCAGTGCCGCCTGGAACGACGCCTGCGCGGCTTCGCGGTCGCCAGCGGCGGCCAGTTCGACGGCTTCGCGCAGCGCCAACTCGCCCGGATTCGGCGTCAGGCGATCCAGGAATTCCCGCAGTTGCGATTCCGGTAGCACGCCGATGAACTGGTCGACGGCCTGCCCGTCGGCAAATGCCACCACATGCGGAATGCTGCGCACGCCGAAATGGGCGGCGAGTTCCTGGTTTTCGTCGACGTTGACCTTTGCCAGCCGCCACTTGCCGCCAGATTCCGCTTCCAGCTTTTCCAGCATCGGTCCCAACGTGCGGCACGGGCCGCACCACGGCGCCCAGAAGTCGACTAGCACGGGGACCTGGCGCGACATCTCAATGACATCGGCTTCAAAGTTCTGCAGGGTGACGTCGCTCATTGTTCTGCACCTCGGAATTGAAAAGACCGTCGGGTACGGCCTGACCTTCTTATTGTGAGGGCGTAAGCGCCGAAAACAACCTCAGCAACCCCACGTGGGGGAGGGGTGGGAAAACATCCTGTTGAAAATAGAACGGTCGTTCAGTTATATTGCTTGACCGATACGCGAGGCCTACCTCGCGACGCTAGCGATTCCAGAAATCCGGTCGACGTCCGACCGTCCGCAGGAGACACCATGACCACAACGCCGTCCGTTCGCCCCCATTTCCAGTTCTGGCCCAAGCGGGTGCCGACGAGCATCGTGCTGCCGGAGACTTCGCTCTGGTACAACCTCGAAGTCTCGGCGCACCGTTATGCGGACAAGGCGGCGATTCGCTATTTCGGCAATGCGATCACGTTCCGTGAGCTGGAGGCGCAAGCCACCGCGCTGGCAGGCTGGCTGCAGCAGAAGGCAGGGGTGAAGAAGGGCGATCGCGTGTTGCTCTACATGCAGAACTGCCCGCAGTTCATCATCAGCTACTACGCGATCCTGCGTGCCGATGCCGTGGTGGTGCCGGTCAATCCGATGAACCGGTCCGAGGAATTCAAGCATTACGTGACAGACGGCCAGGCGCGCGTGGCCATCTGCACGGCGGATCTGGCCGCGGGCGTGATGCAGGCCGACGCCGAGCTGCCTGCCGATGAGCGCCTCCAGCATCTGCTCGTGACTCAATACGCCGATGCCCTGCCGCCGACCCACGAGCATCCCGAGGACGCGCCGCCGGCCTGGCTCACCGCCGAGCATCCGCTGCCGGACAACGCCACGCCGTGGGCCAAGGCGCTTGCCGCCGGCCTGAAGCCAGGCCCGCATACCGCCGGACCGGATGACATGGCCGTGATGCCGTACACCTCCGGCACCACCGGCTTCCCGAAAGGTTGCATTCATACCCATCGCTCGGTGATGCACAACATCGTCGGCGGCTCGACGTGGTCGGGCAGCGGCGCGGAATCAGTAATCCTGTCGGTGCTGCCGCTGTTCCACGTGACGGGGATGCAGTACGGCATGAACGGTCCGATCTATAGCGGCGCGACGGTGGTAATGCTGCCGCGCTGGGATCGCGAAGTGGCTGGCCACCTGATCTCGCGCTACCAGGTCACGCACTGGACCAATATCCCGACGATGGTGATCGACTTCCTGGGCAGTCCGAACCTGGCGTCGTTCGACATGAGCAGCCTGCGCTATATCGGCGGGGGCGGTGCGGCGATGCCGCAGGCCGTGGCGGAGCGCCTGAAGACCCAGTTCGGCCTGAACTATCTGGAAGGCTACGGCCTGTCGGAAACGATGGCGCCGACGCACAGCAACCCGGCCGATCGCCCGAAGCTGCAGTGCCTGGGCGTGCCGACGTTCAACACCGACGCGCGCGTGGTCGATCCGGTCACGCTGAAGGAACTGGCGCCGAACGAGGTGGGCGAGATCATCGTGCGCGGTCCGCAGGTGTTCAAGGGTTACTGGGGCAAGCCTGACGCCACGCGCGATGCGTTCATCGAGTTCGAGGGCCAGACGTACTTCCGCACCGGCGACCTCGGCCGCATGGACGAGGAAGGCTACTTCTTCATCACCGATCGTCTGAAGCGCATGATCAATGCCTCGGGCTTCAAGGTGTGGCCGGCGGAAGTGGAAAACCTGCTGTACAAGCATCCGGCCGTGCAGGAAGCCTGCATCATCGGCACGCGCGATGCCTATCGCGGCGAAACGGTGAAGGCGGTGGTGGTGCTGCGCGCGGATGCCAAGGGCAAGACCCAGCCGGAAGACATCATCGAATGGGCCAAGGAGCACATGGCCGCGTACAAGTATCCGCGCGTGGTCGAGTTCGTCGATGCCCTGCCGAAGTCCGGCACCGGCAAGGTGATGTGGCGCCAACTGCAGGAAACGGAAAACGCGCGTCAGGCTGGCTGATCAGGTGAGGCGTAACACCCCGCGGCACTGGAAACTCAGTGGCCGCGGGCCCGCATCAGCATCCGCACCATCGTCTTGTAGCCACGCTCCCTCGCATGGCGCGACGGCGTGACGCCTTCGCGATCGGCCAGGTTGGCATCGGCCCCGGCGTCCAGCAGTGCCTGGACGATATCTTCGTAGCGCGAACTGCCGTCGCCGAGGATGATGGCTTCCAGCAGTGCCGTCCAGCCCAACTGGTTCACCCGGTCCACCGGGACGCCCGCGCTGAGCAGCAGCTTCACGATTTCCACATTGCCGTGCTGGCTTGCGGCGATCAGCGCCGTGCCGTCGTAGCGGTCGGTGCTGTTCAGGTCCGCGCCATGCGACAGGGCCAGCCGTACCACGTCGATCTGGTTCGTGGCCGCCGCCAGCAGGAATGGGCTGTTGCCTTCATCGTCCTTGCGGTTGACGTCCGCCCCAGCCTGAACCAGCACCCGCGTGACATCGCCGCGACGGTTGTAGACCGCCGCGAGCAGAGCGGTACGTCCGCGTTCGTCCGTGGCCTGGGCCGATGCGCCGGCCTTGAGCAGCCGATTGACCAGGTCGAGGTCGCCGATACTGGCTGCCGTGATCAGGTTGTGGTCGAGGGCGGCCATGCCGTCCCCGCGCGACGGCAGGGGTGTGTGATTGCTGCCGTGCCACGGGCGAGAAGGCATCGGCGCGGATGCGCCGCCCAGTCCACCCACCGAGCGGGCCAGCGTCTGCCCGCCCTGGCCGGCCAGCAACCCCCCAGCGACCAGCAATCCCATCAGCCCAAGTATCTCGGCAAGTGCCTGGCGGCGGGGACGGGTCTGGGAGCGCGTCATGTTGGCAGGTGACAGGATCGATCAGACAGTTTCGTGCGGCTGGGTAATGGACTCGACGGCGTCAGCGCTGGCGACACTCGCCCGCGTTGCGGCGCCGTTGGACTCGGCGGCATCGCTTTCCTGGAGCTGGCGCCACAGGCGTCCCAGGTACGGATCGTCCACGCCATTCGTTGTCAGGCCAAGCAGGGTTTGCTGGAGATACTCGCGCGCCGGGCCATATAGACCACAGGCATGGCGCAGGCAGGCCACCACGCGTTCGTCTGGCAGGCGGCCAGCGTAGGCCGAATGCTCGCGGTTCATGACAAAGGCCAGCGCGCGCTGCTCGGGTGCGTCCGGCGCATTGCCGACTCTCACGCGCAGCCAGCGCGGATGATAGGCGCCGGTCAGCATCTCGCGGCGCCACAGCACGCGGAATTCCTGCTCGATCACGTGCCCGGGGATGCGGAATACCATGCCGGTGCAGCAACCGCCACGATCCAGGCCGAGCACGAGGCCCGGATTGTCCCATGTGCCCCGATTGATGCGGGAATAGAGATAGAAGCCTCGATGGTAGCCATGCACGGTGGCCAGCCTGCGATCCGTATGGACCACCATCGGATTCCAGATCAGAGAGCCATAGCCAAACAGCCAGACATCGCCGTTCAGACCGGGTGTCTCGGGCCGGGCGCCGAGCGCGTCGCAGAGCGAACGCTCCACATCGGCTTCTGGCAATAACGAGGACGCGACCGGCGTGCTGCACAACGATGTGCGCAGCCTGTCCGATTCGAGGTCCTGTCGCGTAATGGCCATGTTTGACAGCATAATCCAAAGCGCATTGATGCGTCGCAAGGAAACCACAGATGCCAGCAGGGGTGTGTGTACAAGGCAACGGTCGGCAACGGTTTGTTCCAACGGCCTAGTTCTTCCGCCCGCCCTGATCCGGCGGCAAGTCACTACAATAGGGGCCTCATCCTCGGAGATTTTCGGAGAACCGGCAATGGCGCGTACCCTGACCGTAGTGTTCGGCAGTGGCAAGGAATTTGAATTTACGCTGGGCGACAGTGAACTCGCCGCGGTGACCGAGGATGCCGCCTGGCGCTGGTTTGACCGCGAATACGCCGAGCTGGATTGCCAGGCGTCGAGTCCGGTCGGCAAGGTCCTGGTGATCGACAAGATCCTGAACGTGGCGAAGTTCTCGGGCGAAAATCGCTTTGCCACCCATCCGGAATGGGCGCAGGACTATGCCCGGCACGCCGGCCGGCTGCTCGATCGCGACAAGGTGCGCGTGGATGTCGGCAGCGCGGCAATCGGTTTCTGACCGCCCCGGAAAAAAGAAAAACCCCGCTTCGGTAACAAAGCGGGGTTTTTTCTGCCTTCCAGCCGAAACCGCCTCTTCCGGGGCGGCTTCGTTTTTTCAGGCGGATGTCAGGCGGGTACGCTCGACGGGCTGGTGCAGCGCTGCGACAGATAGGCGCTGAACTCGTCGCGCACCTCGGGGTGCCTGAGGGCGAATTCGACGGTCGCCTTCAGATAGCCGAGCTTGCTGCCGCAGTCGTACCGCACGCCTTTGTAGCGATAGGCCAGCACCTGTTCCTGGTCGAGCATCGACTGGATGGCGTCGGTGAGCTGGATCTCGCCGCCGGCGCCCGGCTTCAGCTCGCGGATATGGTCGAAGATGCGCGGGGTGAGAATGTAGCGACCCACCACGCCCAGGTTCGACGGCGCATTCTCGGGTGCCGGCTTCTCGACGATGGCGGACATCTTGATCACGCGGTCGTCCCACTCGCGGCCGTCGATCACGCCATACGAGCGGCTTTGCTCTGGCGCGATCTCTTCGACGCCGAGTACCGAGCAGTTGTAGTGGTTGTAGATATCCACCATCTGCTTCATCACGGGCAGGTCCTTGCCACCGTCGAGCAAGTCGTCGGCGAGCATCACGGCAAACGGCGTGTCGCCCACGAGCTTGGCGGCGCAAAGCACCGCGTGACCCAGGCCCAGCGCCTCGGGCTGGCGCACGTAATAGCACTCGACGTTCGCCGGCTTGATCGAACGCACCACATCGAGCAGTGCCTGCTTGTTCTTGGCCTCGAGTTCCGCTTCCAGTTCGTAAGCCTTGTCGAAGTGATCCTCGATGGCGCGCTTGGAGCGCCCGGTGACGAAGATCATCTCGGTAATGCCTGCGGCCATGGCTTCTTCCACGGCGTACTGGATCAGTGGCTTGTCGACCACGGGCAGCATTTCCTTGGGGCTCGCCTTGGTGGCGGGCAGAAACCGGGTGCCTAGCCCTGCAACGGGAAAGACGGCCTTGGTGACGCGGTTTTCCATTTCAGCCTTCCTTGTTTATCCGGAGTGATACCGTGCCGTAACGGTAGGGGTGCCGTCTGTCCGGTTCCGTCCGACGCTGCAGTCGGCACGAAACCGGGGAAGCACTTTTTACGCTCAGGCAGGCAATCGCTGTAGTTGATCCTGAAGCTTGACCAGCGTCTGTTCGAAATCGGACAAACGCTGCGTTTCCTGAGCCACGACAGCCGGCGGTGCCTTGGCGACGAAGCTCTCATTGGACAGCTTGCCACGGCATTTGCCGATTTCGCCGGAGATACGGTCGATCTCCTTGCCCAGGCGCACGCGTTCGGCAGCCACGTCGATCTCGATCTTGAGAAGCAGGTGGTTGCCGTCGGCGATCGCCACAGGGGCGCCGGCGCCTTCCTTCTGCAGCGTGGCCTCGTCTTCGAACACCTTGACCTCGGAAAGTTTCGCCAGCGCCTGGATTTGCGCCGCCGCTTCCTTCAGGAACGTGCTGTCTCCCTGAGCATAGAGCGGGATGCGCTGGGCCGGCGAGATATTCATCTCGCCGCGCAGGTTGCGGCAGGCGTCGACCACCGACTTGAGGCGGGCCACCCAGGCTTCGGCGGCTTCGTCGATCTTGGCCGCGGCGCTCAGCGGGTAATCCTGCGTGGCGATCGACTCGCTGCCATCGCCCTTGGCGCGGCCGGCCAGCGGGGCCACCTTCTGCCACAGTTCCTCGGTGATGAACGGGATGATCGGGTGGGCCAGACGCAGCACCGTTTCCAGCACGCGCAGCAGCGTGCGGCGCGTGGCGCGTTGCTGGGCTTCGGTCCCGGTCTGGATCTGGACCTTGGCCATCTCCAGGTACCAGTCGCAGTATTCGTCCCAGACAAACTTGTAGATCGCGCTGGCGATGTTGTCGAAGCGGTACTCGGCGAAGCCCTTCTCGACTTCCGCTTCCACGCGCTGCAGCAGCGATACGATCCAGCGGTCGGCCTGCGAGAAGTGCAGGTAGCCGTCCGGGCCGCAATCGTTGTTGCACGGGCCCATGCCGCAGTCATGGCCCTCGGTGTTCATCAGCACGAAACGCGTGGCGTTCCAGAGCTTGTTGCAGAAGTTGCGATAGCCCTCGCAGCGGCCAGTGTCGAAGTTGATGTTGCGACCCAGCGTGGCCAGCGACGCAAACGTGAAGCGCAGCGCGTCGGCGCCGAATGCGGGAATGCCGTCCGGGAATTCCTTCTTCGTCTTCGATTCGATCTTCGGCGCATCCTTCGGACGACGCAGGCCGGTGGTGCGCTTCTTGAGCAGCGGCTCGAGCGAGATACCGTCGATCAGGTCCACCGGATCGAGCGTGTTGCCCTCGGACTTGCTCATCTTCTTGCCTTCGGAGTCCCGCACCAGGCCGTGCACGTACACGGTGTGGAACGGCACCTTGCCGGTGAAGTGCTTGGTCATCATGACCATGCGCGCCACCCAGAAGAAGATGATGTCGTAGCCGGTCACAAGCACCGACGACGGCAGGAAGTGCTGGATCTCGGGCGTGTTCTCGGGCCAGCCCAGCGACGAGAACGGAACCAGCGCAGACGAGAACCACGTGTCGAGCACGTCTTCCTCGCGGCGCAGCGCGCCGGTGCTGCCGGCGGCCTGGGCCTTCGCGCGTGCTTCCTCTTCGGTGCGCGCCACGAAACAGTTGCCGGCATCGTCGTACCAGGCGGGAATCTGGTGGCCCCACCAGAGCTGGCGGCTGATACACCAGTCCTGGATGTTCGACAGCCACTGGTTGTACGTGCTGATCCAGTTTTCCGGTACGAGCTTGATTTCACCGCTCTGCACGGCCTCGAGCGCGACTTCGGCGATCGAGCGGCCCGGGTTGAATGTGCCTTCCGGGGCCGGCTTGCTCATGGCCACGAACCACTGGTCCGTCAGCATCGGTTCGATCACGCTGCTGGTGCGCTCGCTGCGCGGCACCATCAGCTTGTGCTTCTTGACCTCGCCCAGCAGGCCCTGCGCCTCAAGGTCTGCCACCATCTTCTTGCGCGCGTCGAAGCGGTCCATGCCGGCGTAGGCGGCCGGCGCATCGGCGACGATCTTCGCGTCGAGCGTCAGGATCGACAGTTGCGGCAGGTTGTGGCGCTGACCCACCGCGTAGTCGTTGAAGTCGTGGCCCGGGGTCACCTTGACCACACCGGTGCCGAACTCGCGATCCACGTATTCGTCGGCGATGACCGGGATCTTGCGATCGGTCAGCGGCAGATGCACGAACTTGCCGATCAGGTGGGCGTAGCGCTCATCCTCGGGGTGCACCATCACCGCCGTGTCGCCGAGCATCGTCTCGGGACGGGTGGTGGCCACGGTCAGGTGGGTCAGGCCGCGTACGGTGTCCGGCTCGGCCAGCGGGTAGTGGATGTGCCACAGCGAACCGTCTTCCTCGACGCTGTCGACTTCCAGATCGGACACGGCGGTGCCAAGCACCGGATCCCAGTTCACCAGCCGCTTGCCACGGTAGATCAGGCCTTGCTCATGCAGGCGGACGAATACCTCGGTCACGGCCTTCGACATCTCGGGCGACATCGTGAAGTACTCGCGCGTCCAGTCGATCGACGCGCCCATGCGGCGCACCTGACGCGTGATCGTCGAGCCCGATTCTTCCTTCCACTCCCAGACCTTCTCGGTGAACTTGGCGCGGCCCAGGTCGTGGCGCGATACGCCTTGCGCCTCGAGCTGGCGTTCCACCACGATCTGCGTGGCGATGCCGGCGTGGTCGGTGCCCGGCACCCACAGCGTGTTGGCGCCGCGCATACGTGCGTGGCGAGTCAGGCCGTCCATGATCGTCTGGTTGAACGCATGGCCCATGTGCAGCGTGCCGGTCACATTGGGCGGCGGCAGCTGGATGGCGAAATCGGGGCGATTGGCGTCGAACGTGGGCTGGGCAATGCCGCGCCGCTCCCATTCTGGGCCCCATTTCGCCTCGATGGCGGCGGGTTCGAAGCTCTTGGCTAGGGACTGGTCTTCTGCGGTCATGCTGGGATGTCGAGATGTGCGGGTCAGGGCTCTGGCCGGCTGGCGGATCGGCGCGCCGCGGCATTGGGCCGGGAAAACGTCAAATTATAGGGGAGGCGGGGTTCCGGTGCGCATTTCGGCGCCGGAAGGTGGCCCGGGCGGGCGAATGCTGTCATTGCTGCCAGGGCGCGGCGGGGGCCATCGGTATAATTGCGGCCTATCCTTCCGGCCCTGCTCCGATGTCCAGTCTGCTCGCCAATCTCAATGCTGAACAACTCGCCGCCGTCACATTACCTGACGAGCCGGCCCTGATCCTGGCCGGTGCGGGCAGTGGCAAGACCCGTGTGCTGACCACGCGGATCGCGTGGCTGATCCAGAACGGCCGTGTGTCCCCGGCCGGCATCCTGGCGGTGACCTTCACGAACAAGGCCGCCAAGGAGATGCAGACCCGGCTGTCGTCGATGTTGCCGATCAACACCCGGGGCATGTGGATCGGCACGTTCCATGGCCTGTGCAACCGGATGCTGCGCGCGCATTTCCGTGACGCCGGCCTGCCGCAGACATTCGCGATCCTGGACTCGCAGGACCAGCTCTCGGCGATCAAGCGCCTGCTCAAGGGGCTGAACGTCGACGACGAGAAGTACCCGCCCAAGAATCTCCAGTATTTCATCAACAACGCCAAGGAGCAGGGCCTGCGCCCGGCCGACGTCGAAGCCAATGACGATTTCAATCGTCGCTTCGTCGACCTGTACGCGGCCTACGACGAGCAGTGCCAGCGTGAGGGTGTGGTCGACTTCGCCGAGTTGTTGCTGCGCTGCTACGAACTGCTGCGTTACAACGACGCGATCCGCCAGCACTACCAGCACCGTTTCCGCCACGTGCTTGTCGACGAGTTCCAGGACACCAACGTGCTGCAGTACCAGTGGCTCAAGCTGCTGGCCGGCTACGGCTCGGGCAATGCCGCGGCGGTGTTCGCCGTGGGCGACGACGACCAGAGCATCTACGCGTTCCGTGGCGCCAACGTCGGCAATATGCGCGACTTCGAGCAGGAATTCCGCGTTCGCCACCTGATCAAGCTCGAGCAGAACTACCGTTCGCACGGGCATATCCTCGATTCGGCCAACCACCTGATCTCGCACAATGCGCGCCGACTGGGCAAGAACCTGCGCACTGACGCCGGGCACGGCGAGCCCGTGCGCGTGTTCCAGGCAGGTTCGGACGGCCAGGAAGCCTCTTGGATCGTCGAAGAAATCCGCGACCAGATTGCGCAGGGCATGTCGCGCTCGGAGATTGCGATCCTCTATCGCAGCAATGCGCAGTCGCGGGTCATCGAACACGCGCTGTTCTCGTCGGGTATCCCGTACCGGGTGTACGGCGGCCTGCGCTTCTTCGAGCGCGCCGAAGTGAAGCACGCGCTGGCCTACCTGCAGTTGATCGAGAACCCGCGCAATGACGCCGCATTCGGGCGGGTGGTCAATTTCCCCACGCGCGGCATCGGCGCGAAGTCGCTCGAAGTGCTGCAGGACGCGGCGCGGCAATACAACTGTTCGTTGGCCGAAGCGGTGGCCTACGTGCCCGGCAAGGCCGGTAGCTCGTTGGGCGCCTTCATCAGGCTGATCGAGCAGATGCGTGCCGAGACCAGCCGGATGACGCTGGCGCAAACGGTCGAGTACGTGACCAACACCAGCGGCCTGATGACGCACTACCAGACCGAGAAGGAAGGTCAGGACCGCATCGAGAACTTGCAGGAACTGGTGACGGCCGCGCAGGCATTCGTGGTCGAGGAAGGCTACGGGCTCGAGGCGCTGGGCCGCATGCTGCCGGCGAACCGCGATGCCACGCCGGCGCTGGCGCAGGGCGAACAGGACCAGCAGGTGCTGGACCCCGAACAGTTGCCCGTGGTGATGACGCCGCTGGTGGCGTTCCTGACCCACGCGTCGCTGGAGGCGGGAGACAACCAGGCGCAGGCCGGCCAGGATGCGGTGCAGATGATGACCGTGCACGCGGCCAAGGGGCTCGAGTTCAATGTGGTGTTCATCACCGGGCTCGAGGAAGGGCTGTTCCCGCACGAGAACAGCGCGATGGAGGCCGACGGTCTGGAGGAAGAGCGTCGCCTGATGTATGTGGCCATCACCCGCGCGCGGGAACGGCTTTATCTGTCGTTCGCCCAAAGTCGCGTGCTGCACGGCCAGATGCGCTATCACGTGCGGTCGCGCTTCTTCGAGGAGCTTCCCGAGGCCTCGCTGAAGTGGATCACTCCGCAGGGCCAGGCCTACGGTACCTATGGCTCGGGCAGCGGACGCCAGTCATCCGAGCGCGAAAGCGCGTGGGGCCGCGACTGGTTCAAGCGTGCCGAGGATGTGCCCTATACGGGCGTCAAGCCGACCGGCGGCATGGACACCGGCAAGAACTACGCCGAAGAAAAGCGCGCCGCGGCCACTGGATTCCGCGTGGGCCAGAGCGTGTTCCACAACAAGTTCGGGGAAGGCAAGATCAAGGCGCTGGAAGGCGAGGGCGCCGATGCGCGCGCGAACATCGACTTCAAGCGCCACGGCACCAAGTGGCTGGCGCTGTCGGTGGCGAAGCTGGACGCGATCGATTGATGAGGGGGGTCTCCCCACTTCCGCACGTGGAAGCGGGGAGAAAAGAGGATCAGGACTGCGCCACGCTATCGTTCGCCGTCTCACCCGGCGGCGCGATGTTGAAGCAGCCGCGGTACGTCGCGTAGAACGAGCAGTAGAGGATCGCCAGCATCAGCAGCGAGTACGGCGTGATCAGGAACGACAGCACGGTATCCGCGCCGATCGAGGCGAACACTACCTCGAGGAACAGCGGCACTACCACCAGCAACAGCGCGAACAGCAGGGCGTAGGTGAAGAACGCGCCACGGTTGCGCCAGCAGGCGGTCCAGCTGAAGAACAGCGCCTTGACGGGCGGCACGCCATGCCAGGCGGCGAGCATCGGCGCAAACCAGAACATCATTGCCACCGGTGTGTACAGCAGCGCGCCGATCAACAGTGCGTAATACAGTTGCCGTACCGCTTCGCCGGAGGGCTCCTCGCCCTTGAGCACCATCGGCGCCAGTGCGCTGATGTCGACCACGGCCGTGGCGATGAAGCTCAGCGCGAACACCAGCACCGCGTAAATGCCACCCAGCACCAGCAGGTTGCGGGTGGCCTGTTTCCCGTTCGTGCGGAAGCCCGATAGCAATATCGTGGGCAATACACGCTTGTTCTGGATGACGTCGCGGCAGGCGGTCATCACGCCCACAGACAGGCCTGGGGTGAACACCAGCAGCGCGATGATGCCGAACAGCGGCACGAAGATCGCCAACTGCGCGGCAATCAGATAGATAAACAACAGCATCAGGAATGCCAGCGGGTTCTTGCGGAACAGCCAGATGCCCTGGCGGAACCAGACGTAGCCTTCCTTGGCGGAAACTTCCAGTAGTTGCATGGCGAATCAGATCCAGGGGAGCGCTGCGGCGTCGTCGATGCGGCGGCGCAGGATGCGTTCGAAGTGGGTCGGATCGTGCGGCTGGAGCATATCGGCCTCGCGCGGCAGGTAGAAGTCCCACAGGCGCGATACCCAGAAGCGCAGCGCGCCGGCGCGCAGCATATCTTGCCAGTGCGCCGCCTCCACTGCCGTCAGGGGCCTGACCGCATGATAAGCCCGCAGCATGGCCTGCGCACGTTCCATGTCGATGGTGCCGGTCGCGAGGTCGATGCACCAGTCGTTGACGGTGACGGCCAGGTCGAACAGCCATTTGTCGTCGCCGGCAAAGTAGAAATCGAAGAAGCCGCCGAGCCGGTGGTTGCCGGCGCTGTCAGTGTCGAACAGCGCGTTGTCGCGGAACAGGTCGCAGTGGCAAGGGCCACCCTCCAGCGCGGCGTAGTCACCGCCGCCGAAAAACGCGGTCTGGTGCGCGATTTCCTCGGTCAGCAGCTTGCGCTGCGCGGCATCGAGGAAAGGCGTGATTTCCGGGGTGGTCTGCTGCCACCACGCCAGGCTGCGCAGATTCGGCTGCTTGCGTGGATAGTCCTGGCCGGCGATATGCATGCGCGCCAGCATTGCGCCGACTTCGGCGCAATGGTCGGGCTGCGGTGCAAGTTGCGAGGCGCCGGGCAGGCGCGTGACGATGGTCGCCGGCTTGCCCTTCAGTTCGCGCAGGATCTCGCCGTCGCGGGCTGGCATCGGCGCCGGCACGCAGATGCCGTGCCGTGCCAGATGGTCCATCAGGTGCAGGTAATACGGCAGCTGGTCGAATTGCAGCCGTTCAAAGATCGTCAGTACGTACTCACGTGTGACGCCATCCTGCTCCATGGTCAGGAAAAAGTTGCTGTTCTCGATGCCCGAGGCAATGCCGCGCAGCGCGCGCACTTCGCCAAGGTCATAGTCAAGCAGCCAGCGGGCGATCTCGTCCTGCGAGACCGTGGTGAAAACGGCCATACTGTTCTGTTGGTGCAATTCGGGACGCGACGAACCGAGGGCGGATGGCAATGGCGGTTCGCCGCCGCGGCATCACTGCCGGAGGGCCGGCGCGACCTTCGCCAGGCGCGAGCGCCCGGCGAGGATCGTGGGTAAAAAGACAATCAGGATAACGGGAAAGGCTGCCGTATCAGAACTTCAGGTTCACGGACGGCACGCGGTTCACGTCATGGTCACGAATCTTGGGCGAGCTGTCTTCGGGCTTGCTCATTTCGTACTTGGTGCCGAAACCGGACTGAACCTGGATATCGGTGGCCCGACCCTTGTTGCGGTACTCGGTCACCTGCGTGCCATCGCGCTCGCGCAGCACGAAGCTCGGCTCGCGCGGTTTGTTGATCTCGCTCTTCGCGGCAGGGGCGATCGGTTGGTTGTTGATTTCGTTCAGTTCCTGCTGGGTCAGCGCATTGCTTTCCGCGTTGTCCTGGGCCACGGCATGGGTGGTCACAGTCAGTGCAAGCGCAGCTGCAGCAAGCGCAAGAAGGTAGCCATGACGGCCAATGGCCGTCGGGACATTGGCGAGCCTGGCACCCGTATGCGAAGGGGAAGTCATCTGGGGCTCCTGTGCGTGCGGGCCAGCTGCCCAGCGACGCGGATTTGGCCTGCAAGGACCCGGCGGTGCCGGATCTGGCAGGAGAATGCTTCCATTCTAGCAATTCCTGTCGGTTCCGGGCCGCTCTCGTGCCCTAGCGTCCACCCGCCAGCACCGCCGGCGGGCGTCCATGCCTTACAGATAGAACATTTCTTCCTTGGGCGGAATCGGATGCTCTCCGCCGCGCTTTTCGTAGTACTCGTAGACGGCTTCGAGCACTTCCTGCGGCTCGTCGACGATCTTCATCAGGTCCAGATCGTGCTCGGCGATCAGGCCCATCGGCAGCAGCGTGAAACGGAACCAGTCGAGCAGGCCCTTCCAGAAGCGGCTGCCATACATCACCACGGGCACGGAACGAGACTTGCCGGTTTGTACCAGCGTCAGCACTTCGGCCAGTTCGTCCAGGGTGCCGAAGCCGCCCGGCATGACGATGAATGCATCTGAATTCTTCACGAACGTGACCTTGCGCGTGAAGAAGTGGCGGAACCGCATGGCGATGTCCTGGTACGGATTGCCCTGTTGCTCGTGGGGCAATTCGATATTCAGGCCGACACTGGCGGACTTGCCCGCGTGCGCGCCCTTGTTGGCCGCTTCCATGATGCCGGGGCCTCCGCCGGAGATGACGGCAAAGCCGGCATCCGAGAACAGCCGGGCGATTTCGATGGTCTTCTGGTAGTAAGGCGAGTCCTCGCGCAGGCGCGCGCTGCCGTAGATCGAGACGGCCGGGCGGATCTCCGAAAGGTACTCGGTCGCCTCGATGAACTCTGCCATAATCGTGAACATTTGCCACGAGGCGCGCGCCTTCTTGGCCGTGGCGCGGTCTTCATCGGCCAACGCGCGCAGGCTTGGAATCATCTTGCGCGGATTCGCGCGCGCTGCCGCATCGCGTGCGGCAGCTTCCTGCTCGTCGGGGCCTTTGCCTGCCTCGGCGGCATCGGCCATGGCGGCAATGGCAGCAGCATGTGCGGCCGCTTTATCGGCCCGCTGGTCTGCCTTGTTACCGGCAACGTCAGCAATGTCTGTAGCGGCAAGGGGGGCGGCGTCAGCACCGCCTGCGGGGGCACCAGTCAATTTTGAGTCCATGGGAATGTCGGATAGTCCAAAAACACTCTTGCTCGTCGATGGATCGAGCTATCTATATCGCGCGTATCACGCTCTGCCGGACCTGAGGAATGGCGAAGGTCTGCCCACCGGGGCAATCTACGGCATGATCAATATGCTGCGCAAGCTGCGCAATGATTACCCGGCACAGTATATCGCCTGTGTGTTCGACGCCAAGGGCAAGACGTTCCGGGATGACATGTATCCGGCATACAAGGAGCATCGCCCGTCGATGCCTGAGGACCTTGCGAAGCAGATCGAGCCGATCCACGAGGCCGTGCGCGCGCTTGGCTGGCCGATCGTGGTCGTGGAAGGCGTGGAGGCCGACGACGTGATCGGCACGCTCGCGCTCCAGGCGTCGCAGCAGGGCGTGAACACGGTCGTTTCTACGGGCGACAAGGATCTTGCGCAGCTCGTCAATGACACCGTCACGCTGGTCAACACCATGAGCGGCGAGGTCCTCGATCCGCCGGGTGTGGTGGCGAAGTTCGGCGTGCCGCCCGAGCGCATCGTCGACTACCTGTCGCTGATCGGTGACGCGGTGGACAACGTGCCTGGCGTGCCGAAGGTCGGTCCGAAGACCGCCGTCAAATGGCTGACCGAATACGGCACGCTGGACGAGATCATGGGCAACGCCGAGAAGATCAAGGGCGTGGTGGGCGAGAACCTGCGCAACACGCTCGAATGGCTCCCGCGCGCGCGGGAACTGGTCACGGTCAAGACCGATTGCGACCTGAGCGGTGCCGTTGCCGATTTCCAGGCGCTGCACGACCTTGGCGAAGACAAGGAAAAGCTGATCGCGTTCTTCCAGCGCTACGGATTCAAGTCGTGGCTGCGCGAGGCAACCGGTGAGTCGTTGCCGAACGCACGCGCGGCAGCGCGCGCGGTGCCGAAGCCTACGCCGGCGCAGGGCGGGCTGTTCGATGCGCCGGCGCAGGCCGACGCCCCAGCCGAAGATGTGCCCCCGGCCGAGATCAACTACGAGACCGTGACCACCGAGGCCGCGCTCGACGAATGGCTGCGCAAGATCGCCGATGCGCCGATCGTCGCCGTCGACACCGAAACGACCTCGCTCGATCCGATGCTGGCGCAGCTCGTCGGCATCTCGCTGTCGGTCGAACCGGGCGCGGCTGCCTATATTCCCGTGGCGCATCGCGGCCCGGACGTCGCGGGCCTCGAGAACCATGGCCAGCTCTCGCGCGAGTACGTGCTCGAGCGTATGCGCGGATGGCTCGAGGATCCGACGCGTCCGAAGCTCGGTCAGCACCTGAAGTACGACTCGCACGTGTTTGCCAACCACGGCGTGGCGCTGCGCGGCATCGCGCATGACACGATGTTGGAGAGCTACGTGCTGGCTTCGTACCGCAATCACGGCATGGATAGCCTGGCCGAGCGCCTGCTGAGCCTGAAGACGATCACGTACGAGGAAGTTTGTGGCAAGGGTGCGAACCAGATCGGCTTCGACCAGATCGACCTGCCGCGCGCCACCGAATACGCGGCCGAGGATGCCGACGTGACACTGCGCCTGCATCGCAAGATGCTGCCGCAGCTCGAGGCATCGGAAGGGCTGAAGTACGTCTACGAACAGATCGAGATCCCGGTCTCGGTGGTGCTGCAGAAGATCGAGCGCAACGGCGTGTTGATCGATGCCGACCGCCTGGCCGCGCAGAGCGCCGAGCTGGGTCTACGCATGATGGACCTCGAGCGCGCCGCGCATGATGCGGCGGGCCAGCCGTTCAATCTCGGATCGCCAAAGCAGATCGGCGAGATCCTGTTCAACCAGATGAAGCTGCCGGTGGTCAAGAAGACCGCCAGCGGCGCGCCGTCGACCGATGAAGAGGTGCTGCAGAAGCTGGCGGACGACTATCCGCTGCCCAAGCTGCTGCTGGACTACCGGGGCCTGTCGAAGCTGAAGTCCACCTACACGGACAAGCTGCCGAAGATGGTCAACCCGAATACCGGGCGCGTGCATACGAGCTACGGGCAGGCCACTGCGGTGACGGGTCGCCTGGCATCGACCGATCCGAACCTGCAGAACATTCCGGTGCGTACCGAGGAAGGTCGCCGCATTCGCGAGGCGTTCATCGCCGCGCCCGGCAACGTGATCGTCTCGGCCGACTATTCACAGATCGAACTGCGCATCATGGCGCATATCTCGGGCGACGAAAACCTGCTGCGCGCGTTCGCCAATGGCGAGGATATTCACCGTGCCACGGCCGGCGAAATCTTCGGCGTCGAGCGCGAGGCCGTCAACAGCGAGCAGCGCCGCTATGCGAAGGTGATCAACTTCGGCCTGATCTATGGCATGAGCGCGTTCGGGCTGGCCAGCAACCTTGGCATCGAGCGCGAGGCGGCCAAGCACTATATCGACCGCTACTTCATGCGTTACCCCGGCGTGGCGCACTACATGGAGCAGACGCGCCAGACGGCGCGCGAGCAGGGCTATGTCGAGACTGTGTTCGGCCGCCGCCTCTGGCTGCCGGACATCAACGGCGGCAATGGCCCGCGCCGTCAGGCCGCAGAACGCGCGGCCATCAACGCGCCGATGCAGGGCACCGCGGCCGATCTGATCAAGCTGTCGATGATCGCCGTGCAGGACTGGCTCGAAGGCGAGCGTCTCGGCACGCGCCAGATCATGCAGGTGCATGATGAACTGGTGCTCGAAGTGCCGCAGGCCGAACTCGAACTTGTCCGCGTGAAGCTGCCCGAGCTGATGTGCGCGGTGGCCACCCTCAATGTGCCGTTGGTTGCCGAAGTGGGTAGTGGTGCGAACTGGGAAGAGGCCCACTGATCCTCGCGAAGAGGATGTCCTCAACGCGATGCCGATGTATGCATAAGAGTACTGATTGAAGCGACTGCGGAAGGCTTGTCAGGGGTGCTGCTCTGCAGCACACTGGCAACAATGAACGCATTTGCGGTACATCAAGAAATGCTGCAAGAACATCGGCTTCGCGGCGCAAGACGACAATAGAAAGTCGCCGACGAGGCCTGCCGGTTTTCAAATTGAAAACATCGGGTAGACCATGAGTCACGCATACGACAAAGAGGACAGCACGCAGAGGGAGGCGGCAACCGTAAGTACCCAGCCCAGCACGGTGGCACGATCGGAGAAGCAGGCACACCGGATCATCGTGGTCGGCGGCGGAGCCGGCGGGCTCGAGCTTGTCACGCGGTTGGGCGACAAGCTTGGCAAGTCTGGTACGGCGCAAGTGACGCTGGTCGACCGCTCGCCCACGCACATCTGGAAGCCGCTGCTGCACGAGGTGGCGGCGGGCAGCATGGACCCGAACACGCATCAGCTCGAGTACGTGGCCCAGGCGCGTTGGCACTACTTCGAATTCCAGCAAGGTGAACTGACCGGCATCGATCGGGAGCGCAAGCTTGTCAAGGTGGCGGCGTGTCTCGATCAGGATGGCGCGGAGTTGCTGCCTGCCCGGGAGTTGCCGTATGACACGCTCGTGCTCGCCATCGGTTGCGTCACGCATTTCTTCAGTGTGCCTGGAGCCGCTGAGAACGCGATCGCGCTCGATACGGTCGATCAGGCAGAGCGCTTCCGGCGCAAGCTGATTGCCGCGTGCGTGCGCGCGCAGAACGGCCGGGGCCGAGTCGGTGAGGATGGCCGTCCACGGGTCGACGTGGCGATCATCGGCGCCGGCGCGACGGGGGTCGAACTGTCAGCGGAGTTGCGCAATACGGCGCACGTGCTCAATGCGTACGGGCTGCACCAGCTCGATCCGCGTCGCGACGTACGCATCCATATTGTCGAGGCGGGCCCGCGCATCCTGCCGGCGCTGTCGGAGCGGGTATCGGCCGAGACGACCAAGCTGCTGCGCAAGCTCGATGTCGACGTGTTCACCTCGGAACGCGTGACCGAAGTCACGAAGGACGCCGTGCTGACCGCCAGCGGCAAGCATGTCGATGCCGATCTGACGGTGTGGGCGGCGGGTATTACCGCGCCGGGTGTGTTGCGCACGCTCGGCCTGCCAGTCAGCAAGATGGGCCAGATCGTCGTGGGCCCGACGCTGCAGTGCGAGACGGATCCGGACATCTTCGCGTTCGGCGATTGCGCTGCCGCGCCGTGGCCCGAGAAGCAGACCACCGTGCCGCCGCGCGCTCAGGCCGCGCACCAGCAGGCAACCTTCCTCTATGACGCGATTCGTGCGCGGCTGGCTGGCAAGCCGCTGCCAAAGTTCGGCTTCAAGGATTTCGGCTCGCTGGTGTCGTTGGGCCACTTCAGCGCAGTGGGCAGTCTGATGGGTGGCCTGATCGGTGGTTCGATGTTCATCGAGGGGCTGTTCGCGCGCTTCATGTACACGTCGCTGTACCGGATGCACGTAATGGCGCTGCATGGAGCCATTGGCATGGGGCTGGACACCATCACGCACTGGCTGCGCAGCAAGACCAGCCCGCGCGTGAAGCTGCATTAGGCGCAGCGGGCGGAGGCCGGCGCCACCCAGGATGCGTGCCGCCGGCCCCACTTGTTCCAGGATTGCTTAGAATTGGCGGCGATGTCTGCATCACTTATCCGATTTTCCGTGATCAAGGAGACCGCCCCATGCTGAAGCCCGAAGTCGAAAGCCTCGTTCCTGGTCAGACGTTCGACCGCCGCAGTTTCGTCAAGACCGCACTCGGATCGGCTTTCGCGGCCGCCGTGCTGCCGGTTCACGCCACGACCATCAAGACCGATTTCAAGGGACTGACGGCTGGAGAGGTCACGGTCGAGTCGAATGGTTTCAAGATGCCGGTCTACCGCGCACAGCCCGAAGGCAAGACAAACCTGCCGGTGGTGCTGGTGATCAGCGAGATCTTCGGCGTGCACGAACACATCGCGGATATCTGCCGCCGCTTCGCCAAGCTGGGCTATCTGGCGATTGCGCCCGAGCTGTTCGCGCGTCAGGGTGACCCGAGCAGCTACGGCACGATCCAGGAGTTGCAGGCCAATATCATCCAGAAGGTGCCCGACGCCCAAGTGATGGGCGATCTCGACGCCTGCGTGGCCTGGGCCGGCGCCAATGGTGGCGACCTGAGCCGTCTGGCCATTACCGGGTTCTGCTGGGGAGGTCGCATCACGTGGCTTTACACGGCGCACAACAATCGCGTGAAGGCCGGCGTGGCGTGGTATGGGCAGCTTGTGGGCGAGCCGACAACGCTCAAGCCGCGCAATTCGGTCGATATCGTCAACGAACTCGATGCGCCGGTGCTGGGTCTGTATGGCGGCAAGGACACTGGTATTACGCAGGAGCAGGTGGAGCGGATGAAGGCCGCGCTGGCCGCCTCTTCCAATCCGAACGCCAAGGCGTCGCGGTTCGTGGTCTACCCGGAAGCCGGGCACGCCTTCAACGCCGACTATCGCGCCAGCTATGTGGAGTCGGCTGCCAAGGACGGCTGGCAGCGCTGCCTCGACTGGTTCCGTCAACACAAGGTCGCCTGACCTGACTCACCGGAAGGGCCATCAGGTCCATCTGGCCCTTCCGGCGTTGCGGTCATTGCAAAGACTGTGCGGACGTACGTACAATGCCGCTTTCACGTTTTTGCAACATTGTTGCGTTAATCGGTGGCGCCTGCCCGACTCCGGGCGGACACCGGTTCCGGGGAGCCCATCATCCATTCCACGCTTCTTTACATCCTGCTGGCCGCGACAATCTCGGGCGTCGGCAGCATTTTTGGCGCGGCGCTGCTCTCGCTGACCGTCGCGTCGCGTGTGGTGGAGCGCATGGTGAGCTTTTCGGTCGGAGTGCTGCTGGCCACCGCGCTGCTGCATTCGCTGCCCGAGGCTTTCGAATCCGGCGCCGATCCGCGCGCCCTGTTCGGCACATTGTTGGCGGGGCTTCTTGGCTTCTTCCTGCTGGAGAAGATCTCGCTGCTGCGTCATTCGCATCACCACGAGGGCGACGGGCATCATCACCATCACGGGCATGACCGCGAGGAAGCGGGGCGCAGCGGCCTGACGATCCTGGTGGGCGACACCTTCCACAACTTTGCCGACGGCATCGTGATTGCCGCCGCGTTCCTTGCCAATCCGCATATCGGCATCGTCACCGCGCTGGCGATCGCCGCGCACGAAATCCCCCAGGAAGTGGGCGACTTCATCGTGCTGCTGAATGCCGGGTTCTCGAAGGCACGGGCGTTTGCGTTCAACCTGCTGTCGAGCCTGGCAGCCATCATCGGCGGGCTGGTCGGATATTTCCTGCTCGACCAGCTCACGGCCTGGATTCCATACGTGCTGGTGATCGCGTCGAGCAGCTTCCTCTACATCGCCGTGAGCGATCTGATGCCGCAGATGCAGCGCAAGCCGCGACTCAAGGAGTCGGCGGTGCAGGTGGTGCTGGTGGCGGCCGGCATTGCGGCCATCGTCTTCATCACGAATGGCGTGCACGAGCAACACGGGCATCGCCACTCGCGCACCGCCGCCGGGGTGACATCGAACTGATGTCGCTGGCGGGAATTCCGGCTTAGCTGCCGGTGGCGACTGGCCGCTTCGGGTCAGCGCACCATTCGCTCCAAGAGCCCGGATAGAGCGCCGCGCCGGTCAGGCCGGCGACTTCCAATGCCAGAAGATTGTGGCAGGCCGTGACGCCCGAGCCGCACTGCATCACCGTCTGCGCCGGGGCCTTGCCCGCGAACACCTGTCCGAAGTCGGCGCGCAACTGATCGGCCGGCTTGAAGTAGCCGTCAGCCGTCAGGTTGTCCTTGAAGAAACGATTGGCGGCGCCGGGAATATGGCCGCCCACCGGGTCGAGCGTTTCGTTTTCGCCACGGAAGCGGTCGGCGGCGCGGGCGTCGACGACCAGCAGCGAAGGCTGGCTCAGGTTCGCCACCAGCGCGTCGGCATCCACGGTCTTCACTAGTGACGCACGGCGCGTCAGGTTACCTCCGATCTCCGGCTCGGTCGTTGCGCCATGCTCCAGCGGCAGCCCAGCCGCCACCCACGCATTGCGTCCGCCATCGAGCACGAGCGCCGCGGCATGGCCGACCCAGCGCAGCATCCACCAGAGCCGTGCGGCATACATGCTGCCTTGTCCGTCATAGGCCACGACCAGCGTATCGTCATCAACGCCCAGCACGCGCAGGCGCGCCGCGAACAGTTCGGCATCAGGCAGCGGGTGGCGACCGCTGAGGCCCGTCTTCGGTCCGGAGAGTTCGTTGTCGAGGTGGAGGTAATACGCGCCGGGGATATGGCCCTGTTGATAGCTATCGCGGCCGGCGGCGGGGTTGGTCAGGTCGAACGAGCAGTCGAAGACGACCACGCGCGGCTTGCCGGCGGCGCGCAGTTGGTCGAGTTCGGTGGCGGTGATCAGCGGAGTCGGCATGAAAGTCCTGTCTGCGTTACGTGTCGGGAACATGCCGCCAATGCTACACCGGCCTACACCTCCGGATGCACCTCGGCCTCGAGTGACTTGACCGGGGTGGCCGGCGTGGGGTGTTTGTCTGTAGCGCGTGCGCGGGTGAGCGTGGTGGCGATGCCGCTGGCTACGATCAGTGCCATGCCCAGCCACGAGATCCAGTTGAGCTTGTCGCTCCACACCAGGATGCCCCACAGGCTGGAAAACACGATGCCCGCGTACTGCAGGTTGGCGGTCAGCAGCGTGTTGCCGCGCTTGTAGGCGCGCGTCATCGACGTCTGGCCAAGCGTGGCGAGGATGCCAATCGCCAGGAGCAGGCCCGCGCTATGCCACGTGTGCGGGCTCACGCCGGTAAACAGCATCCAGACCAGGCCGCACACCAGCCCCACGGCCGAGAAATAGAACACGATGCGGCCTTCCGGCTCGCCCAGTTGGCCGAGTTGGCGCACCTCGACATAGGCCAGTGCCGTGAACACGCCCGAGATCAGGCCGATCAGGCCGCCAGTGAGTTGGTCCTGGCCAACCGAGGGTTGCAGCAGGCAGATCACGCCGGCAAACGACAGCAGGATCGCGCCGATCAGCTTGCGATCCGCCGCCCCGGTCGTACCGGCGAGCGCGGCGCTGGCGCCGAGGATCAGGGCGATCCAGACCGGCGACATGTAATTGAGCGTCATGGCCGTGGCCAGTGGCAGCATCGAGATCGAGGTGAACCAGAGCAGCAGCGCGGTCACGCCGAACACGCTGCGCTTGATGTGAGTGGCCATGTGCGGCGTGCGCACCGGCACTCCGCGCGAGGCCAGCATGATCCACATGATCGTCACGCCGATGAGGCTGCGATAGAAGACGATCTCGCCCGTGGTGTAGAACTCGGCCGCCAGCTTGACACCCACCCCCATCAACGAGAACGAGAAGGCGGCGAACAACATCCAGAGCGATTGCATGATGGCGGGCGAGGGCGAGGGGGGGCGGAACGGAAGCGTGTGCCGGTGTCGGCACGGCGCCAAAGGCAGGCAAACCGTTGTAAAAGCAACGAATAAGAGACGGATTCTAGCAGTGCTCCGGCGGCCGCACCAATGCAAAACGGACCGCTCTCGCGGTCCGTTTGCTGGCATCCACCGATAACGGGCGATCAGCGCACGCCAGTTACCTGTTGTAGTCCATCACGCGGCGGTACCACTCGTGGAAGTGCTGCATTCCGTCTTCCATCGGCGACTGGTAGGGGCCGGTCTCGCTGATACCGCGCTTCATCAGCGCCAGGCGGCCAGCGTCCATGCGCTCAGCGATCTCGTCGTCCTCGATGCACGTTTCCATATAGGCAGCGCGCTCGGCCTCGACGAACTCGCGCTCGAACAGCGCGATTTCCTCGGGGTAGTAGAACTCGACGATATTGCGCGTCTTGCGCGGGCCCAACGGGTGCAGCGTCGAAATGCAGAGCACGTTCGGGTACCACTCCACCATGATGTTGGGGAAGTAGGTCAGCCAGATCGCGCCGTGCTTCGGCAGTTGCCCGTTGTTGAAGCGCAACACGGCCTCGTGCCACTTCTCGTACGTAGGGGTGCCCGGGCGCTTCAGGCCAGCATGCAGGCCCACGGTCTGCACGCTATGCCAGTCGCCGAATTCCCACGTGAGGTCGTCGCAGGAGACAAAGCTGCCCAGGCCCGGGTGGAACGGCACGACGTGATAGTCCTCCAGGTAGACCTCGATGAAGGTCTTCCAGTTGTAATCACAGTCGTGGACTTCCACGTGGTCGAGCTTGTAACCGTCGAAGTTCAGGTCCTGCGCCACGCCGAGCTTTGCCAGGTCGGCGCGCACGTCGCGCTTGCCCTCGAACAGCAGGCCGTTCCAGTTCTGCAGCGGCGAGCGGTTCAGGTGCGTGCAGGGTTGCTTCTCGAAGTGCGGCGCGCCGAGCAGGCCACCCTTGAGATCGTATGTCCAGCGATGCAGCGGGCAGACGATGTTCCTGGCATTGCCGCGGCCGTTGAGCATGATGGCCTGGCGATGGCGGCACACGTTCGACAGCAGTTCGATGCCGTCAGGATTGCGCACCAGCATACGGCCTTCGTCCTCGGCGGCCAGCGTCTGAAAGTCGCCGGTCTCCGGCACCATCAGTTCGTGACCGACGTAGCCGGGGCCATTCTTGAACAGCAGTTCCAGTTCTTGTTGATGCAGTGCCTCGTCAAAGTAGACATTCACGGGCAACTGCGAATCAGCCGGCGCCAGCTTGAGCGCGGTGCTGAGATTGGACATTATCCCCACTCCCTATAACAGGCGAAAGCAGTGAACAACCCAACCATCGAAATATGAATCGATTTGGGAAACCGTGTCAGACGAGCAGGATCCGGCCAGGTTCCCCCGGGGTTAGTGATGGGGAAAATGTGCCCGCCGACACACCGCGTATGAGCGGTCATGTTGGTGCGGACGCAACGGCCTGGAACTCGCTGACGAGCCCGGGATTGTACCCGAGCCAAAAAGTTAAGGGCCTGATTTTTTTGCCTTTTTAGCGAAAAAGTCGACCCGGGTCGTCATGGAGGTGCCCTTTCGGGCGCATTCCGAATGACGACCCGGCCGCACACGTCACTTCCCTGTCAAAACCCGGTGCCAGGTAGATATCCACATGGACGATATGGCTATTGCGCCGGTCAGGCGATTCTGCGACCAAGCTCAGGATTGGCGTAAAATCCCGGATTCCCCTGATGAAGGCCTGACATGCCAAGAACCACGACCGCCCCGGTCCAGCCTGAAGATACGCCGGCCGCCAGCGTGCCGCCGGCTTCCTATGAGGCCGCAATGGCCGAGCTGGAAACGCTGGTGGCGAGCATGGAAAGCGGCGATCTGCCGCTCGAGGCATCGCTTGCCGCCTACCGCCGCGGTGCCGAGCTGGTGCGTTTTTGCCAGCAGAGCCTGGAGCGCGTGGCGCAGCAGGTCAAGGTACTCGAAGGTGACGCACTGAAGCCGCTTGCCGGCGAGTCGCGCACCCAGAACAACGCAGATAGCAACAGCGCAGATTTCGAATGAGCGATTTCGCCACCTGGGTGCGGGCGCAGGGCGCCCGCACCGAAGCCGCTTTGGAAGCGGCCCTACCGTCCACGGACACAATTCCACACACCCTCCATGAGGCGATGCGCTATGCTGTGCTCGGCGGTGGCAAGCGTGTGCGCCCCCTGTTAGTGCACGCTGCGGGCGAGGTGGTCGGTGCGACACCCGAGGCTTGCGATGCCGCAGCATGTGCCGTCGAGATGATTCACGCCTATTCGCTGGTCCACGACGACATGCCCTGCATGGACGACGACGATCTGCGCCGCGGACGTCCCACGGTCCACAAGGCCTATGACGAGGCCACGGCCCTGCTGGTGGGTGACGCATTGCAGAGCCAGGCGTTCATCGTGCTGGCCCAGACCCCGGCACTGGCCGCGGAAGCGCGCCTGAAAGTGGTGGCGGAACTGGCCGTGGCATCGGGCTCGGTGGGCATGTGCGGTGGACAAGCCATCGATCTCCAGAACGTCGGCAAGGCCATGACCCGTGAGGCACTCGAAGGCATGCACCGCATGAAGACTGGCGCCCTGTTGCGCGCCAGCGTGCGCATGGGTGCGTTGTGCGGAAACATCGACCAGGCCGGCCTTGTGGCGCTTGATCGATATGCCGCGGCCGTGGGATTGGCGTTCCAGGTCGTGGACGATATTCTCGACGTCACTGCCGACACGGCAACGCTTGGCAAGACGGCGGGCAAGGATGCCGCGAACGACAAGCCGACCTACGTGTCGCTGCTTGGCCTGGATGCCGCACGCGAACTGGCTGCCCAGCTTCGCACCGACGCCCACGAGGCGCTGGAGGGATTCGGCGCACGCGCTGGCCGGCTCGCCGAACTGGCCGACCTGATCGTGCTGCGCTCAAACTGAACTGAAAAGCCGGACGCACAGAATCCGGCGGCCGAACGGACACCATGACCTACACGCTGCTCAATAAAATCGACGACCCCGCGGACCTGCGCAAGCTGGACCGTCGCCAGCTCGACACGCTGGCCGAGGAACTCCGCGCCTACGTGCTCGAATCGGTCTCGCAAACCGGCGGGCACCTGTCGTCCAACCTCGGCACAGTGGAGCTGACGATCGCGCTGCACTATGTCTTCGACACACCGAACGATCGCGTGGTCTGGGACGTGGGTCACCAGAGCTATCCCCACAAGATCCTGACTGGCCGCCGTGACCGCATGTCGACGCTGCGCCAGTATGGTGGCATCTCCGGCTTCCCGCGCCGTGCCGAGAGCGAGTACGACACTTTCGGTACTGCGCATTCGTCGACGTCGATTTCCGCGGCGCTGGGCATGGCGCTCGGTGCCCGTACCCGGGGCGAGAAGCGCGTGGGCATCGCCGTGATCGGCGATGGCGCGATGACCGCCGGCATGGCTTTCGAAGCCATGAACAATGCGGGCGTCTACAAGGACCTGCCGATGCTGGTGGTGCTGAACGACAACGACATGTCGATCTCCCCGCCGGTGGGCATGCTGAACAAGCACCTGGCGCGCCTGATGTCGGGCCAGTTCTACGCGGCCACGAAGAAGGGCATCGAGAAGGTGCTGTCGGTGGCGCCGCCGGTGCTCGAATTCGCCAAGCGTCTGGAAGAACATGCCAAGGGCATGGTCGTGCCGGCCACGCTGTTCGAGGAATTCGGTTTCGACTACGTCGGCCCGATCGACGGCCACGACCTCGAGTCGCTGGTCCCGACGCTGCAGAACATCCGCCAGCGCGCGCTGGAAGGCCACGGCCCGCAGTTCCTGCACGTGGTGACCAAGAAGGGCCAGGGCTACAAGCTGGCCGAGGCCGATCCGATCCTCTACCACGGCCCGGGCAAGTTCAATCCGGCCGAGGGTATCCGTCCGTCGGCCAAACCGTCGCGCAAGACCTACACGCAGGTGTTTGGCGAGTGGCTGTGCGACATGGCCGCGGCCGACAAGCGCCTGATCGGCGTGACGCCGGCCATGCGCGAAGGCTCGGGCATGGTCGAGTTTGAAAAACGCTTCCCGGACCGTTACTACGACGTCGGTATCGCAGAGCAGCACGCGGTGACCTTCGCCGGCGGCCTGGCCTGTGAGGGCCTGAAGCCGGTGGTGGCGATCTACTCGACGTTCCTGCAACGTGGTTACGACCAGCTTATTCACGACGTGGCGCTGCAGAACCTGCCAGTGGTGTTCGCGCTGGACCGCGCTGGTCTGGTAGGCGCGGATGGCGCCACGCACGCCGGTGTGTACGACATCCCGTTCCTGCGCTGCATCCCGAACATGATGGTGATGGCGCCGGCAGACGAGAACGAGTGCCGTCAGTTGCTGACGACCGCGTTCCAGCAGGACTGCCCGACCGCCGTGCGCTATCCGCGCGGCGCCGGCGTCGGCGTGGCCACGCAGCCCGAACTGACCGCGCTGCCGGTGGGCAAGGGCGAGATCCGCCGCGAAGGCCATGCCCGCGCAGGTCAGCGTGTGGCGATCATGGCGTTCGGTTCAATGGTGCATCCGGCCCTGACCGCGGCTGAGCAACTCGATGCCACGGTGGCCAACATGCGTTTCGTGAAGCCGCTCGATGTGGAACTGGTCAAGCAACTGGCCGCCAATCACGACTTCCTGGTCACGGTGGAAGAGGGCGCCACGATGGGCGGTGCCGGTAGCGCCGTGCTCGAGGCGCTGGCCGAGGCGGATATCGCACTGCCGACGTTGGTGCTGGGCCTGCCTGACAAGTTCATCGACCATGGCGATCCGGCGCATCTGCTGTCGCTGTGCGGCCTCGACGCGGCCGGCATCGAGCGTTCGGTGCGCGAGCGCTTCGGCCTGGCGGCGCAACCGGTCAAGGTGGCGAGCGTGGCCTGACGCCAACCGATACAGGTCATACGCGGTACTGAGAACCGGCGCGGCAACCCCGCGCCGGTTTGTTTTTTGGCGCGCGGGAATGGCATTTTTCTGCAGCGCTGCGGCATTATCCGCATGAAATATGCGGATTCACGGCGGGCGGGAACATGACTGTCCAATATCCCGTAAAATCGCCTTTCCGTTTTTGTGTTCGCAGCTGCGGGCCGGCGCCCCCATCCAGCCTGGACCCGTCGTTTCACACTCGTTGCGCGGCGTAGAGATGTTCTGCGAAATCGCCGCGACCGTAAGGATGGCCGCGCCCCCTTTGTCGGCCTCCTGGAGGAAACCGTAGATGAATGACATTAATCCCGCCTTCGTCATGCCCGACGTGCAGTCGAGCGTCGATACCCGCCAGATCGTGATCCAGCGCGTCGGCGTGAAGGGCGTGCGATATCCGCTGACGCTGAAGACGCCTGCCGGCGCAGTGGGCACGGTCGGTACGTTCAATATGGACGTGCGCCTGCCGGCCGACCAGAAGGGCACGCACATGTCGCGCTTCGTGGCCCTGCTCGAGGAAAACCGGGCGCCGCTGGACCTGGCCGCTTTCCGCGCGCTGGTCGACGACATGCTGGTTCGCCTGGAAGCCGATGCGGGCCGTATCGAAGTGTCGTTCCCGTACTTCATCACGAAGACCGCGCCGGTGTCGGGCGTGCAGTCGCTGCTGGACTACGAAGTCACGCTCGTGGCTGAGGCGCGTGACGGCCAGACACGCATGTTCATGACCGCGCTGGTGCCGGTGACGAGCCTGTGCCCGTGCTCGAAGAAGATCTCGCAGTACGGCGCGCACAACCAGCGCTCGCATATCACGATGCGCGTGGAGCTTGCCGGTGACCTCGATGTCGAGGCGCTGGTGCGCATGGCTGAGGAAGAGGCATCGTGCGAACTGTGGGGTCTGCTCAAGCGCCCCGACGAGAAGTTCGTTACCGAGCGTGCCTACGAGAATCCGAAGTTCGTGGAAGACCTGGTGCGCGATATCGCGATGCGGCTGAACGCAGACGATCGCATCGTCGCATACACGCTGGAAGCCGAGAATTTCGAATCGATCCACAATCACAGCGCCTATGCTGTGATCGAGCACGACAAGCGGCATCAGTAACGGTTGCTTGTTTTTCGCCCCTCGCCCACGTGTGGGAGAGGGGCGCGTTGCCGCATCAGGCTGGTATCAGACCAGCGTCACCGCAGGCGTTCCCGCCGCAACCTCCACCACCTGCACACTGGCTGTCGCTGGCATCGCCGGGGCCACGCCGCCCGCGATCGGCTTGAGCTTGTGAAAGCTGCAACTCAGCTTCGAAGCCGTCAGCGTCACCACCGCGTAACCCTGCGCGTCGGAGTTCACATACGTCAGCCACGGATTGAACGACGTCAGCGTCGTGTTGAACGTGTTCACCATCGCCCCGTTGCCATCGGTCGTGTAGACCAGCGGTTTAGCGTCCGCGAATGCCGCGTCGCTGTCTACCACGCTCTTGAAGTAGCTTTGGAACGAGTTGCTCGACAGACCCGCCGTGACCAGATCCACCATGACCGGGACCGGCGTCGCGGCGTCGTAGTCGTCCATGACCGGGCCCGCGAAGAACGCGTGAATGTCGCCGGTCAGCGCCACCACATTGCTGATGCGCTGCGTCTTCAGGAAGGCCATCATGGCCTTGCGCTCGGCGTTGTAGCCATCCCACTGGTCGGCGTTGAGAATGAACTGGTCGATCAGCATCGCAGGTGGCAGACCACCGGTCAGCGCGGCCACGATGGCGTTGATCTGGAGCGCGGGCACGGTCAGCCCCGTCAGCAGGCCGCGCAACTGGGTAAAGGCCGGCGCCTGGTAGCTGTTGGCGGCCTTTGCGTCCTTCAGATCCTGCGCAATGGCGCCGGTCAGGGGCCGCTTCTGCGATGCCAGCGCGGGAATTTGCGCGATCACGGCGTCGGCCAGCAACGATCCGACCGCCAGCGCCCCGTCAATCTGCATGCGTAGCAACGAGACCTCGTTGCCCCACAGCTTCCACGTGGTCGTGGCATTGCCTATCTGCTGTTGCCACCAGCCGCGTTGGGTGTCGCCAAGGATCGACACCGGCGTCAGCGCGCCACCAGCGGCGGCCAGCTTGCTGCCTTCCAGCGCGGCCAGCGTGGTCTTCGGCACGAAGTAGCGGCTGCCGATTTCGCTGCCCGCCGCCTGTTCCGGAATCACATGATCGGCGCGATAGAGCCGCTCGTCCGTCATCACCAGCGTGGCCAGGTTGCCGAACGTGAACGAACGGTAGATCTGGATGTTGTGGAACGACGTATCCGCCTGGTCGAAGCTGACGTCGGCTGGCATGAACTCGAACCACGCCTGGTTCGCCGCGCGCCGGCGCGCGGTGCGCGGCGTGGCATCGTCAGCGGCGGTATAGGTCTGATGGTCCTGCCAGCAGTCGTCGGAGAATTCGTGATCGTCCCAGATTGCGATCACGGGAAAGCGCGCGTGCAGCGCCTGCAGGCGTGGATCGCTGCGATATGACTTGTAGAGGTAGCGATAGTCGTCGATTGTGGTCGCGTAGTGAGCGCCATCGTCGCGCAGCGTGCCGTTGGGCAACGTCAATTGCGCATGGCGCGTTTCCACCTTGCCGGTCTGGAACGCCGCGCCGACGGTCTCGTAGATGTAGTCGCCCATGTGGACCACGAAATCGAGGTCTTCGTTGACAAGCTCCTCCATGCCGGCCCAGTGATTCACGCTCCAGTCCTGGCAGGTGATGAAGGCGAACTTCAGTTGCGACAGTGGCGTGCCGGCGGTGGGCGCGGTCTTGGTGCGGCCCACGGGGCTGGTCTGATTGCCAACCTGGAAACGGTAGTAGTACGTGGTGCCGGCGGACAGACCCGTCACCTTGTTGCGCAGCGTGTAGTCCCAGTCAGGCGAGGCAGCCAGTGTGCTGTTGACGATCAGCGTGCTGAAGTCCGCCTGTGTCGACACCTGCAGTTGCACGTTGACGGGCTTGCTGCCGTTGTTGCCGTCCACGCGCGTCCAGAGCATGACGCTATCGGGTTTCGGGTCGCCGGATGCCACGCCTTGCTGGAACGTGAACGTGTTGCCCGGCTCGTTGGCGGGCGGCGTCGTGGGCGGATTGGTCGAGGGGGTGGCGGGCGAGGCGTTGTCGTCACCACCGCAGCCGGCCAGGCCGGTGGTGGCCACCGTCACGGTGACGAAACTTCCCCATTGCAGAAATTTGCGGCGATCCACTTTGCGTTCCCTTCCTTGTTATGTGATGCAGGAATCGCAAATTGTTCGGTGGTCCCGTGACCACCATGTGTCTGGATGTCAGCTCGATTAGAGCTTTTCTACGAAGTCCGGGCCTCGGGCAGGCGGATATCGGCCAGATCCCACCGTGGCGTCACGCCATAGTCGTAGCCGTGCCGGGCAAGCTCCGGCGCGGCCTTCAGGCGCATCGCGCCGGCAAACGCGATCATCGCGCCATTGTCAGTGCAGAACGCCAGATCGGGGTAGAACACCTCGACCTTGCGGCGCTTGCCCATCTCATTGAGCCGTTCGCGCAGTTGCCGATTCGCGCCCACGCCGCCCGCAACCACGAGCCGCTTGTCGCCGGTCTGCTTGAGCGCGGCGAACGACTTGGCGGCCAGTACGTCGACGATCGCATCGACGAACGCGCGCGCCAGATTGGCGCGGTCCTGCTCACAGGCATTGCTGAGCTTGCGTGTCTGCGTCAGCACGGCGGTCTTGAGGCCAGCGAACGAGAAATCGAGATTGCCAGAATGCAGCATCGGCCGCGGCAGTTCGAAGGCGCCGGGGTTGCCGAATTCCGCCAGCCGCGACACTTCCGGGCCGCCCGGATACCCGAGGCCCAGCAGCTTGGCGGTCTTGTCGAATGCTTCGCCGGCGGCGTCGTCGAGCGTTTCGCCGAGCAGCTTGTAGTCGCCGATGCCCTTTACTTCCATGAGCTGGGTGTGCCCACCAGACACCAGCAGCGCCACGAACGGGAACGGCGGCGGGGCACTCGTCAGCAGTGGCGAGAGCAGATGGCCTTCCAGGTGGTGCACGCCGATCATCGGCACGCCGAGCGCGAAGCCCAGCGCATTGGCCACCGATGCGCCCACCAGCAGCGCGCCGGCCAGTCCGGGGCCCTGCGTGTAAGCGATGGCGTCGATGTCCGCGCGCGTGCGGCCCGCATCGTCCAGTACCTGCTGCAACAGCGGCAGCACGCGCCGGATATGGTCGCGTGATGCGAGTTCGGGCACCACGCCGCCGTATTCGCGATGCATGGCGATCTGCGAGTGCAGCGCGTGCGCGAGCAGGCCGGCCTCGGTGTCGTAGAGGGCCAGCCCGGTTTCGTCACAGGAGGATTCGATACCGAGGACAAGCATGGCGTTTCTGGTGCGGCTGGCAGCGCCCGTGCAGGCATCTGCAGCGATCGTGCCGGCAAAATCTGAAGGCCAGCAGGGTAGCACACCGGGGCCAGGCGCGCTCGCGGGCCCGCATTTCGATACAATCCGGGCTTCGTTGAAGGGGTGGCATGACTCAGGGCAGACAAGACCGGTTCGATGTGGCGGTGCTGGGCGCGGGAGCCGCCGGCATGATGTGTGCCGCCGTGGCCGGGCAGCGCGGCGCGCGCGTGGTGTTGATCGACCACGCCACGAAGCTGGCGGAGAAGATCCGTATTTCCGGCGGCGGGCGGTGCAATTTCACGAATCTCCAGGCCAGCCCGGCCAACTATTTGTCGTCCAACCCCCATTTCTGCCGCTCGGCGCTGGCGCGCTACACGCCGCAAGATTTCCTGGCGCTGATGCGCCGCTACGACATTGGTTGGCACGAGAAGCATCGCGGCCAACTGTTCTGCAATGACAGCGCCGAAGACGTGATCAACCTGCTGCGCGCTGAGTGCGAGGCTGGCGGCGTGCGCTGGCAGACCGGCTGCAGCATCCATGAGATCCGCCGCGAGGGTGCCGACTACCTGTTGCTGACATCCCAGGGCACGGTGCGAGCCGGCGCGCTGGTGGTCGCTACCGGCGGGCTGTCGATCCCGAAGATCGGCGCAACGGACTTCGGCTATGCCATCGCCCGTCAGTTCGGCCTGAAAATCATCGACACGCGACCGGCCCTGGTACCGCTGACGTTCGACGGCCAGGCGTGGCAGCCGTTCGTGCCCTTGGCGGGGGTGTCGATGGAAGTCGATATATCCACGGGCAGCGGCAAGACCGCGGGCACGTTCAAGGAAGACCTGCTGTGGACGCATCGGGGCTTGTCCGGGCCGGCGGTGCTGCAGATCTCCAGCTACTGGCGCCCCGGAACGCCGATCGAGATTGACCTGTTCGATGGCGAGGACGCCGCCGCGTGGTTGATCGGGCACAAGAAGAGCAGCCGTAAGCATCTGAACAATCTGCTGGGCGAGCGTCTGCCGTCGCGACTGGCCGACGCATGGTGCGCGGCGGTGGGGCTGCAAGGCACGCAATCCGTGGCCGATATGCCGGACAAGGCACTGCGCCAACTGGGCGAATCGCTGAATCGTTGGCGGCTAGTGCCGTCCGGCACCGAGGGCTACAAGAAGGCCGAAGTGACACTGGGTGGTGTCGATACGCGCGGACTGTCGTCGAACACGATGATGGCGCGGGAAGTCGACGGACTTTATTTCATTGGCGAGGTCGTGGACGTGACCGGATGGCTCGGCGGCTACAACTTCCAGTGGGCCTGGGCATCGGCGGTGGCGGCTGGGGAAGCCGTGGCCGAGGCGGCTCGCGGCGCAGGCGCTGTTGCGTAGGCAGCATGTGTCGGCCCGCATGTTGGCCCTCGTGCCGGCCCTCATGTGCAGCTTGGCAGACCTTGCGCTAGAATCGTCGCTCTCGTAAAGCCGCCGGCGCGGTGCCGGCGCAATCCCACCCGGTTTTCTCATTGCATTTCGGCCGCCATATGACGACGATTCGCCTTAAGGAAAATGAACCGTTTGAAGTTGCGCTGCGTCGCTTCAAGCGCACCATCGAGAAGAATGGCCTGCTCCCCGAACTGCGGGCGCGGGAGTTTTACGAGAAGCCCACCGCCGAACGCAAACGCAAGCGCGACGCCGCCGTCAAGCGCAATTACAAGCGCCTGCGCAGCCAGATGCTGCCGAAGAAGCTATACTGACCGTGTCTTAGCGTCAGCACGAAACCCGCTGTGAGCATGGCTCCGGCGGGTTTTTGCGTTATGGTCGGGTTTGCCCCGCTCGCGTCCGTTGCTGGCGCGTAATCCAACTTTTCGGAAGATTGCCATGTCCCTCAAAGCCCGCATCAACGATGACATGAAGGCCGCCATGCGTGCCCGTGAAGCCGAGCGTCTCGGCACCGTCCGCCTGCTGCTGGCGGCCATCAAGCAGCGCGAGGTGGACGAACGCATCGAACTGGACGACGCTGGCATCACCGCCGTGATCGACAAGATGATCAAGCAGCGCAAGGACTCGATCTCCCAGTTCGAGCAGGCGGGCCGCGATGATCTGGTTGCCAAGGAAAAGGCCGAACTCGACGTGCTGGTAGCCTATATGCCGGCACAGCTCTCCGACGCGGAAGTGGCTGCCGAGGTTCAGAAGGCCGTGACCGAAAGCGGCGCAGCCGGTCCGCAGGACATGGGCAAGGTCATGGGCCTGGTGAAGGCCCGCCTGGCCGGCCGTGCCGACATGACCGCGGTTTCCGGGCTGGTGAAGGCCGCGCTCGCGCCGAAGTAAGCCTCTCATCGGTCAGAATCATTGCCGTCAGCAGATGTAATGCGTGATGTTGTCTGCGCGTTGATGAAAATTGCGCGTAGATGTCAGCAATCCCAAGTGGCGCGTTGCATCTGCACTACAATGATTCGATAGCCGCCGGGCGACGCCCCGGTCACGTATTCCAGAAAACTTCGAAACGGCCGCCGGCGTTTTGCCCGGCAGGCCGTGCCATCAGGACGGTCAGTCGGGTGATTCCGCAATCCTTTATTCAGGACCTGCTCAACCGCGTCGACATTGTCGATGTGGTGGGCAAGTACGTGCAGTTGAAGAAGGGCGGCGCCAACTTCATGGGCCTGTGCCCGTTCCATAACGAGAAGTCCCCGTCCTTTACCGTATCGCCGACCAAGCAGTTCTATCACTGCTTCGGCTGCGGCGCGCATGGATCCGCCATCGGGTTCCTGATGGAGTACTCGGGGCAGTCCTACCCGGACGCGGTGCGCGAGCTGGCCCAGTCGGTCGGCCTGTCCGTGCCGGAGGAGCGCAATAGCTTGCCACCCGCCCAGCGGGCAGAGCAGCAAGCCAGGTCGTTGGCGCTGACAGATGCCATGACGCGTGCCACTGACTTCTACAAGAAGCAGTTGCGCGGCGCCCCGCAGGCCATCCAGTACCTCAAGGGTCGTGGCCTGACCGGCGAGATTGCCGCTCACTTCGGTCTTGGCTACGCGCCGGACGACTGGCAAGGGCTGGAGACCGTGTTCGGAAGCTATCGCGATGACGCCATCGCCGGCCCGCTGGTGGAGGCCGGGCTGCTGATCGAATCTCAGGACAAACGCGATGCCGATGGCAAGCCGCGTCGCTACGACCGCTTCCGCGATCGCATCATGTTCCCGATTCGCAATACGAAGGGCAATGTGATCGGATTTGGCGGCCGCGTGATGGGGCAGGGCGAGCCAAAGTACCTGAATTCCCCGGAAACGCCGCTCTTCAGCAAGGGAACGGAGCTCTACGGTCTGTTCGAGGCGCGTCACGCAATCCGCGAAAATGGCTACGTGTTGGTGGTAGAAGGCTACATGGATGTGGTCGCGCTGGCTCAGCTCGGGTTTGCCAATGCCGTCGCCACACTTGGCACGGCCTGCACGCCGGTTCATGTGCAGAAGCTGATGCGCCAGACCGACGCCGTGGTGTTCTCGTTCGATGGTGACGCCGCTGGCCGCCGTGCCGCGCGCCGCGCGCTGGAAGCCTGCCTGCCGCACGTGGCGGATAACAAGACGATCCGCTTCCTTTTCCTGCCGGCCGAACACGACCCGGATAGCTACGTCCGCGAGGAGGGAACCGACGCGTTCGCGCGCCAGGTTCAGAACGCGATGCCTTTGTCGCGCTTCTTGCTGCAAATCGTCACGGAAGATCAGGATCTGCGCCAGCCCGAAGGCCGTGCCCGCGCGCAGTACGAGGCCAAGCCGCTGCTCCAGGCGATGCCTGCCGGTGGCTTGCGGCTGCAGATCGTGCGCGAACTTGCCGATACCACAAGCACCACGCCGGCCGAGATCGAGGCGATTTGTGGCCTGGGCAGCGATTCCTCACGGGTTGGTCGATTCGCTCAGCCGCGCCCGCGCGCGCGGCGTCAGGCGCCGACGGGGCTCGAACAGCGCGTGATCCAGTTGCTGATGTGCTACCCGTCGCTGGCGGCCCGGCTCGATGGGGACGCACGCGCATTGCTGCTTGACCCCCAGCACTCCGGATCCGAGGCGCTGGGCTACCTGGTGTCCGCTTGCGACGGCATTCAGGGTGAGGTGAACTTCGCGGCCTTCAGCGAGCAGTTGGCGCAAACGCCCTACGCCGATGTCTACGCGAGCGCACGCACGGCGGTACTGCGCGAGGAAATCGAAGAGGAGCCGGCGACGCATGAGTTCGACGGCGCCGTCCACAAGTTGCTGGCCGAGCCGCTGGAGCGCGAGCAGAAGGCGCTCGAGACCATGGTGAGCGCGGGCACGGCCGACGAAGAGACCAAGGCGCGATATCTCTGGCTATCGCGCGAAGTGCAGCGGCGCAGGCAAATGGGCTGGCGGCCCGCCGCCATGGAGGATAGTTGAACCGATTTTCGGCGTGAGCAGTTGAGCACGTGGCCTGAACCGATGGAAAAATTGGCGGCCAAACTGCTTAAGCCTTGATTTTTCAGGTGAAAACACAACCTGACAGGAAGCCGGGGGTTGGTGACGTGCTACAATGCCCGGTTTGGATTGCGAAATCTTTCTTCCCATTACTGGCGAAAGTGAGCGTGCCAATGGCAAAGGCCAAAGCAACCGAAGGGGTAGCCGTGAAGGCGCCCTCCAAAGCTCCCCAATCAGGGAGCGGCAAGGCGTCCGTGAAAACAACGGCGGCGAAGACATCGACCGCGTCAGTCAGGACGACATCAGCCCGGTCTGCGCCAGCAAAATCCGCGCGGAGCGCAACTGCGCCCGCCGGAACCACTTCCGCCAGGAATCGCACATCCGAAAATACAAAGCCCTCGACTTCGGCACGCGAGAGCGGCAAGAGCGCCAATACAAGCGGCAAGAGCGCCGCTGCACCAGTGAAAGGCAAGAGTATCACCGTGGCGAAACAGCAGAATACCGAAGTCGAGAGCAAGCGTGCGGCAACGACGGCCGGCACACGGAGTGGAGGCGCCAAGGCAGGCACCACCGCTGCCGCGACGCCCAAGGCCCGTGCCGCGACTCCCGCACCCGTTGCATCCGAGCGTCCCGCCGCTCCGGCCGTCAAGCCGGAGCCGAAAAAGCGTGGCCGCAAGCCCAAGGCCGAGATGCAGCAAGACGACAGCACCATCGAAGACGTGACTGAAGAGTTTTACGACAACGACGCGCCGGCTACCCCTGCCGCTGCGCCCAAGACCGAAAAGCAGAAAGCCAAGGACCGCAAGGCCAAGGAAAAGGCCCTGCTCAAGGAATTTGCATCGTCGAATCAGGCTGGTAGCGAGGAAGAGCTCGAGATCCGTCGCCAGAAGCTCAAGGCGCTGATCAAGCTCGGCAAATCGCGTGGCTACCTGACCTACGCGGAAATCAACGATCACCTGCCGGACGACATGGTCGATTCGGAAACGATCGACACGCTGGTCGCCACGCTGAACGACATCGGTATCGCCGTCTACGAACAGGCGCCGGATGCCGAGACGCTGCTGCTCAACGACAACGCACCGTCCGCCACGAGCGAGGAAGAGGCCGAGGAAGAAGCCGAAGCCGCCCTGTCGACCGTGGACTCCGAATTCGGCCGCACCACCGACCCGGTCCGCATGTACATGCGTGAAATGGGTACCGTGGAACTGCTGACGCGCGAAGGCGAAATCGAGATCGCCAAGCGCATCGAAGCGGGCCTGAAGGACATGGTGATGGCGATCTCGGCCTGCCCGGTCACGATCTCCGAAATCCTGGCCAGCGCCGAGCGCGTGGCGAACGAAGAGATCAAGATCGACGAGTTCGTCGATGGCCTGATCGACCCGAACGCAGAGGAAGTCCAGGACAACTCCCCGGCCCAGGCGGTAGCTGCCGATGACGAGGACGAGGATTCGGACGAAGACGGCGACGACGGCGAAGAGGAAGACGACGAAAGCGGCGGTGGCGCCGGTGCGTCGGCTCGCCAGCTCGAGGAACTGAAGGTTGCCGCGCTGGAAAAATTCCGCGTGATCGCCGAGCAGTTCGACAAGATGCGCCGTGCCTTCGAAAAGGAAGGCTACAAGTCGAAGCCGTACGTGAAGGCCCAGGAAGCTATCCAGGCCGAACTGATGAGCATTCGCTTCACCGCGCGTAATGTCGAGCGTCTGTGCGACACGCTGCGTGGCCAGGTGGACGAAGTGCGCAAGCTGGAACGCGCCATCCTGAATATCGTCGTCGACAAGTGCGGCATGCCGCGCGCCGACTTCGTGGCCCGTTTCCCGGGCAACGAGACGAACCTGGACTGGATCCAGACCATCGTGGCCGACGGCAAGTCGTACAGCACGATCGTCGAGCGTAACGTGCCGGCCGTGCACGAGCTGCAGCAGAAGCTGATCGACCTGCAGTCGCGCGTGGTGCTGCCGCTGAAGGAACTGAAGGACGTCAATCGCAAGATGTCCGAAGGCGAGAAGCGCGCCCGCGAAGCCAAGCGTGAAATGACCGAGGCCAACCTGCGTCTGGTGATCTCGATCGCGAAGAAGTACACGAACCGCGGCCTGCAGTTCCTGGATCTGATCCAGGAAGGCAACATCGGCCTGATGAAGGCGGTGGACAAGTTCGAATACCGTCGCGGCTACAAGTTCTCCACGTACGCCACGTGGTGGATTCGCCAGGCCATCACGCGCTCGATCGCCGACCAGGCTCGTACCATCCGTATTCCGGTTCACATGATCGAAACGATCAACAAGATGAACCGGATCTCGCGCCAGATCCTGCAGGAAACCGGCAATGAGCCGGATCCGGCAACGCTGGCCGAGAAGATGGAGATGCCCGAGGACAAGATCCGCAAGATCATGAAGATCGCCAAGGAACCGATCTCCATGGAAACGCCGATCGGTGACGACGACGATTCGCATCTGGGCGACTTCATCGAAGACACGAACACGCTGGCCCCGGCCGAGGCTGCGCTGCATGGCTCCATGCGCGACGTGGTCAAGGACGTGCTCGACAGCCTGACGCCGCGCGAAGCCAAGGTGCTGCGCATGCGTTTCGGCATCGAAATGAGCACCGACCACACGCTCGAGGAAGTCGGCAAGCAGTTCGACGTGACGCGCGAACGTATCCGCCAGATCGAGGCAAAGGCACTGCGCAAGCTGCGCCACCCGAGCCGCTCCGACAAGCTGAAGAGCTTCCTGGAAGGCAACTAACGCCTTTCAAGGGCCTCTAGCTCATGCCTGGTTAGAGCAGCGGACTCATAATCCGTTGGTGCCGTGTTCGACTCACGGGAGGCCCACCACTGATGTTGTAAATGCGAAGGGGTTACGGTTTATGCCGTAACCCCTTTTCTGTTTCTGCCGGGCGATCGACCGCGACTGTCGATCAAGGACTCAAGCCCACGCCCGTTCCACCCGCCCTGTCATCGCCCCCCAACGCCGCACACGCCCCTTCCACCAATCGCTCGACAATCTTCCCCGCCGGCTCGATTGCGTCGGCGAAGCCGGCGGCCGGGCCGAGCGAGACGATGCCGGCGTCGGTATCGCCGCCCAGGTACATGCGTTCCTGGGTGCGCGAGGACAGGATAAGGTCGCGAGTGCCGAGTGCGAGCGGGTGCCTTCGGCTTCGAGGCGTCGCACCTCGCGCGCGATGGGTGGCGATCTCCACACGCTCCAGCGCGAATTCGCCATTGACAGCCAATCGCAGAAAAGACAAACACGAAATCCCCCGATCCGGGCAAGAGACCGTGTGGTTGGGCGTCGCGGGGGGCTTCCGGCTTCAGGTCACGCCGGCAAAAGGAGGGCCCGGGGGCTGCGGTCGTGCCGGAGCCCCTGACTGGTCAGAAACGGGTGTGTTCAGTCTTTCAGTACTTGATGTCGCGGGCGGTCTGTCGCCCTTGCTGCTTGGTGTCCCGCTTGTCCTGTCGGCAATGCGAGTTGCTTTTCTGGTTCGCGGCGCGGCAATCCTGTTTGGTCTCGCGCGAGCCCTGGCGGGTGTCCTGGCGGACGTCGCGACCAGCGCGGCGTTGCTGCGCCTGTTCAGTGGCGCTGACCAGTCCGGGCGCCGGGATGACAACCATCGCGATGACCAGCGCGCCGAGCCTTCCATAGATGTTCGTCATTTGCCTGCCTCCCCAAAATCAAGCGACGAAGTCGTCCACCAAGACGTCTGGTAGCCAACCCGCCTGTACGTCAGTCTACCCCTCCACGCCTCATACGATCAGTTGATTCTCCAACGTAACGTCAGGGGATACGTTACCCATACGGTTGTCGCGCTCATGGCGAGCCATTGAACAACGCGTACAGGGAAATCAGAACAAGGGGGAGCCGTATGACACATCCTGCGAAGCTGACTGCAATGTCCTTTGCCTGCCTGACCATCGCGTTGGCGGGTTGTGGAGGAGGGGGCGATTCCACGCCAACGAGCGCCACTACCACGAGCACGGGAACGCAGCCGACCACGCCGACCACACAGTCTCCGACCGTCCAGCGCAATACGCTTCTGTCAGGGATCACGGATCCCGGTCCAAATATTGGCAACGATGGGGACTTCTATATCAATACCGCCACCTGGATGATCTTCGGGCCCAAGGCCAATGGCGTGTGGCCGGCGGGCGTGTCTCTGGCGGGGCCCGCAGGCGTAAATGGCACCAAGGGTACGACGGGCGCCACCGGAAATACCGGAGCAGCCGGCAACACCATTCTTTCCGGCTCGGTCGACCCGACCGACAGCGTTGGCAATAACGGGGACTATTACATCAACACCGCAACGTCCACGTTATTCGGGCCCAAGGCCAATGGCACGTGGCCACCGGGTACTTCGCTGGTGGGGCCGGCTGGCCCGAGCGGCAATCCCGGCGCGCCTGGTACCAACGGCAGCGCCGTGCTGTCTGGCAGCGGCGCTCCCGGCAACACCATTGGCAACAATGGCGACTTCTATCTCGACACCAGCACCTGGACGATCTACGGGCCGAAGGCCAATGGCGTCTGGCCGGCGGGCGTATCGCTGATCAACCAGAGTTCCAGCGGCGGCGGTACTAATACTGGTACTGGCACGGGCAGCGGTTCCGACACCGGCGGCCACATCCTGTCCGGGAGCGGCGCTCCGTCCGACAGCATCGGGGTCGACGGCGATTTCTATCTCGATACCACAACGTCCACCCTCTACGGCCCCAAGACGGGGGGCAAGTGGCCTGGCACCGGTATCACCATGACCACCGGCACCGTCTACAGCGGCAACTTCAATGTGCCCGATACATTGAGCCGTGGCGCGTATGTCATGACTGGCGACGGTGGCGCGGTGGCCTTGCCGAGCGATTTCGGCGTCACGATTCCGTACGACTGCAGAAGCGTTAGCCTGACGGCCACGACGCTTGGCAAAGCTACGGGCGCGTTGAACCTCGCTGTGTTCAAGGTCACGGGCTCCGGCGTTTCCGCGACGTACGCACCGGTCAGCGGGTTGAGTTGCAAGATCAGTAACGGTCAGCAGAACTGCAGCGTGCAGGCTCCGGCAGGTGCGGTAGCACATGGCGACAAGCTGCAGGTACAACTCGACAACAACCAGGCAACGGGCTGGGGCGGCCTCTCGGTCAACCTCGCGTGTTCGCTATAGCCTGATGATGACCGCTGCCGGATGCGGCGGTCATCATGCGTGCAGCGGGACGTCGTGTCCCGCTGCACGCTATTGGCAATCGCCGGCATCGGGCTGGGATTAGCGCACGGGGCCGGATCACAGACGGGCGGCTACCAGACGTCCGATCGCGCCAACAGCCGCAACCAATCCGTCCTCCTGCGCCATGCGTTCGCCAAGTGCCCGGGCGCGATCACAGACCTCTGGCCGTTGTGCGAATGCAATCGCCTGTGTCAGCGTGGAAGCCCGCAGCCGTTTGCCTGGGACCGGATCGCCGGCCACGCCGGCATCCCGTAGCCGCTGTGCCCAGAAGAACTGATCGCCCGCGAACGGCACAGCCACCGAAGGGATGCCGGCCCGCGCCGCCGAATGCGAGGTACCCGATCCGGCGTGATGAATCGCCATCGACGTCCGGGGGAAGAGCCAATGATGCGGGGTCTCGCCCACGATGAAGAAGTTCTTCGGCAATGACGCCCCATCAATGCCGCTCCAGCCAGGATAGAACAGCGCGCGCCGACCAGCGATGGCTGTGATCAGCGCATCGGTCATTGCCACATGATCGAACCCGGCCATGCTGCCGAAGCCGATGTAGATGGGCGCTTCTCCCGCTGCGAGGAATGCCTCGAGCGCTGGAGGTGGCGTCCAGTGGGTCGCTGCGGCGCTCCATTGCCCGCAGACGAATGCGTTCGCAGCCCAGTCCCGCGGGCGTGGCAGCAGGCTTGGCGATACGCCGTAGAGCATTGGATGATCGCTCCAGACATGCTTGCGTGCGGGCAGGCCGCAGACATCGGCTCGCGCGGCGTTGGTGGTTTTCTTGAATGCCTGCCAGAGCAGTTCGTTCACCAGACGGTGGCTGGCGCGATTGAGCCATCGCGGCACCTTGCCAGGCGGCAGGAAAGGCGAAGCGAAGTCGGCGGTCGGCGTGATGGGGATCAGTCCGGTACCGATGGCCGGGATGCCGCGATACTCGGCCACGGAAAGGCCGACAAAGGCGGCCAGCCCCGAGATGATCAACGCATCGCAACCCTCCGATGCGTCGGCGACCTCGCGCATCCAGGCCGGTGTGCTGGCATTGGCGATGGCCGCCAGCGCACGGCTCGTGTCCTGGAACCCGCCCTTGCGATAGACCGCGTTCGACAGCGCTTGCCCCGGCGCCAGCGCCTTGCGGATATCGCCTGAGAGTGCCGAGGCCGGGACGCCGAGCGCCTCGGCCGAATGCAGCGTCGAGGCGTCGGCCTGCAGATGCACCTCATGACCCGCGTCGATCAACGCACGGGCAAGCGCCGCGAGCGGGCGCGTGTCGCCTTCGGTTCCATAGGTCACCACAGCCAGCTTCATCGTTCACCTCTGCGTCGTACGGGCATGTGAGTGGCGATTATGGCATTCATGGTCGCGAGGATCTTGTCTGCACGAGCGGACATGCAGTCGTTCGTCACGCTGCACGAAATGCGCCGTAACACGGCTTACAGACCGGGCGTCGTCTGCCTGCGCAGTTGCCGCATTAATGCAGGCAAGGGCGACGTCCCCATCAGAAACGACGGCCCGAGCACCCTGACAACGTATGTGGAGGAATCAATCATGAAGCGCAATTCCGTTCTTCTTGCTGGCCTGATCGCAGCCACCCTCTCGGGTATCGCCAGCGCGCAAACCGGCGCGGTGACCTACGACACCCAGCGCGACGTCAACCAGCAGCAGCGTATCGAGAATGGCCTGAAGTCGGGCACGCTGACCACGCGAGAGGCGTCAAGCCTGGAGCAGCAGGAGTCGAAGGTCGATCGCATGGAAGCCAATTCGCTGCAGAACGGCAAGCTTTCGCCGCAGGAGCAGGCCCGCATCCAGAACGCGCAGAACCGAGTGAGCCAGGATATATCGCGTGATACCCACAACGGCAAGGTCGGCAACCCGGACAGCGTGTCGTCGCAGCGGATGCAGGCCGATGTCCAGCGCAATATCAACCAGGAGACGCGCGTCCGCAATGGTGTGGAAAATGGCTCGCTGACCAACCGGGAGACGGCGCAACTCGAGCGTGGCCAGGCGCATGTCGATCACGCAGAAGCGCGCGCGGGCCGTAACGGCCATGTCGGGGCGGGGGAACAACGCTCGATCAATCGTGCCGAGAACCATGCCAGCGGCCAGATCTACCACGACAAGCACAACGGCCATCGTCGCGGCTGAACGCCGGAGGGCGGATGTGCAAGCGCGGGCGGCGCGACGCTAACTCGCGACCGCCACGCGCACCTGCTTCAGCGCGCGGAACGGTTCTAGCTGGTCGGCGGTGGCATCGCCATCTGTCACCAGCGTCCATCCGCGTTCCAGCGGGGTCCAATGCTGCTGGCGGGCGCGGCCCAGCTTGGTCGAGTCGGCCAGCACGAAGATATCGGCGGCTTGCCGGATGATGCATTCCTTCAGATAAGCCTGTTCGGCGCTGGCCTCGCACAGGCCCACGCCAGCCACGACACCGTCGGCGCCCAGGAATGCCTTGTCGACGCTGATGCGCGACAGCGCCAACTGTGCCAGCGGGCCGAACGTGCCCATGCTCGATGGCCGCACATCGCCGCCGATCAGCGTGACGCGGACTTCGGGCAGGCCGGCCAGAGCAGTGACCACAAGCAGGTTCGTCGTGTAGACATGCAGGTCCGAACGCGCGGCGAGCATCCGGGCCAACGCGGCCGCCGTGGTGCCGCTATCGAGCAGCACGGCGTCACCGTCGTCGACAAAGGTCGCCGCCATGCGCGCGATCGACTCCTTCTGGTCGCGTTGCAGTGCCTTGCGTTCCTCGAGCGAAGCCTCGGGTTCGTGCCCGCCGATCTGCATCAGCGGCGCGGCACCGCCGTAAGTGCGCACGATGCGCCCTTCGCGTGCCAGCGCGGTGAGGTCGCGGCGCACCGTTGCTTCGGATACGCCGAGGTTGCTGGTCAACCGTTCAACGTTGGCATCCTCGCCGGACAGTACGAGTTCGAGGATAGCGCGGCGGCGGTCGGCGGCTTTCATGGATGGGAAAAGAGAAAAGGGGATCGCAAACGATCCCCGATCTTACCGCAGCGGTGGCTGGCTCAAGCCGTGTGGCCGTGTCGCCGTGTGGCTGGGCCGCCGGTCCGCTCACGCGCGGCGGGTAGCCAGTTCCGCGCCCTGGCGCAACGCTTCCAGCAGGCTGCGTTCGTCGGCGATGCCCTTGCCGGCGATGTCGAACGCCGTGCCGTGGTCCACCGACGTGCGGATGACTGGCAGGCCCACGGTGATGTTCACGCCGGCTTCCAGGCCAAGCACCTTGACCGGGCCATGGCCCTGATCGTGATACATGGCCACCACGAGATCGAAATCGCCACGGCCAGCGCGGTAGAACAGTGTATCGGCCGGCAGCGGGCCTTCCACGTCCCAGCCGCGCGCGCGCAGTGCTTCCACGGCCGGAATGATCTTCTGCTCTTCCTCGCCGTGACCGAACAGGCCGTTCTCGCCAGCGTGCGGGTTGATGCCGCAGACGCCGATGCGCGGGGCAGCGATGCCCGCGCGCTGCAGCGTCACCTGGCCCCGCTCGATCGTGCGCTGTACCAGACCGGGCTCGATCTTGCGGATGGCATCCAGCAGGCCGATGTGCGTGGTGACGTGAATCACGCGCAGCTTCGGCGCGACGAGCATCATCGAGACTTCGGGCGTGCCGGTCAGGTGCGCCAGCATCTCGGTGTGGCCCGGAAACTTGTGGCCGCCCGCGTGCAGGGCTTCCTTGTTCAGCGGCGCGGTGCAGATCGCATCGATCTTTTCTTCCTGCGCCAGTCTGACCGCGCGCTCGATGTAGCGGAACGCGGCGTCGCCGGCCACGGCGGACAGTTTGCCGAACGGCAGGTCTTCGGGGATCAGGCCCAGGTCGATGCAGTCGATCGTGCCCGGCTCGAAGCGTGCTTCCTCGGGCGACTGGATCGCGCGGATCCTGAGGGCCGAGTTGACGAGTTTGCCTGCCTGTTCGAGCCGGCGCGCATCGCCGATGACCAGCGGGCGGCATTGGGCGTAGACGGTTTCGTGGGCCAGGCTCTTGACGATGACTTCGGGCCCGATGCCCGTGGCATCACCCATCGTGATGCCGATGACAGGAATGTAGTCGCTCATGTTTGTCTTTATCCCGTTTCGTGGGGCGGTTCAGTTCTGGCGCATGGCTTGCCACGCCAGCCACAACGCGGCTTCGGTGCCGAATGCACCGGCCTTGGTGGCCACGCGGCGCGCCGGCGCGCCAGGGAGGGATTCAATGGTGTCGGACAGCGGCACGCCGGGTTCGACCTCGTGCCGTAATGCCAGCGCGGCAATACCGGCCGCGCCGAGCATGGCGCGCGCGGTTTCGCCGCCGGTGGCGATCAATCCGCCAACATGTTCGAAGGAGGGCAGAACCAGTTGCGCGAGCGCGGTCGACAGCCGCGGCCCTTCGGCCGGGTCGAAGGCATCGTCGCGGCCGATGCTGAGCAGCAGATCGCGGCCGGCGCTCAGGCATGTCGTGATCGATTGCCGCGTGGTGGTCCATGCGGGATGGCCCGGGCCATCGCGTAGCGTCTGCGGCGCCACGATCAGGGCTTCCATTCGCGCCCGCTCGCACAGGTAGGCGGCTTGCTTGCCGGAGATGCCCGACATGCTGCCGACCATCGTCAGCATCGGACCCCGGTGATACGTGAGCGGAGATGTCGTCTCCGCACGCGAGACCTGCGCTACGGCGGACAGCGCGCGCGCCAGTCCGCCGGAGCCGACCCAGTACGCCGGCGTGTCGAGCTGACTCGAGGCGTCGGCCAGCGTCACCAGATCCTGTTCGGTTTCGGCGTCGCAGACAACTGCTGCGATGCCGTCCGCCTGTCGCGCACGCAACTCGGCGAGCACGGCCGGGGCGCCGGCACGAACGACGTCGAGCGGCAGTAGTGCCGTGGCCAGTCCGCGCGCGGCGAGCAGCGCCACCATGTCAGCGTGACCGTTCAGGCCTTCCAGGCGCCAGATGTCGGTGTCCTCCAGTGGCTGGCCGTTGACGAACATGCGGCCGCCGCGCGTGGTGCGCCCCGTCGCGGGGAACGCCGGCGCGATGATCGCCAGCCCTGCCAGCGGCTGCAATGCCACCGTTTCGGCGGCCCAGTTGCCGCGCAGGGTCGAGTCGATTTTCTTGTACAGACGCCGGTGCCGGCCGTCGCCGCGATGCCAGGCGTCGATGTTGCTGGTGGTGGCATATTCGGGCGTCATGCGGCGGCTATCGACATCAGCCGCCACGATTTCTGCATCGGCGATGCCGACGGAATCGGCCACGTCGAGTGTGACCACCGCGCGCGCGCCGTGCGCGGCAAAGCCGATCGCGCAGTCAGCGGCGCCGGACAGGTCGTCGGCGATGATCAGCCAGGTCATGCGGTGGTCCTGGCCACGGCCGCACTGGTGCGATTGGCTACCCGGCGTGCCACGAATGCGGTGACCAGCGGCGTCAGCACGGCGGTCACGACCACGCAGGCGGCCACCAAAATCGTGGCGCTCTTGGCCGCTTCGGTATAGGCGGGGTTGGCTGCCGCCACCAGCGTGGGTACCGCTGCGGCATTGCCCGCGGTGCTTGCCGCCGCAACACCCGCCACACCCGTGCCGCCGCTCAGGCGGTCCGCGATATACAGCGCGAAGCCGGTGACCACCACCACTGCCACACCCAGGCCGAGGCCAAGCATGCCGGCCTGCCAGACCTTGTGCAGATCGAGGCCCGCGCCCAGCGCCAGCGCGAAGAACGGAATCATCACGGGAACGGCCTTGCTGAGGAAGTCGCGCATCTCGCGATCGAGGTTACCGAGCAGCATGCCCAGCATCAGCGGCAGGATACTGCCAACCAGTGTCGGCCAGGGGAATGCCGAAAGACCAGCCACGCCCAGCGTCACCATGGTCAGGAACGGCCCCGATTCCAGCGACATGATCGAGTAGGCGCCGACGTCCTCGGGCCGGCCGTACTGACCCATCAGCGCCATGTACAGGCCGCCGTTGGTGTCGTTCATCGCGGCCACCACGGCCAGCGTGGAGAGGCCGGCGAACATGCCCGCGCTGATCGGCGACTCGCCGAGGAAGTGACCGAAGATGACGCCCAGCAGCATTGCCGTGCCCACCTTGGTGGCGAACAGCACGCCGCCTTTCTTGACGATGTATGGGGTGGCCTTGATGTTGATGCTGGCGCCCATGCAGACATAGAACACCGCCAGGATCGGCAGGGCGCCGGTGAACAGCGCGTTGGTGAACGACCCGAAGAACTTCGGGCCGTCGGGCGCGAAGGTGGCAACCAGTGAACCGATCAGCAACGGCACGATCATCATGCCGCCCGGCACGCGCTCGATGGCGCGCTTGATATGAATCTGCATGTTCGTCTCCAGCCGCGCCTGGGGTGCGCGGCAGCCTGTGTGTTTTGATCAAAGAATTGATTGAATCGATCAATTAAGGGGCGAAGTGTAGGCGAAATGCGAATTTCTGACCAGTTCAATCATTGATATGATCGAAATGATCATTGGGTTGCTTGAGCGACGCGGTCATGTGCTGTCACGTGCGGCACGCTGCATGTGCGTCCGGGCTGCGCTATCGTATGCGTCCCGGCGCGGAAATCGCCGCGTCACCCAGCCACCGGAGCCAAGGAAATGAGACTGATCGGGATGCTCGACTCTCCCTACGTACGCCGCGCCGCCATCGCGCTGCGCCTGCTCGACCTGCCGTTCACGCATGAATCGGTGTCGGTATTCCGTACTTTCGATCAGTTCCGCGCGATCAACCCGGTGGTCAAGGCGCCGTCGCTGGTTTGCGATAACGGCGTTGTGCTGATGGATTCGACGCTGATCATCGACTACGCGGAAACGCTGGCAGGCCGCAGCTTGATGCCTGCGGGTCTGGTGGATCGCCAGCGCGCGCTGCGCACGATTGGCCTGGCGTTGGCGGCCTGCGAAAAGGTGGTCCAGAACGTCTACGAGCACAACCTTCGGCCCGAAGCCAAGCAGCATGAGCCCTGGCTGGAACGGATCGACGGCCAGCGCGCGGCCGCGTTTGAGCTGCTGGAGCAGGAGATCGCCAAGATGCCGGTGCCGGCCGACGCCCGTGCGCTTGATCAGGCAGGACTGACCGCTGCCGTGGTCTGGACGTTCACGCAGGCCATGTTGCCGGGCGCGGTCGACCCGGCGCGGCATCCGGCGCTGGCGGCGTTCACATCGGCGGTCGAACGGTTCGCTCCGTTCCAGGATCTGCCGCACGCATGACTTTTCGCGGAAGTTAGGTGCGTTACCCCACGCTTTTCCCCACATTCGGGTGATGCCGAGCCGCAGGTCTTCCACCAAGATAGCCCTTGGGGCGACTGGATCCTTGCCCCGCTACCACTTCAGCCCCGCGACCTCCCCGGCCAGCGGGGCTTTTTCCTTTCGGGCCCGTTTGCGTGTTGGCCGTGCGTCGTCAGCGTGCTTTCAGGATGGACTCGATCTGCGCCGCCGTGCGTCGTAGCGGCGGCAAGTAGTGTTTCTCGAGATATGCCTGATCGCGGCTGCCCAGCACCATGCTCAGGCCCAGGCCGGCCACGGTCTTGCCGGTCTGGTCATGCAGCGGCACCGAGATGCCGGCGAAGCCATCCGCCAATTCACTGATCAGCGTGCAAAAGCCGTCGGCGCGCACCGCTTCGAGCTTGCGCGCCAGCGCGGGGCCCGAACTGATCGTGAATGGCGTCAGTTGCCTGAGTTCAGCTTGCGCGAGATAGGCGTCGAGCGCTTCAGCGTCGAGCCCCGCCAGCAGCACGCGGCCGAGCGAGTGTGCATATGCCGGCATCCGGCGGCCGATGGCCATGTCCACGCGCAGTAGCTGGCTGGGTTCCTCGCGCGCGACCAGCACCACGGATTCCTGGTCGAGCATCCCGACCGAGCAGCTTTCGCCGACTTCGGCGCAGAGTGTCTGCAAGTAGGGGCGGGCCAGTTGCGGCAGGTTCATCGACGCAAAGTACGCGTAGCCCAGATCCATCACTTTTGGAGTCAGGGCGAACTGCCGGCCTTCCTGCGCCAGGTAGCCGTTGTGCGCCAGCGTCAGCAGCAGCCGGCGCGCGGCTGCGCGGGTGACGTCGAGTTCTTCCGCCACCTCCTGCATCGTCAGACGCTCCACGCCGCTGGCGTACAGCCGCAGCAGGGCAAGCCCCTTGGTCAGCGAGTCGAGCAGTTCTTCCTTCTTCGGGATCTCCGGAGCGTGGTCGTCAGGCATTGGCGTGGAAGTCAATCAAAGGTATCCGAGGGTCAGACCGGGCTTGCGTCCGGGCTGCCGATCCGTATGATATGCGTTTTCCGAACAAATGTTCGCAAAACGTGGTTCGGCGAAAACCACGATGGCAGGACAGTCCGGAAACGCCAGAAAAACCAGAAGAACCAGGAGACAGCAATGAAGGTGATCACCACCGCGCAGGCGGCCGCGCTCGTGCAGAGCGGCTGGACCGTGGCTAGCGCCGGGTTTGTCGGCGCGGGACACGCCGAAGGGGTGACCGAGGCGCTTGAGCAGCGCTTCTTGCGCGAGGCCCTGCCACGAGACCTGACGCTGGTGTATTCGGCCGGGCAGGGCGACCGGGGCGCCCGTGGTGTGAACCATTTCGGTAACGTCGGCATGACCCGCGCGGTCGTCGGCGGTCACTGGCGCTCCGCCACGCGGCTGGCCACGCTGGCGATGACCGAGCAGTGCGAAGGCTTCAACCTGCCACAGGGCGTGCTCACGCATCTCTATCGGGCCATCGCTGGCGGCAAGCCCGGCGTGCTGACCAAGATCGGTCTGCATACGTTCGTCGATCCTCGTGTCGAGAAGGACGCGCGTTACCACGGTGGCGCGGTCAACCAGCGTGCCCGCGATGCCATTGCCGCCGGTACAGCGAACTGGGTAGAGGCGGTCGACTTCCGTGGCGACGAATATCTGTTCTATCCGAGCTTCCGCATTGATTGTGCGCTGATCCGCTGCACGGCGTCCGACACGCGCGGCAATCTCAGCACGCATCGCGAGGCCTTCCACCACGAACTGCTGGCGATGGCGCAAGCCGCGCACAACTCGGGCGGCATCGTGATCGCCCAGGTGGAGTCGGTGGTCGACTACCACGAGACCCTGCAGGCCATCCACGTGCCGGGCATTCTGGTGGACTACGTGGTGGTCAGTGAACAGCCCGGGCATCACCTGATGACGTTTGCCGAGGCCTACAACGAAGCCTATGTCAGGCCGTGGCGCGGTGAAGCCGCCGAGGCCGCGGAGCGGGCGAAGGAAGCCGAGGTGCTGCCCGATGCGTCGGCGCAACTCGATGCGCGCACGATCGCGCAGCGGCGCGCCGTCATGGAGCTAGCGGCACGCAAACCGCGCGTGGTGAACCTGGGTGTCGGGATGCCGGCCGCGGTTGGCGCGCTGGCGCATCAGGCCGGCCTGGGCGGTTTCACGCTGACCGTGGAAGCCGGTCCGATCGGCGGCACGCCGGCGGATGGACTGAGCTTCGGCGCGTCAGCCTATCCTGAGGCGGTGGTCGACCAGCCCGCGCAGTTCGACTTCTACGAAGGCGGCGGCATCGACCTGGCGATCCTCGGTCTGGCTGAACTCGACGGGCACGGCAACGTCAACGTGAGCAAGTTCGGGGAAGGCGAGGGCGCGTTGATCGCCGGCGTTGGCGGTTTTATCAACATCACCCAGAGCGCACGTGCCGTGGTGTTCATGGGCACGCTGACAGCCGGTGGCCTCGAGATACGGGTCGAGCAGGACCAGTTGCGGATCGCGCGCGAGGGTCGTGTGAAGAAGATCGTGCCCGAGGTATCGCACCTGAGCTTCAACGGCCCGTACGTGGCGTCGCTCGGCGTGCCGGTGCTCTACATCACCGAGCGTGCCGTATTCGAAATGCGCGCTGACGCGCAGGGCGATGCTCGCCTGACGCTGGTCGAGATCGCCCCCGGCGTGGACCTGCAACGCGACGTGCTCGATCAATGCGCCACGCCGGTCGCCGTGGCCGAAGACCTGCGCCTGATGGACGCGCGGCTGTTCCGGCCCGGCGTCATGAAGCTCTGAAGCGGATTTTCAAGAACGAAAAAGCAGGCCGGCGTGTCCTGTTCGCCGGCAGCAATTGGAGGAAGCAACGTGCAATACCGTAGTCACCGTCATCAACGTACCCATCGCCGTCTGGCGCTGTCCACGCTCGCCGTGGCGGCCCTGCTGCCGTTCGTCCCTGCCGCGGCGCAGGCCCAGGCGAACTACCCGGACAAGCCGATCCGGCTGGTCGTGCCGTTCCCGGCCGGTGGTCCCACCGATACCGCTGCGCGCATCATCGGCCAGAAGATGAGCGAGACGCTCAAGCAGCCGATCGTCATCGACAATCGTCCGGGGGCATCGGGCACCATCGGCACCGAGACCGTGGCCAAGGCCACGCCCGACGGCTACACGATCGTGATGCTTGCCACGCCGACGCTGCTGGCGCCGTATCTGCTGCCGCGCAAGGGCTACGACATCTTCAAGGACTTCGCGCCGATCGGTAACGCATATGAGCTGCCGATCGTGATGGTGGTCAATCCGCACGCGCTGCCCGATGTGACCAACCTGCAGCAGTACATCGCCAAGGCGAAGGCCAACCCTGGCCAGATGAACTACACCAGCGCGGGCAATGGCAGCTTCGGCCATCTGTCGACGGAACTCCTGAAGAACCTCGGCCACTTCGACGTGCAGCACGTGCCTTACAAGGGTAGTGCGCCGGCCATGTCCGACGTGCTGGCCGGACAGGTGCCGATGATGTTCTCCGACATGATTGCCGCGCTGCCGCACATCAAGGCGGGCAAGCTGCGCGCAATCGCGGTGGGGTCAAGCAAGCGCGTGAGCTTCGCGCCCGAGGTGAAGACCGTAGCCGAGCAGGGCTTCCCGGGATTCGACGCCGCGTCGTGGGGTGGCCTGCTGGCGCCGGCCGGCACGTCCAAGGAGATCGTGGCCAAGCTGTCGGCCGCGCTCAAGGGGGCGCTGGCCGATCCGACTGTCGAGCAGAAGATGCTGGGCGCCGGCACCGTGGCCTCGTACCTGCCTTCTGACCAGTTCGCCACGCGTATGCGCAATGACTACGCGAAGTGGGGCAAGGTCATTCAGGACAACGGTATCAAGAGCGATTGATCTCGGCGATTGATACCGGCGATTGATACCGCCGTCCGGCGTTTCGGTCGGCGGCTTCGCGAGGACGCTCAGGCCTGCGCCTGCAGCGTCTGCGAATACTGCGACACGCCGTTCAGGTCACGCAGATCGACGGTCAGCGCGCGTGAGGCGGGGTCGATGTTGACCTCGCCGAAGAACTGATAGCCGGCAAACGGCGACATGTTCTGCGCGGTGGGCGCTTTCTGGAATGCGACATGCGGCCCGAACGTGTTGTCGAGCGGGTTCGGGCCGAAGCTGCCTGCATTGAGCGGGCCGGCCACGAATTCCCAGAACGGATCGAAATCCTTGTACACCGCGCGTTCCGGCGAGTAGTGGTGGGCGGCGCAATAGTGCACGTCCGCCGTCACCCACACCACGTTCTTGATGCCGGCTTGTCGGATGCGCGTGAGCAGTCGCGCGGTTTCGAGTTCGCGTCCCAGGGCCGGACCGTCGCCGTTGGCGATGGCTTCCCAGCGCGGACGCCCCTGAGCGTCCTTGCCATCTGGCACGCCAAGGCCGATCGGCATATCAGCGGCGATGACCTTCCAGGTGGCCCGCGATGCCATCAGTTCCGCCACCAGCCATTCGAGCTGCGCATTGCCGAGGAATGCCGTGGCCGCGCTCTCGGTCGTCTCGCGGTTATAGCCATTTGGACCGCGGAAGCTGCGCATGTCGAGCACGAACACGTCCAGCAACGGTCCGTAGCCGATCTTGCGATGCACGCGCTCGGCCAGCCCCTGGCGGTGCCAGCGCATCGGCGCGTTTTCCAGGAAGGCGCGGCTGCCGCGCGCCACCAGCACGCGCACGTCTTTTTCCGTGTAGCGCGCGTCGCCGGAGAGATCCTTCGAGGCCGACCAGTTGTTGGTGATCTCGTGGTCGTCCCACTGCCAGATCTGCGGGACCTGGCTCGCAAAGCGGCGCACGTTGGTGTCCATCATGTTGTAGCGATGGCGGCCGCGGAATTCCTTCAGCGTCTCGGCGACCTTGCTGACTTCCTCCGTCACCAGGTTGCGCCAGATACGGCCATCCTCGGCTTTTTGCTCGGCCGTGATCGGGCTGTCCGCGTAGATCGTGTCGCCGCTGTGGATGAAGAAGTCCGGGTTGCGCTGGCGCATCGCTTCATAGATACGCATCCCGCCGAGGTCGGGGTTAATGCCCCAGCCCTGGCCGACCGTATCGCCCGACCAGTCGAAGCGGATCGGGCGATCGGCCTGCTGGGACGTGGTGCGGAACGAACCCTCCATCCAAGCGCCCATGCCGCGGCGTTGCTCGGGGTTCTCGAATGCGACGCGCACGTGGTATTGCTGACCCGGCAGCAGGCCGGTCAGCAAGGTGCGGGCGGTGAGGTCGGCTTCACTGGTCGCCAGCGGGCCCGAAATGCGCATCGGATTGCGGAAACCCGGCTCGGTGGCGTATTCGACCACCATGCGCGACTGGCGCTCGGCGCGTGCCCAGACAACCAGCCCGTCATCCGACGGATCGCCAAGCTGGATGCCGTCGGGCGCGTTCGGGCGTCCGCTCGACACCACGGCCGGGGCCGCGAGCACCGCCGGTCCAACCAGCGCCAGACTGGCGCCCAGGCCCAGAAAGCGCCGGGAAGTGCGCAGGAACCTGCGTCGGGTCAGATCGCTGGGCTCGGCGAGCGGGGTGGTGGTCATGGTGGAGTCCGTGGTGGAACGCTTTGTCTGGGTGGTATGGTCGGCGCTTGAGCCGGGGCGACATCGTCGCGCGTGGATGTGACATGTTGTTGACATCGCAGGCGCCCATACTGGCTAGCGTCCGGGATGACCACGCCCGGGCAGTAATGGTAGAATCCAAGTCTTTGATTTTCCGGGCAATTCACCCTTTGCCCGGTCTCAGTTCCAGACGCGTGTCCGATTGCGACGGCTTCGCGCCCTGCACAGACACCTCAACCATGACGATGACGACCACACAAGACCAGGCCCCAGCAGCAGAGCAGACGTTCGAAAGCTTCGGGCTGGATCCGCGCATTCTGCGCGCCTTGACCGAACAGGGTTACACCAAGCCGACGCCGATTCAGGCACAGGCGATTCCCGTGGTGTTGCTGGGCAAGGATGTGATGGGCGCCGCGCAGACCGGCACCGGCAAGACCGCCGGTTTCGCGCTGCCGATCATTCAGCGTCTGCTGCCGCTCGCCAACGCGAGTGCCTCTCCGGCGCGTCACCCGGTGCGCGCGCTGATGCTGACGCCGACGCGCGAACTGGCCGATCAGGTCTACGACAACGTCGCCCGGTACGCCAAGCACACCGACCTGCGCAGCACGGTGGTCTTCGGTGGCGTCGACATGAACCCGCAGACCGATGCGCTGCGCCGTGGCGTGGAAATCCTCGTGGCCACGCCGGGTCGTCTGCTCGATCACGTGCAGCAGAAGTCGGTGAACCTGTCGCAGGTGCAGATGCTGGTGCTCGACGAAGCCGACCGCATGCTAGACATGGGCTTCCTGCCCGACCTGCAACGCATCATCAACCTGCTGCCGGCGCAGCGCCAGACGCTGCTGTTCTCGGCCACGTTCTCGCCCGAAATCAAGAAGCTGGCCTCCAGCTACCTGAAGGAGCCCGTGACGATCGAAGTGGCGCGCAGCAACTCGACCAACGAGAACGTGCGTCAGGTGGTGTATCAGGTGCAGGATGGCCACAAGCAGGCCGCCGTGGTGCATCTGCTCAAGCAGCGCGCCAACGAACAGCAGTCGCGCCAGTGCATCGTTTTCGTCAACAGCAAGATTGGTTGCTCGCGTCTGGCGCGTCATCTGGAGCGCGAGGGCATCAACGCCGCCGCGATTCACGGCGACAAGACGCAGACCGAGCGTATGCAGACGCTCGACGGTTTCAAGAATGGCACGATCGACGCGCTGGTGGCCACCGATGTGGCGGCCCGTGGTCTGGACATTCCCGCCATGCCCTGCGTGATCAACTTCGACCTGCCGTTCAGTGCGGAAGACTACGTGCACCGCATCGGCCGCACAGGCCGGGCTGGTGCCAGCGGCGACGCGCTTTCGATCTTCGTGCCGGGCAATGACGACCGTCTGCTGGCCGATATCGAGAAGCTGATCAAGCGCAGCATTCCGCGTGGCTCGCTGGACGGCTTCGATCCGACCGGCGAGCGTGCGCGTCAGGAAGACAGCGATCGTCGCCGCGCGCGTACGGAAGTTCGCCGCGTTCGCGACAATGGTGAGGGCGAGGAGCAGCAGCGCCGCCGCCGTACCGAGCCGAATGGTCGCCAGGCGTTCCGTCCGTCGGACGATCCGTTCTTCTCGCGTCCGTACGAGCCGTCAGGCAACTACACGCCGGCACCGAAGACCGAGGAACAACTGGCCGCCGCGCTGACGCGTGGACGTCAGGCGCCCAAGCGCCCCGTGGCCGCGCTGCTGGGCGGCGCGCCGCGCAAGTCCTGAACGGCGCGAAGCCGTTCCAGCCACTGACCGGTTGCGGTCGCCAGCCAGGCGGCCACGGTCTTCTCCTGATTCACGATGCCCAGATGCGTTCCCGCGGTGCGGAGCGCATCGAGCGGCGCCGACGCATCGAGCGCTTGCGCGCCGCTCTGCTTGCTCAATTTCTCTCCGACTGCGTTGACCACCACCGGCACGTGCAGATAGCCCGGCGTCGGCAAGCCCAGCAAATGCTGGAGGTGGATCTGTCGCGGTGTCGAATCCAGCAGGTCCGCTCCGCGCACGATATGCGTGATGCCCTGCGCGGCGTCATCGACCACGACCGCAAGCTGATAGGCCCATAGCCCATCGGCCCGTCTCAGTACGAAATCCCCGAGTTCCGTTTCAAGGTTCTGGCATTGGCGGCCCTGCCAGCGGTCGTCAAAGCAGATCGTTGCCGCCGGGCCATCTGGCACGCGCACGCGCCAGGCGCGTGGCAGCTTGCCATGCAGGCCATTGCGGCAAGTGCCCGGGTAGCCGAGTGTCTGATGCCGTTCGCGCACGTGCACGAGCGAATCGGCGATCTCCTTGCGTGTGCAGCCGCACGGGTAGAGATTGCCGGCGGCATCGAGGTGACGCAGCGCCTCCGCGTACAGGCCCTCGCGACGGCTTTGCCAGACGGGCGGTTCGTCCGGGTGCAGGCCCAGCGCGTCAAGTGTGCGCAGGATGTCTTCGTCGGCGCCCCTGACGCAGCGCGGGTAGTCGATGTCCTCGATTCGCACGAGCCAGTCGCCGCCATGGGCGCGTGCGTCCAGCCAGCTCGCCAGCGCGGTAACCAGGGAGCCCAGATGGAGCGGGCCGGTGGGGGAGGGCGCGAAACGGCCCCGGTAGCGTTGTGACATGGAACTGCGGGATTCAGTCGACCTGTTTCAGTCGCTCTGTTTCAATCGGTCTGATCTAGCGGAGAGTGCGCCGGCTGAAGCAATAGCGCCTGTGCCAGCCGAGGGTCCTCGAGCTTGTTCGTCCACCACTGCAGCGCCTTGCCGCGCGTGTTCGTCCGCCAGGCTACCTTGAAGTTTCCGGGGGCGCGTACCTCCACGGTCTCCCGGGCCTGCAGCACGCCGCTTTCGATATGCGGTTGGGCCAGTGGCGCGGGCAGCCAGCCGCAGCCCAGGCCGCGGATCTGCGCTTCGAGCTTGTCGCGCATGGTGGGCACCACCAGCACATCCTGGCCGGCCAGCACGCCGTGGGTGCGCGCGGGCAGGTTGCGCGACGTATCGCCCACGGCCACGATGCGGTGCTTGGCGATCTCGATCGTCGTGAGCGGCCCTTCAATGGCGGCCAGCGGATGATGCGCGGCCACCGCGAACACGAATGGCATGGCACCAAGGGCACGCACCTGGAAGCCCTGCGTGCTTGGCGCCTCGTAGGCGCCGCCGATGATCAGATCCGCGCGATTGCTGACCAGCGCATCCCATGCGCCACCCAGCACCTCCTTGGAAAAGCGCAGCCGCGTGGCGGTGTTCTCGGCGTAGAAATCCTGGATCACGGGCAGCAGGGCGCGGAAATTGACGAGGTCGTCGACGGTGATGTTCAGGCTGGCCTCCCAGCCGGTGGCCAGTCGCTTGACGCGTCGCTCCAGGTCGTCGGCCGCGCGCAGCAGGTGGCGGCCCTCGTCGAGCAGCGCCCGGCCAGCCGGTGTCAATTCGGCGCGATGGCGGCGCCGGTCGAACAGCAGCACGTCGAGATCTTCCTCGAGCTTGCGGACGACATACGTCAGGGCGGAGGGCACCTTGCCCATCTCGTGGGCGGCGGCGGCAAAGCTGCCTTTGCGCTCGATGGCGTCAAGGACTTCGAGGGATTCCAGGGACAGGGCCATATTCAGATTTTCTGAATGACTGCTTCTAATGTGGTGCCCGCCAATATACTCCCGCTGCCCTAAACTGCCTAGCATCGAAACGCCCCTGACCCATATGGATCTAGCCATCTGGGTCGATAGCCAGGCCACAAGGAGGGCCATCAAAATGATTGAAATCCGTAAATCTGAAGAGCGTGGGTATGCGGACCATGGCTGGCTCAAGTCGTACCACAGCTTCTCGTTTGCTGATTACTACGATCCGCGCCATGTCCAGTTCGGGTCGCTGCGCGTGATCAACGAGGACCGTGTGGCGCCGGGCATGGGCTTCGGCACGCACGGGCACCGGGACATGGAGATCATCAGCTATGTGCTTGAAGGCGAGCTGGCCCACAAGGACAGCATGGGCAACGGCAGCGTGATCCGTCCGGGCGATGTGCAGCGCATGAGCGCCGGCACGGGCGTGCGCCATTCGGAATACAACCACGCGGCGCACGATACGACGCATTTCCTGCAGATCTGGATCATGCCGAACGAGACCGGCATCGAACCCGGCTACGAGGAAAAGCGCTTCGAAGCCGCCGACAAGCGCGGTCGCCTGCGCCTGGTGGGCAGCCCGGACGGCGCCGAAGGTTCGGTGGTGATCCATCAGGATGTGCGCCTATACGCGGGCCTGTTCGATGGCGATGAAACTGCCACGCTGTCGTTGGCACCGGGCCGTCGCGCCTATGTCCACGTGGCGCGTGGGCGCATCAGCATGAACGGCCAGGCGCTCGAGGCTGGCGACGCCGCGAAGCTGGAAGACGTGGAAACCGTGAACCTGTCGCAAGGCAGCGGGGCCGAGGTGCTGGTCTTCGATCTGTCCTGACCGGCTCATCCGTTTCCTACCCCGTGGCATTGACGCCCGCTTCGGCGGGCGTTTTGTATTTTTGCCGCTTTTAGCTTTTTGCTTACCAGTGCTTACACGAGTATTGCAAAGCCACCGAAGCGCTATGCTATCGTCTGGCTATACGGCCAAGGGACCGCCGCGGCACTTCGCCGCACACCGATTAATCGTCACCCGATGACTTTCGTTTCCATTCTTCTGGCGCTGATTGCCGAACAGTTCCGCGCCTTGGGTCGGAACAATCCGATTTTCGACATCGTGCGCGTGCTGGGCGACCGGGCCGAGCACGCATTCGATACCGGTCGCCCGCGCGATGCCGCGCTGGCCTGGCTGACCGTGGTATTACCGCTGACGCTGGCGGTAGTGATCGTCCACTATCTGCTGTCTTCGATCAGCATCGCGCTGACGCTGGTCTGGAATGTGCTGCTGCTGTACCTGACCCTCGGGTTCCGGCAGTTCAGCCACTACTTCACCGACATCCACGAGGCGCTCAACCGCGACGACCTGCATACCGCGAGGACGATCCTGCACGAGTGGACCGGGCTCGATACCGTCGAAATGCCGGTCAGCGAGATCGTGCGTCATACGCTTGAAGCGGCGATCGTCGCCGTGCACCGTCATGTCTTTGGCGTGTTCTTCTGGTTCCTGGTGCCGATCGGCCCGGGTGGCGTGATCCTCTATCGCACCGCCGAGTATCTGAGCCGGCAGTGGAACAGCCCGTCCAACGAACGCAGCCCGGCCCTGGGTTGCTTTGCCGCGCAGGCGTTCTACGTGCTCGATTGGGTCCCGTCGCGCCTGACCTCGATCGGATTTGCGATCGTCGGCAACTTCGAGGATGCGGTCTACGCGTGGCGCAACCACGCGCGCAAATGGAACGATGCGGTCAACGGCATCCTGCTTGCCAGTGGTGGCGGGGCGCTTGGCGTCCGGCTCGGCGCGCCGCTGGCCGAGGACGATTCGAGTGTGATGCTGCGCATGAGCGTGGCGGGCGTCGACTATGCTCCTGGCATGGACGATGGTTCGGACCCCGTGCCGCCCGAATTCGGCAGCGATCCGGGTGTTCGCACGCTGCAATCGGCGGTTGGTCTGGTCTGGCGTGCCGTGGTCCTCTGGATGATTCTGCTGGCGATGATTTCGCTGGCGTTGTGGGTGGGTTGAGCCCGAAGCGACTCTCGCAAAGGAAAAAGCGCCACATCGTTGGCGCTTTTTTCTTTTTCCCGTTGGCCGATGGTTGGTCTATCCGACGGCCTGCTCCTGTGGCTGCCCACAGCGCCAGCACGCCGCGAACTGCGCCTCATGCCATTCTCCGCAGTGCCGGCACTGCCAGGGCGGACCCGGCCTCGGGTTTGCGGCGGCATTCAGCACCGCCCAGGCATCGGTTTCGGTAGAGTCATCGAGAATCCAAACCTGAGGTGCGCTTTCCTGCAGCGGGATATCACCCGCCGCGCCCGCCAGCCATGTGTTGCGGACCTCGGCCTGGATGCCCGCCGCGCGCAGCACGTTTTCGCAGTGCGCGGCGTGGACCAGCGATGGCGTCCTCAGCAGCAGTTTCATGATGGTGCGAAGCGAACGGGCAGGTGCGCTTACCTTACCACGGCTTCTGCTGGCGTGACTCGTGCAGCAACTGCGTGTAGAGCTGATGCCGGCGGGTGGAAATCGTGCCGTCGTCGATGGCCTGCAGCACCCCGCAGCCTGGCTCGTTGATGTGATGGCAGTTGTAGAATCGGCATTCGGTCAGCCGTGGCCGGAACTCCGGAAATGCCCGCTCGAGCATGCCTTCGCTCAGGTGGTGCAGTCCGAATTCCTGGAAGCCTGGCGAGTCGATCAGATAGCCCGGACGGCCGTCGACCACTGCCCATTCCTCGGGCAGGTGGTACAGGCGGGTGAACGTGGTGGTGTGCTTGCCCGAGTCGAGCTTCGCGGAGATCTCGCGCGTCTGCGCTTCCACACCCGGGATCAGCAGGTTCAGCAGCGACGACTTGCCCATGCCGGACTGGCCGATCATGATGCTGGAGACGCCCGCCGTACGCGGCTTGAGCGCGGCGAGCGCCTCTTCCGGGCGCCCGTGCACGGATAGCTCCAGCGTCTCGTAGCCCAGGTCCTGGTAGAGCTTCAGCCTCCGCCGCGCGTCATCGAGCCGCGCGGTCAGGTCGGTCTTGTTCAGGATCACCAGCGGCCGGATTTCCAGCGCTTCGGCCGATACCAGGGCGCGGCCCAGCAGGTCTTCGGAGAAGCTGGGCTCGGTGGCCAGGACGATGATGACCTGGTCGATATTCGCAGCCAGCAGCTTCGACTTGAACTGGTCGGAGCGGTGCAGCAGGTTCTTGCGCGGATCGATCGCGGTGATCACACCCTGATCCACCGAGGCCAGTTCCACGCGTACATGGTCGCCCACGGCGGCATCGCTCTTCTTGCCACGCGGAAACGCATGCAGGTGCGTGCCGTCCGCGCGTTCCACGACATAGTGCCGGCCGTGTGCCGCGACAATCAGTGCCGATTCGCTCGAGTCGTTCTTGCCGGTGCCTTTCCCGGCGTTGTGATGGCGCGCGCTGCGGGTCATGCGTGCGCCAGCAGGCGGTCGATCCGCTGGGCTGCGGGCGGATGCGAGTAGTAGAACGCGCTGTAGAGCGGGTCGGGGGTCAGCGTCGCGGCGTTGTCCTTGTACAGCTTGACCAGCGCCGAGACCAGATGGCCAGCATTGGTCTGGTGCGCGGCGAATTCGTCGGCCTCGAACTCATGCTTGCGCGACGATACGCTGGCCAGGGGGCCCAGGAAGAACGTGAACACCGGCAGCGTCAGGAAGAACAGCACCAGCGCCAGCGCGTGGTTGCTGCTGCCGAAGTTCGGCAGCACGCCCAGCCCGGTGAAGAACCATTCGCGCGTGGCCAGCCAGCCGAGCAGGGCCAGGAACACCAGCGACAGCGCAAACGTCACGATCATCATCTTGGCCACGTGACGACGCTTGAAGTGGCCCAGTTCGTGCGCCAGCACCGCTTCCACTTCCTCGCCATCCAGGCGCGACAGCAGGGTGTCGAAGAACACGATGCGCTTCGATGCGCCAAAGCCTGTGAAATAAGCGTTGCCATGGGCGCTGCGCCGGCTGCCATCCATCACGAACAGGCCCTTGCTGGCAAAGCCGCACTTGCGCAGCAGCGCCTCGATGCGCTCGCGCAGGGTTTCGTCGTTGAGCGGTTCGAACTTGTTGAACAGCGGGGCGATGAAGGTCGGGAAGATCACCTGCAGCAGCAGGCTGAACGCCATCCACAGCAGCCAGGTCCAGACCCACCAGTACGTGCCGGCCTGGTCCATCAGCCACAGCACGGCCAGCAGCAGCGGCAGGCCCAGCACGCAGGCCACCACGGCCATCTTGAGCAAGTCCGCCAGCCACAGGCCGAACGTCATCTTGTTAAAGCCGAAGCGCTCTTCGACCACGAACTGGCCGTAGAGCGAGAAGGGCAGGTCAATCAGCCCGCCAATCAGTACCACGCTGGCGATCAGCGCGACGCCATAGAAGTAGCCACCGCCGCCGAATACGTGCAGCCAGAGCTGGTTCAGCGCGTGCAGGCCGCCCAGCAGCGTGAAGCCGATCAGGACGGCCGCGCCGGCCAGCACCTCGAGCATCGACAGCCGCGTGCGTGCGATGGTGTAGTCCGCCGCTTTCTGGTGGGCGGACAATGTGATGGTGTCGGCAAAGCGTTCCGGCACGGCGCCGCGATGACGGCCCACATGGCGAATCTGGCGGCTGGCCAGCCAGAGTTTGGTCAGCACCATGACAACCAGTGCGGCAAGAAAGATCAGCGTGAACATCTGTGGGCCTTGTTGACGATGGCGCGGCGGAAGACATGCATACCTGGCCATCGGGGCGGATATGCGAGAATTATAAATTGTTCGCCCGCCGTACCCTTGGGTAACTCGTCGGGCGCTCTTATCCGACCTCCATATCGAGCCGTACCGCCAGAATGACAAGCCCTTCCGCATCCTCCGTCAAAAGTGAAAACAACCTCGTCTGGTTGGACATGGAAATGACCGGCCTGCAGCCGGACACCGACCGGATTATCGAAGTGGCGGTAGTGGTCACTGACTCCGAACTCAATATCCTGGCCGAAGGGCCGGTGCTGGTGATCCATCAGCCGGATGCCGTGCTGGACGCGATGGACAACTGGAACAAGGGTACCCATGGCCGCTCGGGCCTGATCGACAAGGTCAAGGCGTCCACGCTGACAGAAGCCCAGGCCGAGGCCGAATTGCTGGCGTTCCTGAAGCGCTGGGTGCCGGCCAACAAGTCGCCGATGTGCGGTAATTCGATCTGCCAGGACCGTCGCTTCATGGCGCGCTACATGCCCAAGCTCGAGTCGTTCTTCCACTACCGCAACCTGGACGTCTCGACGCTCAAGGAACTCTGCAAGCGCTGGGAACCGGCGATCCACAAGGGTTTCACCAAGCGCCAGCTTCACACGGCCCTGGCGGACATCCTGGAATCGGTGGAAGAACTGCGCTACTACCGCCAGCATTTCATCAAGACGTCGGCCTCCGCCACGCCCGAGGCGCCCGACGCACCCCAGGCACCAGCAGCCTGACCGTTCAAAAGTAGTACCTCCACGTGGCGGGCCGGTGCGCGGCCTCCGCCGCGCCACCCTGTCGCCCCCGCCCATGTTCACGCGCATCGTCTCGATCATCACCCCGGTCATCCTGATCATCCTGATTGGCTGGCTCTACGGACGCCGTGCCCATCCGGACATGACTGGCATCAACCGGGCGACGCTGGAAGTGATTGCGCCGTTACTTGTGGTGTCGGCGTTCATCAGCAAGGACTTCGTGCTGGCCGACCAGCTTGTCCTGCTGGCCTGCGCGGTGGCCGTGGTGATCGGCTCGGGGGTGCTTGCCTGGCTCGTGGCACGGATGATCGGGGCCAATCCCCGCACTTTCGTGCCGCCGATGATGTTCAACAACTGCGGCAACATGGGCTTGCCGCTGTCGGTGTTCGCATTCGGTCCGGCAGGCCTGGCCCCGGCCGTGGCGCTGTTCGCGGCATCGAACCTGATGCATTTCACGGTCGGCATGAAGATCGTCAACCGGCAAGCATCGATGGCGCAGATCGCGCGCAACCCGATGGTGCTGGCCACGGTGGCCGGTGTGGCGTTGTCGCTGGCGAAGCCCTACTTCACCTTGCCCGAGCCGGTCTACGAGTCCATCAAGCTACTGGGCGATGCCACGGTGCCGCTGATGCTGTTCGCGCTCGGCGTGCGTATGAAGGACGTCAGCCTGCGCAACTGGGGGATGGGGGTGCTGGGCGCAGCGGTTTGCCCGCTGGCGGGGATCGTCGTGGCGCTGGGACTGGCCTGGTGGGTGCCGATGACCGACCTGCAACGCGGACTGCTGTTCGTCTTCGCGGCGCTGCCGCCGGCAGTGCTGAACTTCCTGGTAGCCGACCACTTCCGGCAGGAGCCGGATCAGGTGGCGTCGATCGTGCTGCTCGGCAATATCGCGGCGGTGGTATTCGTGCCGATCGGGCTGTACCTGGGTTTGAAGTGAACCTTTCAGTCTTCTCCCCGCTCCCGCCGGGCGGGTGTGGGGAGAAAACGTCAAACCTCAAACTTCAAGCCGATGCCGGCTTCGGGCGCACGGCGTTCTTCGGCCGCCAGGCCTTGACCACCGCTTCATCGGTCTCGATGTACGGTCCGCCGATCAGGTCGATGCAATACGGCATGGCCGCGAACACCCCCTGAACGATCGACTTGCCATCGGCATCGCGCAGGCCTTCCAGCGTTTCGCGGATGGCGCGCGGCTGGCCGGGCAGGTTCACGATCAGCGCGGCGCGGCTCGGCGTTTCGCGGATCACGGCCACCTGGCGCGACAGAATCGCGGTCGGCACGAAATGCAGGCTGACCTGGCGCATCTGCTCGCCAAAACCCGGCATTTCCTTGGTGCCGACGGCCAGCGTGGCTTCCGGCGTCACGTCGCGGCGCGCAGGGCCGGTGCCGCCCGTGGTCAGCACCAGGTCACAGCCAGCCACGTCCACCAGTTCGATCAGCGTGCGCGAAATCTGCGCCTGCTCGTCGGGAATCAGCCGCTCCACAGACTGCCACGGCGTGGTCAGCGTCTTGCCGAACCAGTCGCGCAGCGCGGGGATGCCTTCGTCCTGGTACGTGCCGGACGACGCCCGGTCGGAAATCGACACAAAGCCGACCACCAGCTCGTCTGGGCTCTTGCGGGCGACGGGCGATGTCAGCGGGGTCTGCGGGTTCATGCTTCGGGCTCCGGTGCGTTGTCTGGGGCCGCGTCGGCGTCCTTCTCTTCCAGCGCGCTCTTGATGGCCTGGAACAACTCGCGGAAGTACTTCGGCGGCTTGGCCAGTTCCTTTTCCTTGCGGGCATTGCGGATGATGTTGCGTACCGATTGCACGTCCACGCTTGGGTGCTCGCCAAGGAACTTGGTCAGCGCGTCGTCGTCGGCCAGCAGCAACTCGCGCCAGCGCTCGATCAGGTGCATCCGGGCCGTTTCGGCCTTGCTGGTGCCCTTGAAGCCTTCCAGAGCCGCCCGGATGGTGGCAATTTCGTCGTCGTCCAGGCCACGCATGACCTTGCCGACGAACTGCATCTGGCGGCGCTTGCCTTCGTGGCTCGTGATCTTGCGGGCCGCGTGGATCGCGTCGGCCAGCGCCTCGGGCATGGGCACGCGCGCCAGCCTGTCCTTGGGCAGGGACTCCAGCTCGGCGCCAATGTCCTGCAGCGCCGTCATATCGCGCTTGCGCTGGGACTTGCTCTTGGGCAGGTCGTCCTCGTCCTCCGGGGCAAAGGCGCCCGGGAATCGGCCATTGGGATTGTTACGGGTATTTCGCGTCATGGGCGGCATTTTATCTTGCTATGATTCCCGTTTGGACTTTTGATCACGCCCGCCCATATGAGCCAGACCGCTGAACAGACCGCGCATTTCACCTACACCCAGGACCAGCTCAAGGCCATGGCGGCCGATGTGCTGCGTGTGGCACGCGAGCTAGGCGCGACGGATGCCGCCACCGAGATTTCCGAGGGCAGTGGCCTGTCGGTGTCGGTGCGCAAGGGCGAGGTGGAAACCATCGAGCAGAACCGCGACAAGGTGGTGGGTGTGACGGTGATGATCGGCAAGCGTCGCGGCAATGCCAGCACGTCGGATTTTTCGGCCGCCGCGCTGCGCGCCACGGCCGAAGCCGCGTACAACATCGCCCGTTTCACGGCCGAGGATGACTGCGCTGGCCTGGCCGAGGAAGAGTTGCTGGAGCGCGACCCCCAGGATCTGGACCTGTTCCACCCGTGGACCATCGATGCCGAAGGCGCGATCGACATTGCCCGCCGCGCCGAAGCGGCGGCTTTCGCCGTCTCGCCGAAGATTCGCAACAGCGACGGCGCGAGCGTGTCGGCCCAGCACTCGCAGTTTGTGCTGGCCACGTCGCGCGGCTTCTCGGGCGGCTATCCCTACTCGCGCCACTTCATCTCGTGTGCGCCAATCGCCGGTTCGGGCGGTGGCATGCAGCGGGATGACTGGTATTCATCGAAGCGCGCTCCTGGAGCGCTGGCTGAGCCGGAAGCGATTGGCCGCTATGCGGCGGAGCGCGCGCTGGCCCGCCTGAACGCCCGCAAGCTGTCCACGCGCAAGTGCCCGGTGCTGTTCGAGGCGCCACTGGCTGCTGGCCTGCTGGGCGCGTTCGTGCAGGCGGTGTCGGGGGGCGCGCTGTATCGCAAGTCGACGTTCCTGTATGACACGCTGGGCAAGGAAGTATTCGCGCCGCACATCCAGGTTTACGAACGGCCGCACGTGCCGGGCGCGATGGGCAGCGCGCCGTTCGACGAAGAGGGCGTGCGCACGCACGAGCGCGACGTGGTGCGCGACGGCGTGGTGCAGGGCTACTTCCTGTCGACGTACTCGGCACGCAAGCTCGGCATGAAGACTACCGGCAACGCGGGCGGCTCGCACAACCTCACGCTGACCAGCTCGCAGACGCAAGCGGGCGATGATTTCGTCGGGATGCTGAAGAAGATGGGTACCGGTCTGATGGTGACCGAGCTGATGGGGCAGGGCGTGAACTACGTGACCGGCGACTATTCGCGCGGCGCCTCGGGCTACTGGGTCGAAAACGGCGTGATCCAGTATCCGGTGGAGGAAATCACGATCGCCGGCAACATGGTCGAGATGCTGCGCCAGATCGTTGCCGTTGGTGCCGATGCGCTGGTGCGTGGCACCAAGGAGACTGGCTCGATCCTGATCGAGCAGATGACGATCGCCGGGAACTGATGGTTTGTGCGTCTCTTCCGAACGGGAGAGACGACAAGGGTCGATCAGGGACGACGAAGGGCGGCGCAAGCGGGTGAACCCGTTTGCGCCGCCCTTTTTTATTCTTCCCCGGACGCCGGCCGTTCGTACGTCACGAACGCATAGTCGAAGCCATTCGTTTCCGAATGGTGTACCTCACGCGCGGTCTCGACCCATGTCGTGCGGTCCACGGCCGGGAAGAACGCATCGCCTTCCACATCCGCGTCGATTTCCGTGACGATCAGGCGATCGGCGCTCGGCAGTGCCTCCGCATAGAGCTGCGCGCCGCCGATCAGGAATACCTGTTCCGCACCTATGCACAGCCGTTGCGCATCCTCGATCGATCCCACCACATCAGCGCCCTCGATATGCAGGTCGCGGTTGCGGCTCACCACGATATTGCGGCGCCCCGGCAGCGGGCGCCCGATCGAATCCCAGGTCTTGCGACCCATGATGATCGGCGCGCCCATGGTCGTGCGCTTGAAATGCTGCAAGTCTTCCGGCAGGCGCCACGGCAAGGTGTTGTCGCGGCCGATCACGCCGTTGCGCGCGCGCGCGACGATCAGAGTCAGCAGCGTCATACGGCCACCGGCGCCTTGATCGCGGGGTGCGACTCATAGCCGACCAGTTCGAAATCGTCGTACTTGTAGTCGAAGATGCTGTCCGGACGACGTTTGATCCGCAGCGTCGGCAGCTTCATCGGCTCGCGCGAAAGCTGCGTTGCCACCTGCTCGAAGTGGTTGCTGTAGATGTGGCAGTCCCCACCGGTCCACACGAAATCGCCCACGCCCAGGTCGCATTGCTGCGCGATCATGTGCGTCAGCAGCGCGTAGCTGGCGATGTTGAACGGCACGCCGAGGAAGATGTCGGCGCTGCGCTGGTAGAGCTGGCAGGACAGCTTGCCGTCGGCCACGTAGAACTGGAAGAACGCGTGGCAGGGCGGCAGTTTCATCTGCGGGATCTCGCCCACGTTCCAGGCCGACACGATCAGCCGGCGTGAATCGGGGTTATCGCGGATCTGGCGCACGACCTCGGTGATCTGGTCGATATGGCGACCGTCCGGCGTCGGCCATGCGCGCCACTGGTAGCCGTAGATCGGACCCAGTTCGCCATTGGCATCGGCCCATTCGTCCCAGATGGTGACGCCGTTTTCCTTCAGGTACCGGATGTTGGTCGAGCCCTGCAGGAACCACAGCAGTTCATGGATGATCGACTTCAGGTGCAGCTTTTTCGTGGTGACGACGGGAAAGCCCTCGTTCAGGTCGAAGCGCATCTGGTAGCCGAAGACCGAGCGCGTACCGGTGCCGGTGCGGTCGGACTTTTCGGTGCCATGCTCGTACACATGGCGCATGAAGTCGAGGTACTGTTTCATCGGAACAGGAAGTGGGAAGTGACGTCGGCGCGCGGGCCGCAAGCGGGGATTTTAGCCTGAAAGCAGAAAGCCGCCCGAAGGCGGCTTTCTGCGTCAGATGCGGGGTGTCAGTTGGCTTGGGTGGACGGCTCCCGGCGCTTCTGCGTCAGGTAGCCGGCGCCCAGCACACCGCCGACGATCACCAGGTACAGCGCCCACTTGACGATGGGTTGCGCCTCGAAGAACGGCTTGGTGATCGGCTCGCCCAGGATCATCTTCACAGCCGTGAAGGCCAGCACGCCGGCACCCACGTAGATGATGGACGGGAAGCGTGCCATCAGCTTGAGCACCAGGCTCGAGCCCCAGACCACGATCGGAATACTGATCAGCAGACCCAGCACCACCAGCAGGAAGCTGCCGTGGGCGGCGCCGGCCACGGCCAGCACGTTGTCCACGCCCATGACTGCGTCGGCGATGATGATCGTCTTCATCGCGCCCACCAGCGTGCTGGCGCCGCTGCCGTGCTCGTCACCGTCTTCCTCGGCGGCCAGGAGCTTGTAGGCAATCCAGACCAGCGCCAGGCCACCCACCAGCAGCAGGCCGGGGATCTTCAGCAGCCAGACCACGCCGATGGTCATTGCCGAGCGCACGACCACGGCGCCGATGGTGCCCCAGACAATGGCTTTCTTTTGCAGGTGCGGCGGCAGGTTACGCGCCGCCAGGGCGATCACGATGGCGTTGTCGCCGGCGAGTACCAGGTCGATGACGACGATCGACAGCAGTGCTGTCAGGAACTGCATCGTGAACAGATCGGTAAACCACTCCATGTAGGCTCCTCAAGTGCAAATTGCTGCGGGCCGATCGGGCCAGCAAGTTTTTTGACACCTGGAATTACGGAGCGACGGAAGTTGCCGACAAGGGCGGGACTGCCTTTGCAAACCGTAACACCAGGTTGCAAAGGTCTTGCTCGACACGCTGGCACGGTATGCGTACCAGGGTCAGCACAACCGGAGACGGGTCAGCGCCTCGGAATGACGATTGTGCTAAGGGCATGGGCCCCCAAGCTACTCCCCTTTAACTTCCCTTTGGAAGGGACGCTGACACCGGATGCTCCGGCGTTTTGCGTTGGGCGCGATTATACCGAAGCTGCGGGAAAAATGTTGCATCACCGACAATGTGTCTGAATGTATGGACAAAGTGTGTAGGCAAATGCGGGGCTGCCGGGTCATGCAATGCATGACGCACGCATATGCATATGCGCCTATGCTTGTTGGATTGGCGGTCGGTCGGTGTGCGTCAGACACGACAGGAGCGCACCCCACGCCAACCGTGTGCCCGTCGTGCCATGCGGTCTTTGAGGGATTCACGTAGTGCCCATCGACAATAAGGAAACGTCATGCCGGCTGTTACGACACCACTGAACCCGTCTCGCCCCCAGCCTCAGCCTCTCCACCACGCCAACCACCATTCCGCTCCCGAACACGCGCAGGACCCGACGCCACGCCTGGTCGTGGCGAACGGCGCCCATGCCGCGCTCCGGCCGGAATTCATTCAGCAATATCACGAGAACAGTGATGCGCTGCGCGCGGAGATCGTCTCCGGATTGCTCCGGTCGCAGGCGGGCATCAGCCCGAAGTTCTTCTACGATGTGCTCGGCTCGCGCCTGTTCGAGGCCATCACCGACCTGCCCGAGTACTACCCGACGCGCACCGAGGCGTCGATCTTCGCCAGCGTCGCCCCGGCGATCGCGGCGCGTGCCGGTAGCGGTTGCGTGCTGATCGACCTCGGCGCCGGCAACTGCGAGAAGGCCGCCCGGCTTTTCCCGAGCCTGCAGCCGGCCCAGTACGTCGCGCTCGATATCTCGGTGGATTTCCTGCGCGGCACCCTGTCCGGGTTGCAGCAACAGCATCCGCATATCCCTATGCTCGGCCTGGGCACGGACCTGTGCGGGCCACTCGACCTGCCATCCAGCGTCAGGCGTGGCCGCCGGTTGCTCTTCTACCCGGGTTCCAGCATCGGCAATTTCACACCGATCGATGCGCTGGCGCTACTGCAGCGGCTACGCGCGGTGACGGGTCATGGCGATGGTGTCCTGATCGGCGTCGACCTCTACAAGGACGCTGATACGCTGGTCGCGGCTTATGACGATGCCCTTGGTGTCACGGCCGCGTTCAATCGCAATGTGCTGCGCAATGTGAACCGGATCCTGGGCAGCGACTTCGCGCTCGAGGACTGGCGCCACGTGGCATCGTTCGATCAGCAGGCATCCCGCATCCAGATGCACCTCGAGGCCGAGCGCGCGGTGACGGTTCGCTGGCCCGATGGTGAACGCAACTTTGCCAAAGGGGAGCGGATCCATACCGAGGACTCGCACAAGTATCGGCCCGAGGATTTTGCGATCCTGCTGGAATCGGCTGGTTTCACCGACCCCGTAAGCTGGACCGACCCGCGTGGCTGGTTCGCCGTTTTCCACGCTCGCGGCTGAACGCCAGTGGAGAAGCCGCGGCGCCGGCAGGGGGATAGGGCGCGCGGAAAATGGCACCGGCTCGCCGGTGTCATAATGCGCGCAGCCGGCGTGTCCGGCTTTTCTTTCACCCTCAGTCACGGACCTTGCGATGAGCGGCTTCTCCATGCTTCCCGATCTTCACTTTACCGGCGGCAAGGCGGCGTGGCCCGATGCGCGGCGCCTGCCGCGCGAGGGGCTGGCGCAGGCGCTCGTGGAATCGCGCAACCGCACGCTGGCGTGGCTGGGTGCGTTTGGTCAGACACGCCGTGGCTGGACCGTCCCGCGTCAGTACGATTGCAACCCGCCGCTGTGGACGCTGGGCCACGTCGCCTGGCACGCCGAGTGGTGGTGTCTGCGCGGTGTGCGCCATCTGGAGCAGGGCGGTATCCGCCTGCCGGTGGCCAGCGAGCCATCGTTGCTCGATGGCGCCGACGAGTGGTTCGATCCCGAGCGCATCGGTCCGGACGAGCGCTGGGAAATCGCGCTACCCGATGTATCGCGCGTCAAGCAGTACGCGGCCCAGGTGCTGGATGGATTGCTGCGCCGCATCGCGCTGCTGGCCGACGACGATGACGCAACGCTGTACCCGTTCCGCCGCGCGCTGTACCACGAGGACGTGCAGGGGGAGACCATCGCGGCATTGTTGCAGTCCTTGGGCGTAGCGCCAGCCGAGCCGGCGTCCGTGGGCCCGGCGGCATCGGTCTCGCACAACGACGCGCTGCATTTTCCGGGCGGAAACTTCACGCAGGGCTGGAGCGATGCCGATGGTTTCGCATGGCCCGATGAACTGCCGCCCCAGAAGGTCTATGTGCCGGCGTTCGAGATGGATGCGGCACTGGTCTCCAACGCGCAATACCTCGAGTTCGTCGAGGACGGCGGCTATGAGCATCCTGCGTACTGGTCCGCGGCGGGCCGCCAGTGGCTGATGATGCAGGAGCGGTCCGCACCGCGCTACTGGTCTCGCCATGCGGTGACGCGAAGCTGGGTGGTGTCGCGCTTCGGTGCCGAGCGCACGCTTAACCCCGATGAACCGGTGCGGCACGTGACCCTGTTCGAGGCGCAGGCATGGTGCGTGTGGGCGGGCCGCCGCCTGCCGCAGGAAGTCGAATGGGAACTGGCGGCCACGCAGAATCGCGGACTCCAGTGGGGCGCGCTGCGCGAGTGGACCGCCACGCCATACGAGCCCTACCTGGGCTTCATCGCAGAGCCGACGGACGGCGAGATCGTCGGCCGCTTCGGTACCCATCAGGTGGTGCGGGGTGTGTCGTTTGCGAGCCCTGCGCGACTGCGCCATACGCGCGCGCGAACCGCGCTGCTGCCCGAGGACGATGTCTCATTCGTCGGGTTCAGGACTTGCGCGGTGTGAGGGGGCATCAGCGGCTCGCGCTCGTCGCAGGCAAGCCGACAGCATAAAAAAAGGCACCCGAAGGTGCCTTTTTATTTATCGCTCGTAACGCGAGCGGCTGTTGCGCTGGCCGCCGAAGCCGGCGCGGTCGCCACCGCGATCACCGAACTTGCGGTCGCCGAAGCTGCGATCGCCAAAGCTACGGTCACCGAAGCTGCGGTTGCCGTCGCGCTGGCCGTCACGGTTGCCGCCAAAGCTGCGGTTACCGTCACGTTGTGCGGCGTCACGGTTGCCATCGCGCTGCGCGAAGTCGCGGTTGCCGAAGCTGCGTTCGCCGCCGAAGCTGCGCTGCTGACCTTGGCCCTGGCCCTGGCCCTGGCCCTGGCCCTGGCCTTGGCCTTGGCCTTGACCCTGGCCACGGTAGCCGCCATTGCTATTGCCATTGCTGCGGTCGCCGAAACCACGCTCGCCACGATCGCCGAAACCACCACGGTTGTCGTCGCCGAACGGACGCGGGGCGCGATCGCCGAAGCCACGGTTGTCGCTGCTGAATCGGCGCTCGCCGAAGTTGCGGTCGCCGTTACCTTCGCGGTTGCCGCGATAGCCACCGCCGTTGTTGCCGCGATAGCCGCCACCGGTGCCACCGTTGCCGCGGAAGCCGTCGCGGCCGCCCGGCTTGCCGCCGAAGTTCGAACGCGGCTTCGGCGAGCGACGCGGTTCGAAGCCTTCGATCACCGAGGCGTCGATGCGGTTGTTCGTGAAGCGCTCGATACGGCGCCACTGGAACATGTCACCGTGGTTCACGAGGTTGATCGCCACACCCGAGCGACCGGCACGGCCGGTGCGGCCAATGCGGTGCACGTAGTCTTCCGCCTGCTTGGGCAGGTCGAAGTTCACCACGTGGGTAATGTCGGGCACGTCGATGCCGCGCGCGGCCACGTCGGTGGCCACCAGCACGCGCAGGTTGCCACGGCGCAGGGCCGTCAGCGTGCGGTTACGCGCGCCCTGGGTCATGTCGCCATGCAGCGCGCCGGCGGAGAAGCCGGTGTCCGACAGGCGCTCGGCCAGCGAATCGGCATCGCGCTTGGTAGCGGTGAAGACGATGGCTTGCTTGAGCGATGCATCGCGCAGCAGGTGGTCGAGCAGGCGCTCCTTGTGCGACATGTCGTCGGTGAAGTGCAGGCGCTGTTCGATGTTGCTGTGGTCGGCGCGCGCGGCGGCGATCTCGATACGCTGCGGGTCGCGGAGCTGGCGCGAGGCCAGTTGGGCGATGCGGGCGTCAAGCGTGGCCGAGAACATCAGCGTCTGGCGCGATGCCGGCGTGGCGGCGACGATGGCGTCGATGTCGTCGGCGAAGCCCATGTCGAGCATACGGTCGGCTTCGTCGAACACCAGCATTTCCAGCGCGGACAGGTCAATGCGGCCGGCTTCGATATGGTCGAGCAGGCGGCCCGGCGTGGCCACGAGGATGTCCGGCATACGGGCCAGCATGGCCAGCTGCTTCGGGTAGGGCATGCCGCCCAGGATGCTGGCGCAGACGATACGGCGCAGATGGCGGCCATACTTGGCGGCAGCTTCGGTTACCTGCAGGGCCAGTTCACGCGTCGGCGTCAGCACCAGCAGCGACGGCTGGGCCGGAGACGGACGGGGGCGCTTGCCCTTCATGCGCTTGGCCGGTTCGGTCGGGCGATGCGTCGTGGCAGGCTTTTCGCTGATGCGCTGGATTGCGGGCAGCATGAACGCGGCGGTCTTGCCCGAGCCGGTCTGGCTGGAAACCAGCAGGTCGCGGCCGGCCAGGAAGGCGGGGATGGCCTGCGCCTGCACCGGTGTAGGTGTGTTGTAGTTGGCTTCGGCCAGTGCGCGCAGGATGGCGGGGTCGAGGCCGAGTTTTGCGAAGCCGTTTTCCGAGGCTTCCACGGCCGGTGCGGCGTCAGCGTTCAGCATGGCGTCGAGCTTGTCGAGCGGGCTGGCGGTATCGGCGGGCGTGGCGAATGCGTCGGTGGCGGAGGCAATAGGCTGCTCCGCACGGAAATCGTGCTGGGTCATGTCGTACGTCTTAAAAATGCATGGCACCCCTGGCAGATGTGCGCGAAGGGGTGGGCGCAGTGCAAAGTCTTAAAAAGGCTTCGGCGCCAATCGGTGGGCCGTTCGACAGACTCAGCTGGCAAAACGGCGGCAGGCAGGGGCGACTGGTTATCGAGAAACCAACCGGAACCCTAGCAGGCAAACAGCTAACAATCGGGCTGTTCTTCAGGATCGGAGACGAGGCAGCGTCAGGTGAGTGGTGCGTTCTGGCCAGGCACCTGTCAGCGATACTTCCGAGAAAATGACAGAGGCAGGGAGCAGAGCTTGGGAGGTAGCGGATACGCCACAGCGTTGAAAGCCGGGCGAGTTGCGGAACTCACAGTGCGAAACTCACGGCGCGAAGTATAGCAGAACACCGAATATTTTGTTGCGGTGCGAAAAGTCCGAAAAGGTAACGGGATGTATCGCGCACATGGCTTGAATGTCCGGCCTTGCTGCCTATACTCGAGAGCGCGAGCTTCGATGCTCGTACGGGGCGGACGACGACATGTCCCGCTGATCCTGCCTTTGGCAAGGTTGGCTTGCCACTCGCCCCCCGGCATTGCGGTCATTGTTGCCATTGCCAGGTTTTCTTCGACTGTCCGGGTGGTCCGGATGGACGTCCGCGTCATGGGCGGAATCACGGGAAACATGCTTGGCACAGGAATGACCGGAATTGCCGGCGACGCAGACCCAGGAGGTCCGGGCCCGTCCGCAGCCCAAGCCCGCCACTCAGTTGGCGGGCTTTCTATTTGTGCTGTGTGTGGCGCGCTGCTTGCGCTGAGCCACGTTTGGCGGGTCAGCCCGTGGTGTCCGACGAGGAGGGCGATTCCGAGCCGCCGTCAGCCTCGCTGGCGCGGATCACCACCACCGTGACGTTGTCCTGACCACCGTGCGCCAGCGCCAGTCTCACCAGTTCATCCGCCGCGTGCCGGCAATCCCCGGAGGCCAGTACCGAGGCGATGTCCGTATCGTCGACGTCGTTGTAGAGGCCATCGCTGCAGAGCAGGAACATGTCGCCGTCCCGGACGTCCAGCGTGAGCGTTTCAAGGTCAAGCGTGGCGGCAGCCCCCACGGCGCGTGTGATCGCGTTGTGCGCGGGATGGTGTTTCGCTTCCTCGGCGGTAATAAGGCCACGCGCGCGCAATTGCTCCACGTGACTGTGGTCGCGCGTGAGCTGTTGCAGATGGTTGGCGCGGAGCAGGTAGAGCCGGCTGTCGCCCGCCCAGAGACAGGCGCATTGATGCCCGCGCGCGAGCAGCGCTACCACCGTGCTGCCGATCACGCGTACCCGCGCCTGCCGCGCTTCATCCATTAGCAACTGATTGACGCCGAGGATGGCAGCGCGTGTATCGTCGATGGCCTGATCGAGATCGCCGGGCAGCGATAGCGTCGACAGCGCCTCCACGATCGAGTGGCTGGCGAAATCGCCAAGCGCGTGGCCGCCCATACCATCGGCCACGACCCAGAGGCCGGGCGTGGCGAGCCACGCATCCTCATTGCGTGCCCGCGCGAGTCCAACATCCGTGTGGGCGGCGGATTCCCACTGGAACTCTGCTGTGTTCTCCATATGTCCAGCATAGCGGCTGTCGCCGATCCTGCGTCCGAGTTTGCTATACTGCGCCCCGTCTTTTGGCTCGCCTGCCCCGATGCGGCGCGAGCCCCAGGCAGACGGTCCGCTCGCCGTAGTTCAATGGATAGAACGAGCGCCTCCTAAGCGCTAGATACAGGTTCGATTCCTGTCGGCGGGACCATCATCAGTCTGCACTGGCTTCTCCCTCCCTTCATCGTTGCCTCCGATTGTTTCGCGCCGTGCCGTCTCTCGCTGTAGGAGAACGTCTTGCTGCGGAATGTCCTCGTTCCTACATCGTGGCGGTAATCCAATGCGTATGCTCGAGAAGGGAAAAGGCTGAACAGGAGTGCCATATGAAGCCCATTCTTGTGATTCTCATCACCTCCGTGGCGCTGCTTGGCGGGTGCGTCATTACACCCGACCATGGTGACCACAGAGGCGGTGGGTACTACGGCGGAGATGGTCGATCTGATTACGATCATGGCGATCGTGACCGGAACGATCACCGGGACAACGATAATGACCGGGATCGCTGGCAGGGCGGCCCGCATTATTAGTGTGTGTCCTGATCTCGTGCCAGGCGGCCACGGATGGGATGGGGACTCCCTACGTATTTCCAGACGGAGCAGGTCATCACCGGCGGAAGCGTCAGCGCCATTGTGACGCTGTACATGAACTATCCGTAGTTGCTGCCACGCGAGGTGGCCAACGGTAGATGGGGCGGCTGGACGCGCCCCGTCTGTGTGGACAAGGCCGACAATCAGGTAGGGCGAGACGGACAAGGCCATCCTCGCCCGTGGTCTTGCTGACGCTGAGACTGGTAGCTGGAAATCAAGGCGAATTGACTTGCCTTAGAAATTGCCGCAGCAGTTCACTACGTGTCAGCCTTCCAACCATGACCACTTGACCTTGGCACATTGATTGTCTGCGCTAGCATCGGGAACGATCCGAACATGAAAAGTTGTGGCAGGTCATATGTGTTTCAGTTGCGGCGAAGAGCTGGTTGGATGCAGTGCTACGCTGTAGGAATACTCTGGAAGTATTCTGATGAAAGCATTGGCCAGTATGTGTTTTGCCTTGTTACTTACCGGCTGCGCGATCGGATCCAACTGCTCGTTGGGACAGCGTGAGCCCTGCAAGTTCATTCCGTTCATCGCGCCTCCGGGGACCACAGTCGTTCCTGCGACGGCACCCCGTTAGGTCCACGGGGCAGGCGTATCGTTGAGGATCCAGTCACGCGCGGGTACATTGCGCTGACGTCCATGCGGCATACGGAGCCTGACCATGCAGACCGACCCTGAATACTGGTTTCACGCCAAGCGCTATGGCTGGGGATGGGGGCTCCCGACTTGCTGGCAAGGCTGGGTAGCCTATGGCGCGTATTTCGCGATGCTAGCGCTGGCTGTCTTCTTCTTCCGTGTTGACCACCGTCCCGTTGTCTTCGTCTTCCTCGTGGTGATCCTGAGCCTGGCGCTGTTTGTCGTTTGCTGGATCAAGGGGGAGCCGCCACGCTGGCGTTGGGGAGACGACTGATCGGCCCGTCGCTGATCTACCTATCCACCGAGCTACCCCTTTTGGCAGACCATTTCACGATGGTCTGTTTTCATCTTGGCCGGTGTCCGCGCCCGCCAGTTATTGATAACTGAGCGTGAACGTTGCCAGCGCTCTGACAGCGCCGGGAATGACGGTTCCCGTTGAAACATAGCGCGCGGTCAAGGGCACAAGGGTGGTGGCGGCAGACGGCCCCACGTACCATTGCCCGGGGTTTCCTCGTACTGCGGAATCGGCGCCAAAGGTGATTGGCGTGCCGCCACTCGACAGTCGAAGCGCGATGCCCTGCGCCGCGGAATCAGGCGTCAGCGAGAGATTGTTCGTCCTGTTGCCGGGCCGGGTTGCGTCCGTCAACGTGATATAGACGCCGATACCGGTTGGACACGAAAAACTGATGTTGAAGTCGGCGCGCTCGGCGCTAACGTTGCCGACTGGTAGCAGGCTCGCAAGCCTGACCGGGGGTAACGCCGCCTCGACGTGCGGCGTCGTGACGGTGCAACTGTTGGCGACGATCCGTGTGCCGGGCGTGATCGTCACGGTACGGGTGACCGTATTGAAGCAACTGCCTGAGAACTGAACGGTCATGGAAGGCAGGCCGGTCAGGGTACCGGACTCCATGGGACCAGTCACGATGATTTCGGCAGAGAAGTACTCCGCGGCGGAGATGCTTGGACTCGCCGCAGAAAACGTTGCCGTCTGTGGTGCTGGCGTGAAAAGCCCCGCCCAGCCGTCGGTGAGTGCGAAGCGTATACCGAAGCCGGTCAGATTGGTCTGGTACACATTGGGCATTCCTGGCACTGGAACCCCACTGACACTTGCTGTTTTCGTTATTGAGCAGCGAACATCAGAAAGTCTAACGCCGGGATTCCGCCACTCGCGTGCCAGTTGCTTCCCGATCCTTTCGACTCGCGAAGAAGTCATTAACGACGTCCCAAATGACAGATTGAACGAGGTCGATTCGATAGATGGATAGATGACCTCACCCGCTGACGCCGGCTGGACTTGGCTCAAGACGATGCAGCCAACGAGGAGGGTGATCCGGATAAGTCCGCGCGTGGCCGGCTTCCATCCGGTTGATTGGAAAGGTCTGATGAGCGGTTCAAGCATGGGCAATCGTTTGTCGTCGATGGAAGCGCACCGGGATTGAGATTTCGTGCGGCAGTCCATCATCTATTGAAGGGAACGGTGACCGCCATCGTGGTGCATTCGATGCCATGCTCCAAAGCCAGTTTCGTCGAGTGTCGACTCTAAGGGGGGGCTGTTGGTGTGTGAATCGTAATAAATTGAATGTCTCTGTTCAGGCGAAACGCGGCGTCTCTTGACGCGACCCGCTTACCTTGTGGACATTTCCGATTGGATGATTCAGCGAACGGATATGATGTCGGCTTCACGCCGCAAACGAGGACCCATTTGGCCAGCTTCCGCCCAACCATGCCATCCGTCCGCGCGAACCTCTGCCGGTTGCCGCTGCTTGTCCTGATTGGTGCGATGCCGGCTCTGGCGGTGCCACCGGCGTCCGATCCGGCGCTGGCCGATACATCGGGCTGCACGGCGCTGATCAATATCGTGCAGGAGAGCTTGCGGGGTGAGCTGGAGGTCCCGTGCGCGGAGCCGAATCGCGAGGCATGCGAGGCCAAGAATGGGCAGATCCGCGCCATGCTGGAAATCGTCGAGCAGCGCCGGCAGCGCAAGGCTGACGAATGCGAGACACTGGCCCAGGTCAATCGGCTGCTGCGCACGCTGCCACCAAAGGGGTGAGCGCAGCCGGGCAGGGTGCTGTCGGAATCAGTGCGACATCTTCGAGAAAAGCTGGATTACCGCCACGCCGGCGATGATCAGCCCGATGCCTAGCCAGGCCGCCAGGTCGGGGACCTGCCGGTAGAGCACGGATGCAATGAGCGTCACGAGCACGATGCCGGCGCCGCACCAGATCGCGTAGGCCACACCGACTGGCACTGTTTTCATCACCTGCATCAGCAACCAGAACGCCGCCACGTATCCGGTCACCACCAGGACGCTGGGGACCAGGCGCGTGAAGTTCTCGGCGGCCTTGAGGCTGCTGGTGGCGATGACTTCGGCAACGATGGCCAGGGCGAGGAGCAGATATCCGTTCATGAATTGATCAAAAGAGACTGTTGCGGCACGCGGATTCGATATTATGCAATCCGCGCCCCCGATCACCCCCAAACGGGGCTGCAAACCATGGGACGAATTGCCGAGAATCCTGGCGTCATAGTGCTTTCAGGTGATCGATTACCCTCCCACACGGTGGTTGCCCTGCAAGGGATAGGGGAATTGAATGATGGTATGCGCTGAAAACGCACGGGGCGCCCGGGAATACACAAGAGGCGCCTCCAGAATGTCGCGGCGGTATCCAATCTGGCCTGACCATGCCGGCACCAAAACATACGCCGGCGGCTGGCGAGGTTGTAGTTGGGATCAAGGGGAGCATCATGAACAACGAGCTTGACGGGGTAACGGCCTGGCCGACCACGCGACTCGGCCATTTGCAGGGGGAGTCCGATCCCGGGCGCGATCCGGGAGAGGGCGTCTGGCAGAACACAATTGCCGCCGCCGATCACGCGCTGGAAGAAGCGTCCCGCATTCAGCGAGGCGTGCAGCAAAATCTGAAACTGATGCAGGAGGTGCGGACGCTGCGCGACGAATTGCGCCGCGCCCATGCCGAGATCGATCGCTATCGAGGGATGCACGCGCGCGTGGTGGTCAGCATGCGGCAGCTCGAGGATGAGCACAGCGTCGAGATGTCGCGCCTGCAAACCGACAACGAACTGCTGCTGGTGCGCCATCGCGTCTACAAGCTGCTGGCGGAGCACTACGCCACCGCCGCATTGCGGTTCGATCCCGCTGTGTTCGCCGAGCACCGTGACCGGGTGCTCGAGCACGTGCTGTTCCAGCGCCGCAAGGGCATGTTGCTCACGCAGATCGGCGTGGCGGACATCGCCTTCCTGCTGCTGTAGCAGATCGGGTCGTTGAGCCCGGGTGTTGCCCGGCGACGATCAGGCGACCTTCAGGCGACCTTCAGGCGACCATCAAGCGGACTTTGGCTCGCGCGGCTTGAGCACCAGCAGCGCGAGCATGCCGCCCACCACGCCCCAGAACGCCGAGCCGACGCCTGCCAGCGTCATGCCTGACGCCGTGATCATGAACGTCAGCAGGGCCGATTCCCGTTCGGCCGGCGTCTGCATGGCCACCGTCAGGCCGTTGGCGATCGAGCCAAGCAGCGCAAAGGCGGCGACTGCCACCACCAGCGCCTTCGGGAAGGCCGCGAACAATGCGGCGATGCTGGCCGCCATGATGCCCATGACCAGGTAGCCGATACCGCAGACCACGGCGGCCATGTAGCGGCGGCGCGGATCGGCGTCAGCCTGCGGGCCGGTGCAGATCGCGGCCGTGATGGCCGCCAGGTTGATGCCGTGCGATCCGAACGGCGCCAGGATGGCCGATGCCAGGCCGGTGACCGCAATCAGCGGACTGGCCGGCACGTGGTAGCCATCGGCACGCAGCACGGCCAGCCCCGGGATGTTCTGGGACGCCAGCGCCACGATGAACAGCGGCACGGCAATGCTGACGAACGCAGATACCGAGAACGCCGGCGTGGTCCAGACCGGCATGGTCACGGCGAAGTGAAACTGCTCGAAGTGCAGCTGGCCGAGTACGCCGGCCAGCGCCACGCCGATCACCAGCACACCGGGCACCGCATACCGCGGCCACCAGCGCCGCCCGAGCAGGTAGACGGCGAACATCACCAGCAATAGCAGCGTCTGGTGCTGGGCCTGGACGAATACGTCGACGCTGATGCGGAACAGGATGCCGGCCAACAAGGCCGAAGCGATGCTGGCCGGTAGTGCCTTCATGAGCTTGTCGAACCAGCCGGTCAGGCCGGCCGCCGTCATTAGCAGGGCCGCCATCAGGAACGCGCCAATCGCTTCCGGGTAGGGCACCCCGGGCAGAGATGCGATCAGCAGCGCCGCCCCGGGCGTGGACCATGCGATCACGATCGGCACCCGCATCAGCAGCGATAGTCCGAGCGTAGTGACACCCATGCCGACCGATAGCGCCCAGATCCAGGACGATATCTGGGCATCGGTCAGGTGCGCGGCTTGCCCGGCCTGAATCATCAGGACCAGCGAACTGGTGTAGCCGGTCAGCATGGCGATCAGCCCGGCCACCGTGGTGGAAACGGACAGGTCGGACAGCTTGAGGGGGGCGGCGGTCATGGTGGATCGTGCGGTGCGGGCCCGAGGGCAACGGGCGGTATCTTCGCACGGGATGACCGGAGTGGTGTTCTGTTTTCTCCCCCTCTCCCGCAAGTGGGGAGCGGGGGAGAAAGGGGTGAAAGGGGAGAAAGACCGGCGGTCGGCGTCAGCGCCTCAATCCGCCACCTTGTCGCTCGGGAACTTGAACGAGTCCCGCAGCAGGTAGCTCATCGGAATATCCAGCGTGATCCCATGGGGCGGGATCGGCTGCTGGAACCACTTGCGGTAGAGCTTCTGGGTTTCCTGGTCATAGATCGCGTTGACCAGGGCCTTGTCGACGATCTTCTTGAACTCGGCGTCCTGCTTCGACAGCATGATCGCGTAGGGTTCGATCGTCAGCAGGTCGCCGGTCACCGCCAGCGACGCAGGGTTCTTCGCGTTTGCGCGCAGACCGAACAGCAGCACGTCGTCCATCACGAACGCATCGGCGCGGCCCGATTCCACCATCGCGAACGCCTCGGCATGGTCCTTGGCCTCCAGGACCTTCCAGCCCATCGCGCCGGACTCGTCCATCTTGCGGATCATGGCCAGCGGCGTGGTGCCGGTGGTGGAGACGACGGTCTTGCCGCGCAGGTCGCTCCAGCGGCGGATGCCGGAATCCGACTTGACGAGCATGCGGCTGCCGGCGATGTAGTGCGGGATCGTGAAGGCGACCTGTTCGCGACGCTCGCGATTGTTGGTGGTCGACCCGCATTCCAGATCGGCCTTGCCATCGACGATGGCCGGGATGCGCGTGGCCGGCGTCACGGGCACCCACTCCACGCGCAACTGCGGCATTTTCAGTTGGGCGCGCACGGCGTCAGCCGCTTTCAGGCACAGATCGACGGCGTACCCGACTGGCTTGCCGTCGGCCATGAACGAGAACGGCACGGAGCTTTCGCGGTGCGCGATGCGGATCACGCCGGTCTGCTGGATGCGCTGGATAACCGGACTGGATGCCGCCTGCGCGGCCGGGATGGCGGCCGGCGTCAGCAATGCGGCGAGGGAAAGGAAGACAGACGCGACGCCCCCGAACGAGGCGCGGCGTGGCAGGCCCGAATTGGTCATGATGACACCCGTCGAAAAATAGTCAGAAATAACCGTGGCGGCGCTGGCCACCGAGGCCATCCGCCGATCACCAATTGGCCGGATCGGTCCGGCTCTGTCGTGCTTCGTGGTGCTGCTTCTTGTTGTGCGATCGGATGTTTCCGATGGCGCTGATTGTTCCACGGGGGGCGGCGGTGACACAACTGCAAACGCCGGCAGACGTGCGCTACGCAATGGCGGCGTCCCCGTAACGCAACGCTTCGACCCAACCCGCGTTGACGGGGGCTTTCCCTTACGGAGTTATCCGACTTCTTGTGACTCAGGCGAATGGCTATTCTTCAGCCGTGCCTTGCGAGCAGGGCACCGAGGAGAGACTCTTGGGCCCGTGAAGGAACGGGCCCTTCTTTTTTTGGTTCAACGAGGAATTCCGGGGAA